>JBBDNF010000001.1:0-8914 GCA_040877685.1 Nitrosopumilaceae archaeon
TCTCGAATGCGAATAGATAATATTCATAATAATTGATAGATCGACGATGCCAATTATTGAGGTCCTAATAACCTGGGCGCATCTCATTTCTGCTTCTATCTGGGTGGGTGGATCACTTTTCCTTGGAGTTGTACTTGCTCCACTGTTGAAGACAATTTCAGAGTCTGTAGAAGGAAGATTAACAATAATGATACGAGTAGGAAGAAAATTCAACAAGATTGCTGTACCATCTTTGGGCATTTTAATTGCTACAGGTCTTTACAACTCGCATAACATTCTAACTAGGCAAGAACTGTTTTCAACAAACTATGGAATAATACTTACAATAAAAATAATTCTTGTAATAGCTTTAATCGCAGTCTTTGTGGCGCACATCAGGATAATTAGACCGGAAATAGAAAGAAAAATTGAATCAAAAGAAATGTCTCAGGACTCGGTTCAAAAACTTCGTTCACAAATAATTTTACTTGGCAGAATTATTGTCTTTATTTCCATAGCTGTCTTACTTATGGCTGCAATGCTAGATGCTGGTATTTGAATCTGGTTTATAGATTATACAGATTATTATTATCATAATGATAGTCTTTTAAAGAATTAAACAAATTTTAGTTATGAACGGTCTTTTTATTGGAAGGTTTCAACCTTTCCATCTTGGTCATCTGGAAGCCGTGCAGTTTGGGCTCTCACATGTTGAGAACCTTTGGGTAGGCATAGGCAGCTCTGACAAAAGTAATGAAAAGCGAAACCCCTTTTCTGCAGACGAAAGAAAGGAAATGATACTTTCTTCTCTTGAAAGCACCATGCTAAAAAGAACCAAGATTTTCTATATCCCAGACATATATGATCATGAAAAGTGGACATATCACGTAGACTCTATTGTTCCAAAATACGATATTGTATTTTCAAATGATGATTTTACCCTTACACTTTATCAAAAACGTGGAATTAAGACCATGAAAGTACCACTAAAGGAACGCGAAAAGTTTTCTGGAACCTACATACGTGAAATGATTGCAACTGGAAAAAACTGGAAAGAGCTTGTGTCAGAAGGAACAAAAAACGTGCTACTAAAAATAGATGCAGAAAGACGACTTAAAATTCTTTAATTATAAATAACGGCTACTGACCGTAAAGATTGGAGAATTTATTTGGAATATTTGGTTATGTTGCCGGGACCCACAAACGTTCCCGAAAGAGTTACACGTGCAATGTTTACTCCTACAATAAACCATAGGAGTAAAGATTTTGTTAAATTATACACTGATGTTATAGAAAAAACTCAGAAAGTTTTTCAGACTTCTAACGACATAGTTGTACTTACTGCATCTGGAACTGGTGCAGTAGAGGCGTCCGTTGTAAACCTGATAAAAAAAGGTGACAAAGTGATAATTCCAGTAAACGGTGAATTTAGTAGCAGACTTGCAACGATGTTAGAATGGCAAGGAGCAAATGTCATCAGACTTACAACTCCTTTTGGCGAAAATGCAAGTTTTGAAAAGGTAAAAGAAGCCTTTGATAACAATAAAGATGTCAAAGCTTTCTATGTAGTGTATAACGAGACATCTACTGGAACTCAGGTCAAGTACCTAGACAAAATTTCAAAGCTTACCTCAAGAAATGACTCATACTACGTAGTGGATGCAGTCTCAATTCTTGGAGGCGAAGAACTTCCTGTAGACAAGTGGGGAATTGATGTATGTATTGCTGCAGGGCAAAAGGCTATGGCTGCACCACCCGGAATTTCACCAATCTCGATTAGTCCACGAGCAAAAAAATTCATGATTGCCAATCCGCCACCTACTTTCTATTTTAACTTGGCAAGATACTTCAAGTACTATGATGATGTCAAAGAAACTCCATTTACTCCTGCACTTCCACTACTCTACGCATTCCGGGAAGCACTTGATATAATACTAGAAGAGGGAATGGAGGCAAGAATAAAGCGACACAGAATCTGTTCAGATGCATTCTATTCAGGTTTGAGTGCAATGGGTCTTACTCCATTTGCAAAAGAGGATGCTAGATCAACCGTTGTAATTGCTCTAAACTATCTGCAAGGACTAGAAGACAAAACATTTCGAACAACACTTTCAGAAAAATTCCGAGTCCTTGTTGCAGGAGGATTTGGTGAACTAAAAGGCAAAGTGTTCAGGGTGGGATGCATGGGCGAAGTTCATAGATATCACGTCATGAGAACCATATCTGCAATTTCTTCAACTCTTGATATGATGGGATACAAAACAAATCCAGAAGCACTCAAAGTAGCTGAAGAAAAACTAAAAGCACTCTAAACACATGTTAACTTAATATAAGGAATTCTAAGCATCGATCACGATGACTTTACAAAAAGGTACTTTAGTTTTAGTCGATTATACTGCAAAGGTAAAAGATACTGGCGAAGTTTTTGAAACTACAAGAGAGGCTGATGCCAAATCAAATTCACTTCATGATGCTAATGCGAGATATCAACCACGACTTGTCTCAGTAGGAGAGTCATGGGTTCTCAAAGGATTAGACGATGCATTGCTTAACACTAGTGAAGGTGATAAGCTCACAGTAGAGGTTCCCCCAGAGAAGGGTTTTGGTGTACGCGATTCTGGTAAGGTTCGTATGATTCCACTCCGTAAGCTTGGTGATGATGCTGAAAAAATTTCAGTTGGAGATGCAATAGAGGTGGATGAAAGAACAGGAATTGTCAGGTTTATAGGTTCTGGCAGAGTTCAGGTGGATTTTAATCACAGATTTGCTGGAAAGACCATTATTTATGACGTGAATATAGTAAAATCTCTTAATACTGACGAAGAAAAAATTATGGGACTTTTAAAAAGACGCTTACCAGTTGATGAATCTAAACTTCAATTCAAGATAAACGGAACACAACTTGACATTACCATGCCTGAAGAAACATTTCTTGCAGAAGGATTACAGATAATAAAACGCGCAATAGTAAATGATATTTTCAAGTTTGTAAATAAACTGGAAAAGATCAACTTTATTGAAGGTTATATGAACACCAAGACCGAAAAACCCCAAGAAAAACCAGCAGAATCAAAAGCGGCTGAGCCAAAAGCTGCAGAGCCAAAAGCTGCTTAATCTACAAAACGCCAGTACTTTTTGCAAGTGCAATAGCCTTTTCTTCAGTCATCTTTACTTGATTTAGAATTGTATATCTCTCTGGTCTAAGTGATGGAGCTATCATCAACGCCTTTGCCAGAATTTTTGGTTTTAGACCAATCTGCTTTGCAGTAGTTGGGGCTCCTACATTTTTTAGCATGGTAACTATTTTTTTCCAGTCTTGGCCCTGCAGCTTAGCAATCAAGATAGAACCTATCCCACACTTTTCTCCATGCAGACCCACACCAGGTTCTAAATAATCAAGTGCATGAGAAAAGAGATGTTCTGCTCCTGAACATGGTCTACTACTTCCTGCAATACAAGCAGCAACTCCTGCACTAATCAAAGCTTCAACTATCATTCTCACATCAGGTTTTTTCTTGAAATTCTTTGAATTTTCTATTATTATCTCTGCGCTCATTGAAGCAAGGTTTGCAGCATAGGTTCCAAAATATTCTCCAACATTATCTCTTGCAAGCTCCCAATCTCTTACTGCAGTTACTTTTGCCATTAAATCACCACATCCACTGGCAAGAAGTTTTCGTGGGGCTTTCTTTAAGATCTCAATATCGACAAAGACTCCTAGTGGTGCTGTTGCAATTATAGAGTGTGGTTTGTCCCCACGTAAGGAAACAAATGGACTTGCAATTCCATCATGTGATGCAGAAGTTGGAATACTAACAAACGGTTTTTTTAAATTAAATGCAACCATTTTTGCAATGTCTACAGATCTTCCGCCACCAATTCCTATTATGAGATCACTACCATCTTTCTTTATTTTGTGTTGAGTTTTTTTTGCAGCTTTTACATCATTATTTGTGCTAATGTGCCAGACGTTCTTTATTTTCGAGTCTGAAAGCGATCTTTCAACTTTTTTGTATGTTATTTTTCGCACTTGATCCCCAGAAACAAGAGAAACTTTCTTTGGATTCGCAAGATTAGCTATAAAATTTCCAATACCATCAATGTTTTTTTCGCCAATGACTATTTGTCTTGGCAGCTCCATTGTGTGAGATGACATGGGTTTTTGATGAAATCTCATTATTTATCAATCTCCCGTTTAGCAACGCAAAGTTATTTAAAAGGGTGCTATCTATCCAAAGTATCTTTAGTTAAGGAGAATGTTATTTGTCTGACTATGTTGAACAACACACACTACATGGAACCACTACGGTAGGAATCGCCTGTACAGACGGTGTAGTATTGTGTGCAGACATGAGAGCAAGCGCAGGTTATTTCATAGCAAACAATAACACAATGAAGATTCAAAAGATCGATAAACACGCAGGCATGACTATTGCGGGCGGTGTTGCTGATGCGCAAAACGTTACTGATATGTTGAGATATCACTCCAACATACACAGGATAGAGAAACAAGAATATCTTCCAATAAAGTCTATAGCAAGACTTGCATCACTGATTTTCTTCCAGAACAGATACTATCCATTTATTGTAGACATACTTGTGGGCGGTTATGACAATCAAGGACCATCCCTATACAACATCGATATGTTTGGTTCCCTTGACAAAAAAACATTTGTGACAACAGGAAGTGGTTCTCCAGTTGCATACGGTCTTTTGGAAAGTGAGTACCGTGACGGACTCACCGTAGAAGAGGGTAAGGTAATAGCTTTACGAGCTGTAAAGGCCGCAATCACAAGAAACATTGGAACAGGAGACGGAATTAACGTCGCAATAATAGATCAAAAAGGATTCAGGTTATTAACGAAAGAACAGAAGAAAGCCATCATTACACTTTAGTGATTTTGTTGCAAAGAAAACAACAACAACGAGAAATATCTCCAGCCTCAAACATAATGGGCACCATACTGCAAAGTATCCCAAAAGAGGCCGACGTCACCAAGATAGACTATGAGGGTCCTCGAATTGCAATTTATACAAAAAAGCCCCGATATCTGATGGAACACAACGAAATAATTTCAAACATGGTTAATGTTATCAAAAAAAGAATCGTCGTAAGAACAGAAGAGTCCATAAGAAAAACAGAAGAAGAAGCAAGACAGATACTCACCCAAGCTCTACCAAAAGAAGCAGAACTTCACGGCACATTCTTTGATACTGCTACGGGAGAAATGACTCTTGAGGTAAAGCGACCATGGCTCTTGTACAACAATGCTGCATTCAACATGGCAGATCTTATTGAAAAAATGGGTTGGCGAATGCGTATAAGAAAAGCTACTACAATTCAGTCACAGACAATACAAACTATAAATTATAATCTGAAAATGTCATCTTCAGAAAGAAGCAGGCATCTAAAACAAGTTGGCGAAAAAATTTTTAGGCCAAGGCTTTCCGAAAATAGCGAAGTTTCTCTTGTTACTTTAGGTGGATTCAGTCAAGTAGGTAGATCCTGTATGCTTTTGACAACACGTGAAAGCAAAATTCTGATAGACTGCGGTGTGAACCCTGGCGCCAAATCAGCACTAGAAGCATTTCCAAGACTTGACTGGATAAACATAACACTAGATGAGCTTGATGGAGTTGTAATCAGCCACGCACATCTTGATCACACAGGATTTCTGCCTGCCCTTTTCAAATATGGTTACAACGGACCTGTGTACTGCACAGAACCTACGCTGCCAATGATGAACCTGATTCAGCTGGATGCAATCAAGGTTGCTGCAGCCCAAGGAAAGATTCCGCTGTATTCAGAAAGAGATGTCAAGCAGGTCATGAAACAAACAATAACTCTTCCATATGGAACTGTTACGGACATTTCTCCTGACATCAAACTTGTCTTTTCTAATGCTGGTCATATTCTTGGTTCCGCCACCTGTCACTTTCACATAGGCAATGGTGACCACAACTTTGTCTACACAGGGGATCTAAAGTATGGCAAGACTATGCTTCTTGAAAGTGCAACATGGAACTATCCGAGAGTAGAGACTTTGCTAATAGAGAGTACCTATGGCGCAAAGGAGGACATCATGCCTACACGCGAAGAGGTCGAATCTGCCTTTATAAAGTCAGTAAACGAGATTCTCCGAAATGGTGGCAAGGTACTAATTCCTATCCCAGCGGTTGGTCGTGCTCAGGAACTACTGATGGTAATGGATCTATACATGAAAACAGGCCAGATCATAGAATGTCCTGTATTTATGGAAGGAATGATCGCAGAAGCAACATCGATCCATGAAGCGTTTCCTGAATATCTTGCACGTGAGCTAAGACAGAAGATCTTGGAAACTGATGATAATCCATTTGACTCGGAATATTTTACAAACATTGAACACGCAGATGGAAGAGAAGAAGCACTGCGAGAAGGACCATGCATAATAATTGCAACTTCTGGAATGCTTGAAGGTGGACCAGTTTTAGAATATTTCAAAAGCATTGCACCGGTTCAGAAAAATAAGATACTGTTTGTTTCCTATCAGGTTAATGGAACCATTGGTAGAAGAGTGTTAGATGGAGCAAGGCAAGTTTCTATTATAGGTAAAGAAGGAAAGATTGAAGTTATCAACATAAACTGTGCCACAGAAAAGCTTGATGGCTTCAGTGGTCACAGTGATTACAACCAATTGATGTCCTTTGTACACAAATTGCGACCAAAACTTCGAAGAGTTATTGTAAACCATGGTGAAAGAAGGAAATCAGAAAATCTTTCCATGTCAATTCATAGAATGTTTAGAATTATGACGTCATGTCCACACATACAAGAAGCAATTAAACTACTTTAGATCGTATTCTGCTCTCCAGATCTTTACACCTGGAGGGGTAATGATAATTCTTTCTTCACCTAATCTTGCAATGTCAGCACCGGTTGTTTTGGCAATAGCGTAAATCTCTTCAACAGATTTTCTTAGCTCATCAACATTTTTTTGTGCAAGTGGAGTAACTCTTAGCACTAGGATCATATTTTTTTTGATGTCCTCTTTTATGGCATGGACATCGCTAGCATCTCTAAGCGTAATTGCCTTTAGATAGGTTGGTGCTTTCTGGGCCTGCATCTACAGGTAATGCGAGGCTCTCCCTCAAAAAGTCTTACTAGTTAAGAGCATTTCACAGACTAGCTTGCATGGCTAAATTCTGTACTGGAGATAGGCTTCTTCTTTAGCTGGGATTGCTGAAATTTCAGATTTTATGCCGTTTTTCTGGACTAGCACAATACTAGAAACTTCCTTTGGTGCATCAGAATATCTTAGTGTTATAGTAGCTCCAAGCTCTAGATAATTTTGCACACCTTCTCCTCGCAGCAATGTAATAGGACCAACATGATCTTTTGCCTCAAATAAAACATCTCTGTTTAGTGCAAGTGCCTTTATGACTTCATTTTCATCTTGGTTTCTTCCAACAATCAGTTTTGTCTTTTCATCAAATCGAAAATGTCTTCCAATTTTCAAGAGATCTATATCATTTGTTGTTGGAGTCTCTACATGTTTGAAAAGGTCTTTTGCTCTGATTGCAAATGCTGGATCTGTAAGAAGACAACCCCCTCCTGCATTTGGCGGATTTTCAATTCCAAACTCCTGTGCCATCTTTAGCTGATCTCTTCTTGATCTACCTCTTATCTTTCCAAGATCTTCTCTTTTGATCAGACCATTTAGCTCGGGCTCTGTTGGTGGCAATAATGCTGCAGAAAGTGGTCGTACAATTTTTCCTTCAAGACCGGACTCTTTTTCAATTGTTTTAAGAGCTGGTGCATGCTGGCTCATTGGTCTTTGGCCAAGAACTTCACCCGAAATTATAAACTCAGCTCCGATCTCTTCCATGTGTTTTTTTCCAGCTTCAAACATCATTGCTCTGCAATCAATACATGGATTCATTCCAGATCCAAACCCGTGCTTTGGATGCTTTAGCATCTCGATGTATTCATCGCCAAGATATACCGTTTTTAGTTTCACACCAAGATTGTCTGCAGTTTCTCGGATCTCAAATCCACATCCTCTTCCACAATCAAAATCACAAAAAGGCGTCTTTATCGCTATAGCCTCTACCTCAAATCCTTGTTTTTGCATCATTTTTACGGCTAGCCGGCTGTCTAAACCGCCTGATAGCAGTGCTACTACCTTCTTTTTCTCTTCCATTGCAAAAATGACCTTATCCCAATATCTAAACCTTCCAGCAAACATAAATGGAGAATTGGCAAATTTTTTGTATTGCAAAAGCGCAGACAAAGTCTTTTAAAATTTTGTACAAAAATTGATTGTGATACCATAGTAGCGTTTGAACCAGAGAATCTTTTTTACATGACTGGATTTTGGGGCGAAGCCATTGGAGTTTTAGATGACAGTGGTACTACAATAATTGCACCTGAACTTGAAGTAGGTCGAGCAAAAGAGGAATCAGTTGGCTGTAATGTGATAAAATCAGAAAGAGGCCAAGGCTCACTTGCTACTCTTGCTACAAAATTGAAAGGAAAAAAAGTTTGTACAGACAGTAATAATTATGACACGATTCATACACTCAAAAAAACCATTCCTAGCGTAAAATCATCAACAGATCCATTCTATCGTGCACGTGAAATAAAAGACTCTACTGAAATAAGTATACTCAAACAAGCCTCTAAAATCTTAGATGAAATGTTTGAGCTTTGTACCAATAAGATAAAAAAAAGACAATCTGAGATGGAGCTTCAAACCATTTTAATGTCATTTGCATTAGAGCGAGACATGTTCGCAACTGGATACAAATCAACTCTTAATCCATTGATCATAGCTGGTGGACCAAATGGTGCACTACCACACGCGCAAGTAACAAAAAGAAAGTTTGCAAATGGAGACATGATTGTAGTAGATCTTACTTTAAGATACAAAGGATATGTTTCTGATGCAACAAG
>JBBDNF010000002.1:0-1602 GCA_040877685.1 Nitrosopumilaceae archaeon
CCGAAGATATTGCTGCGCAAATGTTAGCTTCTTCTCTTGGAATAAAATTTGATATCGATAAGAGCTGGGACGAAAAAAGACAACAGTGGAAAATTTCAGGCGAAATATACAAAACACAAAGTATCACCCAGAGTGCAATCGGTGATTCACGAGGACGTTGGACAACTGTATTTGCTGCAGCAGTACTGATTCTCTAATGTTTGGCCCTAGGATTTTTTAAATAAAAGAATATTGCTGCAGCCGCTACTATGGCAATACCGGCTAGAATGTATAATGAACTATCAACTGGTGTTTCAGATTGTGTTGAATTGCCTATAGTTAATTTTAAGTCATTTTGGCTTGCCTCAAAGGTTTTGCCAAAAAGATATTTTCCTACTATCATATTGCCAGAATCAGGGTCAAAAAGCCAACCGTTTTTTGTGAGATCTGATGGATATTTTTCTCCGTCTTTTTCTGTAATTGGAATAAGGTCACTACCATGACCAGTAACTTTCATTGTTTCATTTGACAAAACTACTACTTGGATGAGTGAATTAAGAGGAAAGAACCCAGCTTTGAAATAGTTTGATCTCTCAAGCTTTTCTGTACCAAACAATTCAAGTGGGTTGATGGATAACATTTTTGCTTCTATTGGATAATCTCGTGATACTTGAAGCTGAAAAATTGATGTATTTTCTTTTGGTATGATAGAAAAAGTTACTGAGGAAATAGAATCATCAGAAATTTTCTTTGCTACAGCTAGAAATCCTCCGGCATCTCTTATTTGTTTAGGAAGTAATATTGCAGATAATTTTTCATAAAGAAATGACGTGTCAGATTTTGGTATGGTATAAACTGCAGACACAATACCTCTTCCAGAAATTATGCCGGATGTTTCTAACTCTCTGTTTATTTTATCGTCAGAATGTATAAAGACAGAATGGAATTTGGAATCGATATCAAATGCCTTGTTTATGTCGCCTATAAGAGAATCTCCTATTTCTCGTGCACTAGACTGTGCCTCAGTTATGCCACCTTCAAACCCCTCTCTAGATATATTTATCAAAACACATGCTTCATCTTTCACGCCCAAAACACATTGGTTTTCATTTGTTATTACAACTGCAACCACATGCTCTGTATCGCGTATTTTTTGATCTAGTTCTACAGGTACACGAATTTCCTGTGTACTTGTACTCATAACAGTTATTGATGTTGATGCTTTATTTTGGAATCTCTGATCAACTATGATCTGCGCCGTCTCATGGAAGGTAGCAAGGCGAGGTTGTTGCGCATATACACTAATAGCATTAAATAACAAAAAGATAATGATTAGGGAAAAAACTAATTTTTGCAACAAGAGCTCGTTTTTGTATAGAACTATTAAGTCTACTCTTGCAATTTTTCTATTTTGATGGCAAACCTCTGAAAAGGTTCTTCTAAATAATGATCTTTACACACCAAGATGGTTTCATTTGGTTCAGGTCCACAGTCATAAGTAATCAAATACACAGGATCTTTGCTACAACATCTGGGAAATTTCACTTAACCCTATTACCGGAAATAAAATAAAATAGTTTTAGTTGATCTGCATTCCAATGGTTTAAATTGTAATTTGTCGTC
>JBBDNF010000003.1:0-1568 GCA_040877685.1 Nitrosopumilaceae archaeon
CATTTTGTACAAAATCAAAATCAGATATTGCTTCGTCAACCACTTCTTTTAATTTTACAACAGTACCACGTCGCAAACCACCATCTGCGGTTATTACAATTTTAGATTTTGAATCTTCAATTCTATCTCTTAATGAGCTGGCGCTAAATCCAGAAAAAACTACAGTATGTGTTGCTCCAATTCTTGCACATGCAAGCATAGCTATGATCAACTCTGGCACCATGGGCAGATAGATTGTAACCCTATCCCCCTTTGTCGTTCCAAGTGATTTCAGTACGTTTGAAAACTTGTTAACTTCAACCCATAGATCGTGATATGTTAGAACACGACTTTCGCCGTTTTCTCCCTCCCATAATATGGCAGGTTTTGTTCCTCGCTTTTGTTGATGTACGTCTAAGGCATTGTACGATGCGTTGAGTTTCCCACCCACAAACCACTTAGCGAATGGCGCATGCCATTCTAGTGTACGTTCCCACTCCTCAAACCAGTGTAGGTTTTTAGCTTGTTCGGCCCAAAATGCGATAAAATCAGCTTGTGCCCTCTTTCGTGTCTCATAGTCATTATGCCCCAATCCTATAGGATAACTCTCTGAAGCCAATAGACAAGATCTCTTGCTTAGTCAAAAAAAGATTTGCTTGTAGATAAAGGAGGCTGGGAGCGAACCTGTTATTTCCTATTCAGTTTTCTTATTGGGATGACATCCTTCTAAGCCAGTCTGAATCTTGAGAATCTTCTGCACCGTCAGCGCCAATTGCTACAGGTTTTTGCTGTGGTGATGGGGGAGTTGTGTTACCATCGGCTGGACCAGAGACTGGTGCTGCCGCAGCTTGGGCTGGCTGCGAAACCGGTGTACTTTCTACCTTTCCCAAATATGAAAGGGCGGCTGATTGAAGTTCTTGTTTGGGGCCTTCTGTACGCTCCACACTTTCCACGGAAAGATCTGTTATGCGACGTTGTATGCTTACTATCTCTGCTTTTTCGTGCTCGATGTGTTCTATTATTTCTACAGTTTGGGTCTTTACAGATTCGTATTTGGCATCTGATATCTCGTTACTCTTGTATTGCAACTTGGCATCAAATACCAACAGTCTAATAGACTTGAATTGGCTATCCAACTCTGCTATTCTTTGGTCTAGTTTTTGCTTGATTTGTTTTTCAGTTTCTTCGAGAGTAAGCAACTTCATCTTGTATTTTTCATGGATGAGCTCTGCGTCCTCCTTCATGTCGTCATTTTCGGAGACGATGTCTATCAGAGCTTTGATTCGACGTAACGTAAGACCCTTTTCGCGCAACAAGCGTTGTGCTTCTAATCTCCATCTCGGGATGTAGATTACATACGCACCTTGTACTACGAGTTGCTCAAATGGCAGCTGTCTGAGGCCTTCTGAACCACAATCTACTCCGACAGTTTGTACAGAACCATCGATATCGGTTATGGTGCCAACGACTTTGCCAATAAAAGTGCCGTACATGTCTTTTACTTGCTTGCCGATAAACTCTATCTCCTCTTTGCTCATTGCCTACAGGTTTTAGAGTTCCTATAACCAGCAAAGTGTTAACAAGGTTTC
>JBBDNF010000004.1:0-41852 GCA_040877685.1 Nitrosopumilaceae archaeon
TTCACACAGAAAGAGGTACAGAGGTTTTGAAGAACTTTACAATAAACATCTGTGGTGCAAAACAGGATTGGACAATGCAAAATTTCATAGAAACAACCGTAAATGAAATTTCAAAAATCGATGGTAATGTTCTATGTGGTATAAGTGGTGGGATAGACTCTACAGTAGCAGCGCTTTTGATTCAAAAGGCAATAGGAAAGAGACTCAAGTGTGTTTTTGTTGATAATGGTCTTTTGAGATTAAACGAAGAAAAGGAGGTAGAGGAGATGTTCAAAAATAATTTTGCAGTAAACTTTACACGTCTAGATGCAAAAGAACGGTTTCTTTCAAGGTTGAAGGGGATAAAGGATCCTGAACAGAAAAGAAAGATTGTAGGTGAGGAATTCATACAGATATTTACTGAGTTTGCTGAAAAAAATGGCCCTTTCAAGTGGCTTGCTCAAGGAACTCTCTATCCAGATGTAATTGAAAGCGGCGTCTCAAAAGGACCTGCCGCAGTAATCAAAACACATCACAACGTTGGCGGCCTTCCTTCTTGGCTAAGCCTACAAGTACTAGAACCACTGCGTTTTCTTTACAAAGATGAGGTGCGAAAGGTTGCAAAGGTACTTGGAGTACCAGACAAACTACTGAATCGACATCCGTTTCCTGGACCTGGACTTGCAGTTAGAATAATTGGTGAGGTAACACAGATGAAGCTACAGATTTGCAAGCTTGCAAGCAAAATTGTGGAAGATGAGCTTGCTGCAGCCGGATGGTATGACAAAGTTTGGCAAGCTTATGCAGCAGTGGGAGATGACAAGGCAGTTGGTGTAGTAGGTGATGAAAGAAAATATGGACACATTGTTACTGTCCGTGTAGTGGATTCTGTTGATGCAATGACAGCAGACTGGACAAGACTTCCTACAGATATTTTAGAAAAAATAAGCAATCGAATTACAAATGAGGTAGAGGATGTAACGTGGGTCAGCTATGTCATTTCAAGTAAACCGCCTGCAACTATAGAGCCGCAGTAAAAATGGTTTACCCCCGATTTGTTCCCAAAAACATGCTGTGTGTCGTAATGCTTTTTGTTTAGTTCAGATCATAATTTCTTAGATGAATACTCTGGTAATTGGAATCATTATAGCAGTTGGATTACTAACTGTTGTAATACTTTTAGTGATCTATAACGAAGAATCAAAACAATTAGAGTATAGACTAACTTTGTATCAGAAGCACGATGTGATTGTAGACGGAAACATTATGACTTTTACAAATGATGCCAAACCTTGGGTGATGATAAAGGTCAACGAATATCTCAAGAGTCCAAAAAATGCAGAATATCTTACTGTATGGGGAGATTTTGATCAAAACAGCGAATATTGTATTGAAAATGAAAGCAAATGTGACAGAGTCCTTGCCTATATTTACGAGGACAGAAACGGAATTTATCATCAAGGAGAAACCTTTGATTGGATTGATTATACCTGCGATGCACGATGTCACTTGGGTTTTGATCCTACGGTACTTAAAATGCGTAAGTGAATTGCATGAAAACGCTTCTTCTTTCTGGATATGGATTATCCATTAAGGTCAAAAACACTAGAATGGTCTTTTCACAAGGTCTGGATCCATTTTCAGACAAAAAAGAAACCTTAGAACTTCCTGCTACTGCATGCCAGTTTGACAAGGTAGTAATTCAAGGCAAAGGATTTGTATCTACAGCAATATCAGTAATGAAAGAGTATCCTAACAATCGAAGTATTTTAATTGCATTTGCACTTGAAGTGATTCTTGATGAAGATTCGTCCAATATCTTTGTAGTCAAACAACGCGTGTCACATCGACCTTTGTAATAATCATAGAATCCACCATCGGCATATGCGCTTGCAGTAAAAATTGGAATTATGGCTACTGTATTCTGTGTTTCGTTGATTAAACCAATTTCTCTGTATACTTCAGTAAGTTCCGGTTTTAATTCAAACTGTAATATTAACGGAATCTGATTTCCCCCACCTATACTCTGAAAATCTTTTTCATATGCATAAACTCTAAACAACTTTGCATGGTCAGGTGGATATCTGTATACTTCACTGGAAAAATCTAAACTCTTTTCATTCTCAGATGAATTTTTCACGATATAAAAATAAACGGCGATGATTGTAAGAATTGCAATTACACTTACAGATACTAATATTTTTAGCTTCAATAACTCAGCCTATCATTTATGCAGAATTTAAGCGCTTATTACATTTTGTAAATATAATTATTAAAAATCATTATGGAGTGTGAGAAATACATCGTAATCCCGTATGATTCTATAATGGGATACTATTTTTATTGAGTCATAGTAGCTAACGACAATACCTCTTGCATAGTTGGTGGAATACCATTTGAATTTCCTACATAAAGCGAGGATGCAGCATTTGCAAAAAGTAGTCTTTCTTTTGGTTCAAGACCCCCAAGATATCCCAGTATGTTTGCGGCATCCCAAACATCGCCTGCTCCTGTGACAAACTTTACTTCTGTAGGAAAGGATTTTACAAATTCCACTTCTTTACCATTTGACCAAAAGCTTCCAAGTGATGTATGTAGATCTATTGGTACCAATATTTTTTCTGAGAGAGTGGAAACCAGTCTTTTTGTTTCATCGTTACCTGTGACATCTACAAGACCAAACTGTTTCGAGAGTATATTACATTCATTCTCATTGAGGCATAAGGAATCCAGGTTTGAAGCGAGCTCAATCACTGCTTCTTTGAACTCTCCTGGTCTAGATTGTATGTCTGCAGGGTCTAGGAAGTGAAGAGATTTTGTGGATTTTTCAAATACAAACTTGGAAAGATCTGTGCCCTTTTCATTACTTGCCCAGTTTGCAACTATAATTGCATCAGCATTCTGAATCGCAGTTTGTTCTTTTTGTCCTAGTTTCTCAGGTCCAAAGTTTTCATTATCTCCAATATCAGATAGCATGATGTTCACAATGTGACCATTGTTACTAAATTCAAGAGAAACAGTTCTGCCGGGCTTTCCATCGATTAGAAACAAAGCTGCATTTTGAAATTCAGAAAATGTATCTTGTAGAATATGGGAGCTTGTCTTATCAGACACTGTGATTAGTGAAACTGGTGCGCCAAGTCGTGCAAGTGCATATGCAATATTTGTTGCATTTCCTCCTTTGAGATCTGTTTGTGGGATACCTCTTATGCTACCGCCAAGCTGGCTCTTTTTTGAGATCAGCTCATATAGTTTTGATATATCCTGTATCTTTACTATCCTGTCTAGAAAAAAATCGTTTAAAACAACCACAGAACCAACGATGTTAAGATTCTGCAGCTGCTCTAACATGAGAAGCTTTTAGCCCATTGGAGGATGAGGTGCATGTCCTCCTCCGCCCTTTGCGCCGGATGAGGCAATTACATCATCAATTCTTAAAATCATGCAAGCCGCTTCTGTTGCAGATTTTATTATCTGTTCTTTTACTGCTACTGGTTCTATGATATCAAGTAAATACATATCTGCTATGCGAGTGTTTCGTGCATCAATTCCAGTCCATTTTTTACCCTGAGACTGCTTTGCTCTCAGCGCAACCATTGTATCTATCGGATCCATGCCAGCGTTTTCTGCAATTGTAAGAGGAATGATTTCTAAAGCCTCCGCAAACTTTTTGATTGCAAGCTGTTCTCTTCCTTCAAAGCGGTCTGCCCAGTCTTTAAGACCTGAAGCGAGGTATTCTTCTGGAGCACCTCCGCCTGCAACAACTGCGGGTTTTTCAATCACATCCTTGACAACCATTAAAGCGTCATGAAGCGATCTATCAACCTCATCAACTACCCTTTGTGAGCCTCCTCTTATGAGAAGAGTGACTGCGCGAGGATTTCTGCAACCTTCGATAAACACCCACTTGTCAGTTTCGACCTTTCTTTGTTCTACATGTTCTGCAGAACCAAGATCCTTTGATGTAAGATCATCAAGGTTTGTGCTGTTTCTTCCACCTGTCGCTTTTGCAAGCTTTGTCATGTCACTTTCTTTCACTCTCCTGACAGCAAGTATTCCTGCCTTGGCAAGATAGTGCTGAGCTATATCATCAATACCTTTTTGACAAATCAAAACGTTTGCGCCGACTTCACTTATTTTATCAACCATAGCTTTTAGCATTCTATTTTCTTCTTCAAGAAACATCTGCATCTGAGTTGGATCAGTTATCCTAATTTCCGCGCTCATCTCTGTTTTTTCTATTTCAAGCGGTGCGTTGACAAGTGCGATCTTTGCCTTTTCTATTTTTGTTGGCATTCCGCTATGAACTACCTCCTTGTCCAAGACAATGCCTTTTATGAGTGAGGTATTTCTAATGGAGCCACCTGCCTTCTTTTCCACTTTTATATTGTCCAGGTCTACTTTATTGGATTCGCCCTGTTTTTCTGATACTTGTAATATAGCATCCACAACAAGTTTTGAGAGCATGGTACTGTCTTCAGATACAAGCTTTGATTCCATGCTTGTTTTTGCTATTTTAAGAAGGATTTCCTTTTCCTCTGGATCTACGGACTTAGCAAGTTCTGCAAGAAGAGAAAGGGCCTTATCAGCTGCAGCTTGATATCCATCAATTATTACTGTAGCATGAACATCTTTATCCAAAAGCTCTTCTGCTTTTGCCAAAAGTGAGCCTGCAAATACCACTGAAGAGGTTGTTCCGTCACCTACCTCATTATCCACGGCCTTTGAAATTTCTACCATCATCTTTGCAGCCGGATGTTGTACATCAATTTCTTTTAGAATTGTTGCGCCATCGTTTGTTATGGTTACATCACCAAGAGAGTCCACAAGCATCTTGTCCATTCCCCTTGGGCCAAGACTTGTGCGTACAAGCTCTGCAACGAGCTTTGCAGCTGCAATGTTATTTTTTTGTGCGTCTCTGCCTTTTTGCTGGAGTGCACTTTCTCTTAATACAAGCACTGGACCTTGTGGAGTTTGTTGAATTGAAGCCAAAATTAATTACCTGTTTTTCTGATAGTTCGGTGCCCCTTTTAAAACCTTATTGATTCAAAATATCCAGATAGGTTCTTTTTTTGACATCCACAATCCCACTATATAGAATTCGTATCTCAGGTAAAGCAAGAAAAGGCAGAAAGAGTGGAATTAGGTACGGATTTTTGAACTTACAACCTGCATCAACTATTTTCGAGTTTAGTTCTGCATATTCCAAAAGTGCATTCTCAAATGGTAAAATTGATATCAAACCAGCTAGTGGGAGAGCAAATTTGGCTATGACTTTTTCATTTTTTACTGCTATCGCACCTCCTTGCATCTCAACTAAGTTGTTTGCAGCAAAAGCCATGTCCTTTTCATTGGAACCTAAAATTATCATGTCATTTTCATGAAAGCTTTGTGTGGAGCCAAAGGCGCCAATAGATGCGCCGAAGTTTTTTAAGAATCCAATTGCAGACTTGCCTGTTCCAAATGTTCTGTCAATTGCGGCTACTTTCCAAACATCTTTTTCAATGGATGAAATTACGTTTCCATCTTTTGTTTGAAGTTCTTCGTAATCCTTTTGCGTTATTATTTCTGTTTGTAGCTTGATTACAAGAGCTTGTACAGATGAGGCCAAACTTTTAACGATAAAGTCCTTTGGCGTAAACTTTCGTTTTATCTTTACAGTTTTTGTCATCCATCTTGGAATTTTTGGTTTTTTTATCATTGTTATTATAGTACCATGTGATACGACCAATTTGCCACCAACAAAGACCTTTGTTGGTTTTAGTTTGTTAAGATCATCAAAAACTAAGATGTCTGCTATCTTACCTGGTGCAATTCCACCATAGTCTCTTCCCATGTTGTAATAGTCAAAGCAATTTTTTGTTGCCATGGCAATAGCATCAATTTGGTCTAGCCCAAGTCTAACAGATTCTCTAATACAGTGATCAATATGACCAAATTCTAACAGATCTTTTGGATTCACACCATCTGAACAAAACATCAATCTATCATGGTAAGTTCCATGTGCTAGTAAATTTGGTATTATTTGCTTCAAATCCCTTCTAATGGAACCCTCTCTCATCATTATCCACATACCAAGTCTTAGTCTCTCAAGAACTTGGACAAATTCGATTGGTTCATGACAGGAAAGAATTCCTGAAGAGACGTAGGCGTTTAGCTTTTTGTCACTTGCTCCAGCAGTATGACCATTTATGATACAATCGTTTTCTAACATATTCTTTAAAGTATTCATCGTTTTTGCATCTCGTGTTGTAACCTTTGTCCAAGAAAAGACCTCACCAAGACCAAGAACGTTTTCCAAATTCAGTGCCATTTTTTCTTCTGCAGGATTCAAAGTCTTTGCATGACTGAATTTTATGTCAACTGGCAGACCTCCTGGAATAACATGAAAAAACCTTATTGGTAGATTTTCTGTGAGCTTAACAAATTCTAGAAAACCTTTGTAGCCACAAACACTTACCATATCAATTGGATCTGAGAATAAAGAGGTCGTGCCACAAAGAAGGGATTTTTTTGCAAGCTCTGATGGTAAAATAAACTGGTCTACATGTATGTGTGGATCTGCAAATCCTGGAGTGATGTATCTACCTTCTAAATCTATAACTACGGTTTTTTCTCCGATTGTATGTGACGCATCAAGTCCTACATACGCAATTCTATCTTTAAAGATGGCAACCTGAATACCCTGCGTGATCTCTCTAGAATAGACGTTAACAAGATTACAATTTTTCAAAACAACATCGGATTTCTTTTCTCCCAATGCTACCGAGTTCAATGATGAAATCATGGTTGCAAGCGAACTTGATCTCACGAATAAACTCAGTTTTTGATACTATTATAGATTCAAAGCATGTTTAAATTACGGTCGGCAGCGGTTTTCTGTTATGAACATGCCAAAGGAGGTCAGAAGATACTGCCCCAAGTGCAAAAAACATACGCTACAAAAGGTCTCAATTTACAAGGCAGGAAAGAGGAGAGGCTCAGCCATTGGGGAGAGAAGGCATGCCGAAGATAAGAAAGGATATGGTGGTCAAAAGTTCCCAAAACTTGCTAAGCCAGCAAAGACTACAAAGAAGGCTACTCCACTCTTTACATGCTCAGAGTGCAAAAAGAAATTTAATACATCGGGTATTAGACTAAGAAAGTTTGAGTTGGTTGCATAATGAAAAAAGCACAAATTCTGATGCCAAAACCAAATAGCAAGTTTCAAAGAGTACAGTGTAATGAATGCAACGAAGAAAGCGTTGTTTATTCTCATGTAGCCACTAGTGTTACTTGTAAGTCGTGTGGAAACCTTCTTGCTCAACCAACAGGGTCTGTTGCAAAGATAAATGGTAAAATTCTAGGTAGTGCCGACTAAATCATAATCTTCTTTTGTGTTTAGATTCAATGCAATTCTCTTATCGTCTAGTATTACATATGACTCGTCAACTGTGATCAACCCGGCTAGCTTGTTTGGGTTTACGATTGATATGCCAGAGTAAGAGTATTGTTTTTTTTCATAAATCACTGAATACTCAGATTTCAGATGGAGCGAATCAAGAAATTCTTTGCTAATAATAATTGTAGTCCAAATATTATTGATGTCAGCTAATTGTATAATTTTTTTTACTATTTCTGCATCCAAAAGAGGCATATCGCCTGGTGTAACAAATACTGGTTCGTCAAAGTTGTGCAGAATCTGGTTGAGATCATAAACATATCCCTTACCTGCAGTATCCATTGTATGAATTCCTAAGTTTGTGAGAAATTCCCATGTTCTTGGTGCATTAGGACTAGTGACTGCTACAATCTTGGAAAAGCAATTAGATTCTTGCAGTGCTGAAATGACATGTTGAATAATCGGATTTTTGTGTACAAGAAGTAGTTTTTCTTGTGGTGTTTTCATCCTAGTGCCTTTGCCTCCACACATAACAAGCCCTATCATACTGATGCAAAAATTAGAAGCGATGAGAGCCTAACAAGCTCATTTGTTGCTCCAAAGACGTCTCCTGAAATGCCGCCAAAACTTCGATTTGCCATAGCAAGAAGCACAAATGACAACGCTATACCCACTGCTATTACAATTACACCCATTACTCCACCAACCAAAACTATAGGTATGAGGGCTAGTGCACCAGCCACACCAAGCTTCTTTTTATCTTTCATAGATTGAGTGAATGGAGAGCTTAGACCTTGCCACGCTGATGATCCTCTGTTTGCTTGCAAGACCATTACAAATTTGGCGAGAAGCTCACTTAACAAAAGTGCTTGAAAAAGTTCAAAGCCTTTCATCATTGAAAGTGCCATTATCATTCCTCCTGCACAGAGCACTATTGTTATTACACCAGCTGATCCTACTGCAGGATCACGCATAGCTTTTAATTTTTTTTCTTTTGTGCCCTTTACCATCATACCATCGGCAAAGTCGCAAAGCGCATCAGTATGATGTATTCCGGTTATAATTACAATGGAGCCAGTTAACAAGAGTCCTACTATCAAGGGCTCCAGAAATAATGAAAGTCCAAATCCAGCTGCACCTACAATTAAACCAATCACAGCACCAGCAATAGGAAATAGGTACATGTTCTTTGCGACAGTATCTAGCTCTACATTTTTTGTAGAAGGAATTATTGTAAGAAAAGAAATTACTGAGTTTATTGCTTTAAGCATGTAACCACCATCCGAAATATGAGAGTATTACAATCATTGGAATTGTAAAAATAATACAAAACAGAATTGCTGTGAGCTTCATTATAGCTATGGCAGACTTGAAGTGATCTTCAGTAAGTTCAGAATTTCCATCTCCTAAGATGTAATGATCTATTTTTTCAAATCTTGCTCCCAACGCGCCCGCTAAGGTAGCCATAGGATACCCTGCGTTTGGACTTTCTGTCTTTGAGCCATCTCGTCTCATTATTTCAAGTGAGTGCTTCCAATCTGCTCTAAGAATCATTGCAGCAAGTATCATCACAAGGCTTGTTATTCTTGCTGGCAGATAGTTTAGTATCTTATCACAATTTGCTCCAAACCATCCAATATTTCTAAACGAATCTGTCTTGTACCCTATCATAGAATCTATTGTGTTTATGGTTCTGTAGACAAATGCACCAGGCAAACCAAAGAATGCAAAGTAGAAAAGTGGTCCTGTGATTCCATCAACGGTATTTTCACTTATACTTTCTAAAGTTCCCGAAATGATGTGTTGTTTATCCAAATTCTTCGTGTCTCTTTTTACTATCATAGAAAGTTTTGTTCGTGCATCATCCAAGTTATTTTTTGAAAGAGCCTGCATGATTAGCTTTGCATGACTTTCCATTCCTTTTATGGCAATTGTGGTTTTAAGTAAAACTCCAGTAATTAGAACAGAAAAAATCAAAATAATAAGCTCATCTTCATAGCTGAAATTGGTAATTGAATTTATGGAACCTAATCCACGATTTAGAAAATAAAGTACCACAGCAACCAAAGTTGTGATTGAAATTGTAAAAACTACTCCCCAAAGCTTTTCGGTTCTTGGAGAGTATCCTCGTGAAAATGGTACAAGTTTTCCAATTATTGTTCCAACCCACACGGTTGGATGAAATTTATTTTTTGGATCACCAAATGCAAAGTCTATGCATACAGCTAGTATTACAGCTAGGATTGGTAGTAGAATCATTGGATCAACCTCTCTATTGTTTTCATATTCAAACTAGCTTTTACAATCCGGCTTAAATTTTCTATTTCCATATCCAAGTGCTGTAGATATTTTTTGTTCCAGCGTACATGTTTTGGATTTGCATGAAGTGAATCTTCTTCCGGAATGTCAAATTTTAGAAGGGGAATCGTTCCTATTATAGGCCTGTTTGTCTTTTGCCTCAACTTTTTGAGGCTGGGACGTAGTATACTCATATCGCCCCTAAACTTGTTTATCACAAAACCCTTGATGAATTTTCGGTATTTCTGGTCTATGAGCTCCATAGTTCCCACAATACTTGCAAAGCTACCTCCCTTGTCTATATCTGTAACAAGAATTACCGGTGCACCTGAATATTCTGCCATTCTCATGTTTGCAATATCATATTTTTCCAAGTTAAATTCTGCTGGAGATCCAGCTCCTTCTATTATTATCAAATCATAGTTTTGTTGTAGCCAGTCAAGCGATTCCGTAGCAGCCTTTAGTCCTTTGGAGAGCGCAAATTTTTTGTAATAGTCCTTTGCATACATTTTTTTATAGAATTTTCCTTTGACAAGAACTTTACTTCTATAGTTGCCAAGTGGCATAAGAAGAATTGGATTCATACGTGGATCTATTTCTGCTCTTGCTGCAACTGCCTGTATTGCTTGTGCTCTAGAAATTTCAAAACCATTTTCTTTGTATGAATAAGAAGACATGTTTTGTGACTTGAATGGAGCTACTCTATATCCAGAGTTTGCAAATATTCTGCATAAAGCTATTACAAGTGTTGTCTTACCAGCACCAGATGAAGTTCCTTGTATCATCAATGTTTTTGACATATTTCCTCCAAAGCTCTGACAAGTTTTACATTTTCTTTGTGTGCACGGACAGCTACACGTATGAATTTGTTATCAAGTCCACGAAAAGTACTACAATCTCTTACAAGAATTTTTTTTTCTATGAGTTTTTTCTGAACTGTTTTTGAGTTCATTTTTGATTTGATCAAAACGAAATTAGTTGCTGAGTCATAATATGTAAAGCCACTAATCTTTGATATTGAATCTGTCATAAACTTGAGTTCCCTTTTTACTAGTAACCTCGTTTTATTCAAGTGTGAGATGCTTGAGAGTGCCGTACTTGCTACTTTTTGTGCTAGACCATTTACATTCCAAGGTAGTTTTATTCTTAGAAGCACATCTACGACCTTCTTGCTTCCTAGACCATAGCCAATTCTCAGCCCTGCCAATCCAAATGATTTGGTCAGAGACCTCAATATGAAGAGATTATCAAATTCTTTCAGATATGTTATAATAGATTCGTTTGATTTTGGAACAAGCTCGATAAAACACTCATCGACAAACATCAATGTAGACTTATCATAAGCAGTCTCCAAAATTTTTAACATATTTTTCCTTGAGATCAAGATTCCAGTCGGATTATTTGGGTTACAAATAAAGGTACAGTTTGCTTTTGTGAAACGAACTTGCAATTCTGAAATATTTTTGTTCAGATTCATTGTTCTGAGATAAGAAATTTTTGCCCCACGTAATCTCGCAGCAGCTTCATATTCACCAAATGTTGGAATCGGTATTACCACTAGACTTTTTTTGCTAAGAAAGGCTGTGCAAAAATTGTAAATTATTTCTGTCGCACCGTTACCCACAACTATTTGGTCTTTTGAAATGCCAGTGTATCTTGCCAAATCATTTCTAAGTTTTAAGGAGTTAGAGTCAGGATAAACAGAAAGAAGATTCATGTTTTTCTTAATCACATCTTTTACTGCAGTTGGAAAACCAAGCGGGTTTACATTTGAGCTAAAATCTATAATTTTTGGGTCAACTTGCAATCCAGTAGAATAAATTCCGCCGTGTGGCACAGGAATATAATCTGAAATGTTTCTTTCTAGCCTAAATTTCACACCATGAAATATCGTAATGGGATTTAGTGTGTTTTGGTCATCGTGCTAAAGGAATATTAATTGAATGAGCGAATATTTTTGCATGAAGCGAGTTGCAATAATAGGCGTTACTGGTGCAGTAGGACAGGAGTTTGTTTTAGCACTAAACAACCATCCTTGGTTTGAGGTAAAGCAGATAGCTGCCTCTGAGCGTTCAGCAGGTAAAAAGTTCATAGATGCTATCAGGGATCCAGACAGCGGCATTTTAAAGTGGCATATAAAGGAAGAGATTCCAGAATATGTAAAAAATATGATAGTTGAATCAGTAGATGACATAAAACCAGAAAATCTAGATCTTATATTTACTTCCATAGAAAGTGAAGCCGCTCGCGAGATTGAAACTAGATTCGCAAAAGATGTTCCTATAATCAGTACATCTTCTGCTTATAGATATGAGGCTGATGTGCCAATTCTGATTCCAGGAATAAATGATGACCACGTAGGATTACTAGACATACAAAGAAAGAATCGTGGTTGGAAGGGTTTTGTAGCCCCACTTCCAAATTGCACAACAACTGGACTTGCTATAACCATGAAACCACTGTTTGATAGCTTTGGAGCTCAAAGGATAATCATGACGTCAATGCAATCAATGTCTGGTGCCGGTAGATCTCCTGGCGTGTCTGCTCTAGATATAACTGATAATATAATTCCGTACATTCCAAAAGAAGAGGACAAAGTTAGAATAGAAACTGCAAAAATACTTGGCAAATTAATTAATGGCAAAATTGATCCTGCAAATTTGAAAGTAAGCTGTACCTGCACTCGAGTCCCAGTAATTGATGGCCATACAGAATCTGTGTTTGTTGAGACTGCAAAACATGCAGATCCGGAATCAGTAAAAAAGGCAATGGTAGAATTTTCAAACAAAGTTAGCGTTATAGGTCTTCCATCTGCACCGAAAAGCTACCTTGTTGTACATGATGATCCAACAAGACCACAACCAAGACTAGATAGGGAAATGAACGGTGGTATGTCTACAGTAGTAGGAAGACTACGTGAAGACACTGTCTTTGAAAATGGTATAAAGTATGTACTATTTTCCCATAATGAAAAGATGGGTTCTGCAAAAGGAGCTGTGCTTTTGGCTGAGATGCTTTACAAAAAAGGTCTTATATGATCTATATGGAATTTGTAGAAAAATTGTAATAATACCTTTATTAACCCCCCTTAATTCCCAATAATTGGTGTTTTAAACGGCAAAAGTAGACGAATTAGATATGACCATCCTTTCCGAACTTGCTGCAGATGCAAGTGTTTCCGTTCCGCGCATATCCAAAAAGATTAACGTCAATTCATCAGTTGTATACAGCAGAATCAAGAGACTCATAAAAAGAAAGCTCATTGAACGTTTTACAATAGTTGTAAACGACAGAGAGCTTGGCTATACAGTAAAGGCTTTGACAGGAATAAACATGGATTCAAAGCTTCGTGATAATGTGATAGAAGAGTTGTTTAAGATTCCTGAAGTAAGGGAAATTTCTGAGGTCACAGGTAGGTTTGATATTTTGGTTACTATGTATGCGAGGAATCTAGATGAGATGCATAGATTGATATCAGAAAATTTGGGTCGTATTCAGGGTGTACAACGTTCTGAGAGTTTTATTGAGATGAAGAGAACAACCAAGCCCATGCCATACAGGCCAATGAAGTAATCGTGATTTATTCAACCTATAAATATCTTGGAAAGATCAAAAAAGAGGAGTTCGTGTGTTAACAAGTAAGGCTAGCTCTAAGATCAAAGTGTACTACGAGGTAACTAAACCAAAGATATGGTATCTTCTAGTTTTTACTGCATTTGGAGCTGCGCTTACTGCACAGAACCTCTACGATGTTGAAGTTTCTCCTCTAACATGGGCATTATTGATTGGTTCTGTCACTGCAGGTTCTGCTGCGGCAAACACCCTGACAAATTATAATGATCGTGATATTGATGCTATGATGGATAGGACTAGAGACAGACCGATTCCAAGCAAGAGAATCTATCCAGCTGAAAAGGCATTATACTTTGGTTTAATTCTTGCTGCCATATCACTGGTTGCTTCGTTTGCAATTAATATCTGGGCAGGACTTTTCATGGCTTTTGGTTTGGCTGATAACATCTTAGTTTATAGCAAATTACTTAAACGAAGGAGCCAAAGTAACATTGTTCTAGGTGGATTTTCAGGTGGCGCACCTGCATTGATTGGCTATGTTGCTGTAACCTTAACAAATTGGGAATTAGGACTTGTCATGGCAGGATTGGTGTTTTTATGGATTCCTTTGCATATCTGGAGTCTTGCATTACATATCAAAGATGACTATGCCAAAGCAAAAATTCCAATGTTGCCAGTTGTAAATTCTGAGAAAACCTCGGTTCGTGTGATAGCTGGCACTACATTGATGATGGTTCTGTTTAGTATAGTTCCATTTTTCATGAATGTTTTTCACGAAGTATATCTTTACACTGCATTAGCTTCTGGCGCAATCATGTTTGCACTTAGCATTTGGCTTTTGGTCAAGCCAACAGAAAAGGCTTCATGGATAGTGTTCAAGTTTTCTAGCCCATATCTTGCCATATTGTTCATTGGGTTAATGGTGGACTCTGCACTATAGCTTGAACCTTATGCTAAATCAATTCAGGTAGTTTTTTAGACATATTTTATCTTGTAAAGGGATCTTTGCAATCTCAAAACCTTCTGCATCTTTCAAAAATGATTTAGTGGCATTAATTCCCATTTTTGTGGTTAACAAATTTTTTTGATCACTTGATGGATCCAAGCTTGAACCTCTTTGTTTTGGCATTATGATCAGATCCTTATCTGCTTGGAATCTTGTAGCTATAGCATATTCTACTGCAATGGGGTCACGTGGATCTATATCATCATCTACTACAATTACAGTTTTTAGAGAGCGGTGAGCAGCAAAAGCAGCATCAATTGCTTTCTTTGGATCAGTCTGATTTTTTTTTGAAATCTGTATTACGGCGTGTAGCCAATTACATCCACCTTCTGTCAATGCAACTTGCCTTGTTTGTGGTACGGCTTGCTTGACATTTCTGTTAAGTTTAGCTTCAATGGGCATTCCCATAAGTAATCTGTGTTCTGCATAACCAGAAAGTATATCATGAAATATTGGATTGTTTCTAAAGTATAATGTATCAAGTTCAAAAACTGGTTGCTTCCGTCTGAAATCATAGGTGCGTAACATTTCTACCATCCATTCTTTGTGTGTTTTATCTTTGAGAATACGACCTTCCATTACAATTTCAGCAGCTGACGGAACACTCATCCCAGAATAGGGGCATTTAGTTAAAGTAAGTTTGTAATCTAGTAAGGCATTTGCAATTTCAAGCTCGTCTTTTCCCCAGTCGGCTTGGTAAGCTCCACCTATAGATATTGCCGGATGGACGCCTACGGTAATCGCTACTTTGAGGTCCTCACCATGTTCCTTGGCATACATAAAGGATCTATGAAGGTGCCTGCCTTCGACCATTCTAATTGAAAAGTGTGTTTTATCAAGCGGAAGCAGTCTATGGAAAGAAGAATTTTGGGTTCCCACCTCTTGATTTTTTGTATATACTATAGATGAGGTAATAAATGGCCCAGGTTCTTTTGCAAAATGTTTCACTATAGGTAAAATTGAAAGGGTTCTTGATTGATTCTCCATGAATTTACCTTTGGATACTGTTTTTGGTTTTTTAGCATGCTTAATGGCCCAGATTACTTTTTCATGAATTTTTGATTCTTTAGCTCTGACAGCTTGTGCAAATCTTTTTCTTGTTCCGACAAGATTTGTAACCACTTTAAATTTATTTTCCTTTATATTTTCGAATAAGATAGCTTTTGAGCCATCAAGATTTGCAGTTATAGCTGCTATTTCATATTTTGTTGATACTTTTTTTTTAACAACAGCTAAATCATTAGATCGTGCAATTTGGGCAATATACCCACGTAGATCAGATTGCATTATTTTACAATCTCCATTATTTCATTCATTAGGGTTTTCATGGTTTCAAGTCCAAGCTCTTTTTGAGTATTAAGAGAAACTATGCAAATGCCGTTTGAAATTGAAGCTATGCGCTCAGAAACCATTTTTATAAAAAGCGATTCTGATTTTGATGGTATTACAGTTGCTGTGTTGGTTCTAGTGCCAGTTCCTATTGACACAACCATGGCACCAATCTTTTCTTTTCCTTCAGTTATTGAAATAAAATTTCCATTATCAAACGGAACTAGTTGAACCAAGAATTCTCTATTATCCACTTTGACGGTTTTTTTCTTATAACCGACTTGGGACATCAATAGCCTACGTCAGCTACGCCCTTATTGCTACCGGCTCTATTGCTACCTTCTTTACAGTAGCCTTTGCCGTCTTAGCAGTCTTTGCCCTTTTTGTAGGCTTTTTTACTGCTACTGCCTCTACTTCTATCTCTTCTACTTCCACAGCCTTTACAGCAGCAGCTTCTAACTGAGAATCAGCTTCTACTCTAGCACGCAGCTTTGCTTTGTATTTGAGGTTTCGTGGTTTTGTTCGCAGCCTGTATCCACAGCATGGACACCAGAGTCCCTCCCATTTTATGAAAATTTCACAAATTTGGCATCTCTTTTGTCCTGATGCATAACGACCCGTACCGACCGGCTTCTGTGCCTTGTATCTTGTGCATATTCCTTTACATGTCATTTTCAGTCACTTTTCCTTGTGTAATTTATTATAGTATTACTATATATTTAAGGATAGATCACAATTTTCTATATTTCTAAAGAGATTTTTTTAGAAAAATTATACATCGTATTCCTGAACCAGTCCAGAGTTTTCAGAAAAAACAAAAAAAGCTATATAAAAATGTATGTTTTTCGAATTTCTTGAATTTCTAACTTTATGACTATCATTTTGGTGCCTGCCTAGAAAATATTTGAGATTTTGTTATTTTTCCATATAAAAACAGGTTTAGCCTGTTCTAGACAGCGGCAAAACAAGGTGCCTATATCCTTCTCTTTGCGATATGTATTTTGCAGACATCTTATCACGCTCACCCCTTTTGTTGTAGTTTTTTATCTTTAGTGAAGTCTTGTGTTCGTCCACAAATTCCAATTCAAAGTGTGAACAAAAACTTAGATTCAAAAGAGTAATTATCTGACGTGCAATTTTCATGTTGCCATTTCCTATTTTTATGATTTTTCTTTCAGCCTTTAATGCAGCAAGAATTTTTACTACATGTGGTATCAATTCATCAAGTGTTGTATACGTTGAACTTTCTATTTCTTTTTGGAAATAAAAAACAGAGAGTCCTACTCTATTACCTGGATCTATTCCTATTATTAAGGAGCTTTCGTGTATTCCTGATTCAAGCTTTTGTGTTATCAGTCCTTTTATCACGGTTGGATCTACATCAAATTCATCATCATAAAGTACTAGATTACTTGCAATTTTTGGCGCTTCCCGTACTGTAGTAAGAATAACCCGTTTATCAGAATCAATTACTTCCTCAGGTAAAATAGAATCATAATTCATTTTTAGGAGCTGAAGCGTCTTTATAAATTTGAAATATGGTTTCCCATATACTGTTGCTACCGCAATGTTGTTTTGATTATGGTATGCTATACCATGAATTAGCTTAAGCAAAATTTAAAGGTTTTAAGTCAATTTTTGTACAGACGAAATGATGTATTCTACGGCTCCATTGAATTTTGTATCTATCCTCTTTTTAATTTCAGCGGGATTCTTTTCACCTTCATTTAGTTGTAAGCAATAAAATTGCTCTTGCCAAATCTCCCTTGGCTTCTATTAGGGCATTGTTTGCAGCCTCTTGGGAAACACCAGCTTGCTGTGCTACAAGCATTATATCTTCTTGGCTGAATACTGGCACCTCAAGCTCTCTTTCTTCATAGCTTTCTGCAATTACTTGGAAAATAGAATTGTCTTTAGCTTTCATTTCAGAAACTGCCGGCTTTGGAATTATAATTTCCTTCTTGTCGGTTTTGATTATTACTTCCTGTACATTGGGGACTTCCTTCATTTCCAGACCCATCTTGTCAAGCATTCTCCGCATTTCGCGGTTTCCGCCACGCATCATATATGATCCACTTGATCAACCTAGACTTTTTAAACTATCCCTGATTTTGACGGCCACACCACGTTTTAGAGATTTAATCATTCGTGAAGAAAGCACGGCTCTACCAACAGCAATTACAGTATCTTTGTAAAGAACTGGCACATCTGCGCCGATTAGAATATTTTTTCCACACCACACAACATGTTTACAAAAAACCGAGCTCCCATTTTCCACAAAGGGTTTTGAATCCTCATCAACTTCAAGACAATTTTCTCTAAATTTTTTGCTTTTTAGTAAAACCTGCGCAAAATATGGTGTGATTGCAAGGCCGCCGTCTATTCGTAATGTGAAAAGAAGTTTATCATCTTGAAACACATGTTGGATACGTCCAGTTCTTTTGGAGTATGTAATTCTGATTTCTTTTGGGAGATGTCTAGAAACGCCGGTGCCAAAAAGAGCATCTAAGGTGTACTTTATTTTTAAAACCGAGTCCAAGTTAGTATATGACAGTTATTGGGTTCTAATTGTCTTTTGAAGATAACATATCACTATATAGTATTTTAGAATAACTATATAGATGGCATATCAGAGGTAAGCTATGGTGATCAACGAAGAAATGCGCAAGATCCAGTTTACTGGAAAATCTTCCTACATTGTTTCATTACCAAAAGAATGGATAATGGATATGGGTTTAAAACAAGGTGATCAAGTTGCAATTGTAAGACAGGGAACATCGACATTACAAATTATTCCATCAAAGCGTCATACAAAAGCAGTTGATACCGAAGATGCAACATTCGAAATAGGACCAGATGATGAAAGCGCATCCATTGTTAGAAAACTTGTGTCACTTTACTTTCTTGGTTTTAGTACTATTAATGTAAAACCCAAGTCTGGTAGATTGAAACCGTCACAAAGAATTGCGGTAAAAGACACAGTGAAAAAAGTCCTTATGGGAACTGAAATTATTGCAGATTCTACTGATGGCATCACTATACAAGTTCTCATAAATCTGTTTGAGCTTTCAGTAGACGGTGCCTTCAAAAGGATGCTTCTTATTGCAAAATCCATGCAAAATGATGCGTTGCTTGCACTAGAAGAAGCAAATTTTGATCTTGCAAAAGAAGTAATAAATAGCGATGATGAAGTAGACAGGTTCAGCTTTTACATAATAAGACAACTAAAAATTGCAATACAAAATGACCACATGTTAAAAGACATGGGTTTTGAAAATGCTCGAAGCTGTCTTGGATATAGATTAATTGTGAAAAACATAGAGCGGGTAGGTGACCATGCAGTTGTTATTGCAAAGGATCTATTAGAATTCAAAAAACCAATCAAAAAGTCAGTGCTTGATGTAATTCGTGCAATGAACAATTTTGCCCTATCTGTGCTTGATGACGCATGTTTAGCCCTATTTAAGAAGGATTTTGCTCAAGCAGAACTTGCTATACAAAGAACATCCGAGATTACAAAGTATGAAAAAAAGGTGTTTGAGAGCGTAAAATCACTAAGAGACGATGAAGAAGTTTACCGCGTAAGAAGGATGGCTGAAAACATACGCAGAATTTCAGAGTACGCAAGTGATATTGCGGAAATTGTCATGAATATGACCATAGAGAAAATACTACGAAAGCAATAAGACACGAATATATCGCATTTAATGCATGGATTCGGCGATTCTGATCACATATGATAGAGAGGATATCATAAAGGAGGCTGTTGCTCTTTGTGAAACTGCAGGATTCCAAGTTTTCAGGATAATTAAACAGAAATTTCTAAACAAAGCAAAGTATGGTCTTGGAGAAGGAAAGGTTGAAGAATTAAAAGAAATTGTAAAATCAACAAAACCAGATTTTATAATCTTTGACGAGTTCCTAAAACCAAGTCAGAACTACAACCTCGCTTCTACGTTAAAGACAAACATTATGGACAGAGAGTCTTTGATTCTCAGAATATTTGAACACAATGCAACAAGTGCTGAATCCAAGCTACAGGTAAAGATGGCACAGTTAAGATATGAAATGTCACATGCTAAAGAAAAAGTCAGACTTGCAAAGAAAGGCGAGCAGCCTGGATTCATGGGCATTGGCAAGTTTGAGGTAGATGTGTACTACAATGACATAAAAAATAGAATGAATAGCATCAAATCTAAGCTTGTAAAAGCTGGAAAACAACGTGCACTTCATAGACAAGGCAGAGATAGAATAGGTTTCAAGACTGTTTCTTTAGCAGGATACACATCAGCAGGAAAAACAACTCTCTTTAACACTCTAACCGGTGAGACACATGAAGAAAATGCAACTCTGTTCACAACTCTTTCCACGACAACAAGAAAAATTAGGCTGACAGAAACTGATGTACTGATATCAGATACTGTAGGATTCATCAGCAATCTTCCTGCATATATGATAGAGGCATTCAAATCTACACTTGAAGAATTGATCTACACTGATGCAGTAATACTTGTAATTGATATAAGCGATTCTGGACTAGAATTAATAAAGAAATTCAAAAGCTGTATGAGGGCACTAGAGGAGCTTGGTGTAGATTATGATAAGATAATTTTTGCATTAAACAAATCAGATCTTGTATTACCAGATGATATTACGGAAAACGCATACGAGCTTGGGTTAAAAGAAAACAAGAAATGGCTTCCCGTATCTGCAACCAGAGGGCAAAATATTACGCAGCTAAAGGAGCTTTTACATGTACTTCTAGAAAGTAAACCAATGATGACAGAAACAAAGAAATCGCGCCAGTTAGAATTCGAAATAAATTATGAAGATTGAGGTTCTAAGAATAGGACAGAGACTTGTACGTGATGATAGAGTAACAACGCATATTGCGCTTGTTTCAAGAGCTTTTGGTGTTTCAAAAATCCTTATGCAAGAAGTCAATCCCGAAATCAAGAAGACCCTATCTGAAGTAAATAAAGTTTGGGGAGGTATTTTCGAAGTAGAAATTATAGACAATTGGAAAAAAACGCTCAGGTCCAAAAAGAAAGATTCTTTCAAGATTGTTCATCTAACAATGTACGGTGAAAGCATCGATTCTGTACAAGATCAGATAAGGCAAGAAGAACAGATTCTTGTTGTGGTTGGAGCAGAAAAGGTTCCTCGTGAGGTTTATGACCTTGCTGACTACAATGTAGCAGTTGGTAACCAGCCTCATTCTGAAATAAGTGCGTTAGCGGTTTTGCTTGATAGGGTTTTGCAGGGAAAACAATTTTTAAAAAAACACGAAAATGCCCAACGGGAAATTGTTCCTGTAAAAAGAGGAAAAAAAGTAATAGACAAAACAATTGATTAAATATAGAATCTAAATCAGAAATATCGATGACTAGCAGTCATGAGGATCCTTTTGTAAAAATTGCAGCTCTAATTGGTGGTGATGAATACCTCAAAGTTGCTCGCTCACTCTTAAATACAGAAGATGCTACTGATGAAGAAATCGCAAGTTCTACGGGTCTTAGAATTAATATAGTAAGAAAGGTGCTCTACGACCTTTTTGGAAAGGCGTTGATTACTGGGATCAGAGTTAAAGATGAAAAGAAGGGCTGGTTTGTCTACCGATGGCGTGCAAGAAAAGATGAGGTTGATAATTTTATAGAAAACCAGAAAAAGAAGATTGTTGAGAGATTGCAGCAACGACTAGACTGGGAAAGCTCTGCAGAGTTTTATCACTGTGGAAATGAAGATTGCACAAAACTGACATTTGAGAAAGCGTTGGATTTGTCTTTCAAATGTCCTACTTGTGGAAAACTTGTAAACTTGGTAAAGAACGATAAGCTGAAGAAAGCTTTACAATACAAAGTTGATCAACTACGTGATGATTTAAAACACTAAATAGTATAATGAAGTATCAATTCATTTTTCATGCGATAAACTTTTTTTAATGTTAAAGAGCACGCTTGTGATATTTTAGCAAAGCCTTCTCCTTGTACTAGAGAAGTTGCATCTTTTCCTCCAAGAATGAATGGGGTAAGTGTCACTATAACCTCATCAACGAGTTTTTCTTTGAAAAAAGACCAGTTGGTTGTTCCTCCACCTTCAACTAAAAGTTTCTTAATGTTTCTAGATCGAAGAATTTGCAACAGTTTTTTGAGATCTATTCTGTTTTGCCCACATTTTAGTACTTCAAGATTGTAACTTTGTAATCTGGCAAAATTTTTTTTTGATATTTTTTCCGATACGACAATTATTGTAGGAATTTTTCTACAAGTTTTAACTATCTTGGAGTCTGATTTTATAGAGCCTTTTGAATCTAAAATTATTCTTATGGGGTTTTTACCCTTTGCATACTTTACTGTTAGAGAAGGATCGTCGATCATTATTGTGCGTTTACCTACAAGTATTGCATCTACATTTGCTCTGAGTTTGTGTACTCTTACAATGTCTTTTTTAGAGGAGAGTTTAGAGTCACCAGTTCTTGTTGCTATCTTTCCGTCTAAACTCAGACCTGCACTAAGTATTACATGCGGTCTAGATTTTCCCATATACTATTTTACCTCCAATCATTACTGCCTTTACTACATTTTCAGAAGCACGATGTACGATAGATGCATGTGGGTTATGCATTGGTTCCAAGTCTATCGCATGTTTGTCGATAAAAATGCAATCTGCTAAGTTATGAGGTTGGATTGTGCCTATTCTTTTGTTTTTTAGCATATTTGCGGCGTTTACTGTAACCATCTTCAGTATAGACTTTGGAGATAATCTCTTTTTTTGTATGCCCATAGAAACCTTCCACAGATAATCCATTTCTCTAAACATGTCAGGGGAATTTATCATCACGTTATCTGTTCCTATTGTTATATTACATCCAGTTTTCATCATGAGATTCACATCAGGTATTCCCTCTGCAAGAGCTGCATTTGCTCGAGGACAAACAACGATACTTGTCTTATGCTTTGCAACAAGCAGAAGATCTTTTTTTGATGCGTGTGTCATGTGAATCAAAAAATGTGGTTTTAAAAGTAAGGCACGTTGTGTTTCCGTCTTTCCAGTTGTCTTTTTTGAGATTTCACAACTTTCTGTTGTTTCTGCTGAATGAATTGCTCGTATTTTTTTTATATTAGAGTAATATTTGAGCATGGAATCACTATTTTCGTTTGGACCACTTATCCCGAGTCCATCGCATTTTTGTAAAAGTCTTGTAAGTTCATCTTTTTTTGGTGCTGGTATGGGTATGTTTTTTTTAATTGATCTTAAATCCTGATAATAGTCTATTCTACCAAGTATTATGGATCTGATAGGAAGACCATGGACTGCTTTTCGTAGAAGCTCAACGCCATCAAGACCACCTTCTCTGAAATCGACAAAAGTTGTAATTCCTTTTTTTATCATAGAAAGACAGGAATTTCTAACAAAACTTGCAAGATGTGAGGGTTTTGAGTTTCTGAGAACCTTTTGCTTAAAACCCATAATCGGATGTATTTTCTCGTCTACCCCATACTCAATACCAATGTCCTTTGCTATCGAATCTCCAACATGAGTATGGGCGTTGATGAAACCTGGAACCATGAGAAGCCCTTCACAGTCATAGCTTTCCTCTTTCGGCTTTGAATTTGCGTTTATTGCATCAAAGACTTGACCAGAAATACGCACGTTCGTATATTGGATATAATCTAATTCTTTACCGTAAAGGACGCTGATATTTTTTATCAGCATATTAGTTCTAGTACTCGTTGATTTTTGCCAGGACTCCTTAACTCTCTGATCGTGTCAAGAGATTTTGTTGCAAGACTGGCAGCTTCTCGTGCAGTCTTTGCAGTTCCAATTCCACAGTTTAAAGTTATACCATGTCTTTGCTCTGCAGTCTCCAAGAATTTAGTTGCGTGTTCTTTTCCATTGCCAGAAGAGATTATCATAAAATTATCACCGCCCATAAAGAAGGCAAGAGAATTTTTTTTCAAGAAAAATTCTGACATTTCTGAATACAGTTTGAACATAAGTGAAGAAATTTCGTAAGGCGATTTTGTAGTAGATATGGATGTGGAGCCATCTACATCCATATGTATTATCTGGACTTTTTGATCAGCCTTTCCATCTATGAAACCAAATATACTATGTTCACTATCTAGAATTTTTCTTGATTTTCTTGCTTCATCTGCTTGTAGATTTGCTTCAAATGGAGATTGTCCACATCCTATTGTCATGGAAAGACCAAGATTGAATAATTTTGATAACTTTTGTTGTATTTCCACATGATCATTCAGAGAAAGACCGTTTGTAATTGCGAAAAGCTCATCAAATCTGTTAGAAAAGACGAGACAGTTTTTTTCAGAAAAGAGTTTCTGTATTTCTTGATAAAGAGAAGATTGGAGCATCTGAAGCTTGTGCTCTCTATCACTTCCTAAAGTAAGTGTCCATGATCCATATCCTGTTATCTTGATTATGGTAAGCTGGATCATCTTATCTTTTCTAGCTGATCTGCTATCTTTTCTACAGCATCTACAGCCCTCTCAGCAACAGGCCTAATTCGCGCCTGTGCTTGCCTATCTGTCATACCAGGACCCGTTATACCCAACGTTACTGGTTTTTGATACTTTATGGAGAGTTCCATTAAGGCCTTAGCAGTCACATTAGTAATGAGCTCATCATGTTTTGTCTGTCCCTTTATTACTGCACCAAGAGTAACAACGGCATCGACTTCTTTCTTTTGTAGTAACGTATCTATCACAAGTGGCATATCAAACACACCGGGCACTTTGCAGGTGTATTTTATATTTAGATTAAGACTTTTTGCCTTTTGAAGTGCGGCATCTAACATTTTTGAAGTTATTTCTTGGTTAAACTCCGACACCACTATTGCAATATTCAAAATTAGTGCACCTTAGAAAATTCTAAAAGTTCTTTTCCTTCAAGAAATGGGATAGCATTTTCTTTTGCATATTTTTTGGCCTTTTCAACTGATAGAGCTGTATATGACTCAGAATCCAACATTTCACAAATTGCTGCAGCCGGAGATAGTTTTGCAACCTCCATTAAATATACAGACATTTCTGTATGACCTAACCTATTTGATAATAGTCCATTTTGTGCTATCAATACAGGTACATGCCCTGGAGTTTTAAAGGAAGAAACAAATTCTTGTTTTTTATTTCCATTTAGATTTTTGAAAAGGTTAGCCATTTTTTTGATGGTTAGAGCCCTGTCCCTGTCTGTTACGCCAGTGTATGTCTGAGAATGATTTATAGAAATTGAAAATGATGGCTTGTCTCCATATGGTGCTTTTCCTATGATCATCTTTTTTGATTCAGTGTCAATCACTTGTGAATTGGAAAGAATATCGTGCATATAACATAGCCCCAAGCTCTGCGCAAAGGAGTTGTTTATTGCAAGACATACTAATCCACCAGCATACTGACGCATCCTAGCTATGTGTGCAGGAGTTACAAATTCCGCTGCAACTACCATATCTACCTCATTTTCGCGTTTTCCTGCGTCATGAAGTAGAATAAATTCCCCTCGTTTTAGTGTGGATATTGCTTCGTCTAAGGACATATGATAAAAATGCTCTTTTAGGAATTATAAAGCTTACTACAAAATTAGTTGCTACCACAAAAGTAGTAAAATGCTAGCCTTTGGTTGTGTATTTTCCAAGTATATCGATTTCAATATTAACTTTGTCACCGATTTTTTTGGAACCAAGATTTGTAATCTTCATTGTATGGGGTATTATGCAAACAGAAATTTTGTTTTTTATTACATCAACAAGTGTCAAGCTTATTCCATCAATTGCAATTGAACCTTTCTGAACTACATATCTTGCTAAATCTTTTGGAAGTTCAATCCAGAATTTAATTTCCGTTGGCTTTTTTTCTATTTTTATTATTTTCCCTATGTCATCAATGTGTCCAAGAACAAAGTGTCCTTCCATTCTCTCTCCAACTTTCAAGCTGCGCTCAATGTTTACCTTGTCTCCTGATTCTAGTGCACCTAGATCAGTTTTCTTTAGTGTTTCTCCAATCATCTCAAATTCCGCTTGATTTCTGGAAATTTTTGTAACAGTAAGACAGACTCCATTTATTGCAACGCTATGGCCCGCTTTGAGCCCTTTTGAGAGTTTGCCCAAATCTACTTTCATCTTTGCAGCACTTCTGGTTTTGGTATTCTTGTCGAATTTCTTGATTGTTCCAAGACCTTCTATTATTCCTGTAAACACTTACTAAAATGAACCTAAAGTGTATAAATTACTTTTTTTAAAATTTTGGCGTTCTTATGCCTAAATTTCGTTACTAAACATTTCTTACTGAATCTAGAAGAGCTTTTGCCCGCTTAAAATGAACTTCGTCAATCATTTTTCCTTCAACCACCGTAGCTCCTTTGTTTTTCTTTGTTGATTCTACATAGGCGTGGTATACCTTTTCTGCCCAATCTATCTCAGACTGAGTCGGATGAAATATCCTATGTACTACTGGGATCTGGTCAGGATGAATAACACTCTTACCCGAGTATCCGAGACTTTTTCCAATGGCGCAGTCTTGCCCAAGACCAGATTCATCATTAAGATCCTGCCAGATAGCATCTATGGCATATTTTCCAGCAGCTTTAGCATCTATTGGAATTTTTGCTCTTGCATATTTAGCTCCTTCTGAATGTTTAGCATATTCTATACCCATGTCATTTAACAAATCAAAAACACCAAACACCAAAGCGGATATTCTTTTACTTGATGTTGCAATGTTGTAAGCATTTACTACTCCTTCTGCAGATTCTATTGATGGCATTATCTCAATTGGTTTTAGTTCACGATTTTTTTCCACGCTTGCAAGAAACTTTTCAATTTTCTTTAATTCTTTTACATTGCTTACTTTGGGAATAACTATTCCATCAGTTCCTTTCTGAACTATCTTAGATAAATCGTCTTGAATCATTCCAGATCTTGGAGAATTTGTTCTGACGTAGATTTCTGCTTTGTATTCTTCACGTTTTGCCAAGGCTTCTTTTATTAGATTTCTTGCGGAGTTTTTTTCATTTAGTGGTACAGAGTCTTCTAAATCAAAACAGATTATATCTGCAGGTAGAGTCTTTGCCTTTTCTAAAAACCTAGAGTTGTTTCCCGGTACAAAAATAAGGCTACGCAGCAGTCTAGCCATAAAATAGACTAGGCTTGGGGCTTCATTAGGATTTTACCGAACAGACCTTTTCCAGTTAACATCTTAGTATGAGCTTCTGCAGCGTTCTCAAAGCTATATACAGAATCAATTATTGCTTTTATTTTGCCTTTTCCCATCCAATACAAACCCTGATCTAATTCAGCTTTTGTTCCTTGTGTGGAACCAAGTATGTTAGTTCCTTTAAAGAAAATGTGTCGTAAATCAGTTTTTGCATCATAACCAGTTGTAGCACCACATGAAACGAGTGTTCCACCATACTTTAACAAAGTGAGTTGTTGATTCCAGTGTGTTTGACCAATGTGGTCAAATGAAACATCAATGCCTGGACTTACACCTGTTTTTGCACTAATATCTTTTGTAATTTTATAGACTTCTTTGCCCCAGTCTTCTTTTCGGTGGTCTACAGCATAATCAGCACCTATCTCTTTTAGTTTGTCTAGCTTGTCCGGGCTTGCGGTAGCAATTACCGTACAATTGTAAAGTTTTGCAATCTGAATTCCAAAACTTCCAACACCAGATCCACCTCCCATGATTAGGACAGTTTGTCCAGGTCGTATCTTTGCTCTTCCTACAAGCATGTGCCAAGATGTAAGCAGTGTCATAGAGGCAGCAGCTGCTTCATCAAAGCTTACATTGTTTGGAATCTTTGAAACATTTACTTCTGGTAAATGAGTTATCTCAGAAAAAGCTCCCCAAGTTGGACCGGTTTGAAATCCCCAAATTGTTCTTTTAGCACAATCAAATTCACGTCCATCTGTGCATGCAGAACAAACTCTACAAGACATATTAGAATGCGAAACAACTCTGTCACCTACTTTAAAATTAGTAACATCTTCTCCAACTGCTATGACTTCTCCTGCGGCGTCAGAGCCTGAAACATGAGGTAGTGGGACAGCCACGGGCTGTCCTCTCATTCCCCAGATATCGTTATAATTCAACGCAGCTGCTTTTACTTTGAAAACTACTTCGTCTGGTTTTGGTTTTGGTTCATCAATATCTTTTATTTTCAGAATTTTCTTATAATTATCATCAGGCGCATATTCTTCATAAACTACCGCTTTCATAAGTACAGACGCTTAACTAGCCCTAAATATATTTTCGCTAGATCTAGCGTCGGTTTATTTTGAAATCACGTTTTGGTTGCTGGATTGATTGTAGGATTTGTTTTAGCTGATCATCTGTTATTTGTGTGTTTAATTTACCCTGTGATGCCATACCAATTAGATAGTTTTCAACCATAGCAGCAAGTTCTGGCTTGACCATCCTTATGTTATTTAGTCTCAGTCTTGCTTGTGATGAAAGCAGAGTTCGCAGTGCTTGCTCTTTCATCGATGCAACTTCAGCTTCACTGGGTTCTTTCTCATTATCTACATTTGAATTACTCATATGATCACTAGGAATATTTCTTCAAACTTGGATTCTTTGTAACCAGTTCGTTCAAAATTTCTGTAGATAATCTATCGATTTTTTTCATTCCTCCATGAGAAACTGTTCTTCCCTTTCCTTCTACTTTGTCAATGTAGCCCAGTTTTTCTAAGCTGTGTATAGCTGTTCTTATTATTGCTCCTCCTGCATCTCTATGATGATTCCCACCATATCCTACTGCAATCGCACCACCATACATTCCTCTAAGATCTTTTACGCCAACCGGACCATGAAGGTATATCTTTCTGAGAAGTGATGCGCATCTTGTATACCACCAATCATTTTTTTGTGGTGGCTTGTCCGCATGTGAACCTGTCTTAACAAATGGGATCCAGCTTGGAATTGGGATTTGTTCACTTTTTAGAATCTCCGATAACTTATGAATCAGGATATCAGCTGGCACATCATATGCTTTTGCCATGAAAGTGAAAATTTTGAGTTCGTCTTATAAATCATTGAGCTTTTGGTATTTGCTTTGTAATGATCTTTCGGTATGTGTGATTGCAAAACCCACAAGTTACACGAATTGATTTTAGCGAAGTTCTACCTAGTCTGATTCTTGCATTTATGCCAGGAGCTATGAATTTTTTACATTTTTTACAAAAGTTCATTCGTATATCATATGGCATTCTTATCCTGTGTTTTGTACTTAGTTTTTTTACAAGACTTGCTTGTCTTTGTGCTAATGATGGATTTGTTCTTGCGTTTGATATGGCGTTTTGAATTAGAATCTCCATCCTTTCTAGTATGATTTGTCGTACTGCCGACTTCATGTCAATTAAATAATGTCTGTCCCTTAAAATACGATCTTGCTCTCATTTGTTCTTGCCGAATCTGCGCTAGAATTAGTTCCGAAAGAACTACAAAAACACAACTCTGTACTTGCATACAGCAAGAAGATAGGCAAAAGACCATCGCAAGTCCTTTTGGATATATCTTGGCACTTTGCTGCAATGAAAGGAATCAAAGACGTAATAAAACGTGGAAGACCTGACTTGATTCATCTTTGTCTGATTGAAGCTTGTACCATACCATTATATTTTGAAAAAAAACTTCGTGTCTATGTCCATACAATAAATGATAAGGTTATTTTTATTGGAGAAAATGTACGTCTACCAAAATCCTATCATCGATTTGTTGGATTAATTGAGAAGCTATATTCTGCTGGAGAAATAGAGGAAGGTGGTAAAAAGCTATTGGAAATTAAAGATATGACATTTAGTGATTTGATTGATAAAATTGATGCAAAGAATGTGGTTGGACTTTCTACAAAGGGAAGAGCAAGTTCTTATGAGAAGCTTGCGCAAAACATTAACAAAGATTCATGCATTGTAATTGGTGGGTTTTCAAAAGGACATTTTTCTGATAAGATATTAAAAAAAATCAATGATCTTGTTTCTGTTGATAAGAATTCTTTGGAAGCTCATGTAGTGATTTCTAGACTATTGTATGAATGTGAAAAAAGAATTATTATGTAGATGAAAGATTGGCACAGTTAAGCGGTCGTAGTATAGTTTGGTTAGTACACTGGCCTTCCAAGCCCGTTACCCGGGTTCAAATCCCGGCGACCGCATTTTATGGTTCTAGACTGAAATGATTCCAATTGAAATAAGGTATTGAATTCCATTTGCAAACGTCTTGTCATCTATCTTTCCCTCAGACCACCAAGCTGCATTTTGTTTGAACCAGGATGGAATCTTATCAGAGCTTTGTTGCCTTGCAGTCTTAGGTACTACAATTATTCCCTCTTGTATCAAATATTCGATTCCTTTGAGAAACGCAGAGCTGGTTATGGTGTCATCCACCCACCAACCAGCAGTTCTTTTAACCCAATCTGGAATCATTATCGATTCAGTTTTTGGTTTCTCTTCCATCATTGATTTTTCCTCCGAATTACCAAAGATGTAGAGCCAGGCAATACCAGATTGTGTCTTGTTTGCCAAATTTCCAGACAGTACTATGTCAGAATTTGGAGATGAAAATTCAGTATTGATAAGGTTTGAAGCTCTCAAAGTTATATGTATACCAGATTTGATATATTCTGGATAATCATGCAAACTACCCATCTTTTTTGTAAACGCTCCATCATGAGTCTCTTCTGGTTTGATTTCATCTACAATCATTATTCCGCCAGCTTTTTCGATAAGTTGAAGAACGAACTGCGTTTGAAGCGGATTGATTATTTTATGATCCTTGTCAGAATATGAATAGTCAATTTTTCCTTCTGGTGGTTTGTTGCAAACATCATACCTCCATTTATCAGATGATGTGATAGCATCTATCATTAATTGACCATGTAAGAGCTCATGATACAATATAACCAAGTTTTCAGCTTTTTTTATTCTAGGATCTCTTTCTGCATCTTGAATTAAACTAACGGGGTTTAGTCTTAACTCGTTGTCACAGTTCATAGTTATCTTGCCTTCCGATGTAGTAACAGTACACTGCCAAGTGTATGTTCCACCTGTAGTTACACCCCCCTCATGGACTTGGGTTTCATCAAACTTGGCAAGTCTTGTTTTAACTATAGTTACGACTAGATCATTTAGGGCAGTACTATCACAAGGAAAAGATACGATAAGTGGTTCTTCAAATGTCTTTAGCACATCACTTACGTCTTTTTTTTCTACACCGAGCTTTTCAAACTCTGCAAGTAGCTTATTGTATAATTCTTGTTCTTGTTTTGTAGGTGCAACATAGTCACCAAATACAGGAACAAGATTTGCAAGCAATAATGCCATTACAAAAAAAGCTATGTGTTTCAATTATGAAAAAGATCCTCACATAATAATTTAAGAATTAGGATTGAATTGTACTTGTTTTGTAAACTCAGTCCAAGCTGGTTTTGGATGTTTGTTAACATCAATTAATCCTGTACCGCACAAGTATTCTGCGGTATTTTGTAGCACAATCTCGTTGCCAAAGCTAATTTCACCAACACTTGTATTCAAGCCCTTCATACATACTTCAACAGGTCGATCGTATTGTCTAAACCATGTAAGGAATTCAAAATGAGATTCATTTTCTCGATAGAAATTATATACTGTTTTCACAAATTCTGCTTGGCTATCTTGATTGCCTCCAATAGTGTCTGCAGTACTCCAACTAATTTCCATCAAGGCAATCTTTTTGTCTCCTACAAGTTCTAGAATTTTTCCCAAATCTTTTTTAGCTTCTTGAGGAGTCTTGTCTATTTCGTTTAGTTTGTTTACAGGAAGGTATGAAAAGGCAATAAAATCACCTTGATTTAGTTTCTCAACTAGATCTTCTTGGCCATTATTTATTATTCCATGAAGTGAAAATGAATTTCCAAATTTAACATCTGGGTGTTTTTCTTTAAGTTTTGTATACACACCACTGAAAAACTCTTCATATTTTGAAATGTCATCTTTATGCTCTCTAAAATACGCATCGATTTCCCCGCCTATTATCACATGATCAATTATGTCATATCTTGACAGAATATCATCGAGAATTTTTACAGTTTTATCTTGTAGGTTTTCATCAAGCTGTGGAGTGCCCATCCACTCTGGGAAAGGACCAAAGACACGATTATTAATTATTGAAAAGTAGAGTGTTACCTTAAGATCATTCTGTTTATTTAAACTCATTATGGCATCAGAAATCTTCCAAGTATACTCTCCTTTTTGTGGTTCAATTGTAGACCAGAAAAGATATACGTTGTTTCTACCAATTCCTGTAGATACAGCTTCTGCATATGCATCTTTTAGATCTGAAAGAGTTGGAGTTTCAGTTGGAACCATAACGTATAGACCAAGTTTTTCATCTTTTTGTTGTATAGATGGTTGTATCTGTAGCAAGACCACTACAATAATAATTATAACAATCACTCCTGATACTATTGCGCCACTAAGAATTTTTTTGTTCAACACTGGTTTCACTGGGGGTTGATAGTAAAAAAGTTGTGATGAGATCCTTTATCCAGATTGACAGCCAGTATATCCGCATTCTATGCAAATATTGCATCCTTCTGCAAATACTAGATTATTTTTGCAGGCAGGACAAAGTCTTTCTTCCATCTGTTCCTGTGTAAGCTGAGTCTGCTGTGGTACGACTTCGGGATCAGGAATCTTGATCTGTAAAGCTTTCTCGATCTGTGATTTCAGGTAAGCGTTTGTAATGTTTTTTGAGATATAGTCTGTCAGGTATATACTGGGTGTAACTTGGAATGTTTTTTGTACATCATTACCTGTCATGTGCAGAACTTGCTCGTGTCTTGAGCCGTCTCTAAACACCGTGATTCCTTTTAGTCCAAGCTCATGTGCTAAAAGATATGATGCTTTCACATCATCAGCAGTGACATCGTTTGGCATGTTGATTGTCTTTGCTATTGCATTTCCAATCCATTTTTGCCATACAGCTTGTGCCATCAGGTGATCAGCCCAATGTATGTCCATTGCTGTGACAAATATTTTCTGCATCCACTCTGGAATTTCTGGGATTCCTTTTACTGAACCATAGTTATTTGCAATCTTTTCCAAGATTTGATCGTTGTACAATCCATGTTCTTTTAGTATAGCTTCAAAGATCTTGTTTGTGTAGAAGAACCTGCCAATTGTCACCCGTTTTTCAAACACAAGGGCAAACATTGGCTCCATGCCGTTTGAGCAGTCAGCAATCATCGAAAGAGTTCCTGTAGGAGCTACAGTAGAGGTAAGGACGTTTCTAATTCCATGTTTTTGGATCTTCTCGATGATAGCATCCCAATCGTAATTATGGGTGCTTTTTGATTTTTCATAATATCCAGCGATTGGAATCTTTCCTTCTGGATATTCTGTCTTTGAGCACAGGGGGAATGCCCCGCGCGTCTTTGCTAGAGCGACACTTTCTTCCATGGAGTAGTAGGAAAGAGATTCTGCAATCTTTTCCTGAAATTCATAACCTTCCTGCGAGTTGTATGAGATTCGCAGCTTGAAGAGTAGATCCGCAACACCCATTACACCAAGTCCTATTCTGCGTGAATCCTTTGAGGCCTGGTCGATCTCAGGGATTGGATAATTGTTTACCTCTATTACATTATCTAGGAATCTTGTGGTTTTCCTGATTGTCTCCTCGTATCTCTGCCAGTCAAACTCATACTGTCCATCTGCTTTTCTTTTGACATAGTTTGCAACGTTAATAGATCCTAGGTTGCATGATTCGTATGGATACAAGCTCTGTTCTCCGCAAGGATTTGTAGCTCGTATAGGTATGCCACGCGCCTTTGCAAATACATTATATTTGTTAATAAGATCAAAGAAGATCAATCCAGGTTCTGCACTCTTCCATGCTGAAAGCGCAATTAGATCAATAAGCTGGTATGCATTTACTTCACGTATTGGTGATTTATCGCGAGGACTGCGCAGTGTATATTTTCCATCACTTGGATTTACAAGTGCATTCCAGAAATCTTCCCATACTCCTACACTTACGTTAAAGTTTTCTAAAACTCCTGGTTTGGTTTTTGCTGTAATGAATTTCTCAATGTCTGGATGCCAAGCTTCAAGTATTCCCATGTTTGCACCTCTACGTTTTCCTCCTTGTTTGACAACTTCAGTCACGGTGTTTATGATGTTCATAAATGACACAGGGCCTGATGCAACACCTGATGTTGATGCAACCATGTCGCCTTCTTCTCTTAGATCAGAATAGTTTATTCCAACCCCTCCACCTGATTTGAAGATCAGTGCGGCATCAGAAGAGGATTTCATTATTTGCTCCATGTCGTCAGGCATAGCAAGTACAAAACACGCTGAGAGCTGCCCCAGTCTTCCTCCAGCATTCATCATTGTCGGAGAGTTCGGTAGAAAGTCTTGTGAGACCATCAAATCATAGTATTCTGCAATTCTCTCAGCATAATGCTCAAATTTTTGAGCCGCAAGCATGGTGAGAAACTCTTTTACACTTACCCTCATCTGACCGTGTTTTGCTAGGTCAATATAGTGAGAGATTAATGCTCTGAAGTGCCATTTGTTTAGATGATACTTGCCTATCTTGAATTTGTAATTAAAGTCATCAAGTTTGTCAAGATATTTTTTGGCGTCATCAATGTTTTGGGTCCTTCCACCTGTCACATCAAAGATGGAATTGTCCCTTAGTACATCGGCTAGTCCTACTAAAACAGCCACACGCTCAAACATCTCGCCTGGACTTTCAATTATCATACCCTTGTTGTTACGCATCAAGTATCTAGATGCTAAAACTCTGAGGCAGTTAAGATCAAATTTCTTTGCAACACTATCAAGTGATTTGGTATTAAGAACTTTCATCTTTTCTTCTCGTACCTTTCTTCGTTCGTGCCTGTATAGTATGTAGGCTTTGGCAATTTCGCCAAGTCCTTCATCTATTAGGGTTGATTCAACCATATCTTGGACATCTTCAACACTTGGTGGATCCGCTGCCGAAAATCCTTGTTTTAGAAGCTTCGTCATTACGCCATCAGCCAATTTATCAGCTAGGCTGCGATCTGGCCTGTTACAGGCAACTAATGCTTTGTATACGGCGTTTGAAATTTTATCTTTCTGGAAATTTAATACTCGTCCATCGCGTTTTTTGACTTCAATGATCGAGTTCTCTATTTGTGAAAAGTCTGTCATACGTCTCCCCTCTGAGGTAAGCAAAATAGAGTATAATAAAGATTGAGGCAAAAAAAAATTTTCCAAAGTTAAGCTTTGGATCAATTTTGTTGACATAGTTACAGTTACCATAGTATGGATCAGATCAATCCTAAATAAAAACTAAAAAAGTTTAGATCTAAATTTCAGAAAAATCTGATTGTATTTTCTAATTTTTTTGAAAAGAGGTTTATTCAAGATCTTCTATAAACCTAGCCAAAACCGTGGCGTACTTTATGTTAGTATGTATGGGGACTTACAGGTAGGACACTTATCAGCAAGCTTTTCATCCTTTATACCACAATTGCCACAAATAGGCACCTTTCTGATTGGCCTGAACGATCCTACAAGTTCGCTTGTCTTTTCTATTGCCTTTTTTATTCCTGCTGTGTCTGTACCATCAGGTATCTTTAGTTGGATCAGTAAACCACCATTTAGCATCTTGGATATGTGGTTACACTCTATAATTTTGTCTGCTTTCAAAGTCATTCCATCAATTTCTGAAGCATTTAATGTCATTCCTTCTGAATAGGAATCGCCTTCCACGTATTGTAGGACTGACATCTTGCCATACTTTTCACCATCTAATGCAGAAAACCTAGCTGCAGCATCGCTTTCAGTCATGGATATAGTAACATTATCTCCCATCTCTTTTCCCTTCTTGGCTGCAACTTCTGTGGCTGTTTCAAGCACCTTCATGAGTATTTCCTGACCTGCTTTGTTGTCCTGATATCCAAGTATTCCAAAGACCGCTTCCTTTAGGCCTATCAGATTAACTACAAGTGTGATTGAGCTCTTTTGCATATACTGTGTGTTATTTGCAAGAATTGGATTCAGCCCACGTCTAGTAAGATCAGTGATCTCTTTCTTTCTAAGCGACATTGCTGCAAGTGCAGGTTTCATCAAAAGGGCCAGTCGCGCTCTAAAATAGGTTTCATCCTTATTGGACTCAAATGCGAGCCTAGGCAGGTTTATGGAAAGTGATTGTAGGTTAATTGATGTCGTACCAGTGTTTTTTGCGTCTACACGTAATATTCCCTTATTCGATGTTAGAGCACCCTTGGTGAAGATCACACGTCCCCCTAAAGCTATAATCTCAGAAAGAATAGCAGAAAACTCGCTGACTTTGCCTTTTTCATAGTCTATTATTATTCCTATATGTGGGATAGGCGTTGATTTTACATATTTTTTGTATCCGGCAAGCACTGCACCTATGATTTTAGAGTTAGAATCAGTTCCAAGTGATATTCTGAAGGAAACAAGTGTTGCATTTTTGCCGTATCGTGGTGTGGACGATGTAGTTGCAAATGTACTTGCTATTTTTTCTTCAACTTCTGATAGGTTTTTTGAATATTTTTGTAAAACCGTTATCAAACCATCCATAATTACCTCTTGTGATGCCTCCTTGAATAATAACGAAGTAAGTAACGAAAGTGATGTGGTAAGATCATCCAAGGTCTTAACTGGTGACAGCCTTGTTACGCCAAGGAATTTGCCTCTAAGGTCAATTCCATCTTCAATAAGTTCTTTGATGTTTACAAATATTGTATCTGGGAGGAGTGACCATATTCCAGTATTTGTTATATGTATGTCTCCAGAAAGGTGTGAATCCGCTACATCCTTTGGTAATGTATTAAGAACCAGATGTTCTCCAAATACGGTCTGGCCTGTCTTAAAAAGCAGTCCTTCTACGCCATTATGTATACCATCTACGTTTGTAATCATTTCATGAATATCGTAGGCAGGTAGCCCAAACCTGGCAAGTTTATGCCTATAGTCTTCGTGACCATGTTCTAGCAAGACAGAATTAACCATTTCACGTATCAAAGAAGCAGTAAGGTAGGCAGTTTGGAACTTGTAAATACGATTTTCTACCTCTTCTGTTATCTTTTGGGCTAATTCTAATGGAAGGCTGCCTTCACGTACAAGAGATTGGATTATCTTGTGAGAGTTAAACTCCTCTATTGCCTCATGAGAGGTTCGCACGTACATCTTTCCACTTTCTATTATGGAACGTTCTTCAATCTGTCTTGCAAGGCTTAGGACAAGTTTTCCAAGATTTGTTATAGTATAGCGTCTTTCAGATTTATTTAAGGCAACAAGTGACTGTCGTAGCAACTTTCTTAGGTGGTATGCAAATTTTCCACTTTCCTTCTTTGATTTGAAGCCAGCAAGTGACTTGAGTTCAGAATAAGTAAGTGGACCTTTTGAATTTAAAATACGTAAAATATCTATCCTGTTTGGGCTTGCCATTACAGAAAAGATCATTCTTACACGCTTTGATGCTGATGCTAAAATTCCTCCTCGCTTCTGCTCCTCAAAATCCTCGCTAACTTCCATAGGCATGTCTATATAGCGTCAGTAAATAAGATTTGTGACGAAATAGATCATTACACCCCTATTTTTGATCAGTTTTTCTGTACATCTACAGTAAATTCCGATGTAGAAAGACTTTGCCCACAGGAGGGACATTTGTTGTTGTATGGTCTAATAACTTCTTTAACGGATTTGAGCATACGCATGTTTGCTATTTTTGCTCCACATTTACCACATACAACATCAACTGACATGCGATCATTTTAGGATAAAATTATAAAAGAACTGTTTTGAGTTTTTTTTAATCAGTTTAATAAATTTGGTTTACAGTTTTTCTATCAATATGCCGCGTTCATCGTAACCAGCAATTTTTGCTTTTGTGCCAAGTGGAAGATCAGGAGGTGATTTTATATTTTGCATAAAGCCAGAAATTCGTAAATTCACACCATCTAGTTTCATTACCACCCAAGCATATGGGGTATACTTTTCATATCCTGCTGGCGGAACCGTGATTATAGTATATGTTACAACAGTGCCTTTTCCTTCAATTGAGACATTTTCAAACCCTCTATTTCCGCAATTTTGGCAGAAATAGGTGGTAGGAAGGTGCAAATAGCCACATTTTGTGCATTTACGGGCAAGAATCTTGCCTGATTTGACAGTAGTGATGAATTCCTCTTTTGCTGCCAAATTATACACTTTTGAATATGTGAACTGCGCAGCTTGCACCTGTTGCACCAAAGTTGTGTGTTAGACCAATTTTAGCATCTTTTACCATCCTTTCACCGGCTTTTCCAGTAAGTTGATCAAAGACTTCTACTACTTGACCAATTCCTGTTGCGCCGATAGGATGTCCCTTTGATTTCAATCCACCTGAGGGGTTTATCGGTATGGCACCATTTAGTTTTGTCAATCCTTGTCGCACTGCGTCAACTGCTTTTCCTTTTTCAAAAAATCCCAAGTCTTCTGTGTCAACTAGCTCTGCAATTGTAAAGCAATCATGAACTTCTGCAAAATCAATATCTTTTGGTGTAAGTCCAGCCATCTTATATGCAGCTTGAGCTGCAATTTTTGTACTAGGTATTGTTGTAAGATACTCTCTACCTTGTAATGCGGCTGGTGATCCTCCTCTACCTGATCCTATAACTTGAATGTAGTTTTTTGTGTGAGCTTTAGCAAATTTTTCGTTACAGATAATTACTGCACTTGCACCATCAGAAAATGGACAACAATCATACAATTTAAGTGGGCTAGCAACAACTGCAGATTTCATTACATCATCAACTGTAATTTTTTTTCTTAGATGTGCTTTTGGGTTTAGTAAACCATTATCGTGATTTTTTACTGCAACTAGTGCAAGATCTTCTTCAGTTGCTTTGAACTCTACCAAATAAGCTCGAGCTATTGATGCAAATAAACCAGGAAATGATGCACCAGCTCCTCCTTCATAGAAAAAGTCCGAGCAATAAGAAAAGTATGTCGTGGTCCATTCTGTTCCGATATGAGTTACTTTTTCAACACCAGTTGCTAAAACTGCATCATAAAATCCAGCTGCTACATTTGCATATGCTTCTCTAAAGGAGACAGAACCACTTCCACAAGCAGATTCGATAGACAATGATGGTACTTCTGGAATACCCAGATTACTCATTATAACGGGTCCCAGATGTACCTGCTTGTCTGCTATGCCAAACACGTTTGATATGTAGCCTGCTTGAATCTCTTTTGGTTCAATACCAGCACTTTCTATGGCATCTGCTGACGCCTGAACTGCAATATCAGTAATGCTGTCCTGTAATTTGCCATACTTTGTGCTTCCCGCACCAATAACACAGACTCTTTCCACAAATCTCGCTGACTAGATTCCATATAAAAATTCTTCACTAATGTTCAATTACAAGAAGATGACATAATGACAGTGCAACAAAAAAACTTCACTCAAATTCAGGTAGTTGAAAAGAAAAAATTTGTAACTTCACGAAACTCTATTAAAATTACTGAACGAAAAATTGCAAAGATGAAAAATGAAATAAAACAGTATTATGACAAAAATGGGTATCTTTCTTGGTCTGAGAAAAAAAAGAAATATGTCATACTTGGAACAAATACTCCACACAATGGATTAGTTGATTGCCCACAGTGCCACTTAGGAAAACTGATGGTGATACGTTCTCGTAAAACAAAAAAAAGATTTATTGGTTGTTCAAATTATTACAATGGCTGTAGAGCATCATCACCATTAATACAAAGAGGAATGGTTTGTACAACAAAAATTCCTTGTAAGTTTTGTGCATGGCCCATGATTCTTTTTAGATATTCAATTAAACAGAAATGGACAAGGCAATGCCCTAACATAAAATGTGAAAGTAGGAACACTAAATTCTAAAGTCTGTGTAGATATCTGTTCTTCTGTTCTGTAAAAGTGGGAGTTTTTTTCTAATTTGTTTTACTAGATCAAGTGATACGTCAACGATTCCAATTCCTTCTTTCTTTTTCATATCCAAAAGTATCTTTCCATAGGGATCAACAGCCAAGCTTCTACCACAGTATATGTTGCCAACTTGATCTGGTGCTAAGACATAACAACCATTCTCAATTGCGCGTGTTCTGTTGATTGTTATCCAATGTTCTTCTTTCATGTCACCTTTTACCCACGCTGATGGAACAATAAGAAATTCTGATCCTGAAGATGCTAAAGTCCGTGACATCTCAGGAAATCTCAAATCATAACAGATCATCATTCCCACTTTTCCTATTGTTGTGCTAATCGGCTTTGTAATTTTAGATCCTGGATACAGTTTTTTGGATTCTTTAGTGCCTAGTGCATCATAAAGGTGAATCTTTCTATATTTTGATATGACTTTGCCTGTTTTATCAACTACAAAGGATGTATCATAGACTTTGTCAGCCCTTGGACTTTTTTCATAGAAAGTTCCAACAACTTGAATAGAGTTTTGTTGTGCACATTTTGAAATTGTAGAAACAAACTTACCATTTATTGTTTCAGCTAAACTTGCAAGTTCTTTTGCTGACTGGGAAGAGGGAGTAAAAAACATCATAAATTCTGGAAATGCACACAGTTTTGCTCCTCTGTTTGCAGCATTATTGATGTAATCAAGAATTTTTTTTAGGTTTTTGTGCTTGTCCGTATCTGCTTGAAATTGCACAAGTGCAACCTTTGTCATAGATTTTGTAAACTGAGTTAAAATAAAAATGTAGTTTAAAGGGGATTTCCAGCCATATACCAGTTTTCTTTTGGGTGTTCCTCAAAGACCACAATTACATGATTCTCTTTTGTCTTGAGAATTTCTACCGCAGATTTCGTTATGGCTTTTGCAAAATCCTCTTTTTGTTTTTCTGTTCTGCCAGGATACAGTAAGACTGTTATTAATGGCATGTGTCTTCATTACTAGAGCTGAATTTATTCCTTGAGACAAACAATTATGTATTTTTCTTGATAGGAAAAATTTTGAATGTTTTTACTTGTAACCTTTCCATCCATATCTTGTTCCGTATGTGAACTCTGTACCATGCATTTTTTTGTAAATGTAGCCTGACAAAAGACCTATCAGAAATCCTCCAATGTGTGCCCAAAAGGCAACCCCAGATCCACTTGAACCAATCAGTGCAGGCAAAACATTTTGAAATATGAACCAGAAGGGTAGGTACCACTTTGCAGAAATATGTAACATCCTCATGAAAAACCCGAAAAACATCATGGTCATGATTTTTGCATGTGGGTACAACACAAGATATGCCCCAAGTACACCGGATATAGCACCAGATGCTCCTATAGCAGGAATTTCGCTTGACGGATCTGTTATTATGTGTACAGAACCTGCTATAATTCCCCAGAAAAGGTATAATGCCAGATATTTTACTCGTCCAAATCTATACTCAATATTGTCTCCAAAAATATACAAAAATAGCATGTTTCCTCCAAGATGTATTATTCCAGCGTGAAGAAACATTGAAGAGAAAAGTGGCGCTATCACTCCGTAATCTCTGTCAATCAACCCTTCTGTTATTTCAGCTGGAACAGTTCCATATTGATAAAAGATTATCGCAGCTCTTTGGTTTGTAAACTCAAAGAATTGTCCTATGGATACAACTTCCCACAAAAATATTATTACATTTATGGCAATTAGTGCGTAAGTAACTTTTGGTCTGTAACCGGCAGGTTTTGGATTTTCATCACGAAGTGGAATCATGTAATAATAAATTCACGGCCTAGTTCGTATAATAATATTGAGTTTTGAAATCTTGTTTTATTTGTCTTGTGTGTAGTGCCTCAATCTCATTATTACTATAGCTGGAGCAACAAAATACATTCCAATATTTAGCAGTATTACACTTATCCCATATCCTAGCATCTCAGCATCAGAACCAATGTTGACATAGTTTAGAATTGAAAGTGTCGTAATTAATGGTGTTATGCTGGTTTTGACAACTTCCCTAAAGAGTGGGTTTTGGTTTTCCCAGCCTGCTACTGTGGGTGCAAAGGAGTAGTATACTGCATTAAACGCAGTCATAAATGCAGCACCGGATTGTGTCTGCATTACCACGTTGTCCCTTGTCTCTCTTAACTGTTGAACCTGTGGTGCTAGTTCAGAACCAAATGCTGCAGTTGCAATAAGGCACTTATTTTGTGGCGGATTTACACAAATTCCATTTTCCAATATTTGAGGCGGATTACATGTTATTGGAGGTGGATTTACACAAATTCCATTTTCCAATATTTGAGGCGGATTACATGTTATTGG
>JBBDNF010000005.1:0-3972 GCA_040877685.1 Nitrosopumilaceae archaeon
TATATCCATTATGCCCAAAAACATCATTGAAGGAATGAAAGATTTGTTGTTGTCCATGTATTGCTGCAGTTTTTGCTTATCGCCACTCTTCCACATGGTAACCATCTGATTCCAGTTTTTCTGTAACTCGAATTTTCTTTCCTCAAGCTCCCTTTGACCCTTTTCAGTCAGGACAATATCTTTTTTTGGACCAAAGAATCCCTTTTTTTCTATCACAGTAATAAGGCCATTTTTTTCTAGCCTTTCCATCATATCATTTAATTCTTGGCCAAAAATCTTTGTCACCTTTTCTATCTTGTCAAACTTTTTGGCACCTTTGCTAATTGCACTAAGAATTATGACATCTTTTGGCTCTGGTTCCATATTGACATATTTCCCAAGTCTCCCTATAAATCGATTCCCACAAGATATTAATCAAGTTCACCGTAAATGAAAACATGGAAAGAGATTCGTACACCGATGAACAAATAAGAAAATTCTATTTACTAAAAAATATTGCAGTTATTGGAATATCAAAGAATCCAGAAAAAGCTGCACACTATGTTCCAAAATATCTGGCAGAAAAAGGATATAATATAATTCCAGTCAATCCGACGGCTGATAAAATACTGGATAAAAAATGTTATAAAGAAATTACCGAAGTGCCAGACTCTGTAGACATTGTAGATGTGTTTAGACCATCTGAGGAAGTACTGCCAGTGGTTCGCGAGGCAATAAAGAAAAATCCTAAGGTAATATGGTTACAAGAAGGCATACACAATCCAGAAGCTGAAGAGCTTGCAAGAAAGGCTGGAATTGATGTAGTGTTTAATAGATGCATGCTGGCAGAACATCAGAGACTATTTTAGAATATGGCTGACGAAAAATTTTCAGAATTTTATGAGTCAATAGTCAAGCTTGCAAAGTCATTTGAAGACAAAAACATGTTAATGAAAATTCAAGCTGATCTGGAGTCCAATATAATCAGAATCTATGGGGAAAAAACAGATTCGTTAGGGCGTGCCAAGTTGGGTTTGGAAGAAGTTTTTGAGATTGCGTACACCACAGCAGAACACCATCCATACTGGGGTTTGATATACAACTCGTCACAAATTTCAAAACTCGCGCTTGAAAAATGGGATGATACCATAACAAAAGAAGAGCTAGATGAAATATCGTGGCACGCAGAGGAGCTCAAAAACGTTGCTAAGAAACTCAAAGAAAAATCATAACTACTTTTTTTGATTTAATTTTCTTCGGCACAGATAAATATTCACATTCTGAAATTAATTCATGGCAATAAAAATTGGCCTTATCGGTAAGACAAACACGGGCAAGACTACGTTTTTTAATGCAGCAACACTTTCTACTTCTGAAATCTCAACTTATCCTTTTACAACAAAAAAGCCAGAGCGGGCAATGGGTAATGCAATCACGCCCTGTGTACACACAGAATTTAATGTACAGGATCAGCCACAAAATTCAAAATGCAGCGATGGCTGGCGCTTTATTCCAGTTGAATTGATAGATCTTCCAGGCTTGATAAAGGATGCATGGGCTGGCAAAGGACTTGGGAATCAGTTTCTTTCTGTTGCATCACAGTCAGATGCCTTGTTACATGTTGTAGATGTATCAGGAAGTATTGATGCGTCTGGCAAAATTACCGAGGTTGGCAGTGGGGATCCGATATCAGATGTTGCGGACATTGAAGAGGAGCTGATAATGTGGTATCTCAAACTACTAGAGGGAAATCGAGAAAAAATATCAAAACTAATTCATTCAGAAGCAGAACCCGTAACTGTCATAGCAGATGTATTCAGAGGTGTTGGAGTAAAAGAAAGCCACGTAAAAGAAGCCCTAAAATCTACAGGCCTAGAAGACAAGGACTTTGATAACTTTGACACACATGATAGCAAAAAACTTGCAACATATCTAAGACAGATATCAAAGCCTACTCTGATTGTTGCAAACAAGATAGACATACCAGGGGCCGACAAGTACTTTGATAGGCTGCGGGAAAAATATGTTGATACCATAATAGTCCCAGCAAGTGCAGACAGCGAGCTTTCTTTAAGGCGTGCAGAACAAAAGGGACTGATAAAATATGCGCCTGGTTCTGAACAATTTGAGATACTAAACAAAACCGAACTAAACAAAAAACAGATTGAGGCGCTAGAGTTTATCAAAAAAGACATATTTGGCGAATACATGAGAACAGGAGTACAGTTTGCAATCAATGTAACGGTTTTCAAGCTTTTAAAAATGAATTCAATATACCCAGTAGCTAATCCTGAAAAGCTTTCTGACAAAAAGGGAAGGGTGCTGCCAGATCTCATACTGATGAAAGACGGTTCTACTGTAGAAGACTTGGCAAAAGAGATCCACACAGAATTAACAAAAGGCCTTCTTTATGCCAAGGATTTAAGATATGGTGTTAGGTTGCCTGTAAGCTACCAGTTACGTGACAGAGATGTCATATCATTGGTTAGCGCTGTAACAAAAAAATCCTAATTTTCTGCGGCGATTTTTTCCTGTTTCATCCACAGTGTTCTTTTTTTATGATCAATCAATGTAACTCCCATGTCTGAAATTTGCTTTCTTACTTTATCTGCTTCATCAAACTGTTTTTGGTTTCTAAACACGTCACGCTTTTTGATAAGATCGGTTACGACTGATTTCTCCTCATTTGTTATTTTAGGAATTTTCAAGCCAAGAATTTCAATAATTCTCTCAAATTCAGGAAGAGCTATTTCTGCAATTGATTGAGTGAGAGTTTCTGTGGCTGCTAATCTATTTAGCTCCTTGACAAATTTGAAAAAAACTCCAAGTGCAACCGGCGTATTAAAGTTAGATTTGAACGCATCTTCAAACTCTCTTTTTGTCTCAGAAACTAGTTTTTGAGCTGTCTCTGTGGGACCATCTCCTTCAGCTAAGATTAGTTCAAAGTAACAATTTTCTACTTGACGCCACTTGATCATGTTCTCCTTTAGAAGCTCTTCTGAATAATCAATTGGTTTTGAATAATGACCAGAAAGACAAAACAGCCTGATTATATTTGGGCCCCAGTTTTTAATTACATAATCTACCGATTTTATATTGCCAAGTGACTTGGACATCTTTTCGCCATTCATAGTCACCATTCCAGCATGCATCCAAATTTTTGCAAAAGTTTTCTCTGTATGAGATTCAGACTGGGCAATCTCATTTTCGTGATGAGGAAATATTAGATCTCTTCCACCCCCATGGATTTCAAAAGTTTCACCAAGGTATTTGAGACTCATAGCAGAACACTCTATGTGCCATCCGGGCCTTCCTTCTCCCCATGGACTTGGCCACTTGGGTTCGTCAGTAGCAAATTTCCATAGTGCAAAATCTAATGGATCATTTTTGGTCTCGTCAACCTCAACCCTTGCTCCAGAGATGAGTTCATCAATTTTTTTCTTTGATAGCTTACCATATTCTTTGAATTTTGAAACAGAAAAGTAAATCCCATTTTTTGACGCATATGCACATTTTTTGTCAAGTAGACTTTTGATAAGATTAATCATTTCCTGCATGTGTTCTGTTGCCTTTGGATAATTGTCAGCACGCTTGACGTTTAAGCGGTCAAAGTCTTCAAAATAACGCGTAATGTATTTTGTGCTTAGGTCATGTGCAGAGGCGTTTTCTTCTCTTGCGCGATTTATTATCTTGTCATCAACGTCAGTAAAGTTTTGAATAAACTGCACCTTTATTCTCTGAGATTGTAGAAATCTCCTTAGCGTGTCAAATACAATTATAGTTCTGGCATGACCTATGTGACTTTCATCATACACAGTTACGCCACAAAGGTAAATTCTAACTGTTCCTGATGTTTCTAATTCCTTTTCCGTGTTTGATAGGGTATCAAAAATTTTCAAACTATATCACATCTGTTTTTTATAATTGGCAAGCTTTTGGAGTTATTCTCTTGTGTTCGCTTTTTTTGTACAGTTTGTGGATTTTCTCAACAAT
>JBBDNF010000005.1:4072-8048 GCA_040877685.1 Nitrosopumilaceae archaeon
CCGATCAAAAATTCACTTTTATCACTTGAGCCAAGCACTAGATAGTTTTTGGCGTTTGCATAGTAATACAAAATATTTGCTCTTATTCTAGCTCTAAGATTCCCAAGTGCCAGAGGATTTGGTTCTAGATATTTTGAGTATTCATTGTGAACAAAACTAATGTCAATAAGTTTGTATTCGATTCCAAGTCTGTCAACAAGTTTGAGTGCATCTTCAGTATCGACTCTAGGTGTAATTTTTGAATCCGGCATTATAAGAGCAAGTGATTTATTTTTAAGAGATTTTGCACACAGCATAGCAATCACAGCAGAGTCTATTCCTCCACTTAGGCCAAAAATGACTCCGGAGGCCTCTCTTTGCGTGACTTCGTCTACAAGAAATGTCTCAATCTTTTTCTGTATTGTAGTATAGTCTTTTTTTGTAATCTCTTCAAGAACAGCCTGATTCAATGATTCTTAAACTGGTTTATTGGAATTAAACCTTAACGCAGATAAGAAGCCTATTTTCTCTTTCTGCGAGCAGCATTCTGGTCTGCTCTTCTTAGATGTTTGCCTGTTTTTCTTTTTGCCATGACAACGTTATGACACAAGTCAGTATGTTAACCCTTCCAACAAATCATAATGTTTGATATTATCTAGTAGCGGGATTTTTCGTGCGTATGGGGATACTATTTTTATCAAACATCAATATAGAGGCCGTCGCTTTTTGCCTCAACCTTGTAGGTCTTAAGCTTGACACCTTTGATGTAATCTAAAAGATCACCTGTTTTGATGTTGTAATGCCAAAAATGCAAAGGACATTCGACTATATCTCCTTCCAGTTTGCCAGGTGCAAGGGAGCCATCTTGGTGTACGCATATTGAGTCAAGACCATGAAATCCATTTTGGTTAAAGATGGCAATGCGTTTTCCATCAACTGAGAATTCCTTGCCCTGTCCTTGTGGAATGGCATAATTTTCAGCAATCTTTTTCCAGACCATGTTTTTCACACCAAGATTTGATCAATATTTAGATTGTTATTTGATAGTATTTTATACCACATCATTTTGAGACCCATTATATGAGTAAGATAAAAGATCTAAAGCTTGCACAAAAAGGCAAACTTTCCCATGAATGGGCAAAGAGTCACATGAAGATTCTTACAAATACAGTTGATCGACTAAAAAAATCACAACCACTAAAAGGTATCAGACTTGGGGTATGTTTACACATTACAAAAGAGACTTCGGTGTTGTTAATGGGTGCAAAAGCACTTGGAGCGCAGGTCAGTGCATGCAGTGCAAACCCGCTTTCAACACAAGATGATATTGCAGCTTTTCTTGCGTCAAGCGGCATTCACATTTATGCGTGGGCAGGTCAAACTTCTAAAGAATATGACTGGTGCATTGAAAAGATGCTCAGTCACAAGCCACAAATTTTGACTGATGATGGTTCTGACTGTCACAGCAAGGTTCATGGCAGTTCAAAATTTTCATCACTGAAAATAATGGGGGGAACTGAAGAAACAACAACTGGAGTAATAAGACTCAAAGCTTTGGAAAATCAGAAAAAGCTACGTTACCCTGTAATTTCTGTAAACGATGCTTACACAAAACACATGTTTGATAACAGATACGGAACTGGCCAGAGCACAATTGATGGATTCTTTAGGGCAGTAAACTTGCTCTTTGCTGGCAAGCGTGTAGTTGTTGCAGGCTATGGTTGGGTAGGAAGAGGAGTTGCCGCAAGAGTCCATGGATTAGGCGCTAAGGTCTTTGTGACAGAGGTAGACCCTATACGAGCCTTAGAGGCTCACATGGATGGCTATGAGGTTCTAACAATGGACGAGGCCGCAAAAATTGGAGACATGTTCATCACAGCAACAGGTCAGACTAGGGTGATAAGAAAAGAACACATAATGAAAATGAAAGAAGGCGCAATAATGGGAAATGTAGGTCACTTTGATGTTGAAGTAGATGCCAACTTTTTACTAAATGAATCAAAATCCGTAAGAGAAGTAAGGCCGCACCTTGATGAGTGTGTACTCAAAAATGGAAAACGAGTTTATCTTATCGGAAAAGGAAGAATTGCAAACCTTGTTGCAGCAGAAGGTCACCCGCCTGAAGTAATGGCTCTGTCTTTTTTAAACCAACTTCTTTCCATGATACACATAGCAAAAAATCATAAAAAAATAGGAAAGAGAGTGATAACAGTACCACACGAGATAGACAAGCAGATAGCAGTTGATGCACTAAAGGCAATGGATGTTAAAATTGATACACCAACAAAAGCTCAGCTAAAGTATGCCAAAAGCTGGGGATAGCTTAAATTCGCCTCGCACTTTACAGATCTAATGAACAACAAGGCAATCATAACCAGTGCATTACCTTACGCAAACGGCGAGATTCATCTTGGTCATGTAGCATCAACATATTTGCCCGCAGATGTAACCACTCGGTTTCTAAAACAAAAAGGAGTAGAGGCATACTATATTTGTGCATCTGATGACTATGGTACACCAATTCTAATTCAAGCAGAAAAAGAAAAGAAAAACCCCGAAGAATATGTCAAGTTCTGGAATAAACGTGATCTTGAAGACTTTACTGCATTTGGTATAAAGTTTGATTTCTTCTACAGGACAAGCTCGCCTGAAAACATAGAATTTGTTCAGTACGTATTCAAAAAGTTACTTGAAAATGATCACATCTATGAAAAGGAAATAATCCAGTTTTATTGCAAATTTGACAAGAAATTCCTGCCTGACAGATACGTTATTGGAACCTGTCCTTATTGCAAGGCTGAAGACCAGTATTCTGACCTTTGTGAAAAATGTGGGAGAGTTCCAGCAGAGATAGAAAATCCACGGTGCGCCATATGCAAAAATCAACCTATGAAAGAAAAGACAAAGCACTACTTTTTCAAACTTACAAATTTTATAAACGACTTGACTGGTTGGCTTGAAGAAAATCGGCATCTGCAAAAAGACGTAAAAAAATATGTTCAAAACTGGATTCGTGACGGACTGGTAGATTGGGACATTACAAGAGACATAAGCTGGGGAGTTCCAATTCCTTTGCCTGAAGCCAAAGGGAAGGTGTTTTACGGCTGGTTTGATAACCATCTGGCATACATTTCGTCATCAATCAAGTTCCTAAACGACAAGGGAATAGATGGCAAAAAATTTTGGAACTCTGCTGACATTTACCATTTTATTGGAAAGGACATCGTATACCACCATTATCTGTTCTTGCCTGCTATGAGGCTTGGCATAAAAAAAGAGTACAAGCTGCCTGATTATATCCCAACAAGAGGGCATCTAATGCTACAGGCAAAAAAGATCTCAAAGAGCAGAAGCTGGTACATAGGACTCAAAGAATTTCTCACCTTGTACCCAGCTGATTACCTGAGATTTTACCTCATATCAATTACACCACATAGTCAAGATGACCTTAATTTTGATTGGGAAGAATTTGCTGCAAAAATAAATTCAGAGCTTATAGGAAACGTTGGTAACTTTGTAAACCGTGCCTTGGGATTTACACAAAAAACTTTGGGAGGCACTGTTCCAGCCGGTGGTAACTTCGATTCTGTTGATCAGCAAGCCATAGACAAAATCAAGCAGCTGTCAGCAGACGTGGGCAGCTTGCTGGAGCAAAATAATCTTGATAGGGCGCTCAAAAAGATATTGGAATTTTCAGCTCACTTTAACCAATATTTCCAGAAAAAGGAACCTTGGAAGGATGGGGTTGGAACAAACAACTGCATTTACATCTCAGTTAATGCGGTTCGCAGTCTTGCTATTGCATTATTGCCGTTTATACCAGATTCAGCAGAAAAGATCTGGACACAGCTTGGTATGAAAGAAAAACTTTGTGAGCAATCATGGGACTCTATTTCAGAGTTTGATTTAAAACCAGACCACAAGCTTGGTGCAGTCTCCCCGCTGTTTAAGAAAGTAGAAGAATCAGATATCAAGAAACACAAAGCAAAGCTTGGTT
>JBBDNF010000006.1:0-1509 GCA_040877685.1 Nitrosopumilaceae archaeon
CTCTCAAGTTTTGTAAGCTGACAGTGAATCTCAAGACCTATCTTAGTCAAATCGGAACCTCCGGAAGGTTTGTTGTCTTATGCAAGGCATAAGCTGCTTGCAAAAGCGATTTTTCTTGCATACTATTTGCAAAGAACTGGATTCCAATAGGAAGACCGTGTGCAAGCTCGTATGGAACAGAAATGGCTGGAATTCCGGCCAGATTTGCAATTATGGTGTTTATGTCAAGAAGATAAAGCGTAAGCGGGTCATCTATTTTTTCACCGATTTTAAATGGCAAAATTGGCATTGTTGGTGCAACAAGTAGATCTACTTTTTTGAAGGCTTCATCAAGTTGTGATTTTATCAGGCTTCTTACTTTTTGGGCCTTCAAGTAGTATTTTCCGTAATAACCAGCTGAGAGTACAAATGCACCAAGCAACATTCTTCTTGTTACTTCAGGACCAAAACTGCCTCTTGCTTTTGATATGTAAGCGTTGAATTCGTATCCTTCAAGATCAAAATTATATCCATATCGTATATTGTCATATCGTGCGAGGTTGCTACTTGCTTCTGCAGAAGCAATGGTATAATATGCTGCAACAGAATGCACTGCCGAATCAATTGATATTGGAATACATTCAGCTCCAAGTCTTTGTAGTTTTGATACCGCTCTGTTTGTAGCAGCCACTACGTCTTTATCGACTCCATCTCCAACCATTTCTGAAATAATTCCAATTTTTTTTCCAGAAATTCCTGCATCAAGATCTTTTGTGTAATCAGATTTGCCATTATCTAATGTAGTATTGTCATGTGGATCATGACCTGAAATAATATTCAAAATTAAAGCTACATCTTCTACGGTTCTTGCAAGTGGACCTATCTGCTCTATGCTGTTTGCAAAGGAAACCAGACCATATCTGCTTACCAAGCCGTATGTGGGCTTGAGGCCAACAACTGAGCAAAAGCTTGCAGGACTCCTTACAGAACCGCCAGTATCTGACCCAAGTGAAGCAAGACACTCAAGTGCACTCACTGAAACCCCACTTCCACCTGATGAGCCACCAGGGACATAGTCAGTGTTCCATGGGTTCCTTGTGGGTCCAAAATAGCTAAACTCTGTCGTAGAACCCATTGCAAACTCATCAAGGTTTGCCTTTCCAATAATTATGGCATCTTGTGATTTTAGCCTAGATACAACGGTTGCATCATATGGTGCAACAAAATCTTCTAGAATTTTTGAGGCGCATGTGGTTTTCATTCCTTTAGTGCAGATGTTGTCTTTTATTGAAACAGGCATGCCAAGGCATGAACCAACTTTTTCTTTGGCCTTTAGTTTTTTGTCTATTTGTTTTGCTTGGGATAACGCATTTTCATTTACTGAAATAAAGGCATGTACATTCTTCTCTACTTTTTGTATTCTTTCTAATGTATTTGCAATATATTCTTCTACAGATGTTGAACCATCTCTTACTTGTTGAAGATATTGAGTTGCTGAAATTCCAAGACTCATATTAAATCATCTTTGGT
>JBBDNF010000007.1:0-36892 GCA_040877685.1 Nitrosopumilaceae archaeon
TACCATAAAGCGCGTACTCGCAAGGGTTCGAGAGTTCAAATCTCTCTCCCGGCGCTCCTATTTTTACTATATAAGGTTTGAACCTGATTTTTTAAAAATCCGAAAAAGTTTGTCGGGCGTTGAACTATATTTTTACAGATGATTCTAACATGACTCATTCGCATCCAAATGTGTTCCAAGTTGACAGTACACACATACATCGTAATAACGATTCATTAATTCCCTCGTACAACCACATTTGCATTTGCATTTCTTGGTTTGCATTATCTTCTAACGAAGTTATTATGCTATCTTATTGAATAATCATTCCGTGAACCGAACTCTGTTTTTGAATTTCGAATTTCGCGATTTCGTTCTAAGGGTAAACCCACAACATGGACACCGTATTCCATCCCAGAAAACAAATAGATCACAAATTTGACATCTCTTTTGCCCTAATCTATATCTCCCATGTCTCGGACTTCCATTACTAGCTTTGTACCGCAGACAAATACCGTTACATGAAATGACTCCCATGCTACTAGATCACTTTTTGCAATAAAATTATGCGCATCATGTCACTACCTCAACTTCCCAATTTTCATTAACCCAGACTCCAATTACCTTAACTGACAGATTCCAAGATTGAATAATCTTGGTTGCTTTCTTGATATGATTCACGTGGTCACTTTTTGTGACTGGATTTCCGGCACAATCATAATGCCCTGAAACTACCACTATATTCGATCCATGTGCATTCCTTGACATTATAACTTTTGATTTTAACTGTTGTATTTTATCTATATTTGTCTCAGAAAATAGTCTGTCAACACCGGGCTCTGTTATAGTATCAACATAACTTACAGAATAGCTTCTTTTCAGCCAGTTCGAAACAGGCTGCTGGACTCTGCCATCAATGCAATTAATTGCCGTAGCAAATCTATTATCTCGCATTATCATGTCTTTTTTATTATTTTGAAGCAGTATTTGCGTATTCTTGTTCTGCCATTTCAAACAGATATTGCTTTTTGACTTGTATCATCTTGTCTACAAGTTTGCTTAGTACTATTTTGTTACCCATTTCATCCTGGTTTTGAGCTCGATATTTTAAGTCGGTTATTATCCCATCAAGAATTCTGATTGGATCTAGTTTTTCTGTCATACTTGGTTGTAATGTAAATGTGACTCATATGTAAGTAGCAACACAATGTAACACAAGAGAATAACAGAGACTGGTTTTACAGCGATTTAGTGAGGATAGTCTTTTAATCGTTCAATACATGGATTATCTGTGGGTTGGAGAGACAATGCAGAAGTCAAAAGAAAGAAGACTCAGACTATCACCTTCCGGCTAGTATCATTACTCCTAGAAGAATTAAAGAAAGAGGCTGAACTAGAAAAGACTAATCTTAACTCTCTTGTATCAAAAATACTCTCAAACCATATCAATTGGGAAAGATATGAAAGGAAAGCTGGTCTCCTTCCTATGACGAAACCCTTCGTAAAATATGCTATAAGCTCCATGAATGACAAACAGATAATAAATTTGGCTCAAAAAATCGAGAAAGAGGCATTCAGAGATATACTAATTTTCACAAAGGGAAGTCACAGTCTGGTTGAGTTCATAGAAATTCTCCGTTCTTGGCTAAATGTAGCATGGATGCAACATTACATAGAAAAAAAAGAAAACTCGTATAGTTTTATCATACAACACGATCTGGGAAGAAAATGGTCGTTGTACGTTAAGACCATGGTTTCAGAACTTTCTCATGATATTCTGAAACAAAAAATGGAAGTGAAAACCACCGGAAGTACAGTAGCTATTGTTTTTACACCAAAATGAAAGTTTCTGATAAAATTGCTAATCGGGCTATAGAAAACAAAATCTCTGGAAAGAATTCATTAAACTTTATAGACAATAAATAATCGAATTAACACCATAACAAAAATTGAACTATGTTTCGATCTTCAAGGAAGAGGGTTCCACTAAGACAGCAATTTAGATTAGCTCCAAGTTAATACCACCCTGTTTGTGATAATGGACTTCATACTTTATTGTTTTACAATCTGCACAAATTTTCTGAACCACTTGCTTACAGCAGTAGCAAGTAGCATACGCTTGCAGGGTATTGCCACACTTTCTGCATAACTCGGTTGGCATATTTTTACCATAAAAAATACTGGGGCACCATGATTTGGGGGGGGAAACATTACGTACTACAATCGCATATGCCCCAGCTGGTGCTCACTTCCACCTCTGTTGTTTTTACTCAACGCTTTTTCTAGCGCATATGTGATTCATATACTGGTAGCAACACATTGTAATACATTAGATGACTTACAGTTTTAGGTATGTCTATATACTAAGTGGATAACAATTTTTATTAATGCTAAATCTAGGTTTTGATCATGAAAGTAGAACTAGAGTTTAATACCGAAATTGACAATGAGGTAGAAATCCTTACAAGAGTTTCTCAAATAGTTAAGACTGCAAAAAAATTAGGATTCAATATTGAAGAAGTTGAAATCGAACAAGATAGTAAATCTGATTATAACCAAAAACAATAGTGAACCCTCTCAAGCCAAAAGGCGGTGTCTAAACTATATACAACCTGATTTAAAATCAAGGAAAATGCAAACAAAAATTCTCAAAATCAGTCCAACAAAACCTCAAATTTCAAAAATAAGATGTGCCGCACGACTGATAAAACAGGGAGAGATCGTAGCATTTCCTACAGAAACAGTTTATGGGCTTGGTGCAGACGCTCTAAATCCTTCTGCTGTGAAGAAGATTTTTGAGGCAAAGGGAAGACCTGCTGATAATCCACTAATAATTCACATATGTAACAGAAAAGATCTGAATAAACTTGCGACTGATATTCCAAATATTGCACAAAAAATCACTAAAAAATTTTGGCCTGGGCCGCTTACGATTGTTTTGAAGAAATCAAAAATTGTTCCAAAAATCACCGCCGGTGGACTTGATACTGTAGCAATCAGGATGCCAAAAAACAAAATTGCGCAGCTATTGATAAAAGAATCAGGAGTTCCACTTGCTGCTCCTTCTGCAAACTTTTTTGGTCGACCAAGCCCAACTTTATCAGAACATGTATCAGAGGATTTGTTTGGAAGAATAAACCTGATTCTTGATGGGGGTAAAACAAAGATTGGAATCGAATCTACTGTAATTGATCTTACAAGAAAAGTTCCAATGTTATTACGTCCAGGTGGAATAACACTAGAACAACTACAAAACCTTCTTGGAACAATCAAGGTTCACCCTATGGTCAAAGGAAAAAAATCAAAACTAATTCATCGTTCACCTGGAATGAAATACAGACATTATTCACCAAATGCCAAGATAATTTTGGTAAGGGGTACTTCTAAGAGATGCGTACAAAAAATCACTAGCCTGATCAAAAAATATCATAAAGAACAAAAAAGGGTTGGTGTGATCACAACTAATAAAAAAACACATTACAAATCAGATATGACACAATTTATTGGACAAGATAACGATACTATAGCACGAAATCTTTTTGATTCCTTCAGAAAATTCGACAAAAAAGGAGCTGATGTGATAATCGTTAAAGAAATCAAAGACATCGAATTAGGGTTCGCTATAATGAATAGATTGAAAAAAGCAGCACATCAAACCATCAAAACATAAGTATTCTGCCTGATTTTGATTAAGGGAATTAATTATAAAAGAAACCTATTTCCACAAATAAAATAGATCACCATGATGAAGGCGTTAGTATACGAAGAATATGCACCTGATGATAATTATGAACGAATTTTAAAAATCAAAGAAATTCCTGAACCCATACCAAAATCAAATGAGGTTGTTTTCAAAGTAAAAGCTGCAGGCCTTAATTATGATGACATCTGGGGAATGAGAGGAAAACCAATACAAATCCCAATGCCACACATTTCTGGAACCGATGCTGCAGGGGAAGTCATAGCAGTTGGAGAAAATGTAAGAAATTTCAAAGTCGGTGATAGAGTTGTTTCTCATGGAAATCTTACATGCAGAGTTTGTAATGCATGTACTGATGGGAGAGAATTTGATTGTCCAGAACGTAAAGTGTGGGGATTCCAAACAGGACCACTTTGGGGCGGATATTGTGAATTTACTCATTTACCAGAAGTAAACATTGTAAAAATTCCTGAAAATGTTAGCTATGAAGACGCTGCGGCAGCTTCGATGACACTTATGACATCTTGGCACATGCTTGTGGGCAGAGCCAAAATCAAACCAGGACAAACTGTTCTTATCATGGGCGGAGGATCGGGAATGGGCACATTTGGAATTCAAATTGCTAAATTGTATGGTTGTGATGTGATTGCAACTGCAAGTCCAAACAAGCTCGAAGAATGTCTAAAACTTGGTGCAGATTATGCGGTAGATCACAGAAAAGAAGATTGGCATAAGGAAGTATTTGGTATTACAAAAGAACTTGCTAAGAACAAAGGTGGACCGTCAGGAGTAGACGTGATCTTTGAGCATGTTGGTGGCTCACACTGGAATAAAGAACTAACTTTGCTCAAATACGGTGCAACGCTTGTTACTACTGGAGCAACTACTGGCTATGACGTGCAAACTGACCTCAGACACATTTTCTTTAAAGGAACAAACATTTTAGGCGCAACACAGGGAACAAGGGCTGAGCTTGAAGATGGCTTGTTTTGGATGTCACATGGGAAAATCAAATCAATTATTAATTCCATATATCCATTTGAAAATGCGGTAGAAGCACACACAAAGATGCTTAAAGGAAACTTTTTTGGTAAAATTTTGATGAAACCCGCGTTATGATTTTGAACAAGCAATTCTGCGGTGTCTTTAAATAGCTATAAGGTAGGGCTTTGAACTAATTCACAAGATCTCTCTCCCGGCGCCTTTTACATAATCAATTAAAAGATACGGATCTAATTTGTAGACATTGGCAAAATGCGATGTGGCAATAATTGGGGGTGGAATACTTGGAACCTCAATCTCATACTGGCTTTCTAGTCTTTATGATATCAAAACCTGTGTTATTGAAAAAGAGTCAGAGGTTGCAATTCACGCTAGTAGTCGTAACACGGGAATTGTCCATTCGCCATTTTATCTTGATCCACAAAAAAAGAAAATACTAGCAAAATCTGCTTTTCTTTCATATGATTTGTGGAAATCATTTGCAGAGAAAAGAGGACTTGGATGGAAGATGGTCGGAACACTGGAAGTGGCCTTAGATGAAGACCAACACAAAAGCTTGGAAAAATACATGACATGGGGGGTTCAGAACGGTATCTCAGAGAATGATCTTGAACTGCTTGACAGAAATGACGTGTTACAAAAAGAACCAAACGTCAGCTGCCATTCGGCCTTATTTTGTAAACGTGATGCTGTAGTTGACTATGGCACATTCACACGGGAACTTAAAAAAGAATCACAAAAAAATGGAACTGAATTTTTGTTAAAACACAAAGTTGAATCTATACAAAAAAACGAAAAAGGTTCATTGATAACTTTTCAAAATAATGAACAACTACACGCTGATCTGATAATTAATTGCGCGGGGGGGCATTCACTTGATGTTGCAAAAAAGTTTGGCCTTGCAAAAGAGTATTCGGATCTTCACTTTAGAGGCGAATACTGGATAGCGCAAAAAGAATATGCTAACCTCGTAAAAACGAATATTTATTCAGTTGCTAGTTTCCCAGATTTTCCATTTCTTGACCCGCATTGGATTCTGCGATCAGATGGTAGGAGTGAGGTTGGTCCAAACGCGGTTCCTGTTCCAAGCTCAGAAACTTATTCAGGATATGGTGATGTAGGCACACTCATCTCAAAACTATCTGAAATAGTTACGGGAAATGCACGAAAATTGCTTTTGAATCCTGATTTTATATCATTGATATCAAAGGAATGGCTCAGTTCAATCTCAAAAACTGCAATGATTGAACGTGTACAACAATTTATACCAAAAATAAAACCAGCATATTTCGCAGAACGTGGCACAGCTGGAATAAGATCATCTATCATAACGCCAGAAGGCACATTTTTGCCAGACGTTATGGAGTTAGAAAGTTCAAATTCATATCACATATTAAACTATAATTCTCCTGGCGCAACAGGCGCCCCAGCTTATTCAGCTTATGTTGTAAAAAAATTACAAGAAAAAGGACTCTTGAATTATACACTACACCCAAAAGCGACTATTTGGAATTTTGAGAAAATTATAGCCAAACTTAATATTTTGTCCAACTAGACAATGCTTGTTGTTACCAGAACACTGCTCCATAAAAGAAAAAGGGAAGGACTGTCCAATGCCTCCAGAATTTATCATATCTATCAAAGTAAAAAATGAAGAATATATGGTTGGAATGACATGTAGTGGACACAAAAAACCGTTTTCTGAAAAACTGCAGAAATTACAAATAGCGGGCAAGATTCCAAAGGGGGTAATCCAATTTTCAGGATTAAAAGCAGTTGGTACTGATTGTATACGAATGGATCCGGATGACCTGCTTCAACTTTAGTTTAACTTTACGATTTATTTATGTGGAAACCAACTTACTCAAACATGCTAAGTGAACTTTTGTCTGATATAATAAAAATAAATGATATTTTGCTTATAGTGCGAACTAGTGGTGCAATAATTGAAATTAGAAGCAATTCAATAAAATTAAAGCAAAAAGACAACTGGATTACAATAGGAGATAACGATGGGCCTTGTCATATGCATGTAGATTCAAGCACGGTCTCTAAGGCTCAGTTTGTTACAGAACAAAAGGAAGACCGAACCAGTTATAGCATAAGATTCTTTGATAAAGAAGGGCAGAAGCTAATGTCTGCAGTTTTCTCAAAAATGTATGATGAGAAGATGAATCTAAAACCAGAAAGGAAAAAGCTATATGATGAACTATTCAAAAAATATGGTTCAAAAGAGACAATCACTTTTTAGAATCTAGATTTACTGCATAGATTGGTCTTTTACCAGAAAGTGATAGTATAAGATTTTGAACGGTTATTTCTGCCATCGTCTTTCTTGTCTCGTTAGTAGAACTGCCTATGTGCGGTGTAACTACCACATTATCCATTTTTGCAAGTGGGTGATTTTTGTTGATAGGTTCATTTTGATAAACATCAAGTGCAGCTCCTGCAATGAACTTTTTCTTTAGAGCAAGCACAAGATCTTTCTCATTTACAATCTTGCCACGTGCTGTGTTGACCAAAAACGCTGTACGTTTCATTTTTCTTAACAATTTTAAATTTATAAGATTATGTGTATCTTTTGTGTACGGCGCATGTATGCTTACAACATCACTGCTTTTGAATAGATGATCAAGTGTAGCATATTTTATACCAAGAGCTTTTTCTTCCGCATTTGATAATTTGTTTCTATTATGATATACCACATTCATCTCAAAGCCCTTAGCTCTCTTTGCAACCGCTTTTCCTATTCTTCCCATACCAAAAATTCCAAGAGTCTTTCCATACAGGTCAGTTCCAAGAAAATCATATGCACCAAAAATTACTTTCCACTTGCTATTGCGAATAGTTCTATCACCTTCTACAACTCTTCTAAGAAGTGCAAGTACTAATGCCATAGTAAGATCAGCTGTTGCCCTTGTCAAAATCTCAGGCGTGTAGCTTACAACAATTCCTTTTTTGATGGCATATTTGACGTCTATCTGGTCATATCCTACACTGAAGGTACTAATTGCTTTGAGCTTCTTTGCTGCATCTATTACTTCACGATCTACGGTATCATAAGGAAAGCAGACAAGACCGTCTTTGTCTCTAATTTTTGATATGAATTCCTTTTTTGGCATGGGAATTTTGCCACGGTTGATCTCAACATCATATCTTCTTTTGAGCTTTTTAATTGCAAAGTCATGCAGCTTTCTTGTGAGTAAAACTTTCAATCTAATATTTCTCAGGAATGGACGAGTTTTAAGTTTGATCCGATAATTTCTTATAAAAAGCATTTATAACATTTTGTTCTAATACTGTCAACTTGAAGAATGAAGAAGAGTTTGCGCTGTGCATACAATGTGGAAACCCTTTAGAAAAGTGTATTTGCGTTTGCCCTTTTTGTGGTGAACGTGACAAGTGTGAGTGCGCTCTTTTTGACGCTGCTACTGGTGGTTAATCACAACGCATTGTTAATATTTGATCAAAACTCAAATTACTTGTGCAATCAACAGACATAACGTGGGTTATCGGCGGTCCGCAAGGAAGTGGTGTAGAAACTGGTGCCAATATTTTTGCAGGTGCTTGCGCCGGAATGGGATTGAAAATATTTGGCAAACGAGAATTTTATTCAAATATCAAAGGAGAACACAGCTACTTTGCAGTTCGTGTATCTGATAAAAAGATCCGTTCTAACGTTAGTAATATAACAATGCTTGTGGCTTTTGATGCTGAGACACTATTTAGACATGCAAATGATGTATGTTCTGAAGGAGCCATAGTCTACGATTCTGAACTTGTACAAATAAAAACTGACGAAGTATCTACATTAGACGAACCATTCAAGTCTCGGTTAACAAATCTTCTTTCTTCTAAAAATAAAGAGCTTACTATACAAGGAATGATAGACATATGCAAGGACAGGGGAGTTCAGCTTTACCCTATTTCGTTTAAGGGTATTCTTGCAAATTTAGCAGAAGAAATGCAAAATCCAAAACTTCGTAATATGTTTAGAATGCTAAACGTGATAGCGGTTTCTGTTTCACTTGGGCTTTTGGGTTTGTCACCTGTTACACTTTTAAAATCAGTTGAGTCTGTATTTTCTTCCAAACCACAAATCGTTGAGATGAATAAGCAGGCAGCAAACTATTCTTACAATTTTGCATCAGTAAAGTTTCCCAAGTTCAAGTACACACTTCAATCAGTTCAAAAAGAACCAAACACTATTTTGGTTCAGGGCTATCAAGCAACAGGGATTGGTAAGATAGCCTGTGGGTGTAGATTTCAATCATACTATCCTATTACACCGGCTTCTGATGAGAGTGCATTTTTAGAGTCACACGAGGTTTTTGATGTAAAAAACAACAGACCAGGATCTACCATAGTGGTACAAACTGAAGATGAAATTTCTGCAATTGGTATGGTGATAGGAGCATCACTTACAGGTACAAGATCTGCAACAAGCACATCGGGACCTGGATTTTCTCTTATGGCAGAATCTCTTGGTTGGGCTGGAATAAATGAAGTGCCAATTGTTGTTACATTGTATCAAAGAAGCGGGCCATCAACAGGCTTGCCAACAAGACATGGACAAGACGACCTCATGTTTGCAATACATGCAGGACATGGTGACTTTCCCAGAATTGTGTATGCATCAGGTGATATTGAAGAAAGTTTCTATGATACTGGCAAATGTTTCAATTTTGCAGAAATCTTCCAAATGCCAGTAATACATATGACGGACAAGTTCATTGCAAGCACGATAGCAACCTGCAAGAGATTTGATCCTGACTTGATAACAATAGATAGAGGTAAGCTACTTGAAAAAATAGATAATGATGTTTACAAAAGATTTGCTTTCACTGAAGATGGTGTCTCGCCTCGATCTAAGCTAGGACTTGAAAATGGTATATTCTGGAACACTGGTGATGAAAGTGATGAGAACGGCCACATCTCAGAAGATCCAGTAAACCGAGTGCAAATGATGAACAAACGGGCCTCAAAGCTTGATCTAGTTCTAAAAACAATACCAGAAGAAGATCAGGCTGTAAGCTATGGCGTATCGGAGTTTTGTATAGTAAGTTGGGGTTCAAACAAAGGCCCAATTCTTGATGCCCTTGAGATGTTAAAAAAAGAAGGCATTAACATCGGGTTTATTCAAATAAAGCTTTTGCAACCTTTTCCAACAGATCATGTTAAGTCTTTGCTTAAAGGTGCAAAAACCATAATAGACATAGAAGCAAACCAATCGGCTCAGCTTTCTTCTCTACTGAATGAACATTTGGACAAAAAAGTAGACTATTACATTTTGAAATATACAGGCAGGCCTATGACATGCACAGAAATTTATGATTCACTCAAAAAAATTCTAGAAAAGAAGGCAGAAAAAAAACAGGTGTTAACATTTGGAGCCTAAGCTATCTGATTACAAAACTGAAGTCCACAATGATTGGTGTCCTGGTTGTGTACTTCCTGACACTCTTATCCATTGTAATCCATCAGTAAAACAAATACAACAAGTCAGTGTAGGTGAAACAGTTCTTGGAAGAGATGGTCGTTACCATAAGGTAAGTGAAATTATAACACACATTCATAGAGGTAAATTGTTTAAGATTGTTACAAAATGCTTTGGAACAACATACCTTACCGATGAACATCCAGTCTTGATAGTAAGACGCGAGCATCAAAAATTACACAACAAAAAATTTGATGCAGTTTGGGTACGTGCAGATGAAATTAAATCCAAAGACTATCTTGTTTATCCTGTTCAAAAAGAACAAGTTGACAGAGAATATGTTGAAGTTGATTATCAATTAAAGGAAAAAGATACTGTCAGCAAGACACTGCCAAACAAGATCCCACTAAATAAGAATTTTCTCAGACTAATGGGGTATTATGTGGCAGAGGGATATGTGCATGAAAGAGAAATCAATTTCACCTTCAATTCTAAAGAGGTCGAATTTTTAAATGATGTTGAAAATGTCATGATGCAAACATTTGGACTAAAGGGAACAAAAAACACCAAAAGAAACGCAACCACAATAACCTTCTTTTCAGCACCTCTTGCGAGATTGTTTTTGGAGTGGTTTAACCATAAATCATACCACAAAAGACTACCTTACTTCACAATGCTTCTTCCTGAACATAAACAAAAAGAACTGATCAAAGGATTATGGCGCGGAGATGGTTGGATAAGTATAGAACAAATACGTGGAAACTTCAAGACAACATCCAAGATTTTGTGTGAACAGCTAAAGATTCTTTTGCTAAGGCAAGGAATAGTACCAATAATTTCTGTTAGCAAGGCAAAAGGCATTCACAGAGAGTCATACTCAATTCAGATTGTAAGTGATCGCGATTTTGCAGTATTGTGCAAAATCCTTGATGAAAATCTCACACCAAAAAATCATGTCGGAAAACCTCCCTCTTCAATCGTTATGCCTGATTATGTTCTAATTTCAGTAAGAAAAATCGAAAGTTTTGATTATGATGGGCCTGTTTACAACCTAGAAGTTGACGATGTCAATTCCTATGTGAGTGAAAATGCAATTTTACATAATTGTGGAGACTTTGGTATCGTAAATGCAATACAGATGGCGTTAGCAGAGATGAAGATTCCAAGACATAAGACCGCACTCTTTTCTGGAATTGGCTGTTCAGGTAAAACATCACATTTTATCAATGTATTTGGAATACATACTTTGCATGGCCGTGTTCTTACATTTGCACAGGGAGCCAAGCTTGCAAACCCTGAAATGACAATTGTAGTTGCTGCTGGAGATGGTGACGGTTTGGGAATAGGTGCTGGTCATTTTGTTGCTGCAGGTAGAAGAAATGTGGACATGACATACATAATATTCAACAATGCGGTGTATGGACTCACAAAAGGACAAGCATCTCCTACCCTTCAACTGGGACTAAAAACAAAATCACTACCACAACCCAATGTAAATCAATCTGTAAATCCAATCGGTTTGGCAATTGCTAGTGGCTTTACATTTGTAGGAAGAGGTTATTCTTACGATGTAAGACAACTAAAGGATTTGATTATAGCCGCAGTCAAACACAAGGGTCTTGCTTTTCTAGATGTTCTTCAACCTTGTCCAACATATAATGACATAAACACCAGAGACTGGTTTGCTGGTTTAGATAATATCGATCAAACTACAAGAAAATCACAACCGCGAATCTACAAACTGGAAGATACTGGATATGACCCAGTAGTGCACTATGGTTCCGAAGAAGAGGTCAACGAAAAACTAACACAAGCACTGGTAAAATCAAATGAATGGGATACTAAGATTCCTACTGGTATATTTTATCAAAATGAACTCGTTGCTCCTTATGAGCAGAGAATTGCAGACAGGATTCCAAACTATCTTGAAAACCCCCCAGCAGCACAACCAATTTCGGCTGGAGGAAAGCCCATAACTGATATCTCAAAGATCTTAGACTCACTTGAGGTCTGAAAGATAATATAAAATGAGTTATTAGCCGGTTGAGCGGGAGAGTATTTTACTGTTGAATCTGTCCGAAGTAAACAAGATTTTTCGCAAATCTATAATCAAGGGTTACTTTGAACCCCGTCTTCTGAATCGTGATTTTAAAAAATCTAATGTAAAACACCCCTCAATCCAAGATGACGGTCTCATGCAATCCAATCTTTTACATCTTTTTTTTGATCTAGACACAGGCAGTGATTATCCAGATGGTGACGAATGGTTTATGGTTGAATTTCTTTTCCCCTACAGTATTAAAATCCCAGACAGCATAAAGGGACCAGATTATTTTAGTACTATCTCGGTTGGAGATGGCAAAAACTTTTGGCGTCACCGAGAGCTTATCAGATACAAATATGGCAAGTCAAAAAAACTCGAAGAAGCACTTGATTTTATAGAAAAAAAATACAAAGATCTGCACTTACTTTTAGAACCATTAGGAAAAGAACTCAAGTAACAAGGTTCCATTCATTTTTTGAAAAAACATACCTTGCATCATTAGAAAAAGCTGTATGCAAGCGCCACCTGCCAGCTTCCTGTTCAAACTCATAGACTACATCTGTAATATTCTGTGGTATTTTTTGTGGATCTAACTGGTATTGTAGCAGCTCCAAGATGAAATCAATTTTTTCTACAGCTAGGTTAAACCAGTGGTGATCATCAAGATCAACAACAAACTTGATGTTTGGCTTTCCTGCAAAACATATGTAAATCTTCATAGTTTTGCCAGCACCTCTCCGCCTTTTCATTTCCTTTAGTATTGCTTTGACTTTGTCCCATCTCACATGTCCAAACCACTTGAAAAAGGCATCACTAAACTCCAATGGAAAAGAAACGTCAACCATGGTTGCAAAATCTTCATCTTGTTTGGCATCAGGATCCTGTTCTACCTTGAACATATCATTAAGTAACCCATAAAGAACTTCGCTCTCCCACGGTGATACTCCATAATATCTCAAAGATGCTACAAGTGGCTCATGGCTCAATAGCTTTTGATAACTGAAAAATCTAATTAAAGCTTCCAAGTTCCTCGTGGCGTCATCATAAACACAGGTAAATGTTAGTACGCAAGAAAAACTTTACATGTTCAATATCTGAATATCAAAAGTGGAGGGAGTCCCACATCTTCTTTATAATGAACAACTTTTGCTCATGTAAGGAGGAGATCGAATAAAATCGATCCCATACCACCAGTGGAGATTCCCTCCTACTTCATGAGCAAAAGGGCGAAAACTCGCTACTAAGATATGTCTACCCAAGTAGTTATACAGGATTCTGTATTATTATAGTACTTACAACCTCGTTCAGTTAATTAATTACTAATTATTTTGAAACTAAATTGTTTGTAGGTATTTCCAAAGATAAAGTGACCCAATGGTTCCAATTACAAATAACATTGGTTTCCATGCAAAAACTGGCATCTTTGGAGTTGCAAGTTGTACTTTATAGTTATCAAAGACTGTCTGAATGTATTGTTTTATTCTTTGATTCCAAATCTTGTATTCTACTTGATGTCTTTTTAGGAGCGACACTATTTCATAAAAGACAGGTGTCCTTTGGCAGAAAAGATGTTGTAAATAGTCCCTTGAAACTTCAACTTCTGCTTGTATTGCAACAAGTCCTTTTTTCATCTCAAGAAGTCTTACGTGTAACTCCCACGGTTTTTTTAGTTTCAAAGATAGACCATTTCCTATCTGAAAAGGTTGCTTGTGTTCAAACTTGACATGAGTAAAACCCTCCTTTGAAAATATTCTTAAAAGATCGTCAACATTTTTTCTAACTACAATGGTAAGCTGTTCCACACCATTTTTATCAACACTAATCTTTCCTCTCATTCCATCAAGAAAGGAGATGGTTTTGGGATACTTGGTCAGAAACTCCACCATAGCTTGCGGTCTAATTTAGCTATATTAAAACCCTAGGTGTCTTAGATAGTTGTCTTAAGTCCACGAACATAGACACACTGATCGTGAGAAATGGTCATCTCATGCTGGTTTATTTTTCTGTCAGTAAGCCTTATTCCGGCATTTTTTATTACTGCAAAAGGAGTGCTATCTGAACCCTCTCCCATCTTGAGGTTTGCTATAGATGCAAGGTTGTCTGCTACCGCCTGAAAAGTCACTTTAAGTGGATTACCATACAAATCTTTTTGCCCTCGTATATCAGACAGCGGCTCGATTCCAGCACAAGCAAGAGCAACACCACTTGTTCCAACTCTTGCTGGCATCAACCTGCTGTCTATGATTATTATGGCAATATGTACCACAAACTTCAAGAAAAACTTACGCCGAAGTTGTTCCGCAATGTTGTAGATATCTGTAGGATAAAGAATCAACTTCCCCTTTTGCGCATTTGATTTGTCTATTCCTGCATTTGGTGCCAAAATATTGTTTGCTGAAGTGATCACAAATCCTGGAACTCCACCAAAAACAATGTCCGATTCCCTTAGAATGACCTCGGCAATCTTTGGACTAAGATGGAATTTTGTAGCAAGAGATTTAGACTCTTCAGACGGAACCACATTATCATACTCAATCAATCTTCCCTGTGAATTTGCAACATATTTGCTTGAAATGACAAGAACATCACCACTTTCCAACATAATATGAGATCTTTGAAGAGAATCAACCAGAGTCTCAAAGAGATCAAACTGTTGTGATTTCAACTCGGATTTTACAGGATAGACTGAAACGGGCATACGTGAGATTGAATTCTCTTTACTTTTTAGCCTTCTGCAAACCTTTTAATTTCAAAAAGGACCGTTTGCTATCAAATGGGAATGACTATAACAGAAAAGATACTTGCAAGAGCATCTGGAAAGACAAGAGTATCTCCTGATGATGTAGTCTTTGTTAATGTAGATAAAGCTATGATCCACGATGTATCAGGACCTGGAGTGATAGCTGTATTTGAAAAACTAAAAAAGCAGGGTATGAAGATAGAAAAACTCTGGGACCCATCAAAGGTTTGGGTTGCAGAAGATCACTTCGTTCCTCCTGCAGACAAGATCTCAGCTCAAAACATAACAATGCTTTCAGATTTCACAAGACGATTTGGAATTGAAAAACACTTCAAGTATGGCATGGGTCAGTATGGAATATGTCACACCCTATCCCACGAGGAAGCGATGGTTCTACCAGGCGAAGTTTACGTTGGAGGTGATTCGCACACAAACACGACGGGTGCGTTAGGAGCTTTTGCAGCAGGTCTTGGTCATACCGATATGGCTTATGTCCTTTTACATGGAAAAATCTGGTTTAAGATCCCAGAAACTATATACTTTAAGCTGAATGGAAAGTTGCCAAGTCACGTGATGGCAAAAGACTATATCTTAAAAATAATTGGTGATATAGGCACGGATGGTGCAGCTTACAAAACAATGCAGTTTGGTGGTAGTGGAATTTCAGAAATGTCAGTGGAGGAACGTCTTACTCTAACAAATATGACAACAGAAGCAGGAGCAAAGAGCGGAATCATAGAGCCAGACCAAAAAATAAGAGACTATCTGGCTACAAGAGGTAAAACAAGCTACAATGAAATCCATGGAGATGCAGATGCACAATACGATAAAGTATACGAGTATGAAGCATCTGAACTAGAACCAATTGTTGCAAAACCATATTCCCCTGAAAATATAGAAGTAGCACGTGACTTGTCCACAACATCATTAGACAAGGCGTATATTGGCTCTTGTACGGGTGCAAAGCTTGAAGATTTACAAGCGGTAGCAAAGATCCTCAAGGGCAGAAAGGTAAAAATCAGAACTGAAATTTTACCTGCCGCAATATCTATATTCAAAAAGGCAATGGATGAGGGACTGCTTAAAATCTTCATGGATGCAGGAGTTGTTGTGGGACCACCTACATGTGGAGCTTGTTGTGGTGCACACATGGGAGTACTCGCAAAAGGTGAAGTATGCATCAGTACTACAAACAGGAATTTTCCAGGTCGAATGGGACATGTAGAATCACAAACATATCTTGCCTCGCCACTTGTTGTAGCAGCTTCCGCAGTAACAGGAAAAATAACCGATCCGAGGGATCTTAAATGAAGGGTTCTGTAATAAAATACGAGAAGGATAACATAGACACGGACGTAATCCTTCCAGGACCATATCTTAAAATTCATGATTACAATGAGCTCGCAAAACATGCCATGGAAGGTCTTGACAAAGACTTTCATTCAAAAGTAAAGAATGGAGATTTCATAGTGGCAGGCCGAAACTTTGGTTGTGGATCATCGAGAGAACACGCTCCTATTGCGCTTGCATATTCAGGAATAAAAGCTGTATTGGCTTTATCATTTGCTAGAATATTTTACCGAAATGCAGTTGATGGAGCGTTTTTGTTACCAATAGAAATAGACGAAAAGGCATACAAATCTATCTCTGATAAAGATATACTAGAAATTGTGACCGAAAAAAATGAGATAAAGAACCTTACAAAAAATCAGATTTATTCCATGAAACCTTTTTCAGAATTGATTGGAAAAATAATTGCAGCTGGCGGTCTTTTTAATTACAAGCCATAGCATAGTCCAATAACTAATCCAGATCAAATCTTTTCTTTATACCATTATATCTTCCATCTACCAAGGCTCTATGGATGACAAAAACGCTCTTTGAGAAGATCTGGGATTCGCATGTTGTAGTAGAGCAAAAAGATGGTCCTTCCCTACTTTATGTAGATAGACATCTTGTTCATGAAGTTACTTCCCCTCAAGCATTTGATGGATTACGTATGAACAAAAGGAAGGTAAGAAGGCCAGATCTTACGTTTGCAACAGTAGACCATAATGTGCCAACCAGTGATAGGTCATTACCGATCATTGATCAAATCTCAGCAAAACAGATTCAAGTATTGGAAACAAACTGCAAAACCTTTGGCATCCAACTATTTGATATTCATAGTCCAAATCAAGGAATAGTGCACGTGATAGGTCCTGAGTTAGGAATAACCATTCCTGGAGCTACAATTGTTTGTGGAGATAGCCATACATCAACTCACGGAGCTTTTGGGTCACTAGCTTTTGGAATAGGGACAAGTGATGTAGAACATGTTCTGGCAACACAATGTCTTTGGATGGATAGGCCCAAAACTTTCGAAATAAGAGTAGAAGGAAAAAGAAAAAATGTTCATGCAGTTACTGCAAAAGACATTATACTTTCTATAATCAGACAGATAGGTACATCTGGAGGAGTTGGTACAGTAATTGAATATCGCGGTCAAGCTATCACTGATCTTACGATGGAACAGAGAATGACCATATGTAATATGTCCATTGAAGGTGGTGCACGGGCAGGACTTATCGCTCCAGATGAAAAAACCTTTCAGTATCTAAAAGGAAGACAGTACGTTCCAAAAAACTATAACGAATGTGTTGATTATTGGCAAAAAAATCTGAAAAGTGATGAGGGAGCATATTTTGACAAAAGCATTACCTTCAATGCTGATAAGATGGCTCCACAGGTAAGTTGGGGAACAAATCCAGCAATGACAACTGATGTAACAGACACTATCCCATTCCCAGAAGAATATGCAAAAGGAAACCCAGATGAGGAAAAGGCCGCCATTAAGGCTCTACAATATATGAATCTCAAACCTGGTACATACATTACCGATATCTCACTTGACCGCGTTTTCATAGGTTCTTGTACAAATTCAAGATTAGAAGATCTGATTGAAGCATCAAAAGTAATAGAAGGAAAAAAAGTCTCACCAAAAGTACGAGCAATGGTCGTTCCAGGTTCCCAACTTGTAAAAAAACAAGCTGAAGAATTAGGATTAGATAAAATTTTCAAGGATGCAAACTTTGAGTGGCGTGAATCAGGATGCAGTATGTGCTTGGGGATGAATCCAGATATTTTAGCGGCTGGTGAAAGATGTGCGAGTACATCTAACAGAAACTTTGAAGGAAGACAAGGAGCAGGTGGACGAACGCATCTTGTTAGTCCTGTAATGGCAGCAGCCGCTGCAATTTCAGGACATTTTGTAGATGTAAGAGAATTGGATTTGAATTAAGATGGAGAAATTTAAAACAATAAAGAGTAATGCTACACCACTTGATAAGGTAAATATAGACACTGATCAAATAATCCCAAAACAGTTCCTGAAACTAGTTCAAAAGACGGGTTTTGGTCAGTATCTTTTTTATGACTGGAGATTTGAAAAGGATGGTAAACCAAGAGCAGATTTTGTTTTAAACAACCCAAAGTATCGAGGTTCTAGAATACTCTTGACTCGGGATAACTTTGGATGTGGATCAAGTAGAGAACACGCTGCTTGGGCTCTGCTTGATTATGGATTTATGGTTATTATAGCACCGTCTTTTGCAGATATTTTTTACAATAACTGTTTCAAAAATGGAATACTGCCAGTAAAGATTGACAATAAAACACTAGATATGTTATTCAATAATATATATGAAATAGAAGTCGACTTAGAAAAGCAAATTATTAAGACTATTGATATGACGATACCATTTGAGATAGAAAATCACAGGAAAAAAACTCTACTTGAGGGACTTGATGATATATCTACTACATTACAATATGAGGATAAAATCTCTCAATATGAAAAAAAATTTCAAACCATATAGAACCGTTATATTATACAAATAAACCTCCAATCATAGAATTGCTAACCATAAAGACCTTAGAAAAATACGATCCTCAAGGGATGTACAAAATTTACGACATGTGGCCAGAAATTTCTTCTGAAACTTATATCAACACAAAAAACCATATTGATTTTAAAAATATAGATCATATCGTTTTTGCAGGCATGGGCGGTTCAGGAGCCATTGGTGAATTTATCTCCTCAGTTCTTTCCAAGTCACACACACATACATGTGTCATTAAAGGATACTTGCTTCCAAAAACTGTTGATAAAAACACGCTAGTAGTTACAACAAGCATTTCAGGATTTACAACCGAAACACTGACAGTTCTGAGAAAAGCATCCAAGCTTGGCTGTAAGGTAATAGCATTTTCTTCTGGTGGTATGATGCAAGATTACTGTACCAAAAACAATGTGTTACATCAAAGAATAGAACAAGTTCATTCCCCGCGGGCGTCGTTACCAGCTGCTATTTATTCAATGCTTGCTGTATTGGGTCCAGTTTTTGGAATAAAAGAAGCTGATATTAAAGAGTCCATCGGTACGTTACACAAAACAGGAAAACGGATAAACTCTAGTAATCTTTCCACTACAAACCCTGCACTTTTACTTGCATCTTGGATTACTAAAATTCCAATCATTTACTATCCACATGGTCTTCACGCCGCAGCAATCAGATTCAAAAACTCATTACAAGAAAATTGCAAGATACATGCTATAGCAGAAGACGTTATAGAGATGTGTCATAATGGTATCGTATCGTGGGAAAAGCCCTCTCACGTACAACCAATTTTGATTCAGGGTAAAGATGATTACATCAAAACCAAAGAATTGTGGAAGATTTTAAAGAAATATTTCAAGCTACATGGTATAGATTTTAGAGAAATAAGTTCAGTTAATGGAAGTATACTATCAAAACTAATTAATCTAATATACATGCTTGATTACGTCACCATATATCGTGCTGTACTCAATAAGACTGATCCTTCTCCAGTACACTCTATAGATTATATAAAATCTAATCTTTAGTGTTTCATTTTTTTAATTATTTCTTTTACCAACGTATGATTTCGTTCTATTTTTGTTGGTGAATCAACATCAATCCATGAAGTTTTACCGATATCAAAGGCACTAATCATCTTTTTTGTTGAAAGCTCTTGCAAAACATCAAATGATAGGTTGACATGTTTCTTTTTCTCTTTTTTAGATTTGATTGTTTTTACAATCTTTGTATTAAGTATGTACACGCCAAGACATTCTGCCATCTGCATTTTGATCAAAGGTTTTTCTTTAAACTCTATAACTAATCCATTTTTTACTATGGCATAGCCAGTCTCTTCTTTTCTATATCTTCTTGTAGCAATGCATGCAAGATTCTTTTTCTTTTTGTAGAATTTGTACATCTTTGTAAGATCAATGGCTACTAAATTATCCACAAACCATAAAAGAAATTCCGATTTTTTTAGCCTGTTAGTAATGTGTACAAGATCACCACCCGTACCGCTGTTAGAATCTTGAATAAATACAAGTCTTTTTTTATGTATTATCGCTCTATTCTCAAAGTAACTTTTTATCTGACCGCCCAAACCCTTGAAGTCTGCTAGTATGATTATTTCCTCAATAAAACCAAACGAAGAGAGATATTGTACTATGTGATCTATGAGTGGCTTTCCTTCTATGGGAACCATTGCTTTTGGAAAATAATCTGTGAATGGTTTACCCCTTATTCCCTCTCCGCCGGCTAAGATTACTGCTTTCAAACTCTATCGGTATGATTTTTGCTTTCTTCTTCTAGCACCAGGCCCACCAAACTTCTTGGGCTCTTTTCGTCTGTCATCCCCACTTAAGAGGTGCTTGTCAAACTCGTTTAGGCGCTTCTTTAGATCTTCACGTATTGTTTTGGTAAATGGATGATCCTTTGGTTCTTTTTTGGATTTAGTCCAACCAGCTATTGCTCTTGAGATTCCAACAGCGCTGGCGTATGCTTGGCCCATAAAGCCGCCACCACTTACCCTAACAGAAACATCGATCTTGTCACGCAAATCGCCTGCTATCTCAAGTGGTGCACGCATTACTTCTCTTGCGGTTTCTTGTTGAATCATTTCTATCGGTATGTTATTGATTCTAACTCTCCCAATTCCTTTTGTTATATGAACATGGGCCCTGGCAGTCTTTCTTGATGCAAAATAGTTTTCAATCTTTACCATTACTCATGCCACCCAACCATTCTTCCAAGTTCACCAACACTAGTATAGTAAGGAGAAGGTTTTCTAATCTTCGCATCATCAAACTGAGTTCTTGTCAAAGATCTAAGTTCATTTGGAATTCCTAAATATGCTCTTAGGCGTTTTAGTGCAGTTTTTCCTGAAGATTTCTTTTTTGGAAGCATCCCTCTAACCATCTTAGTTATAATGGTATCAGGTCTCCTTGGATGAAATGGACCAAATTTTGGATTGTTTATGCTTGCAATTTCAAGAAATTTTCTATATGATTCTATAATGGATTTCCGGTTTCCGCTAATCATTATGTTTTCAGAATTTACTATGGCTACCTTGTTGCCCTCAAGCAAGAGCTTTGCCACATGTGAACAAAGTCTTCCTGCAATCAGGTTTGTTCCATCTACAATTATGGTTGGACTTGTCTTAGGTTTTATTTTGGTTTCTACTTGTTGTTTAACCAATTATTGTCACTCCTTTTCCAGTAGGATGGATTTTGATAAGTTCTGTAAAGCTAAGAATTTTTCCTCCGGACTGAAGAACCTTCTGAGCTCCAGAATTTGAAATAGAAAATGAACAAAGTGTTATTTTGTGTGATATATTACCGGTTCCAAGAACTTTACCTGGCACAACAACTACATCTCTGTCTTTGGTGAATCTATCTAGTTGACCAAGATTAACTGTTCTTTTTGCAGAAGATGGTTTTAATGCAAGCTCAGCGAGTCGTGACCAAATGTGAGCTTTGTTTTTCTTTGATGCACCCTTGAGTTCTTTTACCATCTGTAATACTACTTGATTAGTCATTTGTTTAATGCCATTTTTAACCCAAATATAATACATACTTCCGCTATAGGGAGGAAATTACTTGTTTAAACCCATCCAATCTTTTTGCAAGCTCGTCGATACCAGCAAGTAGTAGTTGAGATGGGGTGAGTGCGCCAGTGGTCTCCACAGTCAAAAGGTGATCATCTGCATTTCCAGTTTCTGCCAGAACTGAAACATTTGCAGAATTCCATTTTGCGTGTTCTGTCCCCCTGCCAAGTCTAGCATAAGCCTCAAGCTTTAGCTTTTGGTCCGGTGCAAGCTCAACTATGGGAATCTTGTCACTAGTTGGTTTTACAACGTCATCTTCTGAAGTAAGTTCGGCAGAAGTGACGGTTCTAGTGATATCTGCAGGACCAGAATCGATCATTAGCATAACACGGCAATGTGGGCAACCTACTTCGCTGTGACAATCACAATTTGATGGTTCCACAAACCTTGTTAGATCAGTCTTCAGAGGTATCATAGCGAGTCTGTGTGCTACCCCCTCATCTGCCAAAACTGAAGAGTTTTCAATTATTACTACATCATCTATCGCAAAAACAGGCACACCTGCAAGACAAATTCTTCTTAACGCATTAGCATACTGTAGAGGTACATTCTTTAATTTTACAACAATCCTATTTTCACTTTGTTCAACAATCTCCAGAGAAACCAAACCTTAGAGGGCAAAGTTCTTAGTCCAAATAAAAATCTAGCGGGTTTTCATGTATAGATAAATACCAAAGTTGAATATCATAGCTATGGCAGATAAATTAACTGTAATTAGATTTTCAGTTGAGGGAGAAAAGTTTGAACTACTTGTTAAACCAGATCCAGCACTTGAATATAAACTAGGAAAAAGAAAAGACATATCAACTGTTCTTGTTTCAGAGGAGATTTATTCAGACTCTAACAAGGGAACACGAGCATCAACTGAAAAATTAATGAAGGCATTCAAGACTACAGATCCTGCCGCAATTGCAACCATAATACTTCAAAAAGGCGATCTTAATCTAACAACAGATCAGAGACGAAAAATGGTTTCAGAAAAGCGAAAACAGATTGTAGAATTTATTGCAAAAACCTACGTGGACCCTCGCTCACATATTCCACACCCACCACTTAGAATAGAGCAGGCTATGGATGACGCAAAAGTCTCAGTAGATCCTTTCAGAAATACGGATGAACAAATTAAAGACATAGTTGAACAACTTCGTTCTATTATTCCACTTAAGTCAGAAAACATGTTACTTGAAATTCTAGTTCCTGCACAGTTTGCTGCGCAATCATATTCAGTTTTAAAATCTGCTGGCACTTTAAAAAAAGAGGAATGGCAAGCTAACGGATCTCTCAAAGTAATACTAGATATACCGGCTGCAGCAAGAGCCAATGTGATAGATAGATTGGGATCGGTAACGAAAGGGTCTGCTTCTGTTGAGGTAGCCAAATAATGGAAACTATAAAACAACGATACGTAATTCCTGGCGATGTAATAACAACTGGCCCTTACAGACCAGAACAAAATGTCTATCAAGAAGGCGACAGGATTATTTCAACCAGTGTAGGCATATCTGAAATTTATGATAACACTGTTCGAGTCATCCCACTTTCTGGGATGTACATGCCAAAAAATAATGACTTGATTATAGGAAAAGTGATAGGACATTCTTCACTTTCATGGGAATTTGATATTAATTCATGTTTTGTAGGGTTTCTGCCAGCTCAGGATGTATTTGGAAGAGATTATTCCCCAACAAAGGATGAGTTGAAAGCACGTCTTGATAAAGGAGATTTGGTTGTGGTAAGGATTGCTAATTTTGATAGATCACGAGATCCACTACTTACAATCCAAGACAGAGATCTGGGGAAAATTGAATCTGGAGAACTGATAAAGATTGCTCCAAGCAAGGTTCCACGCTTGATTGGAAAACGCGGCTCTATGATACAAACTATTGAGATGGCCACAAAGGCTATGATTACAATTGGTCAAAATGGTTGGATTGTTGTTTCATGTGAGGATCCAGTTGGATTATTAAAGGCAATAGAAGCAGTGAAAATGGTTGATGCCCAAGCACACATACCGAACCTGACTGAAAGAGTCAAATCCATGCTTGGGGTAGAACTTGGTGAAAATAATGACACAATTAATGAATGAGAATGGAATCAGATGTGACGGAAGAAAGATAGATCAATTAAGAAATGTTACCCTAAAGGTAGGTGTTTTAAAAAACGCTGATGGGTCTGCATATATCGAGTTTGGTAAAAACAAAATTCTTGCAGGCATATTTGGGCCTAGAGATGTGCATCCAAAACACATGGCAGACCAAGATACTGGAATTTTGAGATGTAGATACCACATGTCTCCCTTTTCTGTTACAGAAAGGAAGAACCCAGCTCCATCTAGGCGAGAAATTGAGATATCCAAAGTAATCAAAGAAGCTTTGCAGCCGGCCGTAATTTTAAAAGACTTTCCAAGAACCGTAACTGATGTTTTTATTGAGGTACTTCAAGCGGATGGTGGCTCTAGATGTGCAGCACTTGATGCTGCATCAGTTGCTCTGGCAGATGCGGGAATACCAATGCGAGATCTGGTTGCTGCATGTGCAGCAGGAAAAGTGGCAAACCAGATTGTCCTAGATGTAAATGATGAAGAAGACAAGGAAGGACAGGCAGACATGCCAGTTGCATATATGCCAAACCTTGGTAAAATTACACTGATGCAGCTTGATGGCATTCTGACTCCTTCCGAATACAAAACGTGTCTTGAGACTGCAATTGGTGGATGTAAACAAGTTTATGAAATCCAGAAAAAGGCGCTCATGGAAAAATACTTTGAAAACGGGGGCCAACAGTGATGGGCGGCTCAGTCATAATAGAACAACTGAAAAGAGAGCGGATTTTAGAGCTTCTACACCAAGGCAAAAGGCTTGATGGTAGGGGACTTCATGACCAACGATCGCTTTCTATTGAGACAGGAATAATTCCAAAAGCAAATGGTTCTGCAAGAGTACGCCTTGGAGATACAGAAATAGTCACAGGAGTCAAGATACAACCTGACAAACCATTCCCAGATGTAGGTGATAAGGGAATACTAATTTGTACCGCAGAAATCTTGCCCTTGGCAGATCCAAGCGCTGAACCAGGTCCACCCAATGAAGAAGTTATTGAACTAGCAAGAGTGGTAGATAGGGGAATAAGGGAAACTGAGATGCTTGATCTAAAACAACTCGTTCTGATAAAAAATAAGTCAGTTATTGGAATTTTTGTTGACTGCAGTGTGATAAATACTGATGGCAATCTCTTTGATGCCTGTTCTTATGCTTCAGTTGCTGCGCTTCTTTCTTGTACGGTTCCAAAATATGAAATTAAAGAGGAATTGCCAGTACTCGTAGAAGGTGAAAAATCAAAACCACCTGTAAACACAATTCCTGTTTCTGTTACAATGGCACGAATAGGTAACCATATTGTAGTAGACCCAACAGCAGATGAAGAAGCCTGCATGGATGCTAGAATAACAATCACATCAAATTCTGATGGAAACATTTGTGCCCTGCAAAAAGGAGGTAGTGATGGCTTTACAGTTGAACAGCTCATAAAATGTTCTGAAATTGCGCTCTCTGTGGGAACAAAAATAAGGAAGCAACTTACGCAGCTAATGTGATATGGTAAAAAGTAAAAGTTCATCACTGAAGGGACTTGGACAAAAGTATGGACTCAAACCACGCAAAAAATTCACTGCTGTTCATAGACTTTTAAAAACAAAAAGAAAATGTAGTGAATGTGGCTCTAATAGGTTTGGAAGGGAAGCAGTAGGTATATGGACCTGTAGAAAATGTGGGTTCAAAATAGCTGGACTTGCATATGATATCAAAATTTAGTGCAAAAATACAAATTTCTGCCAATGAGAAAACTAAATCAATTTTTGAATCGCTTCAAACTGACAACAAATTCTACTCTGAAAATCCAACAAAAACAAAAATGTTACTTGATAAAGAAATCACAATTTTAATTGAAGCTCAAGAACTTTCTCACTTACGTGCAAACATGAATTCAACTTTGCGTCTTGTACAAGCAAGTCACGACTCGCTTGAATCGGTAAAAATATAAGCGCAACAACCTGTGAATCTAGCATGTCCTCAGGCGGTCAGCAAATTCCTCCATGGTTACAAGAACAGGTAGCGCGATTACAACAGCTGCAACAAAGCCTTCAAGCAATTATGGGACAAAAACAACATCTTGAAATGGAACAACTTGAGGCAGAAAGGGCACTTGAAGCACTCAAAAAAGCTGGAGACAGCGATGCTGTATTCAAAAATGCAGGTTCAATACTAATCAAATCTACGAAAGAAAGCCTAATCGCAGAACTTGAGGAAAAAAAGGAACTTGCAAACACACGAGTTACCGTATTATCAAAACAAGAAGCTAGAGTCCAAGAGAATCTAAAGGAAGTTGAGACTAAGATAAAGGAAATGTTGCGTGGAGCAACTGAAGCAAGCCAGTCACAAAAAACAAACCCCCCCAAATAAAATATTAACAAACTTACACAATTCTATGATCGTGAATCTGACTGAGCTGCGTATGATAATAGATGAAAGAGAGAGAAAAAGCGGAATCCCGGATCTTTTAAGGGCGGTGGGAATAAAGGTGGAAATTACAAATCTTCCTGTCGGGGACTATATAGTAGCGCCTGAAACTGTGGTGGAAAGAAAAAGCGTTCGTGATTTTATTTCCTCTGTTTTTGATGGTAGACTCTTTGACCAGTGTAACCGCCTCAAAGAACACTTTGAATATCCTGTCATTTTGATGGAAGGAAACGTTGACGAAATCGCTGAAATTACGGAAAATCCGCTTGTTTTTTACGGCGCTATCTCATCAGTTGTTTTAGATTATAAAATTCCAATTATTCCAACTCCAAGCGCTTCACATTCTGCAAAACTCTTAGTGTCCATGTGTGCACGACAATCTAACACAAAAGGAGTATTTTTGAAAAAAATAAAAAAATCAGACGACTTGCAAAAACAGCAACTATCAGTCTTGTGCAGTTTGCCAGGGATCGGGGAAAAATTAGCAATTCGTATGCTGGAAAAGTTTGGTTCCCCCACTAACACATTAAAGGCATCTTACACGGAGCTTTCAAAAATAAAAGGATTAGGAGAATCACGTGCTCTTAAGATAAGAAAAATGCTTGACGCAGAAAGTAAGCACATCAAAAAAATAAACCAAAAAACACTGCACGATATTTGACACAATTAAATATCTATCAGTGCTTGGTTCAATTGTGGATTGAGCTGGTAGAAGGCTTCCTCTTGCCTAACTTCCGTCTAAGCTTATTTCCGCAAATAGGACATTGTGATATCTGAGAAAAGGTTTTCTGACATCCAGGACAAAAATAAACCCAATCTATTACACGAGTTATGCCTTGCGTCATGAGCGGTATGACATTGAGGTTTAAGTGTTTAGCAATGTTTGACACAGCAAAATCATCAGTGATCAGCTCTGCTTTAAGCTGCATACATAGTGCAATTACTGAAATGTCTTCTTTGGAAAGATTATGAAAATCGCCTGTATTTTTTGCCTTTGACAAAACTTTCTCAACATACTTTACGTCCGGCTCGATTATCTCAAGTCTTTTGGTATCAAGAAGTGCGTTAATTGCTTCGTGGTTTTTTTTGATATGCTTTATCTCATCAAAAACAGCAGGAGTTGTATAGCTTTTTTCTTGTGATGCAAAGGGTATACCAGCATAAAAGGCACTAGCATCTAAAACTCTAAAAACCAAGTTTGCTCATCTGTCTCAAGCCTTGTTTTTTGAGCCTTACAAATACTGCTTGTTTCTTGTATTTTCTTATGGTTATAGCATCATCAGAGCTTGCCGGTTTTATTACTTGGGCATCCATGATTATGTTAGAGTCATGTGAAGTGATTATCTCAATTTTTTCATCAGGTACTACAAGTGATGGTAACCTGTTGACTGGTGCAACAGGTGTAATTATCAAAACATCCAGACTTTCATGCAAGATTGGACCACCTAGGGAATAAGAATGTCCAGTTGAACCACTAGGAGTAGATACTATGACACCATCCATTCTTTGCGTAACAGTATCGTTTTGAAACCTAATCTCAAATAACGATGTCTTTGTAAGATTTTGTCTGTTTATGTAGATCTCATTTAATGCAGGAGGATACTCTTGGCCCTTACACGAAGCAACCACTCTTGTTCGCCGATCAAGAAAGATGCTGTTTGAGAGTATCTGTTCTATTGCAGTATCTACCTGATCCAAAGTTATCTCTGAAAGTATACCTCTATTTCCCCCCACATTTATTCCCAAAAGTGGAACCTCGTTTTCCAAATATCTGAATGCACGCAAAGTCGTACCATCGCCACCAAGGGTTATAGTCAAATCCAAATTTGTAGTTCTTAACTCTTCCACAGTGCTAACTTTTTTTGCACCATCCACTTCAACGGGAGAAATAGTAAAAACTTCTGATTTTTTTGCAAGTAATTTCTTTGCAACTTTTTTTGCAGCATCCTCTGCCTCCTTTGAACCAAACTTACTGACTACTGCAACACTGTTAAGATCCAAGCGAAAAGTAGTATTGTAATTTCACTTAAAAATCATCTGATGAGGATGAGATATAAATCCCTTCAACAGTAATGGATGTTGGTAAAAAATGAGCTATGCAAATCCAAACGTTCTAGTAGATACAGAATGGGTTTCAAAAAATATCTCAAATAAAGCAGTAAAAATTGTTGAAGTCGATTATGATCCTGAAAACGCATACAAACAGGGTCATATCCAAGGTGCTAGTCTCATTTGGTGGAAACGTGATATCAACGATCCAATAACTAGAGACATTGTCAATAAGGCTCAATTTGAGGAATTGATGGGAAGAAATGGCATTATGTCGGAAAGCGAAGTTGTTTTGTACGGGGATTTTAATAATTGGTTTGCAGCTTTTGTATTTTGGATTTTCAAATACTATGGACACAAAAACGTGAAGATCATGAATGGTGGTAGGAAAAAATGGGAACTAGAAAAAAAGCCATATGCTAAAGATGAATCACAAATTCCAAAGACAAAATATGTTGCACAACCTGCAGACGAAGGATTACGCGCTTATCTATTTGATGTCAGAAGAACTCTTGACAGGCAGGATACTGTCTTAGTAGATGTACGATCTCCAAAAGAATACACCGGTGAAATAACTGCACCGCCAGAATATCCTATGGAACATGCTCAGAGGGGAGGACACGTTCCACATGCAAAAAATATTCCTTGGGCTACCGCAGTAAACGACGCAGATGGGACTTTCAAATCGGTAAATGAACTCAAACAGATATACGAATCCAAAGGAGTAACTCCAGACAAAGACGTCATATGTTATTGCAGGATAGGGGAAAGATCTTCTCACTCGTGGTTTGTTCTCAAATATCTATTAGGATATCCACAGGTCAGGAACTATGATGGATCATGGACAGAGTGGGGCAACATGATCGGTAATCCTGTTGAAAAATAGGAATTGAGCCAAGAACTTCCATTGCTAAAGCAGGGAATATTTTATTTCATAAGGGATGGTCAGTCTGATATAATCATGGAAGATAAGACAAAGCGTGGGCTTACTGTGCAAGAGCGTTCCCTTGATGAAAAATATCAGGTTGATGCAGAAAAAGGAATGATTTACGACATGGATGGAATAGGGCATAAAGTAGGCATACGATGGTACTTTCCAAAAAAAGATTACGACTTTGAGAAAGTACTTGTGTTTGCGGAAGAAATGGAAAAAAAATACAAAAAGCTCCGTGAGGAGACTTGCCCAGATTATTAAAGATGCATAACCACAATTCACAAACTATAGGTACAACTATAAATACAGATTTTTAATTTGGGAGAGTAGGGCATGCCACTAAACCCCCTGTCGCAATTCCTCTTTAACGTATTTATCGCAATAGCAATTCTTGTCACACTTTACACCTGCAACTTTTACTATCTTGTCTTTCTTTCAAGACAGAAAAGAAAATTTCAACAAACTGAACTAGTTGGTACTCCACCTGTTACAATCCAACTACCAATATACAATGAAAGGTATGTTGCTGCAAGACTAGTTAACGCTGTCTGTTCAATGGATTATCCAAAAGACAAGATGTGCATCCAAGTATTAGATGACTCTGATGATGACACGTATAAAATTTTAGAAAATCTTGTGTCTGACTACCAAAAGAAAGGCTTTGACATCTCACACATACGACGAGGAAAAAGAATAGGATACAAAGCAGGCGCTCTGCGTCACGCAATGAAGATTGTCAAGGGAAGCTTTGTGGCAATATTTGATGCCGATTTCATCCCACCTTCTTGGTTTTTGAAAAAGGCGATACCATATTTTGCCAAGCCTGAAATTGGGTTTATTCAGTGCAGATGGGGTCATGTAAATGAAAAATATTCTGCTCTCACACAGGCACAGGCACTAAGCCTTGACTTCCATTTTCTTATAGAACAAAAGGCAAAGAGCAACTCACACCTTTACATGAATTTTAATGGCACAGCAGGAATGTGGAGAAGAGAATGTATTGAAGATGCAGGTGGATGGCACACTGCAACCCTAGTTGAAGATTTAGATCTAAGCTATCGGGCTCAGATGAAAGGCTGGAAATGTATCTTTTTATCTGATATTGTAGTTGATGCAGAGCTTCCTGTACAGATGAATGCTGCAAAAAGACAACAATTTCGATGGGCCAAAGGATCCATACAGTGTGCGGTTAAACTACTTGGCGATATTATAATAAAAAAAATTCCATTTGACACAAAAATTCAGGCATTTGTTCAGCTTACGCGACACATAGTTCATCCTCTTATGTTGATTCAATTTCTCATACTGCCAATACTTTTGGCAGCAAAGGTAAACCTTTACGTTGTCAGCTTGTTACCGTTACTTACACTAGTAGCGTACCTTGCTATCGGACCAATTGCATACATAATGATAATACGTAACTTGTGGACAAGCAGTTGGAAGTCAAAGACTTTAGCGTATCTTTATCTTGTATTTTATTCAGCAGGCATGTCAGTAAACAACACTGTAGCAGTATTTGATGCCCTTCTTGGAAAGAAAAACGAATTCCTACGCACGCCAAAATATGGCATAATCAAAAACACAGATGATTGGAGAGACAAGGCATACAACTTGCCATTTACAAAAATGACGTTGCTTGAGATATTCTTTGGCGTCTATGGAGTTCTGGGAACATTTATTGCCATTTTCTCAGGCAATCCAGTATTTGTACCTCTAATTGGAATTCAAACGTTAGGATTTTTCTACATTTCGTATCTTAGTATATCGCATACAACGTTTAAAAAGAACAAATCACAGTCGTTACACAACATATCAAAGGCAGAGAAAATGGCAAACTCATATTATAAACTTGCAATGGTTGGGATAGTTGGCTTTATTGGATTTGGTGCTTTCATGGCATACTATGGATATTACCAGGATGCCTATCCTCTAGACCAGTCACGTGGTCTTTTGGATGGAATACAAAGAACCAACGATCCGCAGACTATGATTGATGATCTTAAAACAATAAAGGGTCTGTTGCCAACAGAGGGTAACCCAGTCTGGATATTTCCAACAGAAACAACTAACTTTGCACGTATTCAAAGGGACCTTGACACAATGATTCTAAGCGTAGAAAAGATTGCTACTGTCCCACAAGACAGTTCTTCTTTTCATACCGGAATGTCTATTATACATGAAGAGGCTTTCCAACTCAGACTACACTTGCTAGATGCAACGCCATACACATACGTCAGTTTTACAAATGTTCTTTTTAGCTCTATATGGATTGGTGTAATACTGGGAATTTTTGCTATACTAAAACGAAAGAAGGAACGTCTAAAATCCTTTGAAATGGCCGAAGACGTCTAAGGTATATTAAGTTCCTGCCTTACTTCATCTACTGCACGAATTCCAAAAAGATCTCGAACTTGTTCTATTCTAAGAGACTCTTTTACCAAGTCACGACCAAGTTGTGTTATCAAGAGTCTAAAAATATCAGTAAATCTAATCTCCCATCTGTCTGCACAATCTAAAATCTTGCTTATGCTCCACTGCTTTACTTCTTGTGGAAGTGGCATCTTCTTTTCAGACTCTAGTGAGAGCCTATCAAATAGGTTTACCATGTCTACCGTCTGAGAAATCATCTTGTCAAGATCGTCAAGGGCTCCATACTTTGATTCTGAATGCATACGAACGTTTGATTGAAACTCGGAGAGGCGTAACAGTCCTATCACTTCACGTGAAGTGTTCTGGGCAGTCTTGTGAGTTATGTCTCGTATTTGTTGGAGTTCTTGGTGAATTTCATGCGTCTTTTTGTTGAATTCTGAAACAGAAGCAGAGTTTCGGTTTAATGATTCTGTCAAATCAGACATTTTTTCATCTATTTGTTTTGTTCGTCCCAAAACATTTTCCCTAAAATTAGCAAATTCTGTTCCAAGTGCCGCAAGTGAATCCGTCTTTCTGACAAGGGAACCTAACTCTATTCCAACATCTCTTATGTCAGTACTCATGTTTGCTAGAGACTCGGCTTTTGTAGAAACTTCCTCAATCTTCCTTTTTACCTCATCAAAACCAGATAATGATTCTGTTGTTGAGGCTACCTTTTTAATTTCATCTCGAATTTTTTCGGTTTTATCGGAAACATGCATTATCATCTTGGTGTTGTTTCTTATAGAATCCAAACTATCGGCAACACTTTGCATTAATTTGTTCACATCGGGCAGAGATTCTTGCTTTTCATGGATCTTGCCAACTTCTTCCTGAAGACGGTGTGTCTGCTCGTTGACCTTTGTGATCAAATTTTCATGTGCTCTTACTTGACTCAGTCCAGAAAAGAGTTTCTGTGTGTCTTCTTCTAGAATATTTATCTGTCTTGCATTACGCTGGATCTGATCCAGAGCTGTTCCAACCGCATCTATCATGTTTTTTAATGAAATCAGGATCTTTTGATTCTCGGCAAAAATCTTTGACATAGATCTTACTTCGTTTGCTAGAAGCTTTGTTGTATCAGATATTGAATTCATTTTTTTCAAGACATCTGAGCTTGAATCTCTTTTTGTTGATCTGTTCGTTGAACTGCCAGTGCGGTGAGAATGTTTTGCCACTTTACAATAGAACAAAGCTAGCCGATAAAAAAGTTCGTTTTTGAGTAAAGATTTTGCACAAAAAAGAGCCAGAACTAGTTGTTGACTAGTTCTGGATCGTGAAGAACCTCATGGAAAGTTTTTTGGACCAATCCATTTGCAGTCTCAATAAACTGCCTGGAACAATATTCGCAATTTAGCATATGATACGGTACTATACGGTACTATTAATAATCAGGTAATTGTGAAATGACCGCTAGAATTCTTTTTTGGTCAGATACCCCAGAGTTTTTCTCATCATTAAATCAGAAAACTCGATCATCATCCCAAGATGACAACTGTTTTACGCTATTTATGCCTAAAGTAGTTCTCAAGGCAAGAAATTTTCACTAAATTGTTGCTCTGGTCTACATTGGGTCTTAAATAAAATTTTACGAGATGTGGCAATGTGATAGAGAAGATTCTTCATAGGCTAGCCTCTGCAGGGCCAGACGGAATAAAAAAGGCAGAACTAAAAAAGAAATTTGGAGCCAAATGCGATGCTATTTTACAAAACCTATTAGACAAAGGTGATATTTTTGTTGAGAAAAAGGGTAACGCGTATTTTGTGTGGACCAAAGACAACTACATCGCACATCTGTCTAACAATGATCCTAAGGTCAAACTGGTCTTAAACATGGTTAAAGGAATAAATCGTGTTGACAAGGCGCATGGGCATATCCATAATCCAGGCCAGCCAATTACAAACATATCATTACAAAACTTTGCTGCATCAAATCCCGCATTTAAGATTGAATTTGACAAATGTCTTAGAGAACCGCCTACCTCTATAGGGTGGACGCCTTTTTCTCAAATACGAAAAAGGATCTGCGAATCTCAAAAGCTTTCACCAGAAAAATTCTATACGTTAGCAGCAGATCTTGTGGAAAGACATCGAGAAAATTATGAGATATCGTCAGGTGGAGGAGAGGGAATAGTAACGCGTGGATTGATTCATGGTTTTGTGAGGAATGTATAATGTACGCATATGAATTAGATAACAACCCGTATCCAAGCAGTCCAACACCAACAGAAAAGGATGCTAGAGTGCTTGGAGGAAAAAGGCATAAGGAAGCTAAATCTGCCATACTGGAATGCATAAAGGAACTATCGCAAAAAGTTACAGGGCGAGACTCCAATGGAGGAGACTTTAGAGTAATCACACTTATACAAGATGTTGGTTCAGGCAAGACTCACTTAGCATTACACGTCAGAAATATGCAAAGTAGACACAACACTGTTTGTACCTTCCTTGATCTGTCAACAATATCGCCAAAAACTATGACAAGCCTCTACAACGCACTAATCAAAGGATTTGAGAACGATTTTTTTATACATCTTAGAACTAGTCTTATAGAATATATCAGAGATAGAGCCGAGCAGGGAGATAACTCTGCCAAAAAAGCTTTGAATTACACGTTCGCAAATAAACTCACTGGAGTCACCATCAAAGAAAAGGCGGATGATATAATTTCAGGCAAAGCGTCGATATCTGTCGAAAACCTAAACAAATTTCTTGTGCAGTGGTTTAATCATTACGAATCCACAATAATCAGAAGCGTTATAACAAATTCATTTGATTCTGTAGAAAACTTGGATGAATTGCTTGGTAGGATAGCAGCAATATCAAAGCTAACCCATAGGTTTCTTGGTAAAATTGTATTCTATGAAATAGATGAGTTTGATGGAAACAGCGACTCCATAGAGTTCGTAAAAGCTGTAATCAACGCACATCTTCCCGCATCTGTACTTTTACTTATATCAACACCATCTGGCTATGCAGAGATCCAAAGAATAAATCCATCAGTTTTCGATAGACTAGAAAAGGCAAACTACAAGATTGATCTTGCGGGTTCAAATTCTGTAGAAGAACTTACAGAAATTGTTCTTGAATATATCAAATATAACGACAAGAAAGGAAAGTTCAAGCAAAAAGAACAAGAGGAGCTTACAGAAAAGATACGAGTTCTTTATGATGAGTTTCCCGACTTTAGGAGTGTGCGCTCAATTATCAACATACTATACCATGCCGTGGAAAAATCAGCCGAGCTTGATTTGGAAAAAATTGACGAAACTGCAATCGATGAAACAATAAGACATACATATCCTGGTCTTAAGGTGAGAGGCAGTATAATGGACGTACCAATATCTGACTTTATAAAAATACGACGAAATTGTAATGCAGAGGATGCTGGTGCCCAACTAAAAAAAGCAGTTACTAACCTGGTTAATTTTGCTCATGAGATGGGAAACATTGGAAAACTCGAAAAGCAAAACCAACCACTTGACATAATCTATCAGGATCCATACGGCACCAAAGTGGGTATAGCAGTTGTGATAAATCAAAACCATGCAAAGAACTTTGAAGAAATATTAAATGTATCCAAATCTTCAGCCCTTGTAGACAAGCTAATAATTCTCACAAACGCAAATGTGCCAAGCTCTGGCTCTGCTACGGTAGTTAACGTGGACAAATCAAAGATGGTTGATTTGATTTACTTTAACAACAAATACACTGATCACAAAATAGCAAGCTCAGACAACGAAAAAGCTCAGATACTTGCCAAGACAGTCAGCATTATTTAGATCCTACTCTTAGTATAGTTCTTTAGGATTCTACATGCTGGATTCATGGTAATTTAATTTTGCAGCACACCATTTTTTAATGATGAGACCGCTCCGATAATATGGAAGATCTTTTTCTTCAAATTGGGTCCTTTAATCTACCTAAAAATGATTTCATAGGTGATCTTGCCATAATCATGATTTTAGCAGCTATAGTTACTCTGGCCTTTTTTAAAATACGGCAACCGCTTATAATCGGATATCTGTTTGCAGGAATGCTGATAGGCCCACTTTCCCCACTCTGGGCGTCCTTTTTGACTGAAGAAATTGATCAGTCAACAAGCAGAGGATTTGGTATACTTTCAGACTTGAATGTTCTAAATGTTTTTGCAGAAATTGGAGTAATTTTACTTTTATTTGTAATTGGAATAGAATTTCCTATCGCTAAAATAAAATCAATAGGAAAAATTGCGGTTGGTATAGCTTCACTTGAACTATTTCTTGCGTTAGGCGTTGTATTTTTCATAGCAACTTCAATTGGATTTAGCTTTATGGACTCTCTCTTTTTTGCAGCTGCTCTCTCGATTAGCAGTACAGCAATAATAATCAAAATTCTTGAAGACATGGGAAAGATCAAAAAAGAATCAACGGTACTTGTTCTTGGAATATTAATTGTCGAAGATATTATTGCTGTAATTCTCATAGCTTCACTGCAATCAGTTGCACTTGCAGGTACAGTATCATATGAAAGTGTAATAACAGTAAGCGCAATCGCGGGCGCGTTGATAGTTGGAACTCTCACCATTGGTGCAAGAACAATTCCAAGACTGGTTGATCGAGTGGCAAGTACTGAACACAGAGAAATTCTGCTGCTCTCGGTGCTTGGCCTATGCTTTGGATACGCGCTTCTTTCAAATCTAATAGGACTGTCTGTAGGAATAGGTGCATTTTTGGCAGGTGTTCTTGTAGCTGAATCAAGATCTTCTGAAGTTTCAAAGATTCTGACAAGTCCAATAAAAGACATGTTTGTGGCAATCTTCTTTGTTTCAGTGGGTGCCCTTATGGACATCAGCCAGATACAAAACTACATCTTCATTGCATTGGCTTTCATAGCTATCTCAATAATAGTGAAATTTGGTGGTATTTTCCTTGGTGGATTTATATTCAAACAAGGAAAAAAACTGATACTCCGCTCTTCACTTACGCTCACACCAAGAGGAGAATTTTCAATTGTTATAGTGAAAGTGGGAGTGGATATGGGAGTTGTAAGCTCATTTTTGTTCCCCCTGATAGGAATCATTTCAATAATAACTGCATTTATCACGCCATTTATGATAAGGGCTGGAGACCAGATGCT
>JBBDNF010000007.1:36992-40433 GCA_040877685.1 Nitrosopumilaceae archaeon
CAATAATAACTGCATTTATCACGCCATTTATGATAAGGGCTGGAGACCAGATGCTCCTCAAAAAAGAACCCGAACCATGACAAATGATGAACTAGAAAGACTTGTTGCAAGCGTACACAAAGAAATAACCATGTTTGATTATGATGGGACAAAAGTGCCATGCATAATTTTTGAAGAAAAACAGTTTGATGAGATGATGCGAACAATAGCTGGCAAGCCTCTCTCAGTAGAGACAAATCTAAACATACTTCAGGATGGACAGGGACATGTATTTGTTGAAATTTCGTTAAATTTTTCGCACGGAGGGATAAGCGAAAAAATATTGCTTTATGCCAATGAATCGTTTGAGTTCTTTGAAGCTCTTGCAAAGACTTCGATGCTTGCACTTTCATCTCCACATTCTGAATATGGTAAATCTAATGTCTTTATGATACAGCTTCCAAAGCCAGAAAGAGCACTAAATGCACTAGAAATTATCAAAAATGGCTTGAAAAAATAACGTATGCGGTTGCCGGGATTTGAACCCGGGTCGCGGAATTGGCAATCCCGCATATTAACCAAGCTGTACTACAACCGCTTAAACGATTTAGAAAATTTTAGTCTATTAAAGCGTACTGGTTAGCAACACTATTTTTAATATCGATTTAGCTAGATAGAATATGGATCCTAAACTAGCAGAAAAAATTAACCAGAAGATCAAAGAAGTTGCTGAAAACTCTGATGAAATTTTCAAAATAACAAATTCACTTGAAAAATTACGAACCCATTCGGATTCATTTGGCTATGGTATAGCTGTGGGGCGACTTTACAATTCGTTTTACTATCAATGCAGACGGATTCTTAAACGCAATCCTACAAGAGAAGAATTTTTAGAATTTCTTGCTATTATAAACAAAAGACAAAAAGAAATTCTTGATGCGCTAAAATTAAGTTAATGTGCCTTTAGAGGTATTACTTTAATTGTCGGTGTTACGGGCAATTTCACGCATGCTCCATGTAGAGCTTTTCTTGCAACTTCTAAATGCTCCTTTTTAACAAAGACTTCCATGATGCACTGACCAGTGCGTACACGTGCAGCTAAGCTTATAGCTTTACCAAAAGCTCCCCGCATGCCTTCTTGGAGTCTGTCTGCACCTGCAGTTGCAATCATCTTGTTTTCTCTAAGCAATACATGTGGATAGATTCGAAGAATGGAAAAATAGCCAGTTTCTCCTGCTACCTTTTCAATTGCCTTGTTTGCTGAAAGTCTTGCTGATTCTATTGCCATATGCCTTATCTGCACTTTCTCATTTGAGCAGAGTTGGACGCAATAATCATAATCGGCTCTTTGTCCACTAGCAAACTTGGCAATTTTTATCTGAGGTTTGCCTTTGATGTACTGCTTTCTTGTATACGGTTGACCATTGCCAGTTCGATAGTTTGCGCCGTGCATAACAACACTTTTGAATGCTTATCAAAGCCATATTTTAACCGTGAGATTTTTATGAAATATTTTGTTTACAGTGCAATCTTAACAATCTAGTGGGACGTAGTCTTATATTGTCATTAATGTCTATTTTGTAACCATCATGTCTGATATAGAGTCCAAAGTTGAGGGAGTATTAGTAAAAGACCATGCTTTGATCTCAGACAAAACCATGCAACACAGCTTGGAACAAAAAGGTTTTGGTGAAACAATCAAGAAAAAATTTTTCTTAAAACCGTTTGAATCATTATATCTTTTGTATACTGACAAGCTTAAACTAACAAAAGGGAAGCAACGGATTAACTTTGATTTCATGATGCAAGAGTGCATAAAGTTTGATAGTGGTGCACTCACAAAATTTTTGATTTACCGTGATTTGCGCTCAAGGGGATATATATCAAAAGATGGTTTTGGCTTCGGTTCTGACTTTAGGGTGTATGAGAGGGGACAATTTGGTGAAAAGGCAGCCAAGTATGTGGTATTTGGACTAAGTGAGGGAAAACGAGAAAAGATGGGTTTACTACAAAAACAGATAGAACAAATAACTACTATGGGAAAAGAGCCAGTTCTTGCCGTAATTGAGAGGCGTGGTGAAGTGATTTACTACAAAATTTCAAGAATCAAGTTTCTTGAAAACAAGGACCAACCAGAGCTGTCTCCAGTAGAATTCTGACTTTATCTTAAAATATTATAGGATATCTCTCATCCATGTGACATTCAAGGAAATATACTGCCATAATTGCAAAAAGAGTTTAGGTAGATATAATGAGAAATATTTTTCAGACATGAAGATAGCTGAAATAATAAAAGCAAACCACTCCTCACACATTCATGAAGGCCATCAGATAGTTGTAAGAAAGACTACAGAAGATGGCTGATTTTAAACGCAAACACTTCATTATAGAATTTAAATTTTTAGTACGAATCATTCGTACTGCTTAATTATAATTAACATTCTCGAATTCTAATGCCAGATGAATCTTGTAGAACATGTGGAGGCGTACTAATTTCATGTTCTATGTGCCCAGAATGTAGGAAGATAACACAACGAATCTGTAGGATCTGTGGTTCAAAGACCGCAGAACAGTTTCATGACCGTTGTCTGTACATAGAATCAATCACATCAAGAAACGGTATGGAGATGGAGGTTGTAATATCCCCTAAATTTAGCCATAGATCTAGTGCTGATAGTAATAATAGCAAAAATCATACGTTACGTGATTCACTATTAGTTTTTGGTATTGTTGGGTTTTTTGTTTTAGGGGTTGTTACTGTAAGCTACTTTGATTTGTCAAGTCAGACTAGTGAAGCTCAAACAATCAAATCAACTGTATTGAGTGATGGAATATTAGGATACCAGAATATGCACTTTGATACAGTTTATGAAAATTGTTTAGGTGCTGGAACCGCACAATCTATAACAGTTACATGTCCAAACGGGAAAGGCTATGTCTACAAAGCAGTCCTCACTATGCCACATGAACTTGCAGACAAATTCTCAAACGATGTTTTCTCTATACGTGGTATTTCGTTAAGTGAGAACTCAGATGGCTCTGTAATCTTGAAATATCAGAACAAATTTTACGGCACTGGCTTTTTAGAAACTTACGGTAAAGCCTAGGAAATAAGGCATAATTCACAATCACACTGTGTTTGTTGATTGCTTTTAGCAAGACACTTACTGTGCTGACCTGCCTGGCACTGAACGCAGATTGAGCTTTTATTTTCTAATTCGGAATATTTTGGAGCACCATCAAAGCCAAATCCACCATCTTTTGGTCCTACCACACGTTACATTTCTTTTTACTAGTATTTTTGCGTGCTTATCGAGTTGCCTACAAAATCTAAAACAAAAAAATCTAATGCTCCCGCCGGGATTTGAACCCGGGATCACTGCCTTGAGAGGGCAGTATGCTTAGCCGGACTACACCACAGGAGCTTGCTAAAAGCCATAAAGAATCGCAATTTAAAGCAAT
>JBBDNF010000008.1:0-7638 GCA_040877685.1 Nitrosopumilaceae archaeon
ATCACTTTGACAAACTTGGAAAGATGCAGCGTCCATCGCATCACTATTATTAGAAAATTTTAGCTCTTGCAGCAACCAATTGTACCTTTGTTATTTTGCTATTATTCCTATGTCTAAATGGTTCTCCATCATTGCATGCATAGATTTGCCATTTGGAATAACATGTGTGTGCATCGTGTAGATTCCTTTGCTATCAGGTGTAAATCTTACAACGTACTTTCCAGAACCAATATCATCGGCCTGAAACATATGACCTATCATATTCATAGTTGTCATAGACGCCCCTTTCTCTATTCCAATTATTACTAGTGCATCAGATAGTGGTTTTTTAGTCTCTTTATCTAAAACTAATAATGTAATTTCTGTTTCTTTGCCAGCAGGCACTGTTTGGCGTGATGTAACTTTAACTATGACATCTTCAGGAATCTGACTCATCATACCAGACATCATATTTCCACTTTTCATCATAGATCCCATTGATTGATTCGAGTCATCAGAATCCATGTTATTTCCCATCATTCCTTGACCAGTCATATTCTGTTGAATCATATTGTTCATCAAATCAGAGTTTTGATTCATCGTATTATCTGAATTATTTGAAGCTGCAAAAATTGCGTATGCTCCGCCTATTGCCGCAAGAAATACTCCTACCACTATACCGATTAAAATACTATTATTCACAAAGTTAGCAACATCCGCCGCTACGGTCACGAGAATTTCTTCTTTCTTCTACCATTCTTTTTTCTTCTTCAGTTACTTTGTCTACGTATTGTTTTGCATGTTCATCAGAACAGAGGTATTTTCCAAATCTTTTGATAGCTGTTTCTTTCTTTACGTCCATACCGCACACTGGACAATGTTTTTCAAACATAATTTCTATGTAAAGTCAACCATATTTTAATACGCAGGTTTACAAATGTAAAATAAAACAATCATGCCTACAGAATTGATTTATTGTTAGTTCCTTCTAGTGTCCAGCTAGATCCACCATCACTGCTTTTGTAAACACTTGCTGCCATGCCACCAAATGTTGTTTTTTGCATTACTATGGTATATACTTCACCTGATCTTCCTGAAGCAAAATTCCACGCATTTGATTTGTTTGGAATCTGACCTGAGGTTTTTATCCAAGTAATTCCACCATCAGTGGATTTTACTATATACCCATCGCCTTGCTCTGGAATCACAAATGCGTACACAGTATTTACATCCATGAATCCAACAGCGGTGACAGCACCTGTAACTAAATTATCGTCCACCAGTTTCCAGTTCCTTCCTTGATCATTACTTGAAAACAGTCCTGATACGGTTCCTGCAAATACAGCGTTCTTATCAGAAGGATGTGCTGCAAGCGATATTATTCTATCAGGTATGGACGTTGTACTCCATGTTCTGCCTTCGTCATTTGTAACAAATAATTCAGTACCACCACCCGGAGATCCGTAAATTATGTTCCCATCAGCTGCACTTGCGGTCATGGCATGAAAATCTACTGGTTGATCCTTCACATAAGAAACTGTCTGCCAACTGACTCCACCATCAGTACTTTTCCTAAATCCAAGATTCCCGTTCATAGCGGCTGGGTGACCACTTGAATACATTACACCCTCTCTTGCTTGACTTATGGTGAAACCCATCAAGTCGCTCGTATCCGAACCCACCAGAACCCATCCTGTACCACTACTTTTCTTGAACAAGCCGTTGTGAGTTGCAAGATATAAGGAGTCATCGCTTCCAGAAAGAAAGACGCCAACACCATGCACATCCATCCATGGTCCAAGGAGAAGATCTTTGTTGTCGGTAGTTGTTCCGTCATTGCTAGAATTTGTGAAATAAGCTATTACGATTCCAGCTGTTATTGCTACAACGATAATAGCAATTGCCGTATTTTTTTTACTTTTACCTTTTGATAATTTAGCTTGGCTATACTTTTTTCCCATACAAATCCATCTATTAAGTAAGATTCGTTTTATCTACTTGTATTAATTATTAGTAGTTTACAATTGTAAAGTGCTATTCTTAAATCATACCTAGACCAACAAATTCAAAGGGTTTGAGTAGGCAAAATGGCAAGAGATCCTGTATGTGGAATGGAAGTGGATGAAAGAACATCTACAGTCAAATCAAAAGTAGGTGGAAAAGAAATTTTCTTTTGTTGCCCGCATTGCAAGTCTGAGTTTGATAAAGATCCGTCAAAGTTTAAGATCTAATTTCTTTTCCTATATGATTTTTTATCGATTAATTTTCTTTGATCTTTTTATTCTACCATATATCAAAAATCCGATTAATCCTATTGCTGCTAGTACTGCCAAAAATTTTGTCACATCCTTAAATGATATGTTTTCGATCAAACCAGTATCTTGCCTTTCCTCAAAAATTTTTTGTGATTGTGCTGTAGGTTCAGGTATATTCAGTGTAATTGAGACAGGATAAAGTTTTGAGACTAGTAGTTGGTCTTTTTCAGGTGCCGAGGCTCTTACCATTATTGTGTATTGCCCAGATCTTGCGTTATTTTCCGTTTTGAGACTTACCTGTGATTCAGCGACTGGGTTTTTTTCCATGTCGATCCATTGGGGTTGTGCTGTATACGTTATACCTTTAAGCCCAGATTCAGTCATTCCAATGACAGCTAGCCCCGATTGATTTAGTGAAATAAATGGAGAATTTTGTTCGGCTTCCAACATAACATCCAGTGTATTGGATCCTGCTTTATCTAGAATTATTTGATTGTTTTTTACTTGTAGGTTGAATGGAACTGGAATATTCATATCTAGATATGCTACCTTGTTTGATGCCCATTCTGTAAACCAGATTTTTTTACCATCATCAGATGCTGCAATAAATACTGCAGTGGAAAGTGGTCCCGTCGGAATATCATATTCTGTCATTATGCCTGATTCGATGCTAATTTTTGATATTCTGTTGCCACCGTGTTGTGGAAAGTAGATATTTCCTGATTTGTCTGATACAATTTGGCTTGGAAGAGTTGTAGGATATATCTTCGATGGGGATGTCCAGTAGGAAACATAGGATTGTAAGTTTGTACTTACATCAGATGAAATTACCCTACTCGAACTATGATCTGAAACAAAGATTTTTTGCATTCCATTGTAATCTACTACTGCAATACCAAATGGAGAAAACATGTCTGGTTTTGGAAGTGTAAATGTAGACATACCACTAGCGATTATAGTTCCAAGCAATCCAGTCTGAACACGCAGTACGTTGTTTGAATACGATTGCGTTACCCAAAGTACGCCTTCCTTATCAAAAGTCAGAAGGGTAGGACCAGTTTCTTCACCTGTGAGATATTCAGTAATACTCTTGGAGTCTACGTCAAGTTTTGCAATTTTGTTCGTAATAATTTCAGTAAACCAGATATTTTTACCATCTGACGATAAAGTTATTCCCATAGGTCCAGCCTTTGCGGTTGGAATCTTGACAAGTTCTATTTTTCCATTTTGTGTGTCTAGTTTTCCAATCGAGTTTGTCCTTGCATCAGTAAACCAGATTACATTTCTAGTATTATCAAAGACAAGCTGACCTCCTGCCAAATTTATGATTGGAGTATCAACTATCGTGTCGCCCTGTATATCATATGATGTGAACTTTCCAGTCTTTGGTTCTAGTTTCATTATTGTACTTGTTTTGTTTGTTGAATGATAAAACCAAGCATTTCCCTGTGAATCTACAATAATTCCTTTTAGTCCTAATTCTTCTAGTGGTATTTGAAATTCTTTTATAAAATTACTTTGCATGTTGTATGTAATCATGTCTTCTAATGTTATTGACTGAGCAAAGGATTGTGAATTAAATAACGTTATTAATAAAAGAATGAGACTCAATATGTAAAAATTATTTTGTAACTTTTTGTACACGAATCGTTCCACAAATACTCCATACTTTAGTTTTAGTATATACATTTGTAAAGTGATGTTTACGGTCTTATTTCTTAATCCTTACTCGCCAAAGATCCTTATCTTCTTCGACGACTAGAAATTCCCAGTTACGCTTTTCGCAAACGCTTGGTATTGATTCCAGTGCTGATTCATCGTTGTCGGTTATCACCTCAAGAACGTCGTTGGCATTAAGAGAGTTCATTGCTCTCACTACCTCAAAGGATGGATAAGGACAAGCCATTCCTCTAGTATCGACTGATTTTGCTACAGCACTTTGCAATACCTCAGTTGAAGATTTGTTTATTACAACCTTGGGTTCTTTTTGCACATAGTTCACCTGTTTGTCAATATGTCCTATTACATCATATAAAAACCACCATGCCACCTTTCTTTGAGGCTGGTAGTGCTGTTTTTAAAAATCCAATAACATCTTCAAACTCAACACCTTGTTCTAAATTATCTTTTGTGACTCCCATTTGTTCAAGCATCTCTTTTGATGGTCCGCATGCTGTAACTTCCACACCTGCTTCTATTGCGTCCTTGAGATACTTTGCCAAAGGAGGAGCCCCTGGCATCGTTATCTTTGAAGCGCCTCCTTTTTTTACAACTTCCAAGCCACCCATCGTACAGTAAAGCTTGCACTTTGCTCCCATTGCTACACTTCCTAACGCAAGAACCAATGCAGAGTAAGCTCTTCCAGGATCATTTGATAAATTCACATCTGAATAGACAAGTGAGCTGTATCCTTGACCTAACAGAAGACTAGTTAACGACATTAAGAAAAAAATTCTCATAATTTTCATTCATATGGATTCATCATTCAAGATAATTAAGCATACATCTTTACATTTGTAAAGATTAATTAGTACAGCTAGTTACGTGCTAAGATTTTTGATTATCAGATACAGAAGATTTCCGTATTCTGTCTAATTGTAGGTCAAATTTACAGTTGTAAATTACTCATTTAAAATAGCTGTGTGTTAATCAAATTATAACAGTTGCCTTCTATAAAATGGATTACGCTGCTAGTAGTAGCTATAATCATTGGGTTTGGTGCGCTGGGGGTTGTTTTAGATAGCATAAATACTCCGTCTTCACCAAACAACAAAAGATCTGATTATAGAAATCTAGAAGATGAATCAATTAAAGATATTATTTTGGGCACTGATGTAAGTATAAATTCTTCAGTAGCATACATCGATTCTCAGTATGTTAAGGAATATTCCCTGCCCAATGGAACGTGGCCCAATGGCATTTTGGTTGGTAGAGATGGAATGGTTTGGACAGCAGGATCAAGATCACATACTTTGTTGAGTTTTGATCCAGAGGACGGTCAGATAAAATCAGCGTATCCCATCAAAGAGGAATCTAGTAGCGATGTGATGAAAGGAGGATCTTTAATGGTATGGAGCATGGTAGAAGGCAATGATGGTTTTATCTGGTTTTCACAGTTTGGACCAGATCGACTTTGGCGTTTTGATCCTAATACAGAAAAATTTCAAGTTTTTCGTTCTATAAGTGCACCACCATTTCAAATGAAAGTTGACAAAGATACTGGAAATATCTGGTTTACCACACTTACAGGAAACACTCTTGGAGTCATACAAAAGATCGAAAACAAAAATGAATCTAGCCCAGAATACAAAATAACTGAATTTGATATGGATTCAGATTCTAATCCAAGCGGTCTATTTTTGGAAAAAGATCATGTATGGGTAAGTCAGATATCAAATAACAAATTAGTAAAGTTCAATGTGGTAACAGATAGTAATGATTTGGTAATAGATGTTGTAAGAATATCAGAAATTTCATCATCTGAGGGAATTCCTATTTATTCGCCAACAGATCTCCTTATTCAAAATGATAACTTGTGGTTCACCGAACATGGAACGAGTACTATCACAAAGTATCAAACAGAATCGCAAAATTTAACAAGATTTCCAACATCTGCTAATCCTTATCAAACTACAACTTTACCATTTTGGATAAGAGAAGCCACTGGTGGAGACGGTCATTGGTTTAATGAACATACAGGAAATAGAATTGCGTTTCTCAATACCAAAGGGATGACGTTGCTAGAATACGAGATTCCTACTCGCCCATCGGATGGGTATATTGTTTATCCACTAGGTATAGCAGTAGATCCTGCTAACAGTAACAAATTGTGGTTTTCTGAATGGAATACTGACAAGATTGCAGTTGTAGATCTAAATATTCCTGTATCGTTTGATATTTTTTCAGATACTGATAAAATTGTCCTATCAGGTAGTAATAATACTGCAGACATAGATGTTAAGATTACTAGAAAAAGCTTTGATCTATCTAACGGCAGTAATAACATTGTATATCTACGTGCATCAAGCTCGATGGAACCAGCAGCTGGATTTGTAAATGTAACTGTAAACTTCTCTACAGATACCATTAACTTTACATCTAACGAAACCACACAAGTATATCTACACCTGCAAAATGATGCTGCACCTCTTGGAAATTACACGCTTGCCATTAGTGCAACTGATGGCGCTGTAACAAAATCAATCTTTCTGGATCTCATAGTAAACTAATAATATAATGTAAGATACATCGCTGTCTATTATCTAATTATTCTTACGCTATGAATTTTTTACAATTGTAAAGTTCTGTATTAATATATATCTGGTTTATGACGCACATTATGTTCGGCTTATTCCAGAAACACTCAACAGACAACTTAAATTATTAACTTACAGGGCAAGACGCATGTCAACTAAAAATTCACGTAAAATGGTATTTGAGATTACAAAAACTACGATAATAGTAGGCATTGTTCTTTTTGCTTTAGGATATTTTGTTGGAAACACGTTACCAGTTACAAATATTGATACTAAATTACAGTCTAAAGATACAACAACTATACAACAAACAAGTTCTTCTAAACAAAAATTTGCAGGCAGTGTAAATTTCGATATACCAGCATTTGCTAAATTCAAAGGCTCAGATTCAGCAAAAATCAACCTTATAGAGTTTGGTGATTATCAATGTCCATTTTGTAAAAGATTCTTTGATCAAACAGAACCCACACTCATGAAAGAATATGTCGATACGGAAAAAACTAGATTTTACTTTCTTGATGTTTCAATCGTAGGAGCCGATTCGATAACACTTGGTCAGGCTTCGTGGTGTGCCGACGAACAGGGTAAATATTACGAGTATCATGATCAAATCTATTCTAACCAAGGACAAGAAAATTCTGGATGGGGTACACCAGATAAAGTAAAGGTTCTTGCAGGAGGCATTCCAGGACTTGATGTAGAAGAATTTAGTAAATGTTTAGACAGCAAAAAATATGAATCACGTAATCAACAGCTAACAAAATTTAGTAATCAGCTTGGTCTTACTGGTACACCCACAATGTTTGTAGGCAACTCTGAAATGGGTTATACCAAGATCACAGGTGCACAACCTTACTCTTCTTTCAAGCAGGCCATAGATACATATTTGCAATAAATTTAACATTTGATTACTTTTTGAGTTTATGTTTAGTGTGATCATTACAAAAAAAGTGTAGATTGAAAATGACAGAGATAAATCAGACTTTCGAATTACTCGTTGGGAGATGGGACTTTGTTCTGATAAGTATAGTATTCTTTGTTGCATTTCTTCTCTTCATACCTTTTAAGAAAAAAGTCAACTGGCGGACACACAGTGCGTATACTGCTTTTATCATAGCTCTGTTTGCAGAAATGTTTGGATTTCCACT
>JBBDNF010000009.1:0-7628 GCA_040877685.1 Nitrosopumilaceae archaeon
TGTTTCAATTTTCTCATTTATAGATTCTATTTCTTTTTGATTAGATTGAGACTTGACAAGAGTAAGTTCAGATTTTTTAGACTCTAATTCTTTTGAAATCACATCATGTTCTTTTCTTACATGTTCTAGTTTTTGGGAGGCAGAATCAAGCTTAGTCATAGTCTCCTGAAGCTCTTTTTTGGCATATCCTAATTCATTTCGTGTAGCTTCCAGCTGTAACTCATCAATTTCTTTCACCTTAACTGCAACAGATTTCTTACTACCCGTATCATTGATAGATCGCTGACTGGAAGTTTCTTTTGAACGTCGAAATAGGCCCACTAAATATCGCCACCTGCTTTTAGTATTAAGGAAATCGAGTCTTTGAACTTTGTTACTTTGACCAATTTTATCTATTCATATTAAATTGTTTTATGACTTGTAGCCAAAGTTACGCTTCACATTTTCTTTTTTCGAATAAAACCAAGATAAAAACCGATTCCACCTATTACAAACCCTAACACGATTGCTACACCACCTTCAATTGTACCAGGTCCAAAAAATAATGGAGCAGAGACAAAAAGAAATGCTCCAAAAATTATCAAGACAAATGCGCCACTCTTTTTTGATCTGTTGTGCTCGCTATGAGCCATATCTAGAGATATTCAGAAAGTACCTGTGCTACCTTCTTTTTACCAATGTCTATAATAAATGGGCCAATCTTAGGTCCACGATCTGATGCAAGAATAATCTGATACAGAACCTTGAAAAAGTCCTTAGGCTGTACGTTATTGTTCTTTGCAATTTGGTAGATAGAATTTTGAAGATCGTCTGGCTCATTTTCAGAAGAGAGTATTTCTACCAATGCTTTAATTGCCTTTTTTGCTGTGTCGTCAAGATGTATCTCTATTTTTGCTGGTCGATCAAAGTCATCTGCAAAATTTCCAGCCAAATTGACAAGTTCCTCAAGATCTGCTGTAGCTTCTTTTATTGTACCATATTCAATTAGTTTTTTGATAACACGATGATTTCTTTGCTCTCTGAATATTTTGCAGAGCTGAACTAACAATCTATAATTCACATAAGAACTGGGATTTTTTGGCACATTTAGCAGATTTACATATTCGTACAGGCCTTTTGCGCGTACAGTCTTTGTCTCATTATCAAGCTTTGTCTTCCCAAAGTACACATTCTCAAGCTCATTATATTCATCCATAAGAGCTGGAATGTCTTCAAAGCCTACTTCACGGGCTCCAGTAATTCTTTTGTACAATAAAAGTAAAATTGATTTTGGCGTTCCATATTTCAACCAAGCTTGTGATGTTACAACATTGCCAAGAGATTTGGAAATTTTTTTACCGCCCTTGTCTAAAAACATTTCATACTTCACATGATGTGGATGTGGAAACTTTAGAATTTCATCAGCAACCCAGTCATTTACCTTGACAGAATCCATTATGTCTTTTCCGTAAGCCTCAAACCTAATATCGAAAGCTTGCCATCTTGCAGCAAACTCAACCTTCCACGTAAGCTTGCCAAGATCTTTTGTAACGTCTGCAACTCCATCATGACCACAACCCTCCAGAGTTTTAGAACCAATCGTTGCTTCATGACATCTGTACTTTATTTTTCTCTCATCAGGTAAATACTCATAGGCTTCTGCAGTGTAAAGTCTTCCACAGCTTGAGCATATTGGAAAATATGGAAGCGCGTCTTGATATTTTTCTTGTCCTACAAGTTCTGCAATTTTTGTACCAATTTTTTTGCTGTTAAGTAATATGATATGAATTTGATCCTTTAGAAGACCATTTTTGTATGTGTCAACTCCTCTTTGAAATTTATATTTGATACCAAGTTTATCCAGTCCATCAAGTAAGAGGCCGCTCATGTGTGAACCATAAGAGTCGTGGCAATCAAACGGATCAGGGATAAGTGATACGGGCTTTGCCAAGTGGTCCTTTAACCAGTCAGGAAAGCCTTCAGGGATCTTCCTTAGCCCATCTACGTCATCTGAATACGCAATAAGCTCAGATTTGTAGCCTAGGTTCTCTAAGGCTAGTTTTACACCATATGCCCTGGCTGCATCTCCAAGGCTTCCTATGTGAGGAATTCCAGAAGCGCCAAGACCGCTTTCAACCTTAATCATGCTTGTGCTGCGCCCAAGACTTTTTTCTCTTTCCACAAGCTCGTACGCAAGCTTGTCTATCCAAGTTCCTCGACCGATAATTTTTTGCTCTTCCATTACGCCAGTTCCTTTGACATGTACGCACCTAAAAGTGAGTAGCCAATTTTTCTATAATACTCTCTTGTTCCTACTGCACTTATTACAAGCAATCTTTTTGCATCAAATTCTTCTTTGGAGATTCTTTCAGCTTCACTCATAAGATTTTTACCAAGACCCAAATGTTGTACGCTGTCGTTATCTCTTTCTCCAAGCTTCAATGATTTGCCATATACATGCAGCTCCCTTACTATGCAAGTGTTTTGAGTGATTTCCGGTCTGTGTGCAAGATGACTTGGCTTCCTTAGTCTTAAGAATCCAAAAATCCTGTCACGAGAATCATCGTATGACAAAAATACTTCTTGTCCTCCAGACGATTCATAATTCTCTCTGTTTAATTTTATATCGCCAACATTAATTGCATTTTCAGAAAGTCCAGCCTCTCTACACCTTATGCATCTACATGCAAGGTTTTGTTTTTTGAGATTTTGCTGCACCATCTGGCGCAAGTTACCATGCTTTGGTCCGGCAATTATCTGATCAGATGATATCTCTCTTTGTAATCTCATTATTCTAACCCACCTTGGAATTATTTTTTTTATTTCTGTAAGCACATGTATCATATCTTGGTCTGAATACGGCATGTAAGTACCATCTTTATAGGATTGATAAAGTGGAGTATTTTCCAAAACAAGTGTTGGATAGATCTTTAGCATATCTGGCTTGAACGCTTGGTCGGAAAACAGTTTTTTAAAATCATCAATATCTTCTTTTGGAGTCATCGTAGGCAGACCAGGCATCATATGTGATACAATTTTGTATCCAGCGTCTTTTGCTATTTGAAAAGACTCAATCACATCGTTTAGATCGTGACCTCTATTTACAATTTCATAAACTCTTTCATGCAGACTTTGCATTCCTATTTCTACTCTTGTCACACCGTAATCTAGCATCAAATCAACATGTTCTTTTTTACAATAGTCTGGCTTGGTCTCTATTGTAAATCCAACATTTCTTATTTTTGCAAGCTCATTGTTCTTCTTGGCAGATTCCAAGTCTAGTGAGTCAAACCCATTTATTGCATCATAACAAGATTTTATGAAATTTAATTGATAGTCATGTGGCATAAAAAGAAAAGTCCCACCAACTATGACAAGCTCAAGCTTTGTACCATCATGACCATATGCTTTCAGATGATCAAGTTTGTCAAGTATCTGTTTTTTTGGATCGTAATTATTTCCTATCGCATTTTGAGTAGAGGGTTCTTTACCAGTATAGCTATTTGGTGTGTTGTATTCAATTCCGCCCGGACAGTAGGTGCACCTTCCATGTGGACACGCATACGGTTTTGGCATCAGAGCTATTACTGCAACGCCAGAAGCTGTCTTGACCGGTTTTCGTAACAATGCCTTTTGTAGTTTGACAAAGTCTGCACCTTGGACCTCGGCAAGTATTTCGTAGTTCCTTGGTATTCTTTCAAGTGAGTATTTTACACAAGTTCTTTTGACCTCTCTTTTTACATCACTTCGTGTTGGGTTTGACATGGCGAGGAGATTCTGTGAAATTTCCAAGCAGGCATCCTCAAACACTATTTTTGATTTTTGCACTATTTTTTAGAACAAAAATGGGTATTAAATCCTAATTATATAGTGCCTCATCATCCTTCACCTGACTTATTTAATAAGAGCATAATTCAATTCAATATAGGGTGATTAAAACCATCATGCAATATGATTACGCTGTTTTAACCATAGTGACTGTTTTTCTTATTGCCTTAACTCACACACCCTTGAAATCTTTTGAATCATCACAAATCTTAGATTTAGTCTCAAATGGACATATAGTCAACCAAATAGTGCTGCAAGAAAATGATTACAAGGTTTCGATATTTGGAGTGGTTGTTATCGGAGTTATTGCTGCACTCATAGCTGGTGGCTTGATGATGGAAATAATTCAAAGAAAGAAAAGAAAGAAAACATAATTCTTGCCTTTACACTCAGATCTTGTTGATTTAGCTAGGCAATTCTTAACGAGTTTATAAAAACTCCTTTCTTTTCTATGATGTTGCCAACTTGTCTGCTTTTCAAGCCATGTTTTTTGAATATTTCTTCAATTTGTTCTTCTTCATCTTCTGGTGCTATCACACAAAAGCCAATGCCCATGTTAAACGTCTTATACATTTCAGCTTTTTCAACATCTTCGTTTTCAATCAGCTGAAAAATTTCTGGCGGCTCTGGCATGTTATCAAGCATATAACCAATTTTTTTGAGGCGTAAAAGCTTTGTAAATGAACCGCCAGTTATGTGAGCAAGTCCATGTACATTACATTCATCGAGTGCCTCAAGAACAGGTCTTACATAAATCTGGGTCGGCTCTAAAAGTGCGTCACCAAGTGTGCCAAGTCCTTTAATCTTGTCCTTGATCGAGTATTTTGAAAGTAAAACCTTTCTTGCTAGGGAATATCCATTGGAATGCAGCCCAGTGCTACTTACTCCAATTATCACATCTCCTGGGTTAATCATATCTCCAAGAATCATCTGGTTTTTAGAAAGTATGCCAACAACCATGCCGGCAAGATCAAACGCAAATTCTTTTCCAGATATTACATCAGGCATTATTGCAGTTTCGCCTCCGACTATTGGTACCTGTGCATTTTTTGCACCTCTTACCAGCCCTTGGACAATTTTTTTAAAAATCTCTTGATCATTTCTGTTTGCAGCTATATAATCTACAAATGAAATAGGCGTGGCACCAATACAAATTATGTCATTTACATTCATGGCAACACAGTCAATGCCAATTGTGTCGTATTTTTTCATCATTTGAGATATGATTACTTTTGTACCGACTCCATCCGTATGTGTTGCTAAAAGTTTTCCACCCGAAATTTCTACAATTCCAGCATAATGGCCAAAACCAGATGCTATTTGCACTTTTTTTTGCAGTTTGTGTGTTGATGTGATAAGTCTGCCAATTGTTGCCTGACTTTGTTTTATTTTTTTAATGTCAATTCCTGCGTCCTTGTAAGTTATTCCCAACGATGCTTGATCCGACTGATTTGAAATAAAAGAATTTGTATGTACTAAAGATTAAATATAATATATGATATATAAAATATACTACATGTATAAGCCAGCATCGGATTTTCTTGCTTCAGTGTACTTGTCAGAAAGTTCTTTAAAGTCAAGGCCCAGCTGCGCTTCTTGCTTTTTGAGATCAGAGACATCTATAGCTGTGTCATAGGCTCGGTTGACTGCCTCTACAAGGGTTGAGGCAGCAAGAGGATCAGGCTTTTGTGGATTTGCTTTAACAAGGAGAGTTACTCCACGTATCTTTCGTATCAAACATTCATTTAATATTGCACCAGGAATTCCGGTAACAAAGCCCTGTGGGATCATGTTTATTCCTTTGTCTGCCATAACTCTGCAGAGGTCTTCTTCTGCTGCACAGAAAGCCCTGTTGTCATGGCTTTCTTTGCTTGCAACCCCATCTAGTACCACTATTTCTTTTGAACCATTTTCTTCTGCCCAATCAAGAATCGATGATGCAATTGAATAAAGGCCGTCCATACGTAAGGTTATTTCACAAATTATTGCACAGACTGTACCGCTCTTGTTTGCATAGAATCGAAATGGATGACGTAACCGTCCTTGAATAAAAACAGTGGCAGGTGGTAGATGCCTTGATCTCATATACCCAATCTCCTTCATCTTTAATTTTTCAATTATATATCCAACAGCTATAGGTCCAGCAAGACCAGCTCCAACAAAGCCTGCAAAGATAATGGGATTATCAAGCTTAATTTTTTTTAGCTCATACACCTGAGCTTCTGGAAAACCATCGCGATGCACTCTTTTTCGTGAACTGTCTCTGGCTAATTACTTTTCTGCATAAACAGTTCTAGCATGGTTCTACCCTTGTCTGTTATGGAGTATACCATGTTTGCTCCTACTGCTATCTTTGTCACAAAACCGTATTTTACACAAAGGTGTAAGTAATTAAGAAATGACCTTTTCATCCTTATGTTTGATTTTACATAGAGATCTGAGAAAGTCATAGAGTTGCACTTTAGCTGATACAACAGCTTTAGAAGGGAAATTGTACTAAAGTCACGCGTTCTTACCTTTACTGCATCAAGAACCTGCTCGTCTCTGGTTATAATGAAGTCAGAAAATTGGTCTGCGACTTCCACTGGGATATATGTCATTCTTGCTCTCATATTACCGTAATGGTACGGTATCTTACCTTATTAATCTTAACTTAAAGTTTTTTTGAGCTAGGTGGAAGCTTTTTTTCAACAAATACAATTTGTTTTTATGCAAGTCAGAGAATTGCTTCGTATGCACAGTGCATTTGTGCTGATGAATGCAGAGCTTGGCAAAGAAAACAAGCTTGTAAATGAACTGAGACAGATTCCACATGTCAAAGAAGTATACGGAGTATATGGGGTGTATGATGTATTGATGGAAATAGAAGCAGATTCGATGGAAACTTTACGTGAAACCATAACTACAAAGATACGAAAGTTAGATGGCGTCAAGTCCACATTGACTATGATAATTGTAAAGGATCAATGATAGCCACAAATAATGGCTTATAGCCACCTGCCAAAGTAGGAAAGGGAATTGGCAGAGACTGTGTTTTTGATGTTAGGCTGGCTTGCAGAGCTCGTTTTTGCAAGTTGGCTTTTGGCATATGGTGCAGAACATCTTGCAGAAAGATGGGGTGGAAGATTCGTAGGTAGGACACTTCTTAGTGTTGCAACAACTCTTCCAGAGATTGCAATAGTGGCATATGCTGCAGCAGAAGGATCATATGACGCAGCACTTGGTGCTGCACTTGGTAGCAATCTTTTGATGATGACTCTGGGTCTTGCCATAATGTTGATTATCGCCACAACTAGACTCTCAAAAGCACCACAGAAATTCATTGATGTGCATCAATTCAAACTTGACAAAGTTCTCTTGATGATAACAGCAATTCTTGGCGCTGTCTTGTTTATTGATGGTTATGACTTTCTTGATGGAATTATATTCACCGCATTATTTGTGGCATACCTATACTTTGCCTTCCGTGAGATAAAACATGAGAAGGCTATATCGCTTGAATCCGAGGTACACGAAGAAAAGGTAAGACAGTCAAAAAAACACTTTGCAAAGGCCATGATAATTTTCATAGCTGGAACCGCGGGGATTTTCATAGGGGCAGAACCTTTTGTTCATTCTCTTAAGGACTTATCAATAGAAAGTGGTGTTTCAGTTGTTGTACTTGCAGTTATAATAGCTCCGATTGCTGGTGAGATGCCAGAGAAAATATCTATGATTCTTTTGGCTCGTAAAGGTGCTGCTGGTGCTGCTATTGCCGTAGCAAATGTTCTGGGATCCAAAATTCTAAACAATACCTTACTTCTTTCTGTTGCAGTTTTTGG
>JBBDNF010000010.1:0-1407 GCA_040877685.1 Nitrosopumilaceae archaeon
GAACATGAGTTTGGTGGAAAAGGAGTCTCATATTGTGCTACTTGTGATGGCCCCTTCTTTAGAAATCAAGATATTGTGGTTACTGGTGGTGGTGATACTGCCATGGAAGAGGCCATATTTTTAACCAAATTTGGTAAAAATGTTCATGTTGTTCACAGAAGAGACAAACTTAGGGCAAGCAAAGTCATGCAAGAACGTGCTTTCGAGAATCAAAAAATAAAATTCTACTGGAATAAGGTTGTGGATGAAATTACAGGAAAAGAGAAAGTAACTCAGGTAATTATTAGAGATTTAGCAACTAACGAAAAACAAACGTTGGATGCGGGTGCAATTTTTGTGGCCATAGGGCATGAGCCAAACACGAAGATATTCAATGGACAAGTTGAGCTTGATGAACAGGGATACATTGTTCTAAAAGATCTCACTAAGACAAGTGTGGAGGGAGTATTTGCAGCGGGCGATGTACACGACCATAGATATAGGCAAGCTGTTACCGCTGCAGGGTTTGGATGTATGGCCGGAATAGACGTGGACAAATATCTTTCTGAGAATAAAAGAAACTAGCTACGCATAAAATGCTTGTGACAGATGAATTGCTTTCTTTAGTGCTTTATCAAATTGTTCTTCTGTAAACACCTTTTGTTGGATATACAAGCTCTTGAATTTTTGTCCATCATCTGCAAATATCCCAACTACACATCCTTGATCTAAAGAAAGTTTTTCCATTGCTGCATATACTGCTCCTGAAGATGGGCCCATCAACAGTTTTTCTTTTTCAAACAATTTCACAACTGCAGCAAAGGCTTCATCATTCGTTATGGTCATCCAGTCATCAACAAGATTTTCTCGTTTTTTGAACAAGATGGGTTTGTCAGACTCGACAAAGTTACGCAAACCCTGTATGAGGTGATTTTGCTGTGGTTGAACTGCTGTTGTTTTGACTGCAGGATTTTGCTCTTTCAAATAGGTAGAGATGCCAGTTATTGTACCGCCCGTACCAACACCAGTCAAAAAGTGAGTTACTTTTCCTTCTGTTTGTTTCCATATTTCAGGACCAGTTCCCTTGTAATGACCCATAAAGTTTGCTTCATTTTCGTATTGGTTGGGCATATAGTACAGATCAGGTCGTGCTGATGATATGGCCCTGGCAAGAGCTATACTTTGATCTGTACCCGCACCAACCTTTGGACACAAGTCATCACTTGTTTGAAATAGTTTTGCGCCAAGTGATTCTATTATCTTCTTTGTTTCTTCACTTGCCTTTTCAGGGATTACTATTTCCACTTTGTATCCAAGCAGGTTGGCTATTCCAGTTAGTGCAATTCCAGTATTACCAGATGTTGGTTCTATGATTATGCTTTCATTCTTTTTTAGAATGCCTCGTTCTTCTGCATCTTTTATCATCCA
>JBBDNF010000011.1:0-31474 GCA_040877685.1 Nitrosopumilaceae archaeon
CCTTTTTGTTTGCCTCTTCCTTTACATTTGCTACATGGTCTTTCTATAATTTTTCCTTGACCACGACATGTGTTACAAGGATGTACAGTAATAAAAGTCGAAAAACCTGAACTCCTAGATGTTCGTACTTGACCTTGACCATTGCAGACTGTGCAGGTTCGCATTGATGTCCCTGGTGCACACCCTGAACCTTTACAGTTTTCACATTCAACGTCTTTTTGCAGATCAATTTCCTCACGTTTTCCTCTTAAAACATCTTCCAGTGTTATTGATGTTTCATAAACTAAATCTGCTCCTCGCTCTCTACCAAACCCACCAAATCCACTAAATCCACCTCTGCCAAAGAGGGATTCAAAAATGGAGTCAAACCCTCCGCCCCCAAAGCCACCAAAAATGTCTTCAAAATTAACACGAGCCCCACGGAATATGTCTTCTGTACTGTATCTTCCATCTACACCAGCATGACCATATGTGTCATAGATCTTTCGTTTTTCACTATCAGACAAAACCGCATATGCTTCTGATATTTCCTTAAAGTGTTCTGCGGAATCAGGAGATTTATTTCTGTCAGGATGGAACTTCAGGGCCAGTTTCCTATACTGTGATTTTATTTCACCATGTGGAGCATTCTTTTGAACTCCAAGAACTTCGTAGTAGTCTCGCTTTGCGCTCATAATTATAGGGATTTTTGGTAAATTATATTTAGGTTAGATAAATGCTCTTTTGCTATCATATCAAAAAAGCTGCCCTGTAGAATAACGCTAAAGTGAATCATGCTATACTCAATAAACCATCAATTCATTGGGCTGTACCAGGGGTTTGAGTAGTTTGTCCATTTCCAGTATTTTTTTGTGATCCTGCATCAGCTTGTTGACCACTTCCTTGTGGCGGAGGGACATTTTTGTAAAGCTCTGTGCTTATCTCATTTACTATTGTTTTTAGTGCATCGAGTTTTGATTTTATTTCAGTAGGGCCTTTTTCAAGTACATCTTTTAGCTCCTTTACAGCATTAGTGACCTTAATTCCTTGTTCTTGAGTTATTTTATCTTTAAGATCTTGATTGATCAGTTTTTCAGTGGTATAGATGTAGCTTTCCGCTTCATTTTTTAGATCAATCTCTTCCTTCTTTTTCTTATCCTGTTCAGCATAAAGTTCAGCGTCCTTTTTCAATTTTTCAATTTCTTCTTTTGAAAGTTTGGTACTTGCAGTTATTGTTATCTTAGCCTCTTTTTGTGTACCAAGATCTTTTGCAGTGACATTAAGAATACCGTTTGCGTCTAGATCAAACTTCACTTCGATTTGTGGAATTCCCCTTTGAGCAGGCGGAATTCCAGAAAGATTAAAACTTCCAAGTGAGACATTATCTGAAGCCATTGGTCTTTCACCTTGTACTATGTGAATTGTAACAGCAGTTTGGTTGTCTGCAGCAGTGGTAAAGATTTTGCTCTTTGATGTTGGAATAGTCGTGTTTCTCTCAATCAAGGGTTCTCGTAATCCTCCAAGAACTTCTACTCCAAGAGTAAGTGGTGTAACATCAAGAAGCACTATGTCACTTGTAACATCACCAGCTATAATTCCTGCTTGTATTCCAGCTCCTAAGGCAACCGCCTCCATAGGATCCACGCCAGATTCCGGCTCCTTTCCCATTACAGACGCGACAAATCTTCTGACTAGCGGAATTCGCGTCGGCCCCCCTACCAGAACAATCTTTGATAGGTCAGAGGGAGAAAGTTTTGCATCTTCTAATGCCTTTGTTACTGAAGGCCTACACCTTTCCACTATAGGATTGATGAGCTCTTCAAGCTTTGATCTTGTTAATTTCATTTCTAGGTTTTTTGGACCACTAGTCTGATCATATGAGACGAAAGGAAGGTTGACCTCAGTTTCCATTACTGACGAAAGTTCTATCTTTGCCCTTTCTGCAGCTTCTCTTACTCTAACCATTGCTGCGTTATCTTTTGAAAGATCAATTCCTGTGTTTTTCCTAAAAGTCTCAACAATATGGTCTATTACAACCTTGTCCATATCAGTTCCACCAAGTTGTGTATCGCCAGAGGTGCTCATCACCTCAAAGACACCACCTCCCATCTCCATTATGGTTACATCAAGTGTTCCGCCACCAAAATCAAAAACCATAATTTTCATGTCTTGTTTAGCTTTGTCAAGACCAAACGCAAGCGATGCCGCTGTTGGCTCATTAATTATTCTTACAACTTCAAGTCCTGCAATCTGTCCAGCATCTTTTGTTGCCTGTCTTTGATTATCATCAAAATATGCAGGAACCGTGATTACTGCTTTTTCAATTTTTTCTCCGATGAAAGCTTCAGCGTCTCTTTTTATTTTCTGCAAAATGAAAGCAGAAATTTGTTGAGGTTTGTACTCTTTTCCGTTTACTTTGAAAATATAATTTGTACCCATCTTTCGTTTTGCTGCCATAATAGTACCAATGGGATTTGTTACAGCCTGTCTCCTTGCTGGTTCTCCAACAAGAAGTTCACCATCCTTTGTAAAGGCAACAACTGAAGGAAATGCTTTGCCACCAATAGTTGTACCCTCAGCTGCTGGAATAAGGGTTGGTTTTCCACCTATCATTACAGCTGCTGCCGAGTTACTTGTTCCTAAATCTATTCCTATAATTTTAGCCATTATTTTCACCAACCAAATCGGTTTTTGTTGTTTTTGATATTTCTACTAAACTAGGTCTAATTACTCTGTTTTGTAAAATATATCCCTTACGAATCTCTGCAGTAATAGTATCATTGTCTAATGATGGCTCTTCTTTTACAGATATAGCTTCATGTAGTTTTGGATCAAAAATTTCTCCTAATGCATCAATAGGTATTACACCATATTCCGTTAGAAAAGAGTTCATGTTTTTTAGGATTGCATCGAGTCCTTGAGTGTTTACTTTTTGTTTTGCGAGTGCTTCCTTTGCGCGCACAAAATCGTCATATATTGACAAAAACTTTAGCATAATTTCATCTATTATGGAATTCACGCGATTCTGAACATCTAATTCGGTTCTTTTTTTAAGGTTTTCAAAATCTGCAAGAAGATATTGTAGCTTTTTTTCGTATGATGCAATAGTTTCTTGTTCTTTTGCAAGATATGCTTTTAGCTCATCAACACTTGGTTTTTCCATAGTTGCATTAGTCGACACTGCTACCTCGGTTTTATCTTGTTCTTCAGTCAAACAGGATTGTTGATATTTTGGCTAATTTTACTCTTATTACAAGATCTCGCATAACGGGTTTGTTTTTATTGTTATAAGATCAGTACTTTTACCACTCTTACTAATCTTTTCATAATCTGATTTTGAACATGCCACAACAATTGTAGTCTTATCACTATGAAATAGATCAAAGGTTTGGCCTTGATGGATTTCAACATCACCGATATAGTCACGCAACTTTGTAACAAGAGAATTTAACATTTCGACTTTATCTCCACGCATCTCATAAGAATCCAATGTCCAAACCAAAGCAACTCTTGTTCTGCTCGCTTTGAGCTCATTTTTTTTCAGTGTTGAACGAATCTCGTCTATGAGTCGCTTGACATAGCCTTCAATTCCTTTAACGCTTCCATTAACCAGATACATCATCGTTCCCGCACCCTCAAGTGAAGAGCCGAGTGATCGAAGATCATACAGCCCATCTATCATGTCATCCAAAAAGAGATTTTTGAATTCAGCAAACATAAGATCGTTTCTAGTGTTTGGGTCCTGCGCAAACTTGCATACTTCAAGTATGCTAGACAAACCAGAAAACTGTGAAAGAATCTTTATTGCATGAAAAAGCTCAGCCGAAGATATTGATACAAATTTTTTTTCTTTCTTATCGGTTGAAAGTAGTCTAGCAAGCCTGTCATCTGCTTTGCCATTAAAAGACCCAATGATTTGAGGCGTCTGATTTTTTGTTTCAAGTGGATAATAAAAATATGAAATGCCCTTTCCTATCTCAAATCCTGTGACGTGTTCCAAAAGTGAGATGGTTTCGTTGTTTCCTCCAACTCCTGTAGGAAGATTATAAATTACAGATCCGCCCTTTTTTAGTGCTGTAGTTGCGTCCTTGAATTTGGAATGAATTTCCATTTTCGTCTCTTGGCCACTCTTTCTGATTCGTGGTGCAAAGAAGAGATAATCAGAGTGTGAAATTGCAACCTCAATGGGTTCTACGCCCAGTAAGGGCTCATCTTCTTTTAGTGAAGCAACGTCTGGGTAAGTTTTGGCAATTTCTGATTTTAAAGAAATTGCCAAATGTGCAGATTCATCCACAATAAAGACGTCTGCACCCTTGATTGCCATTTGACACGCAATTGAATAACCCTCCGTGCTAAGACCATAAACAACAACTTTTACCCCTCCCAAATCATTGCAGCTAGGCAAAAAGGCTAACAAAAACTTTTTCCACAGTGTAATTCTATCCAAAATGTTTGAAAATCTGGTTTGACATCCTTACTCCAAAACAGCTGTTATTTTTTGAACCAATGATCAGAAAATTACGAAAAAATAATCAAGTGCTCTGTACTTCAAGGAACTATCGTGAAGTGGTTGATCTTGCCAAAATTAGGGGCATGAAGCTTGTACTTGCTGGAAAACATGGTGGAGCTGACAAATCTGATAAATTAAAGGCCAGCCTTAGACGAATGCGCCGTCTATCACATATAGCAAAAAGTTTTGCGCCTAAATTGACTATTAGTTTTTGCTCTCCAGAAGCAGCAAGAATTTCCTATGGTCTCGGGGTCAAACACATTGCCTTTTCTGACTCACCCCACGCAGAAGCAGTTATGAGGCTTTCCATACCACTTGTACAAAAGCTACTCATACCTTGGATCATCCCAAAAAAAGAATTTGTAAGATATGGCATTTCAGATGAAGATATCATGCAATACAAGGCCATAGATGCGACCATAATAGTAAGAGAAAAATCAAAGAATTATTCTAGAAAAGATTTTTGCCTAAAGAATAAGAAAACTATTCTTATAAGAACCGAAGAATCTCAGGCAGCGTACATTTCTGACAAAAGGACCAAGATTGTAAGTATCATACGTGAAATTATCAAAGAATTTTCAGATTATAATGTAGTTATCTTAGCAAGATATCTACATCAAATACATCAATTCAAAAAAGAATTTGGAAAACAGATCATAATATTAGATAGTGTTGTGGATGGTAAAGGTCTACTTAGGTTCACTGATGTTTTCATCGGTTCTGGTGGTACAATGACCGCTGAAGCTGCATTGATGGGTGTTCCAACAATATCTTATGACGCAGTACCAAACCGTGTTGAGCAATATCTTGTAAAAAATGGTCTAGTTAAAAGGGCTAAGGATCCTGAAAAAATTGTTAATCTTGTAAAACAGATTCTAAAGTCCGATGTTATAAAAACTAGAAAGAAAGCTAGCAAGATTTTGAATTCAATGGAAGATCCTTTTTCAAAACTTCTTATTGCTATCAAAACTGTCTAGTAATCTTTGAAAATATTCCCCACATCTTCAAAAACAACATTCTTTGATTCATATACATACTGAATAACATTATAAGGGAATCTCAGTCAACATTCAACGCCCGGAAGCCCGGTAGAGGATTATCCACCGAGTGTAGCGGTCAAGCATAGGGGCCTTTGGAGCCCTTGACCCCAGTTCGAATCTGGGCCGGGCTACTTTTGTTCCTTAAAGAGTCCCTTACAGATAAGGTGCATGTTGCATCATTTCAAAATCTGGCATAAGCGATATTCCAATTAATATTGGGATCACAAATATAGCAAACGAAAGTGCAGTCAGTATGATGCCAAGCCATAAACAATTTTTTGCTTTACGTGGATCATCGTCTTTTATTATAAAATAAGCAATAACACCTCCTATAACATTAAATAAAATAGGCAACAAAAACCAAAAATTACTTCTTTTCCTTACTTCCATGAAACAGTTAGCTGGTTATAGAATTTAAACTAAGTTATGTTGATGTAATTACAATTCAAGTTTTGCAAGAAGTTTTGTTGCGATGATAAACAAAATCAAAGACATTATAACTAAAACAAGCATCTCCATTCCCAAAAAAGCATTAAAGTTACCAAAGATCCCGGCTCTAACCACATCCACAAGATATGTGAGCGGATTAAAATAAAACGCAGTAGAAAGCGGTTCTGGTGTACCCTCTGCCGGATAAAATGCTGTGCTTACAAATGCAAAAAATAGAAACACGGTATTAATTACAACATTGAACCCTTCACTGGACTTTAGTCTAGTAGATATGATGGATGCTATTGAACCAAAAAGAATTGAGCCTACAATAGAAGCAAACACCAAAAGTGGAATTGTAAGTAAGTTGAACTCAACAGATTTGAAAAAAAGTGGATAACCCACAGCTGTGATAAGAGCTGCACTTATCAAGCCAATTATGCCTATTGTATAGACATTACTTAGGATATAGTGTGCTCTAGTAAATGGGCCAACAAGTATTTGTTCAAACATTCCGTGCCGTCGGTCGTTCCAGATTATAATACCTGAGACAAGAGTGCTGTTCATTATGTTAAAACCTATCATGCCAGACGCTATGTATGCTGGATAATCTAGCATTTTATTGCCTAACGGGACAAAATCAATCAAAGCTGTATAAGCAAAACCAGCGACAAAAATATAGATTAAAGGAAAGATGACTTGCCAGATCAAAAACCCTTTGTTAAGAGATATTGTTAGATTTCTGTTTACTAACCTAATTACTGGATGCATTTGAATTTTTCACCACCGTAAGAAATATTTCTTCAAGGCTTGTAGGTACAACAGACAAATCTTCTATCGGAATATTATTTACAGTTAGGATTTGTAGGATTTTTAGTAGCACTTCTTCAGAATAGTTAGAACGTATGGTTATGTTTGTTCCAGAATTGAAATCAAGCTCATAGTCTTTTATTCCCAATAGAAGATTTGAAAGCATCTTACGTGTTTCTTGGATGTGAATCTTGATTGTTTTTTCCTTACCGAACTTGTTTTTGAGCTCCTCAGGAGTATCTATAGCTATGATCTTTCCTTTGTTTATTATAGCAATTTCATCACAGATGTATTCGGCTTCATTTAGTATATGAGTTGTAAAAAATACAGTAAGACCTTCTTTTACTTTCTTTTTAATAAAATCAAGTAGACCTCTTCTTGCTGAAGGATCCAAACCAACTGTAGGTTCGTCAAGAAATAAAAGTTTCATGTCATGCATGAATTCGCGTGCTACCTGTACTCTTCGTCTCTGACCTATTGAGAGATCTTCATTTTTTATGTTTCTTATTTCCTCCAAATTAAAAGAAGAGAGTAGCTCCTCTACCCTATCTTTTCTTGTCTTGCTCTCAACATTCCACATCATTCCATATTTTTCAAGTGATTTTTCTACACTAAGTGTTGGTTCGTAGCTAGGCTGCTGTAATACTACACCTATCTTCTTTCTTACCTCAAGTGGGTGTTGCGTAGCCTCTATTCCAAGTATGTTTATTGTTCCTCTTGTAGGTGGTATTAGAGTAGTAAGAAGCTTGATCGTGGTGGTCTTTCCGGCTCCATTTGGTCCTAAGAATCCAAAAATTTTACCAGAATTCACGGAAAGATCAATGCTATCTACTGCAATTATTTGTCCGTATGATTTTGAAAGCGAATTTGCTACGATGCATGACATTTAAAGATGGTTTTATTCTCCCACTAATTTAGCTAGTGAAATTTTTATTAATGTACACTTCTATCTCAGAGTAACTTGTCAGAATTTGACTCACTTTTAAACAAACTTCTTGAACAAAAACCTGAACTTTCAAGATCGGATATACAGGAAATGGTTAACAAGAAAAAGGAAAAGATTGGTGCTGGCTATTTGACAGATCAAGGAGCTCTATTTCTTATAGCATCTGATCTTGGAGTATCACTAAGTGAACAGCTAAAAGTTGAGATGGGTCTTAAAGATCTGTATGTTGGCGCCAAGGAGATTACGCTAGAGACGAGGGTGATGAATGTTTATCCTGCAAAACAATTTTCACGCAAGGATGGTTCACAATTCCTTCTGCGAACAATGACAGTATATGATTCGGATTCCAGAGCTAAGGTGAAGCTCTGGGATGAAAAAGCAAATCTTCCCGGTATTGAGAACCTCAAGCCTGGTGACCTTATAAAAATAATTAAGGCTTACATAAAATCAGACATGACAGGAACTCCCATTATCAACGTAGGCTCTGGTTCCAGTCTTGAAACAAGTGAGACACGGAGCAATATACCTACACTAGATTCTATAACAGAAGATGTTAGTACAATAAAGGAAAATCAACAAAATCTTGTGGTCACCGGAACCTTAGATGGTAATGTCAGGCTTTCTGAGTTTACAAACTTCAAGGGCAAACCGGGAAAAGCACTTCATCTACGATTAAAGGGAAAAGGTGGTGCAATTACAAGAGTTGTTTTGTGGAATACAGATGAAAGTTCTCTTCCAAAAATGATTACGCAAGGAGCAAAGACAAGACTAATTGGTGTAAGAACAATGAGAGGACAACAGGGACTGGAATTACATGGTGATGAAGGTACTGTTATTGAAATAGAAGGCACGGAAGAGATCCAACCGGTAACTGTTAGAATTTTATCACTTATAAAAAATGATTCAGGTAATATTCTAATTTTAGCAACTGACCAAAACAAGAAACTAGTGAATATTACTGATTATGCTGGCGTTTCAAAAGATCTGAAAATTGGTGAAGTGGTAGAGTATATGCCAACAAAAATGTATGGTAATTCTGTAACACTTGAAAATGATTCGTTTGTCAGAAAAATCAATGATGAACAGTTTCCTTCTATAGATGATCTTAGGACGAAGATTCGTGATCTAAAGCCGAACGACAACATCTATTGTGTTGAAGCTATAATTCTTAAGATGCCAGAGAGGCGGGAAGTTCAGACAAAAACTGGTGAATCTGTATCATTGTCAGAGATGTTTATAGAAGACGAGACGGGCCAGATTTGGCTAAAAGGTTGGAGAAACCAAGCTAGAATGCTAGACCAGTTCTCGCAGGGCGAGATAATTACAGTAGTTGGTGTGACTGCTAAAGCTGGTCTTGAAGGTAGAACAGAGCTATTTTTGACTCCATTTTCAAATATAACAAAGAAGAATTAGGAATCCCAGAAGCCTCGTGTTGTAACATATTGTCTTTCTGCCTCATAAATCTGCTTATAGAGTTCTTCTTCCCCCACCATGTTTCTGAGAATCCTTGCTCCCGTATCTGCACCAACCCCATATCCTGAAAGGACGGTAAGTGCAGATTTACCAAAGTTTTCAAGAAGTGAAGAGATTTTCCATGCACGAACAAACCTGTGGTTTTCCTCTGATGTGATTTTTTTGCCAGCGTGTTTTTTTTGTATTATCTTTGGCAGATCATAATCAGAATAAAAGGTAGCAGTGATTTGACGAGATTTGCAATAAGGGCATGAAAGTACATCCTTTACTTCTTTTGTTTCTACGACTCTTTCCCATTTTCCGCATCTAACACAAATAAGTCTATGCTTAGTCTTCAAGAGTCTTGTTTTAACAAGATCCAAAATTCCTTTGTCAATGTTTGCTGGTGATGCATAGTATTTTGTAGTATGATCAAGTATAGATTCTGCAAGCTTGGAAAAGCTTTCTACTTCTATCCATTTTACTTGAATTTCTCCAGATCTGACCTTTTCAAGTAATGTTTCGGTATTTTTCAAGTCATATTTGTCATGGAACAACTCTCGTAAGACTTCCTCTGCAAGTGGAGTTTTTGAATATTTTTCGTAGATAAACCTGGCAGATTTTCTATCATACACTGCTTCTCTTCCTACAATACCAAACTTTTTAGCCACACACCAAGTTCTCCAGTTTATGTTATGAGTTCCCACGAGGGAAGCGCTTACAACAGTTTTTAGATCATATTGATCCATAAGTATGTCCAACACATACTTTTCTGATATTCTACCTGTAGATGATAGGGTTATCCTATACGTGTCTGACCTTGAATTAACAAGATATCCTGTTCTCGCTGAAAGCATGGCAGAAAGCAGCATAGAAAGGGTGGAGTTTATCTTTGTTCCAAAGCAGGAATGCATTACTATGGTGTTCCTAGACTTGATGGATTCTACCACAATGGTTTTTTCATTTGGAATGGCCCCTAGTTTGAGATTCTCGATCATCTTGTTTGACATGCAAAGAGAACCCATCTGCACTTTGGTTCTAAAAGAACCAACCTTTCTTGCAGTAGTATAATCTACTGGTATATTTTCCCCCTCCCAATACGGTACATTTATTCCAACTGATTGTATGGGTTCAACATTGACTTTGAATGAGCTTTCGTCTACGTTTAAAATTCTCCATTGCATTCCTCGTAGTACAAAAATATTACCTGGATCACCATAATCACCTATAAACCTCTGATCTAGACTTCCAATTATTTTCTTACTTGCAGTATCAAAAACCTTGAATTTTAAAATATCAGGTATTGTGGAGAGATTTTCAAAATAATATCTAAACGCTCTACCCTTTTTCTTAAACACCATTTCTTCTTTATCAAAAAATACAATTGAGCTAGAATGTAGAATGTCAAGAATGCTAACAAGATGTCCTATTGTTATGTTCCTAAATGAATACGCCTGTCTGATGATCTGCAATGCAAAATCTACTGCTACACTACCAGACTGCATTGACATTCCTACTAAATGGTGTGCAAGCACGTCAAGTGCTCCATCATGAATTATTTGATCTTCTATTGATTTTTCTTTTATTCTCTCAAGTATTGCCCGTGCCTCAAACTCATCATCTGGGTTATTGGTTACAATAAGACCCTTAGCAGTTGATTCTCTGTTATGCTTACTTCTCCCTATTCTCTGGATAAGTTTTGAAACCTGCCTTGGCGACCCATAATGGATTACAATCTCAACAGAACCAATATCAAGCCCAAGCTCAAGTGATGAGGTACAGACTACAATCCCAGGCTTTCCCTCTCTTAGTGTTTCTTCTGTTTCTTCCCTGACTTCTTGTGAAAGTGAGCCATGATGCAATTCAATTCTTAATGAAGATTTTTCCCGTAGTAGAGATGCAATGTATTCTGATTCACCACGTGTATTTGTAAAAAGTAAGACCGGGGAATTTGGGTAATTCTTTGCTACATAATCATTTATGAAATCGACTACATCCGATATTGTTCCATCTATATATTTGACCTCAACATCATATTTTCTTATAGAAGTATCACGAATTATCTTACATTTCCTTTTTGTTCCCACCACAAACTTGGCAGTTTCATTAGTATTGCCAACAGTTGCAGAAAGCCCAATTCTAGTCATCGCAGATTTTGAGTTGAGCTGAAGTCTTTCCAGGCTGAATGAGAGTTGTGATCCTCGTTCATTGCCCAAAAGCTCATGAACTTCATCTATTACAACCCATTCAAGCTCCGAAAGCGCATCAAGCATCTTTTGTTGTGTAAGTAAGATTGTAATACTTTCAGGAGTTGTTATCAGAACATCTGGTGGTGATATTGTTATTTGTTTTCGAATAGACGGTGGTGTGTCACCGTGACGAATCTGGATAGAAAGACCTTCATTTTCTGCATATCTTATTATCCTTCTAAAAACGTCTCGGTTTAGTGCACGAAGTGGTGTGATATACAATGCTTTTATTTTTCCTGGCTTTTTGGATTTAGCAAGACGAGCAAAAATAGGAATTATAGAAGATTCTGTCTTGCCAGAACCAGTAGGAGCGATCACTAAGGAGTCTATCTTTTGAAAAATTATAGGAACTGCTTTTCGCTGGATCTCTGTTAGATTTTCGAAACCAAGAGAGCGAAACTTGGCTACAAGTGTAGGCTCAGGCAGGGGGTTCCTGATTCTGTCGTGTTCTAGCTCGCTCATATACCATCACCCCAACAAGTCCAAGCCCAAATAGAATAACCGTAATAATTGGAATAGCATCAAAAATATCAGCCATGAGCGCATTAATAGTTCTCAGTGATAAATAGCTTAAGATGAATCTACAAGTCCCTCATGTGTGATTGTGTAATGAGCCTCTTTCTTGCTACCAAATGAAGGAAAAACCTTTGCGGTATATTTGTGATTAAGCTTGGTAAGACTAATCTTTCTATGGGTAAACATGCTTATCGATCTGTCTAGGTTTTCTCTTTCCTCATAACCTGATTTTCTAATTATGTTTGTCACTATAACAGGAATTTTTTTGCGTACTGTAACATGTGATAGTTTGTGCATATATTCTATAAATGCAATATGTTTTGCCAGCGAGTTTGATTCTTTTGAATATTCAAAAGAAAAAAGATCTGTTACATTATCAATTACAACAAGGCAGATATTGTTGATTTCTAGTATTTTATCAATATAGCTTGTCTGTTCTGCTGTGTTTGTTATTCTACCTACCGTTACTCGATCAAGTAGTTTTTGATCCATACTTTTTGCTTTGACAAGCTCAAGCAGGCGTTCTGGTCTAAAACCACCAGTTGTGTCTTGATAAAGTATTACTCCATTATTTGTAAGAGCATTGACACAGATCTGGAGTGTAAGCTGCGTCTTTCCTGTTCCATTTGGACCAAAAATGTCTGTTATAATGCTATCTCTAATACCACCACCAAGAAGCTCATCAAGCTTCTGAATTCCAGTTGCGATCATCAGGTCTTTAGGTTACAGAATACCAGAAATTAAAGAATGCCAAATCTAAGGCTAGATCGGGAAGGCTTTTATTCCCGATCTCAGGCAGTGCTTGACAAGTGATTTATGTTTGTCGCAATCGCAACCAAAAAGACCGTTGACAACTTTACAAAAAGGAATCAATAAGAAAGTAACAGTCAGATTGAAAAATGAGGTCGAATACAAAGGGAAGATGAATAACGTCGATTCATATATGAATTTGATTATGACTGATGCTGAAGAGATAAGCAATGGTAAAGTTATTGCAAATTATGGTAGGGTTATAGTTAGAGGCAATAATGTTCTTTTCATTAGACTTGAAAATGAACTTTAATTAAATGGAGTTTGTAAAATGGAGAGGAGTTATCTCTTTACATCAGAATCAGTTACGGAAGGACATCCTGACAAGGTATGCGATCAAGTTTCTGATGCAATTTTAGATGAATTTCTTAGACAGGATCCAGAATCCAGAGTTGCTGTGGAAACTATGACAACTACCGGTATTGTAGTGATAGCAGGCGAAGTTACTTCAAAAGCTAAGTTTGATGTCCAAGATGTGGTAAGAAAGACTTTACGCGAGATAGGTTACGATAATCCACAATATGGTTTTGATGCTGATTCATGTAGTGTTCTAGTCTCCTTACACTCTCAGAGCCCAGATATATCTCAGGGAGTTTCATCTACAGAAAACAAAGAGCAAGGGGCGGGAGATCAAGGACTGATGTTTGGTTACGCAACAAATGAAACTGAAGAAATGATGCCTATGCCAATTATGCTTGCTCATAAACTAACAAAGCGACTTGCAGAAGTTAGAAAAAATAAAGAGATCCCATGGATACGACCAGATGGGAAATCTCAAGTTACTGTAGAATATCAAGATGGAAAACCAAAAAGGGTTGAGACAGTTGTGATCTCAACGCAGCACTCTCCAGAGATAAGTAATGATCAAATAAAAAAAGAGATAATTGATAAGGTCATCAAACCTGTATGCGGAAAGCTTTGGCATGACAAGATTAAAGTTCATGTGAATCCTACGGGGCGATTTGTTATAGGAGGACCTCCAGGAGATGCGGGCCTTACGGGAAGAAAAATCATAGTTGATTCATATGGTGGTATGGGTCGACATGGTGGTGGTGCCTTTTCTGGAAAAGATCCTTCAAAAGTGGATAGATCTGCATGTTACATGGCTAGGTACATTGCAAAGAATATAGTTGCTGGCGGTCTTGCCGAACGATGTGAAGTGCAAGTAGCATATGCAATCGGAGTAGCAGAACCTGTATCTCTGACGATTAGTACTTTTGGTACGAGTAAGATTCCAGAAGAGCAAATTGAAAATTTAGTCAGAAAGCACTTTGATATGAGACCGGCTGCGATAATATCTCATTTGAAGCTAAAGAGGCCAATTTATAGAAAGACTGCTACATATGGTCACTTTGGACGAAATGAACCAGAATTCACTTGGGAACAGGTAGACAAGGCAGACATATTAAGAAAGGCTGCTGGTCTTTAAGATCTCTTTGTAAGTTTTAAATTTAATTCCTGAGATTTTTTGTAATATTTTATGATTACCCACATAGTCACCTATCAGAATGTTCAGATCATCTATACCAAATACACTTTTTGAATTATGTAATGCGTTACGATAAGCAACTTCTAAACTGATTTTTTTTATCTTTACATTTTTTCCTCGTGAGAGATCTCTAACGAAACAATTGTACGTAATAGTTTTAGGACCGACGAGATCTATTATTTTATTTGAAAAATTTTTATTCATTACAGCCTGTAAAAATACTTGTGCTACATCATTCACAGAGATTGGCTGTAACCTATACTTACCAGAACCAGCAATTATAATGATTCCATTTTTAATTTGCTTAGAAAGGATTTGTGATAATGGATCACCTTTACCTATAATATAGGATGCGCGAAAAATTGTATAATTCAAACCAGATCTGATAATTTCTTGTTCTGCCTTGTATTTTGAGATGAAATATCCAAACGTAGTGCCTTTGTGTACACCAAGACCGCTGATGTAGATTATCCTTTTAATGCCAGCCTTTTTGCATAGGGTTACTATCTTTTTCGTTAGACATACATTTATTTTTTCATAATCAGAATCAACTGTTTGTTTACCCTTTCCAATAAGATGTAAAAGTACTGAACAACCTCTAAGTCTAGATACAAGGTGTTTTTCAGAAAGATCATGTGAGATTATCGGGGTTCCAAACGTAATTGATGATTCTTTACCTTTGCGCACAATTCCAATAATTTCAATTCCCTTTTTTGCAAATAGTTTTCCTACATTTCTGCCTACAAAGCCATTTGCGCCTGTAATAGCAATCTTGAGAGGTCTTTTACTATTCAACACCGAAGTAAGATGGTGCCGACAAATTAATTTTGAGGATAATATAAGACAAGACTAGGTTGAACACTACAAAGTGCTATGAAATTTTGGGTGTTGAAAAAGGCGCTTCCCAGAAGGAAATAAAGATGGCGTATAGGAAACTTTCACTCAAGTATCACCCTGACAGAAATAAAGATGAGAAAGATGGTGAAAAGTTTAAAGAAATTATTACTGCGTATCAATTTCTGAGACTAGAAGAAAAAAAGCGCTATAAAAAATCAGAAATTGATATAGAATCTACCTATGCCAAATTTTGGAAGTACTATGACAAAACTATGAATGAAGAATTTCAGTTTGACAACAAGACAAATTTTGGAGGGTTTGGTTACCGTTTTGGTGTAAATATCAATGAGACCTACAGTCACAACCAAGAAAAACCAACTTCACACATAATGACACATGTCTTGCTGTATGGTGGTCTTGGTTTAGTGGCGTTATGGATAATTCTTTCTGAGGTACTAAAATAAACCTGATAAAGGTTAATACATAAAAAATCAATATTCTTCGTGGAAAGCGAATCTATACCAAAAGGAAAACTTAGAACTGGTTTCACTACTGGTACCTGTGCAACCGCTGGTTCCAAAGCTGCGGTTTTAGCAATTATAAATCAAAAAAAAATAGATTCTGTAGAGGTAATACTCCCAAAAAAAAAGAAACTTAAAATAAAAATTGTAAGCTGCCAATTCGACAAGACAAGCGCTAGATGTGTTGTAATAAAGGATGGTGGTGACGATCCAGATGTAACACATGGCGCAGAAATATGGATAGAATTATCACTTACTAAAAAACCAAATCAAATAGAGATAGATGGTGGAGAAGGTGTGGGTAGAACTACAAAGCCTGGTCTTGGACTTGAGATTGGTTCTGCTGCAATCAATCCCACACCAAAAAAGATGATAACTGAAAATATTCTTGATGTAGCAAAAGCTCTTCTTAAAAAAAATGGAATAAGGGTGATAATTTCTGTTCCACGGGGAAAAGAACTTGCACTGAAAACTGACAATCCTAGGCTTGGGATAGTAGGAGGAATTTCAATATTGGGTACAAGTGGAATTGTGATTCCTTATTCAACCGCATCCTTTGCAGCATCAATAAGACAGAGTCTTGATGTTACAGTTGCTATGGGTAATGATACAGTAGTATTAACAACCGGTGGAAGAAGCGAGGATTATTCCAGAAATATAATTAATCTACCAGACCACTGCTTTGTTCAGATGGGAGATTTTTCAGGGTATACGATTCAACAGTGTGCAAAAAAGATGATCAAGAAAGCATACGTTGCGGGTTTCATTGGTAAGCTGACAAAGATGGCCATGGGAATAAAACAAACACACGTAAAAGGTTCAAAGGTAGATATGCAATTTTTGTCTAAGCTTGCTCAAAGATGTAATGCAGATAAAAAAATTGTTGATGAAGTAAAAAAGGCAAATACAGCAAGACATGTACTTGAAATAATTACAAAGAAAAATCTAGCGGGGTTTTTTGATATGATTTGTTCTGAGGTTTACAAACATATGAGAAAGTACTCAGAAAACAGGCTTGAAGTTGATGTTATTATGTTTGATTTTGATGGCAAGATAATAGGTAGACATCCAAGACAGTAACAGATATCTTTAGTTTGATAAAAATCAGTCTGTGGAAAGAGTTGCCATACTTGGAATAACAAAAAATGGAATATCAATAGGTCTATCGCTAAAAAGAAAATTTCCGACCTGGAGGGTTTTTGCACCTGCTAAGTTTTCCAATAATGATCAACAAGTAGAATGGTTTGATGACTCCACTACAACCAAAGCAGGTGAACTCTTCAAAACAAACGATGCGCTCATTTGCATATTTTCCCTTGGTGCTGTGATTAGGCTGGTTGCGCCTCATATGAGAGATAAAAAGACTGACCCGGCAGTGGTTGTTATAGATGACACCGGCAAGTTTGCGATAAGTACTTTGTCAGGACATTTGGGTGGAGCAAATCAGCTAACAGAAGAGATTGCCAAAGCGTTAGGCGCAACGGCTGTTATTACTACTGCTGCGGATGTAAACAAGACTATTGCTGTAGATCTAGTAGGAAGGGAATTTGGATGGAAAATAGATGATGATTCGACAGTTACTAAAGTGAGTGCCTATATGGTAAATGAAGAAAAAATCGGAATTTTCCAAGATGCCGGAGAAAAAGATTGGTGGGCACCAAAAAAAGAATTTCCAAAAAATGTTTTCATATACGATAGTATAAAAGAATTAGAAGAATCAGACTGCATGGGATATTTGATAATTTCAGACAGATTGATAGAAAACAATCATGTTTTAAAAAATGCTGTGGTCTACAGGCCAAAAAGTTTAGTTGTGGGTGTTGGATTGCATTTTGATACTACAAAGGATATAATTAAAGATGGTTTAGATTTTTGCATGAAGAAATTTAAACTAAGTTCAAAGTCAATTGCAAGATTTGCGTCCATTAAAAAAGAAGAACATGTAACAGGACTGCAAGATCTGGCGAAGGAAATAGATCTTCCAATAGACTATTATGAAAAAGAAGAACTTGCCAAAATAGCTATACCAAATCCATCAGAAATTGTACAAGCCTATGAGGGAACAACGAGTGTTTCTGAAGCAGCGGCGCTTAAGAGTTCCGGCGGAAGTTTAATAGTTGAAAAACAAAAATTCCCGCCAAACCTGACTATAGCAATAGCAAGGATGCTAAAATGAAAAAAGGACTTTTGCTAATAGATAGAGGTAGCAGAGAGAAGGAAGTACAAGATGAACTAAGGTATATCTGTGAGAAAGCTAAAGCAAGGGGAGGTTATCTATTTTCAGACTATTGTTTTTTGGAAGTAATTCCTCCATATATTGAAGATGGAATGAGGAAGTGTTTTGGTCAGGATATAGAAGCTTTAACCATAGTGCCATATTTTCTCTATCCAGGAAGAAAGGTCAAAGCTGCTGTTAACATGGCGGTAGAACTCAAGCCTAGGAGTAAAATCAAAATTGCAATTTCAAAACCAATGAGCTTTCATAAACTTATGGTAAGAATTGTTGATGAAAGAATTGGGTCTACTCTTGCAAAAAACAAGATCTCACTTTCTAAAAAAGAAGTTTATGTTTTACTTATTGGACATGGGAGTAAAGATCCCGAAGCAAGAACATCACTCAAATATATAGTGGATGAATTAAAAAGCCAGTATAGAGACATTGGTTATTGCTTTTTAGAAATTGAACAGCCTAATATCTCGCAAGGAATAGAAGAGTGTGCAAAAAAATCACCAGAGATCTTGATTGTTGTTCCATATTTTTTGCACAAGGGTGTACATGTAAAGAGAGATATCTATGAAGATCTCAATCCTGCTATAGAAAAATCAAAAATAAAAAATATTTTCATTACAGAACATCTTGGAACTGATGATAAATTAGTTGATCTTGTAGTAGAGCGAGCTAGAGAGGCCGAAAATGATTACTGAGAAGGGGCAGTCCATTGAAGACAGAAGTTTTGAAATAATAGATAGGGAGGTTGGCAGACACCACTACAATAAAGATGAATGGCCTATAGTTAGAAGAGTAATTCATGCAACGGCTGACTTTGATTTTGCGCGAGGAAATATGATAATTTTTCATAAAGATGCCATACGGTGTGGACTAAAATCTCTAAAAAACAGTTGTAATATTGTGGTTGATGTAAATGGGGTGATAGGTGGTTTTAACAAAGAAAACTTGAAAGAGTTTGGTAACAAGGTAATTTGCAACATTTCTGATCCCAATATAGCTACTCATGCAAAAAAATTCAACAAGACACGTGCCCAGACTTCTATGCGTATGGCTTCATCAGAAATGAATGATGGCATAGTGGTGATAGGTAATGCACCTACTGCCCTTGTAGAAGTCATCCAAATGATTAAAGAAAGAGTAACACAACCAGCTCTTGTAATTGGAGTTCCTGTAGGTTTTGTATGTGCTGTAGAATCAAAAGAGGACCTACAAACACTTCAAATTCCTTACATTACTAACATGGGTCGCAAGGGTGGAAGCCCATGTGCTTCAGCAATAGTTAACGCACTCTTTAAGCTCTTAAAAGAAAATTCATCTTCTTGAATTTTTAATACAGTTTTGCACAAAGTTTTTTGCAAAAGATGAATTTGCAAAATGTAGGTGCGTGTAGGAAGCAAGTGTGTTATGCTCCATCAAGCCATCTTTTCTATTCTTTATACCAATACCTATAGACAGGTTGTACGCAAATTTAACATCATTATGTAATGATTCTAGTTCAGAAAAGTGGAATTCGTGGCCCTGTATTATTTTAAAGGGCTTTGAAATAAGACAATCGTGAGAGACCGTAGCTTTAGTGTAATTTAGTTTAAGCCTTTTTTGCATTTTGGTTGTAGCATCAAAGAGTCCTATCATCTTGAATTTGTTATAATTATAGTCAATTGATTTTGTAAGATACATCAATCCACCGCACTCTGCATAGATGGGAATATCATTTTCAGCAAGCTTTTTGATGGCTTTTTGCATTCTTTGATTTTTTTCAAGAGATTCTCCAATAACCTCAGGAAATCCACCTCCTATGTAGATACCACCACAATTAGGTACTTTCGAGTCCGAGACAGGACTGAAGAATTTAATCATAGCCCCCTCTGTTCTCAGAGCATCAAGATTGTCTTGGTAGTAAAAATTGAAGGATTCGTCCAAGGCAACAGCTATTGTTGTTTTATGTTTTGGCTTTTTATCCAGTGAAATTTTTGGAAGAGGTGGCGCTTTTTTCCCCATTTGAATTATTTTATCAATATCAATAAAATCAGAAATTGATTTTGCAATCATTCGTATCTTAGATTGGACGGATTGGCTTTCTTTGACTGGAATCAGTCCAAGGTGCCTTGATTCCATTATGAGACTGGTCTTCCGTGGAATCACGCCAAGTATTGGTAACTTTAGTGTGGCTAGAGCTTGCCTACAAAGTTCTTCGTGTTTTTTACTGCCTATTTTATTTAAAATTAATCCCATTATTCTAGAATTTTTCTGAAATTTTGTAAATCCTAGGGCTATTGCAGCTATGGATCGTGCCGTTTTGCTTGCATCTAAGACAAGAATCACTGGAGTTTTTAAAATATTAGCAACATGATATGTGCTTGAAAAGTTGGTCGTGCCGGAAAACCCGTCATAAAAACCCATAACGCCTTCTACTATAGAAAAATCAGAATCAGAATTTTTGACAAAGCTTTTCACAACACCTTTCGAGCCCATCAGCCATGGATCCAAATTCCTAGATAATCTTCCAGAAACGGCTGAGAGATAACTTGGATCTATGAAATCAGGCCCTACCTTAAAGGGCTGTACAGAGTATCCGTGTTTTTGTATGCCATGTATAATTGCTGCAGTAATTGAGGTTTTGCCAACACTACTTGTTGTTCCCGCAACTACTATTCGTGGAGTTCCCAATTCTCATCAATATTATAGAATTTTATTTAAATGGATGTTTGGGCTGTAATTCTATGTCTTAGATTGAATCATTAACTCATTTTTGGGATGTCTTTCACTATAGCAAAAAGTTGTCGTACTGCTAGTTTAGGATGATGTGTAGCAAGACGAAGCATGTTTGACATACTAAAATCCGCTCTAACAAAATCAAGAAATTCTTCTGACGAAAGTTCACTAATTATTTCTATTTCTCTATCCCATTCTTCGTCAGTTAGGTTCAGCCATCGGCTTTGTATTTTAATAGCTGCTTTAATCTTTGAGCCAATTGTTTTTTTACATATATCCTCGTATGGTTTTAATGATTCTTTGGTTGTATCGCCTTTAATTATGGCTTGGGCACCAATTTGCCCGGCCTTTCTACCAAACTCAATTGCGTACCTAATCCCTTCTAACACTAATGGATTTGCTTGTCCTGCAGCATCTCCAACAAGCATAAGATTATCATCTATGGTAGTATGTGTCAAGCCCTCATTAGGTATAAGACCGTAATGGAATTCTATAGGAGTAATCTTTCCTAATTGACCAATTGGACCTGGCTTCTTAGTCACAAGTTCAAGCAATTGTTGCATTGGATCTGCTTGAGACTCGGGTTTTCCTACACCGACGCCAATTCGTGCTTTATTCTTACCTAATGGAAAAATCCATGCATAACCTGCAGGGGAGTATTGTTGCCCAACCATGAGGCTCCATGTTTCTTGGTCCACATTCTCCACATAAGCTTCATACTCGGCACCGACACCAAATCTTTTCCACTGTGAAACCGTGCCAAGATTTTTACCTATTACAGAATAAAATCCACTTGCATCTATTACAATCTTAGAACGAAAGGTTAGTTCGTCTTTTAAAGACGTAGCCTTAACTCCTATCAGTTTTCCTCTTTCATCTATTATAGAGTTTGTCACATTAGTTCGTACAAAAATATCAGCACCAACACTAGCTGCTTGGTAAGCTAGGAATTGATATGTTCTTCGAACGTCTAGAACTGCTGCCTGATATTCAGTACCGTGTATAGTTACTTGATTATTTGGAGAATAAAAAGAATAATTTCGTATTGGATTGTAATAATCTGGTGGAATTCCAAAAGACGCGGCATCGGCAATCCACGTTACTCCACTTGTTCTGATACTTTGTGCTATTGCCTCTTCTCTTTCAAGTACTGCTACGCTAACTCCATTCTTTGCAGCTGCCCATGCAGCTGATAGACCAGCTGGTCCAGCACCTACTACTATAATGTCGTAATTGTATTCATTACCCAACTAACTCACTATTCATCATCTTTTAAAGGAAGATAATAAACTACGCATTTTGTAATAAAATTATATTCGTTTCTTGCAGGTTTCTAAACCTCTTAGTTATCTTCTCAATTCTTGAACACCAGTTCCACTAACTAAAAGGGAAAACCCTTTTGTTCAAATACTGATTATGTTCCAGCTTCTGCTGAGGGGCCATGCGGTCTCTTAGATCGTAAGCTAAAACAAACTACAGCCATCGCGATCATTACACCTATCATGGCTCCATAGTATGCCAGACCTGCTTCTGCCATAGCGTCTTCTATGCACGTATTCTATATACAGAGAATCTTATGGGAAAGATTTACCCTGTGTGTAATTGTCTTGGCAAAATTTGATCTTTCTGAGATCGCCATGATGACCCTAATCTTTTTAGTTTGCAGCTGAAACCAAAAAATGGATGGGAGAAGACGGACTTGTAATAGTATACACAGGTAAGGGAAAAGGAAAGACAACTGCAGCATTGGGAATTGCATTAAGAGCAGTAGGCCACAATTACAAGATTTGTATGATACAATTCATCAAGGGATCGTGGCATTATGGTGAGATGACTTCATCAAAGAGGCTTGAACCAGAGTTTGAGCTGATCGCAATAGGAAAGGGCTTTGTTGGAATTATTGATGATAATACTCCTATTGAGAAACATAAAAAAATTGCAGACGAGGCTCTACGCTTAAGCAGGGAAAAAATTAGATCAGAGAATTATGATATTGTAATACTAGATGAAATAAACTATGCTGTTAATCTTGGACTAGTAAAACTAGAAGATGTTTTAGATATAATAAAAATCAAACCACCACATGTGAATTTAGTACTTACAGGAAATTATGCAAGGGATGAAATTATAGATGTTGCAGATCTTGTTACTGAAATGAAAGAGATTAAACATCCATTCAAATCTGGCGTAAAGGCCAAGAAAGGAATTGATTTCTAACCAGCAACATTAAATTACGCAATAAAAATTTGAAAAACTATGACAACTGAAGTTCAGGAGCTTCCAGAAGTGGGCGAGATTGTTGTTGCCACAGTAACAAAGATTATGGATCAGGGTGCGTATGTTAGTCTTGATGAATACAATAACATTCAAGGATTTTTACACATATCAGAGATTGCGACTGGTTGGATTCGACATGTAGAAAAGTTCGTCAAAGTTGGCGAGAAAAAAGTTCTACTGGTAAAACGTGTAAATACAGCAAGATCCGAGATAGATCTGTCTTTAAAACAGGTTTCAAGTGATCAAAAGAAAAAAAAACTTCTGGAGCTGAAAAGAAATGAAAAAGAACAAGTTCTTATTGAAAACCTTAAGACAAAAGCTAGCCTTTCACAAACAGAGATAGAGAAGTTAGATGAGGTTCTTGTTAGCAGATTTGGCTCGGTTTATGACGCTTTTTCAGAGATTGTATCAAAAGGAGCTGGGGTCTTGGATGGTCTCAACTTATCCAAAAAAGTACTTTCTGCAATAGAAGAGATCAGTTCAAAGATTCAAGTTCCACATGTAGAGATACGTGGTATCTTAGAGATTACATGTACAAAGCCAAACGGCGTTGAAATCATAAAGACGGCACTCCTTGATGCTATAGAAAACAAAGATGCTACTATAGAAATAATTTACATTGGTGCACCAAAATATCGACTTACAGTGTCTGCCCAAAACTTCAAGACAGCTGAAAAAGCACTCAAGCCACTCCTTTTAACAATTCAGACTGGCATAGAAAAGAAAGGTGGCACCTACAAATTTACTAGGGAAGAATCAAAGAAAACTCGTGAGGGATAAATGCGATTTCAGATGCGCAAGTGCGCTAACTGCAAGAGATATACTCTAAAGGACGATTGCCCCCAATGTGGCAACAAAACTGTAACAGTCCATCCTGGGAGATATTCGCCGGATGATAAATATGCAAGATATCGCATTTCTGATCGGTATAAGTAAATGTAATGTTCATCAAACATTCCTTAAACATCATTGAAAGGTTTCTTTCTATGGAGTTGTGAACTCTGTTTGAATGACTACTTTCTTTATACGTGCTGCCTCAATATCTATTGGCTGGTCTGTAGTATCTCTCTCTAAAGATGCTATTTTATCAACTGCCTCTTTGCCAGATATCACTTCACCAAATATTGTATACTGACCGTCTAGCCATGGAGCGTCACCTAGCATTATGAAGAATTGAGAGCCGGCACTGTTAATGTCTGCACCACGAGCCATTGATACCATGTATTTTGTGTGTTTGAGGTTGCTAAATTCAGGCGAAATCTTGTATCCTGGATCTCCTGTTCCCCACGTCTCTCGTGGCCCTGAAATTGTATTAGGATCTCCACCCTGAATAACAAAACCAGGAGCTATTCTATGAAATAATGTTCCATCATAGAATCCCGAACTTGCAAGTTTCTTAAAGTTAGCTACAGTATTAGGTGCAACATCCTCCTTGAAATCAATTACAATATCACCAAACGAAGTTGATAATACGGCAACGTCCCCAGTAGGTTTTACTGGTTCTTCTAGATTAGTCTGGGTTGTTTCTGGCGTAACATAATTGTGGTTTATTTCGTATACTAACACGGCCGAAATTGGCCCAGCGTCTCTTCTATCAAACGTAGGTGAAGAATATACCAGTTTTAAGGGATCATTGTCCGTTTCATACTTAATTTTTTTTGTATAGACAGCCGTATATCCAGGCTGGTAAGTTTCTGACTGTAGGTTTCTTTGCAAATCAACGTAAGTCACAGGTGTAAATGGAAACATATGTCCCAACAAAGTATTTTCCCAAAAGGAGTTTGTTGGAGTAAATCCATCATTTTGGACGAATTGATATATGTCTTCTCCTGCAATGCGAATAAACCACTGCTTTTTGCTTTCATCGCCACCACCGCCTAGCACGTAAAGGTCTTGATCATTTGTAGCAAGCTTTTGCCCAACTACATACACAAGAACATAATCTGCATCAAGTTCTTGTAGAATCTTCCATCCTTGCTCAGGAGAACTTAGGAACATTTTTGCTATTTTGGCTATTTTCGCTGTGCTCAAAGTAGCATTATCCGCAAGTGACTTTCTCTCACCCAGTGTCGTTATCCAGTATCCATAGTCCCACCAGGAGGCAACTACAGCATCTTTTGGGGTGTTGTTTTTAATCCATTCCAAGCTTGCTGGCCAGTCGTCTGTTGAGATTGCAAAATTAGAACCTCCGTTAAGAATAGTTGGTGGTGCTTTGACCATTGATACCCAATTCGCGTTTGCTGGAAAGATAGCAGGTACAACAAGAAGTGCAATTATGACAACAACATATGATATTTGTTTAATTCTTCCCGTTGTACGTATGGATTTTTTACTTTGTACAATTTTTTTCTTTAGTATCTCAGATGTTATGACAGCTAATCCAACTGATGAAAGTATAATCACAGAAATGGCTGAAAAAAGTTCTAATCTTGCAAAAGTTGCACCTGCATAGACACCAACAAGACCTATAATCAAGGCAAATACAGTCATTTCATTTTTAATACCTACTGGCAAAGAGCTGTTTTGATTCTCCTCTACTTTTCTAAAAATAAGCCATATTCCTATACCTGCAAACAGTAGCAATACAGACAGAAATGTGAAAGATTGAGCAAGTGTTGGTGTTGCATGTTCTGCAACAGAATCTACCAATGGATCCTTTGTAGTAAGTAATGGATTTATTGCATTAAGATAACGAAAACTTGGTAATGAGAGAATGTTAGATGAGAGTATTGCGAAACCGGCTATCACAGAGCCACCTAAAAATGCCAAACTGTTACGTATACTATTTTCTTGCCTGCTAAATTTCTGAATAAATATTAGAATGACTAGAAATATGGTTGGTGCAATAAGTGCAAATCCGCCTATACCTGTCAGAAAATTTATGCCTGGTCTTGCAAATGCTACTGACACAGCCATCGTAACGGCTACAAATACAGGTACTGCCCAGAGTAGGAATTTGTGATCTTTCCTAATGAATGGAAGTGTGATAAGAAACAGTCCTAATGGCATGAGAAAGAATTGAATTCCTCCCCATGATGCAAAACCAAGGGCTAAGAACAATCCTCCACCAACTAATTTTCCAAAAGCGATCTTGGGGTTTTGTGATTTTAGGCCGCTAAGAAAAAGATAGAGTGCCAATAGGCCGTAAAAAAGCCCAACTGGTTCTGATTTGAACCAGCCAATTGTACCCCTAACTATTATTCCTGGGGATAGGGCAAAAAAAAGGGATGCAAAAAGACCCGCCGTTGTTCCACCAATCACCCTAACCAATGCAAAGATAACTATTGCGGTAAGTGAACCAAAAACAACTGGCAATATTATAGTAAAATCATAAAGACTTGAACCACCCCCAAAAATCTGGTACAAAAATGCAGTTGTAAAATGCAACATAACCTGCGATGTAGCAAAAACATTTCTTCCTTCTGGGTGCCAGCTCATATCATCGTGCCAGTTAATGTATGCATTTATTCCATTTTCGAGGAGATAGTTGGTTGCCCTATAATTAAAGAAAGGATCGAATTCATTTAGCTCAAAACCATAATCTGCTGCTTGTGATCTGACTAAAGCTGATATAGAAAAGGAAATTGCAAGTATACCAATAATCAATAGATGATGGAGATGTAACTCGAAATCACCAACCTTGAATAATGTTGTGTTAGAAATCAATAATTTGTGTGGAATTTGTTAGGCTTATTACTCTTTTGCAAGAATATGAACTTCACATGACTTTACCAGGTCTTTGAATTCTTTTGCATCAGTTTCACTGCCAACTATGGTTCCATAATGCATTGGAATAGCAACCTTTGGTTTTATTTTCTCTACAGCTGTTGCTGCTTCCTTTGCAGTCATTACATACGTTCCACTAACTGGAACAAGAAACACATCTATCTTAAGATCATTCATTTCTGGAATGAGATCAGAATCACCAGTATGATAAATTGAGATTCCATCTATAGTGATAACAAAACCAATCTTGTTGTCTTCTTTTGGATGAAAAGGCTTGTGCGTGTCAGGATTTATCTTGTCTACGTTGTATGCAGGAACAGCTTTTATTTTTACATCATTTAATATTTTTTCTTGTCCTGGTACAAGGCCGATTCTTTCTTTTGATGGTATTTTCGAGAGCTGTGATAGGCATTCATTGGCGGAAACAATTATTGTATTAGGTGATGAGGTTTTTTTTAAGTCATCCAAACTTAAATGATCAAAATGGTTGTGTGAAATTAAGATGATATCTGCAGGTATAGACCTTGACAATTTGTATGGATCTATACAAATTGTAAGTCCCTTTTCTAGTGTAAAAGTATCGTGACCATACCACCTTATTTTAATTCCTTGATATTCAAACATTATTAGAAATTAGTTTTTGTTCAAGTTAAATCTTACTGGATTCCAAAACAATTCTGTCGTTTGCCAGAGAAAGAATGGAGCCACCACAATTTCTTATTCTTTTTTTAAGATCAGTATCTACTGTAGCTATTATTCCACCATACATAGTTATGTATGATACTATGGCGTCATCAACAGAACTTCCTGAAATTTTGATTTTTTTAAAATCTTTTATTATTTTTATGGCACTAACTGCGGAAGTTTTTTTTTAAGATTAGTACTGTGGGAGATTTTTTCAAGCTCTTCTATGACCATATCCGGCACTATAAATTCAATTGTTCCAAGCTCTGTCTCAAGGTTTGATATGTTTTTGATATTTTTAGAAGCAAGAATCATCAAAAAACTGGTATCGCAGATAACTTTAACCAATTACTACACCTGCCCCAATTAGTCTCCATCTTTCTGTTATTCTTCTACTTATTGCAACTCTTCCTTTTTCGAAAAGACATACAGGTCTTTTGAACTGCACTTCTACTTTTTCTCCTCTGACACTAGTTACCTTGGAAAGAACTGGAGCTGTTCCTATGCTTAATCTCAATGATTCTCCCACTTGAACAGATGCGACCTTTATTTCATCTACTGAGCCCACTGCCGTATCAAATAGATTTACTTCAATTTTTGCACTGGAAGAATTTTCTGGTAGAGTGTTGGGCTTGCCAATCACAGAGCCAATCAGAGAGTCACTTTGAGTCATTGAAGGATCGAGTTTTGTTCCTATTGCAACAAGACCCCCAGCTTTTACTTCATCGACAAGACCTGCACCTGTTCCAAGTGAAGAGATCTCTGTTATTATTGGCTCATAAGTTGAATTTTTCTCGTTTGATAGCCCTGGCTTTATCTCAATTTCATCTCCTACCTTGAAGGTACCTTGAGTTATACTTCCGCCTATAACACCTCCTTTGATATCTTTTATTTTAGTTCCAGGCTTGTTAACATCAAATGAGCGTAATACATGCATCACGGTATTTTTTGATTCATCTCTTTTTGGAGTCTCAATGGTAGATTCTATAGCACCAATTAGAGCATCCATGTTTAGCTTTGATTGGGCAGAAACTGGAATTATTGGTGCTTTGGCAGCATTTGTCCCTTTGACAAATTTTACAATATCAGTATAGTTTGTCATAGCATCTTCATAAGAAACCAAATCTGCCTTGTTCTGTACAAGTACGATTTGTTGTATTCCAAGTGTTTGTAAAGCCAGAAGGTGTTCTTTTGTCTGTGGTTGGGGCACCTTTTCATTAGCTGCAATCACAAGTATAGCGCCATCAATTAATGCTGAACCAGAAAGCATGTTTGCCATAAGGCTTTCGTGACCTGGGCTGTCTACAAAGCTCACAACTCGTGATAATTCGCTTTCCTTTCCACAATTATTACATTTTGGAGAGACCGAATATCCTAATGGAGGCGCACAGCTTTTGCATTTGTAAAATGCTGCATCTGCATATCCTACACGGATTGTAATACCGCGCTTTAGCTCTTCGCTGTGGGCACTAGTCCACACTCCTGTAAGAGCTTGGATAAGTGTTGTCTTTCCATGATCAACATGACCGGCTGTTCCAATGTTAACGCATGGCTGATGACCGTATTTTTTTATGTACCAATCAGGAAGAGTTTCACGCCAATGCAATATCCAAGCTTTAAAAACGACCTATGTTAACTTATGCCTTTTTTGGACTCACTGCTTTTTCCTGTTTTTCTTGAGGTGCCGCTTGTGCAACTTCGTCTATTTTTAGCTCACCATCTAGAACACAGTTTATCTGATAAGCTTCCTCCGTGATTATATTTCCTCTTATAAGCTTACGAAAACGCTGTCCCTTTTCTGCATCCTGAAGACCAACACCTTTTGATAACAGAATATATTTTCTTGCCCCACCATGTATGTCAGCTCGCATTGGCACGCCTGATTTGTCACTTCCACCCGTTATTTTCATCTTGCCGGGTTGACCTATTATGGCTGCATCAATTTCAGTTCCTAGCCGCAAACCCAAAAGTGGATTTGCATCCTTTTCTTTTAGCTCCCTTGTTATGCATTTTCCTTTTTTATCAGATATTGTAATCTTGAATGTGGCCAAGCATTTGGAAAAAGTCTTTACACTATTAATTAATCTTTGTACCTAAATCCTTTAAAATAATCATTTACTTAAAATGAAATCATGACGGAAGAGATCAGATGTCCTAAATGTGGAAAACCTATGATCTCAATGCAAGCTTGCCACATGTTTTGTACTAATTGTGGCGCACACCTTGATTGTTCAGACAAGTGCTCGTTTTGGTAATTTAAAATCCAGCTCTGTCAGGATTAAAGTTGCTTACCAAGTCACCCGCTCTTTGCTTCATTATTTTTAGATATTCATCATATTTTGCCTCAAAGCCGCAATGAGGACACTTGACATTTGTTATATCATCATCAAGTACTGCAATTTTTTCACACTCTGGGCATTTTGCATCCATGGATTATTTTGGTAATTAAACTATATAATGCTAGGTATCCAGTTTGCAATGAGCGGAGTTAGTCCAGCCCGGCACGACGTCAGCTTCCCAAGCTGAAGGTCGCGGGTTCAAATCCCGCACTCCGCATTTAATTGAGTGACGTGTTTTACAAATCTTATTCTGCCAAGAGTTTTTCAAATAGAAGATCAAGAGACTTTTGATCGTAATAACCAAATCTCTTGAAACGTATTATTCCCTTTTTATCAATTACAACAGATGCTGGTGTTCCACCTGTCTGGTATGCTTGCATGGTAATTGGAACTATCTGGCCATCTAATGGTTTGTCTATACAAATCCTAAAAGGCAAATCGCTTTCCTTTACGAACTTTTCAAAATTACTAGAAGATTGTTCTTCAAAGTCTTCAAAAACTGTATGTATACCTATTATCTCAAGACCCTTTTGTGCATATTTTTTGTGCCAAACAGCTGCAAGTGGAAGCGAATGAGCAAGGCAAGCAGGACAATGCATTTGAAAAAAATTAATGTATACAACTTTTCCCTTTAGTTCTGCAAGGGTGGTCGGACTTCCCTGAACCCATCTGTCTACAGCAAGTTCTATTGCTGGCTTTCCTATGTACCCTGAATCAAAATCGTACACTGCTACAAAAGCAAATTTTCCAAGTATAAATCTTAATTTTTGTCTCGAAGTTTTTGTGCGAGATCTTCAAATTCGTTGTCAGTAAGCTTTGGTCTTTGTCTAAACATGCTATGAACTGGACCTGCTCCATCACCAGTATTACGTGGGATTATGTGTACATGAACATGCGGAACTTCTTGCCCACTTTCTTTACCATTATGAATTGCTATAAGTGAAGATGATGTCAAGTGTTCTATTTTACTTGTTAAAATTCGTACAGTATCAAAAAGATCTATATTATCATCTTTTTTCATTTCTTGAATCTTAACATAATGATTTTTTGGAATAACAAGTGTGTGACCTTTAGTTAATGGAAATGCATCCAAAAATGCTAGTGTTTTCTCTGTCTCCATTATTTTTCTTGCAGGAATCTTTCCTTGCACTATCTTACAAAAAATGCAATCCATGTAATCACATTAATTATTCTATTATAACCTCTTGGGATATAATAATATAATAAATTACAATTCTTTTATTGCTTCTAGTATACTACGTCGGTCTGCGGCATTTGGCATTTGTGTTAGATAGGTAGTAAAGTCTTCTTTGGCTGCAGTTTTTTTATTTTGTTCCAACCTTGCCAAACCACGATTTTTGTAAATTGGGCCAAACCTGTTTGGATTTATTTCAATCGCCTTCGAATAATACATCTCTGCGTTTGGATAATCCTTTATTTTGAGGTAATAATTTCCAAGACCACGATATGCAAGATAACATTGCTTGTTGTATTCTATGCTTTTTTGATAATAACGCACTGCCTCAGGAGAATTTTGATCATTGAGCATTCCCCCAAGAAGACAGAGTGCGGTCGCGTTGTTTTTACTTATTTCAATTGCCTTTTTTAGGGCATTTATTGCATCATCTAATTTTCCCTGCAAGCGTAATCGTTCTGAAATAAAGCAAAGCCTGTTTGATTTTTCTATTTCCTTATTTTCTGGATTTACTTTAGAAAGTATATCTGGTGGTGCAACAAGAAGCATCAGTCTACCATCTTCTGCCCATTGTTGATCAAATTTTTGTTCTGGAATTGCACCAACTGTATCAGGATGTGGAAAGTAGTGCATGATCGTTTTTTCCACCTCGTCATATCCTGAAATGACAGAAGCATGTTGCACTGTATCTTGTATACCTGGAAGAATAACCACTGGTGGAAT
>JBBDNF010000011.1:31574-34955 GCA_040877685.1 Nitrosopumilaceae archaeon
CCGTTATCTACAACTAAAAGCAACTACTTGCCTACCTCAATTGAGATGTAATGCATCTCTGGGACGTTTTCCACAAACACGATAGACCCGAAATTGATAGTGTTGCCTGTTTCCCACACGATCACCCTATCGGTTCGTGGTTTTACAAAATCATCAATGAATTTAGAGACTAGCTTCTTAGTTTCTTCAAGATCGGATTCTTGGAAGAAAGTAGTTTTGCCCTCTTCAAATGAAAGTGGAATCTGTACTGATGTTGGACTAACAATTTTGATGTTTTCGTTTTGGAATAAGGATTTTAGCGTCTCTATCCTAGTATCTTTGTCAAGTTCCACAAAGCCACCAGTAATTGATGGTGCAACTCCTGAGAGTTTTGCAAGATATGCTTCAAAGGCTTGTTGCGGAGTGTTTCCCATTCCAACGTAATATTCTCCATCAAATGCAGCACCTACTGCTGCTATCGTTCCAAGTTGTGTTACAACTCCTCCAGAACCTGCGGTATACACAGGTATGAAGTACACATCATGATCACTAATTCTATATAGAATGTTGTCACCAATCCTTGGATTTCTTAACAATGTCTTTAGCTGTGCAAAATCTGGATCTCTATCGAGTGCTTCACGCACTGCAGTTGGACCTAGGAGCTTTGTCTCAGAATCTAATGGTACTTGGTAAAACTGCATCTTACCCAAGTTTTTTAGATCATTTTCCACAACCATAAAACCCGCAAGGTTTCTTCCCTGAGAACCACGTAGCTCAAGTGAGAGTAATCCAACATACGTACTTTCATCAAATCCTGGCGGTTTTGCTTGTATGTAATATGCACCAAGCCCCTCTGGAACCTCGTAGAATTCTTTTGCTTGTATGAATGTTGAAGTGTCTGTAACGTGATAGATGTTGTACATTTCAACTTTCCAGTTGAATAGCTCTTCAGGATACTTTATCTGCTTTTCAAGCCAAGCTGGTGTTTCAATAAATTTGTCAGCATATTGGCTTACAAATATGTTAGTGAAAAAGTCATCTCCGGTTTTTATCAGAGTGATCTTACCGTCGTATGTATCCACCAAAGCATAACCAACTAGCCTAAGGTATGGATTGCTAACTGTCCAAGGAACATCGTGTGTATCAAAACCCACTATCAATGGAACAAGCCAATAAGTTCTTTGACCGTCAGTCACAGGTAGAGAATCTACTTCTTGACCAAATAGATTGTATTGGAAATATGGGTATAGTGTTTCCATTCTATCTTGAATGTCTCGGTATCGCATGATGTGGATTGGTTCAGTTGGATAAGAAAGCAGAAAGTTTGGCTCAAAGATTTGGCTTAATGGTGGTGCTACATCCAAGCCACCTTTTCCTGCGTAAAATGCATTGTTTAGTTCTGCTGTTGTATCACCCCGTTCAGTTGGATAGGCAGACCAAGTTTCGTGGAAAAGACCACCCTCTCCATAGTAGATAGATCTCTGTGTGAAGAGTTTACTGCTATCAATTATTGTACCATTACTTGCCTCCAATGTAAGAAATCCATTTGGAACGTGGGTATAGACAAGATGTTCGTTATACCATCTGTTCTCTAAACTTACAGATTCTGGTAGAACCGGTTTTATAGATGCCGTCCAATAGAGCCTATCGTTAAATCTCAGAATATCATTATCTTCAAAGTTAACATATGGTATGAGCCCAATCTCTGGCTTTAGTTTTGCAAAGGCAGCATCCCAATCCCATACCCTTATGTTATTAAGAGTTTGCTCGTTTTGCATTATGTAATTTTTAATATTGTTTGGAGAAACAGATTCTAGCTTGACATCATGACTATTAATCCTGATTTCACCAAGCTGACCTAGATAGCGGTTTACTCCAATTTGCTGAGCCTTGTAAGGACCAAGATATTCAATTTTTTTTGCGTCTGCAATGCTGTTGTTGACAGCCATTATAGCTCCAGCAATTACTGCGATGGCAAGTATTGTTAGTACACGAACGTAGATATCTCGTTTTGAGGGTTGAGTGATTACCTTAGACCTGTACTTGTCCATAAAATAAAATACTATGAAACCAAATCCTGTAGCAAGTGTACCTCCTATTGCGTACCTTGTGTTGTAATCTATTTGATTTGTGAAGAACATGTTGATGCCGCCCCACAATATTCCTATGCCAATTATACCTTCAATTGTAGCGATATAGTCCAAGAATCTTGGTTTGCCTTTTGATACATCATACACATAGTTTGTTACTACTCTTATGATCGAGTGTAATCCAACATATAGCACCAAGCGCAGACCAATTGCTGCAAGTATTGGTGGGACTATGACAGTAAGTGTTGGAATCATTGGAACAATTCTTTCTAGAGCATATGATGGATCTGTCGGCGGAGTTACAAATGGAAGTGAAAACAATCCCCAGATACTTTCAATTCCAAGATTGTTTCCCTCAAGTAGATATTGAACTGCAAAACCAAACATTAGGTTGCTAAAAAGTGCGCCAAAAAGCAGGACTTTTGTAATTTGCCAGACGACAAAATTTGGAATGCTGAGTCGGTAATCTCTAAAGCTTGTAATGTTTGCAGTTATGGAGTTGCTGTCTCCTTTTTTTAGAAAAGTTATTGCTGTATGAATTACATACCATGCAATGGATGACCTGTTTCTGATATTAACTCTGATTAATACTATAGAAGCAAGTATTAGAGCAGAAAGGATTGAATACAACAATGGTTTTGTAAAGAGATCACCAAATTCACTTACGTTCATAAATAAAGTCACAGCCTGGTTACCAACGATAACAAAGATCACTATACCTATCAGTGCCGCTAGTCCGACTCTTACATACCTTCCAGCATCAGGAGATGGTGAACTGTCTTCAGTAGATGATCTGTACAAAATCACGCTACCTTGATTTGTGTCAAATTAATGTCTTACCTAGCAATATTGGCTAGTCCCTTGCAGATCATGTATACTGCAGCATGTTTTGGAATTGAAATGGTCTCATAGGCATATGGCCCATACTTTTTATTCTTAAGCTCGAATGAGAGAGGGCAGTTTGCCAGAATCTCAACTTTTTCATCATCAAGTAAACACGCGTCTGAAAATGGGTCAAAGCTTTCCAAGTCTTTGCACCGTACTTTTGTGAGACCACTCTTGCTGTTTATTGAGCCACCAAGCCTGAATATTCTATGCACGTCCATTGTTACTTTTGGGTCTATTCGTACTCCTATCGTATGCTTCATCTCTTCAAGTTTTGCTTGAAAGAATGAATATCCGCCTGAAAGAATCTCTTGAATAATTTTTGGTCGCTTGGATTTTGAACCAAAAATCTCTTTAGCGAATCTACTGCGCCACCCCTTTTCTTCTTTGTCAGGAAGTGAAAGTTTAGAATTATTTTGTTTACTCA
>JBBDNF010000011.1:35055-37455 GCA_040877685.1 Nitrosopumilaceae archaeon
GTGTGTTTTTTTCTGCAATCAAGCATTAGATCCTTTGCATCTATATCAAAGATCAGATCCGCTTCCTTCCAATCTTTTTCTGACATTGGAAGATTTGGAAAAGAATAGTATGCATTTGAACAATATACATCAGAAGGAATCTGTGTCATAAGCAAAAGGTGTAGTTCCTTGTCGTTTTTTATAAGAAGGTGCCTAGTCATGCCAGCATTGAATTTTTGATATCCAAACTCACGTTCCGATGTTCTTGGAGGAACGTGAATCAACTCAAAATTGTTAAAGTAATATTCCTTGAAGGCTTCTTCTACAAACTTTATGTTTTTTTCAAGCATTTGTGACCCTTTTTTTACCAAATTGGACTGGATTTATGATACCGTTACATTCTGGTATTTCAAAACAAAGATTTTCACTTTTGAGCTTGTCACATGATGGGCAGGAATATTTTATTCTCTTCCCAGAAGTGCCCGCAATGTGTTCGATTTGATATCTTGTTACACGCTCATTATAATCTGGGGCATTTTTAAACAGAGGAGCGATCTGATCGATGGTTTGACCCTTTGTCAATAGATAGGTGGCAAGCATAAATCTACCCGAGTGCGGCAAATTCTCTCCTCTATCAAGTACTTCGATTGCATGTTTGATACATGGTGGATACTCGGTTGAAACGGTAAAAGTGTCTGAGAATTTTTTTGCAAGTGTAATCAGATCTGTCACACGCTCTCTAAATGTTTCTGGTATAGATGGTGTATCTGTTGACTGAATCTTTGAATTTATGTAAGCATCAAGCTCCTTTCGTATAAGCCTGACAGTTTCGTGCGAAGTCAAGAACACAAGCCCGTTTTCAACTTTTCTGTTTACCAACTTCCATTCGCGCTCATGGAAATGGACAGCACGTCTAAGATAGTCAGCTACTTTAATTACAAAGTCATCACTTTGTATTGTTACCTTTACTGAAAAAAGATCTTGGATTATTTTTAGAGGAAAATCTAGTTTTCTTTCATCTTTGCTGCGAAGATCCTGTTCCAGGTACTTTTCTGCCCTACGTGCTTCGGCAAGAGAAAACCTTCGTATTAGTGTTGTAATGCCAGCCGATTTTAACAAAATTACGGCAATTACAAAAGAGAGAATTTCAGAGTCGAGATTTTCAAGTTTTTCCAAGTCTGAGCCATAAATTTGACCTGTTGTGGCAACGACAATTCTACCATAAGCTTTTTCTACAATTGGTTTCCAGTCAGGATGGCCAAGCTGTTCCAGATTGAAACCCTTGTCTCGCAGATACTCTCCTGTTTCTGCAAGAAATGGGTATTTTGCCAGATCTTTTATGCCAAGTTGTAACACATCCTCATTCTAGCTTTTACCCTTAAAAATTTGGTTATGTTATCAGACTTATTCTGAACAAGGGAAATTTTTGTTAGTTTTTGCCATTTCGAATTTGTTGCTTGCAGTTATGAAAACTATAGCAATTTTATTCAAACCAAGATACACTAGGAGTTTAAATTACCCCCAAAAAAAATACCACTATGCTGGTGGGTGTGCATGTTTCTATTGCAGGCTCTGTTGACAGATCGATTGATAACGCGGTAACAAGGGGATGTACTGCATTTCAGATCTTCACAAGAAATCCGCGTGGCTGGGCTGCCAAACCACTTTTGGATAAGGACATAACAAATTTCAAAGAAAAGCTTGCTGCAAGTAAGATTGACAGGTTTGCAACTGTAGCTCATATGCCATATTTGCCAAACTTATCTTCTCCAGAAGACGATCCTTTTGCAAAATCTTTGAACTCCTTATCAGATGAGATAAAAAGATGCAGTAAGCTTGGTATTCCCTATCTTGTAGCTCACCTTGGCAGTCACAAAGGTGCAGGCGACAAGAAGGGAATAGAAAAACTTGTTAAAGCTTTTACAAAGGCTGCTGCAGAAAACCAAAATGATGTTACTATCCTTCTTGAAAATACTGCAGGATACAAAAACAGTGTTGGTTCCAACTTTGAGCAACTAGCCACAATTTTCTTCCAACTAAAACCTGCAAAGAGGTTTGGTGTATGTTTTGATACTTGTCATGCGTTTGCAGCAGGACATGACTTGCGAACACAAAAAGCAGCTACTTTGACACTAGAAAAATTTGATAGCGCTATAGGCATAGAACACCTGAAGATACTTCATCTAAATGATTCAAAAGGCGAGATTGGATGCAATGTGGACAGACATGAACATATAGGACTTGGTAAGATTGGTGAGACCGGTCTTAGTCATGTAATAAAATTTGCCAATTCTAAAAAGATTCCAATTATTTTAGAAACGCCTATAGATGACAGGCGCGATGATGTTGGAAACATAAAAAAAGTAAAAGAACTGGCATAGTTACAGATGAAATCAAGTAAATTGAATGGAATGGTAGCTT
>JBBDNF010000012.1:0-1358 GCA_040877685.1 Nitrosopumilaceae archaeon
ACTGCAAGTGACCTAGAAAATGATCCCTTCACTCAGGGGGCAGGACTGGTTAACGTAGAAAATGCAGTAAATTTTGTCAAGGGGAAAAATGGGGTATTCATTGTATATAATAATGCGTCATATTCTAACATAAAGAAGATTTTAGATCCTCCTATAAATGCGCTAAATGCGTCGTTATTTGGAATGGAAAAATTCCAATTAAATAATGATTCTTTTCCAGAAACTGCGTGGTTTGCTGGTAGACTTGATAGCGGTGAACGTACATTTGCTACTTTTACAATTGAGAATCCGACAAACAGAACACTTGATATCACAATAACTCCACAAGTCCTTGAATTAGTCAAAAGATCAGAATACAATAGTACAACTGAAGTCCGTCTGCAAGATCCTTTACTAAATAAATCAGGTGTCTTTAGACCAAACTATATCGCGCTTGAAAACATAGTTGAACACAAGGATTTATCTTCCTTTTTCCAAAAAACTAAACCAATACCAGATGACGCATCACTAATGATTCTAAACGTAAATTTTCCATTTTCTAATTTCATGAACTCTACAGAAAAGATTTATGCAAACGACATGAAGATTTCATCACTTTATCTATACGACTGGGATGATAAAAACAATGATGGCAATGTAACATATACAGAGCTATCCATGATAAACCGAGGAGGCTCTTGGGGTACAGTACAGGAGTTAAGAGTTTCTGAACCAAACTCAAAAATAAAAAACGTTCCACTGGTAGGGGTGTATCCAGTACCTACACGATATTCATACTGGCTTGGGGATACAAAGAAAAACTCTACTTCAATGGATTACACTGTCACTTCGAGTTTTTACAAAAAGGAAAACTGGGACAATGTTTGGGTAAACTACAACCACATACAGGTGCCACCTAATGGTTTGACTGACATTGTTGCAACACTTATCGTTCCATTAGATGCAAAACCAGGAGTTTACCAAGGATTCATTTCATTTAAAGGCGATTCACATGAAGTTAATGCACCAGTTTCTTTTGCAGTTAAAAAGAAGATCCAAGGAAAAGATATGCTGACTGTTATAGAGGGTTCTCCAACAAACGATGTGCTCTATGATAATGGTTACATTGGTGGTGCATTTGATATGACAAACAGGTACAATGCAGGTGATTGGAGACAATATTATTTTGATGTAGAGGACAGAACAATAAACGCAGCTGCATTAGAAATTTCATGGAAAAATAAAGACACAAACCTTTCCGTGTTTGTCATAGATCCTCTTGGAAGAATTGTCCAGACTAATGTGCCTCCTGGAGTACTTGGTCACTTCCAAGGTTGGCCTACTGGAGATTGGCTTGGCACAACACCATTTAGTGAGGG
>JBBDNF010000013.1:0-151899 GCA_040877685.1 Nitrosopumilaceae archaeon
GTACTTCAACAAGTTTGATAGAATGTCCATCAAAGCTTTGTGTTTCTTGTCCTGCAGTGTTTGTCAAAGTGAAATTACCAACGTCTTGCGAAGCTCTTTTTACATTGATTAAAACCTTAGCCTCGCCTTGCCATACACAAAGGACATCAGCAGAACATCTTGAATCTTCGACATTTAGAATTGTTATTTTTATATCAGTTGAAATCAGTTCTGCGGTATTTCCAACCCTAAGCTGAAACGGCGTGTCTAGGCTTATCTTATCTAAGTTGATAGCTGCGCCCTGTACGTTTTGTACATTAATCAAGATAAGGGCTAATGCAACTAGAATTATTGTGGTTTTCGTGTCTGAATTACATTTAGCATCTGATTTAGAGATTGCTAATGAATTGTGTTTAGCTGAATCCGGCCCCAAACTTGTCTGCTTCTTGGAGCGGGTCTATGTTTTCTGCAGACTTTAGCTTCAAATACAAAAATGCCTCATTGACTAGTTGCATTGCAGCCTCGTCTTTTAGATTATAGTTTTTCTTTGCAAAATCTACATACTTTTGTAATTTTGTTAGATCTTGTTCATCAAGTGAGGTTTTATCTTGTGTGATTAGTGAAGCGATCTTTTCTATTTGAAAATTATACGAGTCGCTCAATGTTATCGTTGACTAGATCTTGTTTTTAAATGATGTTGCATTTTTCTCATGATATTAAAATCTTGCATAGAAATTCTACGCGCGCCTTTTAAGTTATCTTTTTGATCTTTTTCTTGTGATAAGGGCAACATCGGTTACTTTTGGCATCATATTGTGTCTAGCTTCATTTGCACCAGCATTTGCCTTGCCTACCAATTCGCAGTTTTATGTCAAGGGAATAGCAGATGACAACGGTCCCTTTGCAGACAAATATGTAAGAATATTTGGAAATGAGCATCAGGGCACGATTTTATTTACTGCGACAAATGGACTTGGAATCATAAGGCTGGATCTTTCTGATACTGTAGAATGTTACACTTTGACAAGTAAAATTTGTATGACAGGTGTAGTGACTGAAACTAAAAACACTGGTCGAGTTGACGTAGGAGATGTGATACGACTAGCCTTAGACTCTCAGGGAAAAAAACAGACAGTATCATTTCTTGATGGCACCCATATTAGCTCAACTTTTTCTATCAGTCTTGATCCTAAACCAAAAAAGAACATACCAGACATGACTGGTCAGAGGTTTGTCTTTTATCCGGAGGAAAAAGATCAGCCAACTCGATATGCCAAATATCATGACGAAACGATGTCAGACATGATAACAAAGGCACGTCAGTTTACTGAAACTCAGCCTACCTTTCTGTTTGATGGGGTGCCAGAGACTCTTAATCTAAATCTGGTTAGCATACTGGAAACTAAGACGACACCCGTGTATATAGTCGAGGCAAGTTTTGATTCCAGGTTTAGTGGTTATGGAGATAGAACTGGACAAGTTGTTGCACAACAAATTACACCACATACTATGAGGGTAATGATATCTGAACGCGGAATAAGCTCTGCAACCATAGATGGGATCTGGGACGAAGTTAATCAGGGCTGGCAAAAATAGAACAATTCTGATATCTTACTTGCAAGGAACATTCCTAAAACTACAAGTTAATCTGGCAGATGCAAGATGAAATAATCTAGTGCAAGATAACCAGAATATTGATTTTGATGCATTATGTGAAGATATTTTCAAGCTGGATGACAAGATACGGTCTTGCAGAGTAATAAACAACAAAGGAAAGCTGATTGCTGGAGGAATGAGAAAGGGTTTGACAGCTCTTGAAGATGTCAAAAAAGACGAGATGTTGTTTATGGAGCTTTCATTGCGAGTGCGAATGCGTCACGAGTTTGATGCAGAATTTGGTTCAGTTGAATTTTCACTATCCTATAGAGGCAAGATAATTCTGATTAGTTTTCCGATGGATCCATACGTGCTTTTTGTAACAACAGAAAAACAGATTGATCTAAACAAGATTCCCTTTAAGATTTTAAAATTAATTAAAAAGTGAATATAAAAATGCAAATTAAATGCGCTGATTGTGGGTGTTTGCCAATAGAATGTAAACAATCTAAATCACCTAAGGAGTGTCCAAACTGCATATGGGCTGAATGTTGTTGTTGGTCTACCATTAACAAATAATGATAATTTACTTACCCAAAACAAATTGTAGTTGTAAAAAATTAACTGATTTTTATTAATGGTACACAATCTTTGTGATACCATTTATCACCGTGTATTGTATCACCCAAGGCAAATTTCATCTCCTTATTGCACACAGAACACAATGGTTTCTTTATTTTTTGAGTTGTCTGCATCAGCCATTGTGTATATTATATTGATATAATTGGGAATATGTAGTAAAAAATGACATACGCTATGCTGAGAGTATTTTTATCCTATTCTCCCTTTCAGCTTTATTTCTTCATCAGTGTTAGACGGAGTGGATGTGTCTATGTATCTAATCTCATACCAGTCTCCAATGTTGACAGTTTTTCCATCTAGTGTGCGTGGAATCTTGATTATTACTTCAAATATTCCAGTATTGTCGCCAGTTTCTAACAGAAACGAAGAGTTTGCGTCAAATGCTGGGTTGGCAAGTGTTGTCCTGATTCCACCCTCGCCTCTGTACTCAAGTCTACTCAAAGGAATTCTGTCAGTGTCTTTTGAATCCAAGTTAAAATCTGGCTCGTAAATTCTTACAGTAAATTCATGGCCAATTCTTTGGCCTCCCCCAGATGTTTGCACCTTTGCATAGGCTTTTGTCAAAGGTATCGATTTTACACTAGAACTTTTTTCTCCTGCAGCATCAGCTTGATCTAGATATCTTATCTCCAGTATGTCGTCTTGTGTAAGCGGTCTTCCGTTTATTGTGTCAGGAAGCTCAACCCTTACAAAGAATCTGCCCGTGTTGGTTCCCGTTTCTGTCATCGTTTGTGGTCCTTGAATTGGAATTCCGTTTATGGTAAACTCCAATAATCCTGCGGTAGGTATGACATCAATTCCGTTGTGACTTGCATTCAAGTCATCATCGTTGACGTAAAAATTCACCACACTCCCACTAGAAGCTGGAATCGTTTGTAGTGTTTCTGGTTTTCCAGATTTGCCTTGAATTGTTGCGGAGTCATTATTTTTTATACTTGCAGGTTTTTCAGATAATCCATCAGTCTGTTTTTCTTGCGGCATGGATTCTGGAATGAGGATTGGTACATGCCATCTTTGTTCTAACTTGAGTGCCGTTGATGGTTTTAGACATACAGGAACATTAGTAAAAATAAAGGCCAATGTTAGTCCAGATTTACAGATTATATCATGAGGTGCAACGCCTCTTTGTAGCTGTTTTTTGGGCGAATCGATTGTCTTTCCAAAAACGAGGTTTGAAAATCCAGAGCTAAGAATCATTGAAATTATTATTGATATGGTAAATATTTTGAAGACCTTATTTGTAAGAGCCAATAACTAGTCTATTCTTGTTTTTATTTTAAGTGTTAAGATTAATTGTATTATAATTTCTTCTAGGTTTGGTTAACTAAATTGAGTTTTCTTTTCTTTTTCTGGATAGTCTCTACTGTGAATCCACCAGCAATGATAAATGCGATTAGTGCAACAATAAACGTTCCAAATCCTGACATATGTAGTAGCTCTATTTTAGATCACATGGCCTCTTACGATGTGCGGTTTTGAGAGGTGTGCCAAAAACGCATTTCCTACTTTTTTGTTTCTAACAAGCATGAACATTGATACGAACATCTCTACTTTAACACAAAAGAGCAGTTGGGTAACGACCTAACTCAGTTCTTATAGCTTGTGCAATTTTCGTTCTTGTCCTGCTTCTTCTCGCAGCATTTCTCTTTCTAGTTCTAGCTGCCTTTTTTGCCGCTTTGCTTCTCTTTGCTACATTTCTTTTTCTAGTCATGGCTACTTTTTTTGCTGCACGTCTTCGCGCTACTTTTGACGCCACGTTTTAAAATTTCAGTTTTTACGCATTATGCTTATCAGTCACAAATTCTTGTTTTGTTGATCTAATTTTTTGGAGTGTGGCCTTGCAACTATTGATAAGAGGCATTATGATAGCTCGGGTGAGGATTATTCCATTCTTTTGTAAATGGCCTTGAAATCCTCAGAGATCAACCATGCAGTATTTTGCAGATCTGTGAGTTGATTTATACTAGATTTTCCTCTGGCTAGCTGCTGCATTATCGACATACATCGGTGGATTTCATTGTGATCAAAGACAGAATTTTTGCCAGACCATGTTTTAAAGCACTCAACAAAGTCAAGTGAAAATCGTAATATGATCTCTTGCCAGTTTTTTTCCGTGGTTGGAAAGCCTATCCCTTTTGCAAGCTCACGGAATTCGTTGCTCCTATCAATAAGAAGCATTTGTAGGGCCTTTTTTGCTCGCGCCATGTCATAATTTTCTAGGTAGCTAAGCATTTCCATGTATTGTAATAGTACAGGAATCTATTATCTATTTTCTATACATCTTTACTGCAAAATCATCACTTAGTATTCTATGGCATTCCCTCAGGCGCATGCAATGCATCTTGTTTTAGCTTTAAAGCTTTGTCAATGATATAATCGTGGTTTGCACTTGTCTCCATGGTGATGTAAAGTAAATGCTCGTCGTCAAGTGGCATGGTTATTCGTTTTATCTTCTCATAAGCTGCCAAAACATACTGGCCTTTTCCAATTTTTGGTGCAAACTCGCATCTAGCTTTCCATGCAGCAACAGCTAGATCAAGTGATTTTTTGTTTTCTTCTGGGGAAAGTAGATTGGTTACGCCTTGTCTGTGAGCGCTGTATAGTACTTTTCCATTCATATCAAAGATTGTGGCAAATCGAATCTTTGGGTCTATTCTCATGATATTTTGGTGGAGTGATTCGTAATCCGTATCGTATGATATTATTTGGAAATGATAAAGCTTACTTTATTTTAGCTATAACTGTTTGTCAATGATTAAAACTATTAGTTTGATACCATGTGAGCTATTTAAGAAGCAGAAATAGATCCTATGCTTGTGATCAAGATAATAAAATCAGACAAGCATTACCGAAGTCAAAACCACGATTTGTGAATGTTGGTCTTGATTTTGCCCTTCAATTCGTCCGTAATATCTTCAGGCTTCATGCCGTGATCCTTTGTGGCGTGTGATGCACATTGTGCAAAAATTTCTTCTTCTGTCTTGCCCTTTGCTACGAAACCGCATTTGAACCCGACGTCTTTGCATTTGAATTTTAACATGTTCTAGTCAACTATGGGAGGTAATTAGACGTTTCCTGTCATGTAGAGCCTAGCACCTAATTTTTATGACATTCCATCAGGTGCATGCAACACATCTACTTGTTCACTTATTTTTATAATTATAGAAGGGCAGTTCAATAACGGTAGATAGCAATCTTGTAGAAACCAGATCGCAATCGTCTGATCACGCACCCACTGACCTGCTGTAAGCGGATCAGTGTTTCTTTCTACTGGTTGCTATCCAAGCATTATTGGAGTTCGTGAAATAAAAAGATGATCACATCTAGGTTTCTTGTTCTTCGATAACAAGCATTGTGATAGTTGATCGAATCTTGTCAACTCTTCTAATTTTTGCCACTAGATCTCTCAAGTCCTCGATCTTTTCTGTCACTATTTTCAGTACAAGATCATATACTCCGTACACTCCTTGGATTTCATACTTTACAGAAGAAGAGCTTTTTAGCATCTCTTTGATGCTCTTAATAACAGCTATTTCAGAATCTGCATTAACGTTCATAACTACGTACGCTGTTGGCACAATCTAATTACGAATTCATTGTATATCAGAAACTCTAAGGTGACAATTTTTGTTCCGAAAAATGCTATCGTATCCTAATCTGACTACATTTTTTTGAACTTGACGTGAACTACTGCAATTTTGCTTTGTATGAATTTAGAATCTTACGTATCCGTGACACATCTAAAGTCCACTCGATTTTGCGTTAAAGAAGTTTCATTGCTTCTTCTCTTGGTATTGTAACCAAGGTTTCTGTTCGCACCACATCCCCAGCATCAAGCCAGAGTTTTATCGCGTCTTTCTCACTTGTACCTTCATACAACCAGGCAGCATCATATCTACCCAGTGTCCAGTAGGTGCCAATTATTTTTACATTGGGTGGCAGGTTTTGCATGATCTTTTTTCCAACTTCAACGACGTCTCTTGCGTTCTTCCTGAATTTGATCAGGGTTATGAACATCATTAACAATAATTACAAAACGCATTACTTAAGATTGATCTGAAAAATATTAGAAAAACTCTAGTGGAGAAATCTCCATAGTCCTTTTACAGACAGTTTCCAAAATAAAGTTCTCTTTTTCCATTACTTTTTACTGCAAATGCACGAGAGCAACGCCTGCAGATCAAAAGCATAGATTCTGTTAATTCCAGTTTTACGTGAAATCCTCTTTCTTTACAAAATGGACATAATGTTCCATTCATTTTTGGCGGTATCTCCTTTTGTAAACATCTTTGTATCTTAGCTTTCTTTTTCTTATCAAATCTTCTTCATTGTATACATCCTTGTTTGTTATGGGCTCAGCAAAAGAGAGCTGATAGTTGTCCGGATCTCTAATGTGGAAGAACCGTTCGCCCCAATCAGCACTAGTAGGCTTACTTTCAAAAGTGGCAGTTCTTGCAAAATTATGATCACTTTTGAGGTAATTGTAAAGTTCATCAACGTCATCTGAGTAAAAAATAACTCTTCCAAAATCCTTATTTTCATTCTTTGGTTTTAGTTCTAGGTTAAGATACATTTTTTTAAGATCTCCTATCTCAAAAGTGGTGAATTCGTAAGAAGGTCCACCACAACTAAGTCTAAAGCCAGGAATTTTTGAGTAAAACTCACATGACTTTTTCATATCGCTAACAAATAATGTTACAGCTGAAATTGAATTAGTTTTCATTCTACTTTTTCCCACTCTGGGGTTTTATGACAGTTGCAATCACAGTCGTCTCCACAAAAACATTCAGCACAAAAGGTGCATCTTAGCTTCATTATTCGTATTCTTCCTGTTAGGAAGCTTCATCTATCTATTCATTCCAACCTTGCACAAACCAATTCTGCAGTTGTGACAAACATAGTCATCAGCTGGATTTTGACATCCGCAACTGCATGTACAGGTATAATCATTCATCACTTTACTTACGTGTAAGTTGCATATAACAAACGCCTTTGTGATATGAATCCACTATCTTACAATCATAACTGGACATTTAGCATGATGCATGACCTTAAAGGAGACGCTGCCAAGGAGTAATTCTTTAAAAGCGCCCAGTCCTCTGCTGCCCATTATAATTAAATCATAATTATTTTTATTTGCAACGTCAATAATTACTTGGGCGTAATCTCCTAGCTCAAGTAATGTCTCAACTTTAACATTATTTTTTATGGCTAGAGTCTTGCACTGTTCTAACAGTTTGGTGCCATTTTCTTTGAGCTCTTCAATTAGCTCAAACGTGGTAGCGCTATCTCCGCTATATGTAGAATCAAGTACAACATGGATTACGTCTAGTTTTGAATTGCATTTTTGTGCTAGAAAAATCGATTTTTCAAATGCCTTTTTTGCTGACTCGGAACCGTCTACTGCTACAAGTATCCTTGAAAATGCCATACTTCTTTGTTATTGTCAAGAATTAGATTAAACTAGCTATGTGTTTACTTATAATCAACTGACAGAATTGGTTTGAATCCGAAGGTCTAAGTGCTGATATAGGTTCAAATTTTGGGTTCACCTTTGAAGCCAAATCTTTCATAGATCGTATTTTTCAATCAGAGCATCAACCGTCTGAACGCCTTTCACCTTTGTCAAGGAATAGAGTACATCACCATCTGTATTTTTACCATCTTTCATCACAATTCCAGTTTTCAATAAACGTTTACTGAAATTTCCACCCTTAAGCCATCCATGTATTGTTTGTTTAGTGCCCCAGCTTATAAGAAGAGTTTCCAATTCATTCTTTGATTGTTTTGATTTCAATTTCAAACCAAGTATTATAAGATTCTGTGGTCCAATAGTATCAATTTTTCCTTCCAATTTTTTTTCAAAATTATTTAATGTTCCTTTACTACTATCGTCATTTCCATCGTGCCTCTTTTTTTCTAATTTTGATACTCTTTCTTCTAAATTTTTTAGTTTATTCTCAATTTGAGATAATTTGTCCAATAATTTTGTTTCTGACATGCAAATATTTATCTTTATATGCGTGATTATAACAAATTTAATGAGTATCTCATAATGGAAGAATTAGAAAATATAAAAAAAATATTAAAGGATCATGAGAAAAGAATTTTAGAAATAGAATCAATAGGGAAAAAACCAATCGGTAAGATTAACAAACAATTAGGTAAACGTAAAACTATATCAGATTTATTAATGGAATTAAAACAATCATCGTTCTTTAATCAACCTCGATTTGTAAGTGACATTGTAGAAAAATTAGCTGAGAACGGTTATCATTATTCTGGAGAAAGTCTTACTTACGCATTATTAGAGGCAGTTAGAACTAAATCATTAGGAAGAATAAAAAAAGAAAAGAAATGGGCATATGTAAAAAGATGATTTTTTGAAAATATATATTACAATAACAGATGAAAAGGGAAATCACTATGAAGGAGATGCGGAATTATCACCATCTCATGCAAAAAGAACAAAGAACATACAAACTGAACATACCAATAAGAAAAAACCTGCATATCCTATTCATCATCTTTACATAGAGAACTTTTTCAAAGAACAAAAAAAACTCGGTGACGTTTCAAACAGATTGAAATCGGATGGATTTAATTTTAAAGCGGGAAGCATCCAATATGCACTTGATAATGCAGACTATCTAGATAGGACTGGTGGAAAAGGCAACTACCGATGGATCCAAAAATATCCACCGGTGTAAAAAGATGTCAATTTCTAATACTATTTTATCAAAAATAAAAAAAGATGATTTAAGCAGATATCCGGCTTTGTCAGCTTGTACACAACCAATGGATGCAGGATTATGGGCTTTGTTAATATTGCGGGATCATTTTGGCATGGACGAGCGCCATTTTACCGCAAAGGATCTTTCTGCCTTATTATTAAAAAGAAAAGTTTCATTTTCAAAAGAGGAGATTACTAAAGGATTTACTAGAGCGGGTAAGAAAATTGATCGAAAAAAAGGGAGTGATGATACTTTAAATTATATGATCATGGATCCTGGGAAAGTATATCTAGAGAAGTTTCGTGCGGAAGGCAATATTGCAGTAATATTTGTAGATGGGAAAAATCAGCGTACAGATTATCAGAAATTTTCTAATCTAGTGAATAACACCAAAGGTGAGATAAGGATAGTAGATAAATTTTATAGCAAATATTCTTTAGACATAATACAAGAATTAGGAAAAAATAGAAAAGTAAAACTATTGACTGCCAAGATTGCTGCCGATGAGGATCAGGCAAAATTCCAGCTAGCATTACAAAGATTTAGGAGCGAATATAAAAATGCAGAGTTCAGAGTACATGGAAGAGAATTTGAATTGCATGACAGATATATTATCGCAGATGATTCTCTTATTTTACTCGGACGTGGGCTTCAGGACGTCAGCGGCAAAGAATCATTTGTCATATCTTTAAAAAATGGTATTGCAGACGATATAAAAGAAATGCTAAATTTGAAATTTGAAGAGAGATGGAAGAAAGCTTCTAATTTAAAATAATCTAAAAGCCACATATTATTTTCTAATCATGTATTTGTAAATTCTGCCATCTTTTAATCGCGTAAGTTTTCTTTTCTTATGTACAAAATCACGCGACAAGGATTTAGCAATAGATTCTGGAGGGTAACCGTAGCCTTCTCTTTTTAATTCAGAGATTACTTCTTTTACCTCTCTTTCTTTGTTAAAAAAATCGTTATCAATTAAAAGTTGAATTCCGCCAACAAGTCCCTCATACTCATGCACTTCTTCTTTAACTTCTTTTTTAGTAAAAATTGCTTCTTCAATCTTGGTTAACCTTTTTTCAATTTCATCAAATTTTTGGTTTATTTTGTTTGTATCCACAACGAATGTATTATATTCTAATTATTAATAATTATTGAAAACAGAGGTCACCATTAAAAAAAAGTAAGATAAACTGTGTATTCGTATGGGGTTCTGCACTATTGGCGGTAAAAGAGCCAATCCTGCCTTTATCTATTTCAGAATCAGAGATTCGCATGATTACATTCTAAATCACTTTGAATCGTCTTTTTTAGTTTCAGCTAAATCTGATTGCATTTCTGTATCGGATAATGATAAATCAGAAATAGCTTGAGCTTCCCTTCTTCTTTTGATATACAAGCTAATTCCCGCTGTAACCATTCCACCTAGTAAAATGATTCCAGTAACAATCCACTCGACACTCATAGTGATTTGAACTTCTTCATGGCTTCTTTTGTCATCTTTTCTAGTTCTTCTTTTGATATTATAGTAGGATCAGCTGAAGCTAAAGCTTTGTTATAATCATCTTCTGAATTTGATTTCATTTTCTTTTTTTCCATATCTATAGTCTACACTATGATTCAATAAAAAATGAATCGTCGCGTATAGTCTCTATGTAGTATGACTGAGCCGATGTATTGGATAATTAGTAATGGCATGCTCACCCCTCGCCGAAGCTTGGAATCTACACATCCATTCTATCAACGCCGTCTTCTGCGGCCATCCTTTTTCTTACGAACGGTTGCCTTTTCTCGGGATAGGCTTCCTCCTTAGATGCTTTCAGGAGTTAGCCTAAATAGCTTAGCTGCTCGGCTTGCCTTGTCAGACAACCGATAAACCAGTGGCTACGCTGCTCTGTTCCTCTCGTACTCGGAGCAACTTCCCCTCAAGCAACCACGCTTCCATCAGGCAGAGACCGACCTGTCTCACGACGGTCTAAACCCAGCTCATGTTCCCCTTTAATAGGCGAGCAGCCTCACCCTTGGCCCCTGCTGCAGGACCAGGATAGGAAAAGCCGACATCGAGGTACCAAACCGCGGGGTCGATAGGAGCTCTCGCCCGCGACGAGCCTGTTATCCCTGGGGTAATTTTTCTGTCACCACGAGCCCCCAATAGTGGGGACGTCATGGATCGCTAGGCCCGACTTTCGTCTCTGAATCCCGTGCGTTTGGAGATCCAGTCAATCCGGTTTTTGGCCTTGCCCTCTACAACGGATTTCTGACCCGTTTGAACCGAACTTTGGGCCCCTTTGATATCTTTTCAAAGGGGTGCCGCCCCAGCCGAACTGCCCACCTGCACCTGTCTGCCAAGTTAATGGCGTAAGCGGTACTGCAAAAACTGACGGGTGTTACACTTTCGCTTCCTGTGTCCCCGGAAGGACACAAGCATGGCTACCCGTTACTCTGTGCAATCTCAACTATACTGCAAGTACAAGCTGCAGTAAAACTCCACGGGGTCTTCTCTCCCCGATGGAAGATGCTGGACTGTTCGTCCAGCTTATGTGGCTTCACCGGGTTGTACGCGGGGACAGCGGGGCCCTCGTTGTTCCATTCATGCGCGTCGGAACTTACCCGACAAGGCATTTGGCTCACTACTGTTACTTTTGCGACCTCGCTGTAAAAACAATCGAGGTGGGTTTACATTTGTAAACCTCCATGTATCGCTACATGGGTCGGACTTTATCTTAATCGTTCAAAACGATTTCTGGCATAAAGTCTCTGAGGATTCTAGAAAACGCGGTTTTATCTTTCTGTTCATCGACCAACAAAGATTTGCAATATTGGTCAAACCTTCAACAGTTAGATGTTTTTTGTTTTCCATCAGTTCTAGTATTTCTCCAAATATTTCGAAACTCTTTTTCTTTTTAGTTCTCAGCGGATGTTGTTTAAAAAATAAAACGACGTTTCTGAGATCATCGAGTTTTCTTATTCGGAGTTCCTTTCTTGCACCGTGATTCGTGACAACTTTACCGGCCTTAAAGAATTATTGCAATTCTTTTAGTACCGATTCATCACGTTCATGTTGAACGATGCGAAATTCAGGAAGAACTTGCCAACCAATGGACATCTTTGGTGATTTGTTTATGGAAACGTGAAAGCATCCTTCGCCATCTACGAATCCACTTATCCACCGCGCATCTAGCCTTTCCTGCTGATCATCTGCAGTCATGGTATTTTCAGATTTTTCAAAAATTTAAGCTTTGAAAAACCTAGCCTGACATTCTCAGACTTTCCAGCATATGGCCAGATTTTACTAAGGCAATCCAATTGTTTACCTTAAGAGAGTCAGAGTTACTCCCGGCGTTTACAGGCCCTTAGCTCAGTTGAACCCAAGTTTTAGGTACCTGCACTGGCCAGGATTCAGTGACTATACAAATCCTTTCGGACTAGCAGTCACCTGTGTTTTTATTAAACAGTCGGGACCCCCTTGTTACTGCGACCTACGATTCCAATTCTTCATTAAAACCGCAGGCATCCCTTATACCGAAGGTACGGGACTAGTTTGCCGAGTTCCCTCGCGTACGGTATACCCGATACATCTTAGACTTCTCATCCAGCGCACCTGTGTCGGATCTCGGTACGATCAAACAGGTATCTCACTACACAGCATTTCATGGTCTCTTGGACTCGGAAAAACTCACCGAACGGCAAGCCACTCCTGCCTCGAATTGGTTCTCGCCATTACGGCACTCCCCAACCCTCAAACAGTTCAATAGAACGACAGTTCTACTCCCCCTATCCGAAAGAACAACTGTGTAGATTATAACGACACCTGTAAGGTACTTGAATATTAACAAGTTTCCCATTCGGGTGACTCTGTTGAGGTCACTCTTAGGATCGACTAACTCCCGGCTGACGACGCATTGCCGGGAAACCCTTACGCTTACGATGGTAGAGATTCTCACTCTACTATGCTGTTACTGCCACCAGGATCTGCAATAGGGACCGGTCCACAGGACTTCACAGCCCTGCTTCTACCCAATCCCCACGCCAACCTACCATGCCCTGTGATATCACAGGAATCCGAGGTATCGGTGCTTTGCTTTAGCCCCGTCCATTTTTGGGGCATCCAAGCTCGGCAGGTAAGCTGTTACGCACTTTTTAAAGGATAGCTGCTTCTGAGCTTACCTCCCTGCTGTCTTGGCTTAAATACGCCCTTTAGTTTGACACTTAGCAAAAACTTGGGGACCTTAACCTCAGTCTGGGTTGTCCCCCTCTTGGTTACGAGCCTTACGCCACGTAAACCCGTTTCCCTGCTTCTACGACGCACGTCCCTTCGGAGTTTGAATGAATAGTGAACAATTTCTTGTCCATCATATTCGATCAGTGCTCTACGAGACACGCTGTCTCCACAAAGACTGTACTACGATACACTTCGGTTGGAACTAGCGATCACCAAACTAGATTGGTTTTTGACCCCTATTCTCAGATCAGACAAACAATTTGCACGTTAGAACTGCTACAGCCCTCCATCGGGCTTTCGCCCGACTTCAGCTTGTCCAAGAATAGATCGTTTGGTTTCTAGCCTTGCCGCTATGACTCAACGCACTTTCACACGCTTCGCCTCGTTTATCACTGCGCGAACTTGGTTTCCCTTCGCCTCCACCCTGTCAAGGTTTAGGCTTGCCATAACGGTAAGCTCCCTGGCCCGTGTTTCTAGACGGAACACATGACACTGGAGCTATGAACGCCAAACCTTCAGCTCTATTGCTAGAACCTCCAGTCTGACAAAAACTCCTTTTGCGCCATGCACGTCTGTAACCAGTTGGTTTCAGGCACTTTTCACCCCCCTTCCGGGGTACTTTTCAGCTTTCCCTCGCGGTACTAGTACGCTATCGGTCTTGAGAAATATTTAGCCTTAGATGCTACTTTCACCTAAATTCATTGCCCACTGCCAAGGACAACTACTCATATTGTAATAAGATCCAACTTCCTTTAGCTCACGGGGGTTTCACCCTCTTCGCCGGAACGTTCCAGATCACTTAAGCTCCAGAGTTTGGATCGTAGTATCACAACAACACCACATCTCGGTTATGTTACCATAACAGATTCAGTTTGGGCTGTTTTCCTTTTCGCTCGCCGCTACTTGGGAAATCTCGGTTGATTTTTTTTCCACACCGTACTCAGATGCTTCACTTCCGGTGGTTCGATCTCCACTACCATTGTAGTGGAGTATGTTTAACACATAGGATTCCAATTCGGATATCCCAGGATCAATGGTCGCGTGCGCCTACCCTGGGCTTATCGCAGCTTGCCACGTCCTTCATCTCTTCTCAAGCCTAGCCATCCTCCAACTGGCGTCTGCACACCAGCATATTCAGTCATAATATTACACGACTATACACGACGATCATTGCTAGTTCCGGGCGGAACCAGCTTCGTCCTTCCCCGATGATTTTCATCACCTGGTGCACGAATTTTTTTTGAAGACATGATGTGCATTCCGACACACAATTCCTCAATTATGTTCTAAGGAGGTGATCCGACCGCAGGTTCCCCTACGGTCACCTTGTTACGACTTCTCCCTTGTTGCTAAACCCGCGTTCGATAACGCCAATAAGACGTCACCTCGCGCAGACCCAACTTCAATGAAGCGACGGGCGGTGTGTGCAAGGAGCAGGGACGTATTCACTGCGCGGTTGTGACGCGCGGTTACTAGGGATTCCATATTCGTGAGGGCGAGTTGCAGCCCTCAGTCATAACTGTGGTAGTGTTTAGGGATTGCCTCTCTCTCTCAAGTTCGGAACCCGTTGTCACTACCATTGCAGCCCGCGTGTAGCCCTAGGGTTTCGGGGCATACTGACCTGCCGTGGCCCCCTCCTTCCTCCACTTCAGCAGTGGCGGTCCCCCTAGTTAGCCCATCTACTCCTGAGAGTAATTGTAGCAACTAAGGGCAGGGATCTCGCTCGTTACCTGACTTAACAGGACACCTCACGGCACGAGCTGGCGACGGCCATGCACCTCCTCTCAGCTTGTCTGGTAAAGTCTTCAGCTTGACCTTCATTCTGCTGTCTCCCCAGGTAAGATTCCTGGCGTTGACTCCAATTGAACCGCAGGCTTCACCCCTTGTGGTGCTCCCCCGCCAATTCCTTTAAGTTTCAGTCTTGCGACCGTACTTCCCAGGCGGCAAACTTAACGGCTTCCCTGCGGCACTGCACTGGCCATAAGCCAGTGCATCACCGAGTTTGCATCGTTTACAGCTGGGACTACCCGGGTATCTAATCCGGTTTGCTCCCCCAGCTTTCATCCCTCACCGTCGAACGCGTTCTGGTAGACCGCCTTCGCCACAGGTGGTCATCAATAGATCAAAGGATTTTACCCCTTCCTACCGAGTACCGTCTACCTCTCCCACTCCCTAGTTCTGCAGTATTTCCGGCAGCCCATTAGTTGAGCTAGTGGATTTAACCGGAAACTTACAGAACCGGCTACGGATGCTTTAGGCCCAATAATCCTCCTGACCACTTGAGGTGCTGGTTTTACCGCGGCGGCTGACACCAGAACTTGCCCACCCCTTATTCATCAGTGGTTTTAGAACTAACAAAAGATTCCTTTAGCAGAAAACACTCGGATTAACCTTGTCGTGCTTGCGCACATTGCAAAGGTTTCTCGCCTGCTGCGCCCCATAGGGCCTGGGTCCGTGTCTCAGTACCCATCTCCGGGCTTCTCCTCTCAGAGCCCGTACCTGTTATAGCCTTGGTGGGCCATTACCTCACCAACAAGCTGATAGGCCGCAGTCCCATCCTATGGCGATAAATCATTTGGACCATAAACCATTCCAGGAATTATGATCTATCGGGTATTATTCTCAGTTTCCCGAGGTTATCCCCATCCATAAGGTAGATTGACTACGTGTTACTGAGCCGTCCGCCTTGTATTGCTACAATGACTCGCATGGCTTAGTACCAATCCGATAGCAGTCAGGTCCGGCAGGATCAACCGGATTCGTTTATTTTTTGATTTAGAAGTATATTATTGGGAATTGGTCGGAATGCACATCATGTCTTCAAACTTCAGATAAGACCGTTAGGTCAAACCTACATTTTGTATGCGTAATTGGAGGCCTGTGAATCACCCAATGGAGCAATTCCAACAATCATCACAAGCGCCGCCTTGCTATTACGTATGCAAAAACTGAATCGAAGGGAAATAATATAAACCATGCCAAAATTTACAATTTTTTACCCGGTTTTACGATCACTAATATTAATCTGCCAGTAGCTTTTTTGGTGTTGTCAACAGCTTTGGAGATTTACAAAAAGAAAACCAAGAAATCCGATTTACTTTTTGCCAAGTCCAAAAAATTTCATGTCAATGGTGTAAGTCATAATATCAGATTTTTTGAACCATACCCGTTTGTTACAAAATCTGCAAAAGGCAAATTTCTCAAAGACATAGACGGAAACAGGTACGTCGATTATTGGATGGGCCACTGGAGTCTTATCTTAGGTCATGCAGCTCCTCCTGTTTCTAATCAAGTAAAAAAACAGTTGCCTTCATGTTGGATGCATGGAACTGTAAATGAAATGACCGTCTCATTTTCTGATATAATACAAAAGGCAGTTTCAGTTGCTGAAAAGATTCGCTATGTCTCAACTGGTACGGAGGCGACAATGTATGCAGTACGGATTGCTCGTGCGTTAACTAGCAAAAAGATAATTGCAAAAATTGATGGAGGCTGGCATGGATACACTTCGGATCTTTTAAAATCCGTCAATTGGCCTTTCGAAGAATCTGAAAGTATGGGATTAGTTGATGAATCACATATTGTATCTTTACCATATAATGATCTAGCAAAGTCCTTGAAAATTCTGAATTCTGTAAAAAATGATCTTGCTGGCGTGATAATTGAACCTGTTCTTGGTGGAGGGGGTTGCATTCCAGCAACCAGCGAATATCTTTTAGGAATACAGGAATTTGTTCACAAAAACAATGCGCTATTTTTACTTGATGAAATTGTAACTGGATTTAGGTTTTCATTTGGTTGCTTGTACAAAACAATGAAGCTTGATCCTGACATCGTAACTTTGGGAAAAATTGTTGGGGGCGGATTTCCAATTGGTGTCATTTGTGGCAAAAGCGAGATCATGGAAATTACAAATACAAGTTCACATACAAAATCAGACCGCTCATATGTTGGTGGAGGGACTTTTTCTGCAAATCCTATCACGATGGTTGCAGGGCATGGCATGCTAAGTCATCTTAAAAAAAATTCCTCATTGTATTCTAAAATCAATGTGTTAGGTCAGCGTGCAAGAAAAGAACTTGACAAAGTCTTTGACGGCAAAGTGATAACAACTGGCAAAGGTTCTTTGTTTATGACTCACTTTCTCACTGACGGCGTCTCTGAGATTAGAAATGCCTCAGATGCTGCAAGATGTGATAGCGAGATGCTTCACAAATATCACTTTAATATGATAGCAAACGATGGCATATTCTTTCTACCTGGTAAGCTTGGTGCTTTCTCAGCTGCACACTCTCAGTCAGACGTAAAGGATTTGATTGATGCTTCACAGCAATTTTCTGTTAGCATGTAGGTTGTTTTCATTAGTATATCTGAAACGTAAAATCTATTAACTTCACATTGTAGAATCTGCTGTGATTAAAATCGTAATAGTTTCGATTATTGGTTTATTGTTAATTCCTGTTGGATATAATGCCGCATTTGCCAAGACTTTTCAAGTCACAATCCCAACTGGAGCAGCAGATCCCAATGCACCGTTCTTTTTCTCTCCTTGGGAATTATCCATAGATGTATTGGATAAAGTGGAGTGGCAAAATGGTGATACAAATGCTCACACGGTTGTTTCTGTTGACCCAGACGGTATTGAAGATGGTAGATTTAACAGTGGACTCATTGGCCTAGGTAAAAGTTGGAGCTACCAATTTATGGAAAAAGATGCAGGTGTTGTAAATTACTATTGTAGCCTTCATCCGTGGATGAAAGGAATAGTAAATGTTGGTCTAGTTGGTGCTATGAAAACCATTCATAACGTTGGATCAGATGTCGGTGACAGAACCTTTGATGTGCAATATACTCTAAACAAGATTCTTGAATTTGCCAAAGTTGACACTGCTAGAAATGCAATAACTTTTACTTTGTCAGGTGTAATTGAAGACGATTCGCTAATAATCATGTTACCAGAAGAATTGATCGAAAATCCAAACGCAGTCTGGCTAGATGACAGGCAAATTACGGACTTTGAAAAAGACTCTGCAGATGGCATAACCACAATGATAATTCCGCTTGAAGCTGACTCGGAGGAAGTTACTATCGTAGGCAGCTCCGTTGTTCCAGAGTTTGGACCAATTGCGGCCCTCATCTTTGCAGTTGCCATAATAAGCACAATAGTATTTTCTGCAAAGAGATTTGGCCTTGTGCCAAAACTCTAGTCCCGATCTTTTCGCAAAAACATAGTCATGTTAGTTTTATATTAACAGCCCATACACAATCAAATGTGCTAGAGAAATTAATCAAGGATTCAAGAGCCCTTGAAAGAGCTATTGCAGGAGAGGAGCTCTCATACAATGACGGTTTAGAACTAATGCAGTACGATAATTTGTTTATGATAGGGGCAGCGGCTGACTGGGTACGACAAAAACATGTTGGAGATACGGTAACCTTTGCAGCCTCATACTACCTTAATTATACAAACGTGTGTGCTGCAAGCTGCCAAATGTGTGCCTTTTACAGAAAAGGGGATGAAAGCGATGCATATACCTTGACACCGCAAGAAATCGAAAGACGCGTTGGCATGGCAAAAGAGCTGGGTGCAACTGAAGTTCACATTGTTGGCGGTTTCCATCCAGAGTTACCACTTGAATACTACGAAAACATGATGAGAATTATCAAGAAAAGCCATCCGGAGCTAAATATCAAAGCACTTACTGCTGCAGAAATTTTCTTTATTGCAAGACTTTCACACAACTCTGTCAAAGAAGTACTTTCAAGACTAAAAGCAGCTGGGCTTGATTCTATGCCAGGTGGTGGGGCTGAGCTCTTCCATCCTGAAATAAGAGACAAGATCGTCAGAGGAAAATGTTCTGGTCAAGAGTGGCTTGATACAATAGAGCAAGCTCATAATCTTGGGATAAAAAGTAATTCAACTATGCTTTTTGGTCACGTAGAAAAACCAGAACACATAGTTGATCATCTGATTAAATTAAGGGAAGTACAAAAAAGAACAAAGGGATTCATCACCTTTATTCCGTTAAAATTCAGCTTGGAAAACACAGAGCTTGAACAAAAGGGATTAGTAACAAGTGAAAGCGCCTCAACTTATGATCTTAGAGTGATTGCACTTTCTCGGCTTATGCTTGCTGGATGTTTGGATAACATTTCTGTTTACTGGGTCGCGCTTGGCAAGAAGCTTGCACAAGTTGCACTTTCTCATGGAGGAAATGATCTTGTTGGCACAGCATTTTCTGAGGAAATCTACCGTGCTGCAGGAAAGGGCGCAAATTCCTCAGTTCTGGAGCTTGCAAACATGGTAAAAGAGATAGGAAGACAGCCTGCGCAGCGAGATACCTTCTTTAATATTTTACAAAAGTTCTAAGGTTCCGGTGGCTTTTGTATTGTAATTTTCCCAGCGTCGCCTTTCTTTCTTTTTAGACCAAAGCTTATCAACAAAATAAAAAATCCTATGGCTGCAATAATGCTAAACAGATCTGACAAGGCATGGTTAGTTGCTTGGTTTTGCAAAAGCAATATCGTTTCTTCTTCTGACATACCAGTTTTTCCAACGGGATATGTTGAGTTCAGATATAGCCTGACTATAATACCTACTACAAGTAGTGCAATTCCAAGAGAAAAGATGCGTTTATCCACAAAGAAGAGATGGTTTTTGAAACCTATAACCGTTGAGCAATTCTAAGATCAAATTCAGGAACAAGATCTTTTTCAGTTGCAAATTTGAAGAGATCTTTAATTGCACTCTCTCCCAAAACCCCCATCTCTATTGTGATGTCGTTTACATACATCCTTACAAATCTCTCAATTAATGATCGTGGTTGCCCCCTGCCATACTGCATGGCATAGTCCAGTGCTTCGTTTACTCGATTCATTCCGTAAATGATGGACTCACGGAAATAATCATCGAATTTTTTTATCATATCATCTCCCAGATGGTTGCTTATCACGTTGATTCCAAGCGGAACTGGCAAACCTCCTGTAGAATCCCTCCACCAAGTTCCAATGTCAAGGAGTTTTGTAAGCTTGGTCTGATCATATGTGATCTGGGTTTCATGTATTACAAGTCCTGCCCCAACATCACCACGTTCTACCGCTTCTGGTATATCTGTAAACTTCATCTCAACATAGTCAAACTTCCCAATCATCAACTGTAAAAGCAAAAATGCACTAGTAAGCTTCCCAGGTACTGCAATCTTTGTTTTTTGCAATTCTTCTGTAGTCATATTTTTCTTTGATATTACGATAGGACCGTATCCTTTGCCAAAGCTTCCACCGCTTCTAAGTATGGTATAATTTGGAATGTAAGCACATGCATGAACGGAAATAGCTGTGACATCAAGCTCGTGTTTTAGCGCTCTTTTGTTGAGTGTCTCAATGTCTTCTACAATGTGGTTGATCTTGAAGTCTGGCGATGTTACTTTACCTGTCAACATCCCATAAAACATGAAGGCATCGTCAGCATCTGGCGTATGACCAAGCGATATTTCCATAAACATGATTTTAATGTCTATTATAAATATCAAATTATGAAATCATACCACATGTCAACAATTGCTGCATTTGAAAGAGAAATCAAAATGCAAGTAAAGTTTTTGGAGAAATTTGTTCCACAAAGGCCACTTTCTGTTGCAAAACAAAAAAGAGCAATTTTTTGCGGTACTGGTGATTCTTTCGTATCAGCTAAACTTGCAGAGATATTTTCTGATTTTAGAGCAAAGGCATTTGATCCTCTTGACTTGTTAAAAAACAAAAGGCTGCTAAAGGACCATGATTTGTATTTGATATCAATTTCCGGAAACACTATTTCTAACGTCAAGCTTGCAAAAACTTTTAGAAACACAACAGCAGTAACTGCAAATCCACAAAGCAAGCTTGCCAACGTTTGTCAAAAATCAATTATTCTAAAATACCCACATTCTAGAATTTTCACAGCAGGCAGCATAAGCTTTCTTTCAAGTGCAATGACATGTCTTTCTTTGGTATCAAAATATCACATACTGAATATCTCAAAGATCTACAATCAAGCAAGAACTCAAAGCAAGAAAGTAGACTTAAGAGGCAAAATCTACTTGCTCGGAAACCTGCATACCATGCCCATAGCTATGTTCTGTGCTGCAAAGCTATACGAAGTATCAGGCCTTGATGCACACTACGCAGGTATGGAACAGTTTTCCCATATGGAATTGTTTTCAGCAAGAAAGGGAGATACTGTCATACTATTTGAAGAAAAGAACAAACACAACTCCAAGCTTACAGTGCGTCTTGAAAAATATGGTTTACATGTAGTACAGATGCAACCCAACACAAAAAACATCCAAGAAATTGTTTTGTTTTTTATTTTTGTGTCGGAGCTTATTGCATTATATCATGCCAAGAAAAAAAATATGAAAGATTGTTTTTTTGTAAGGGCCAAAAAACTAAGAGGTGTAAGCTCTTCTATGATCTATTGATTTTGCAAGATCAAAAAGGAATCTTGAGAACGTTTAATACCGGCTCCAGATCGATTTTTTTTATTCATGAAGTTCAAGGCAACAGAACAGATCCTAAAGATAATTGGAAACAAGCAGAATATTAGAAACTTTGGAGTCATAGCTCACGTAGACCATGGAAAGACAACCATGAGCGACAGCCTCTTGGCATCAAGTGGAATTATCAGTCCCTCAGTTGCCGGTCAGGCTCTTGCTTTGGACTCTATGAAATTAGAACAAGATAGGCAGATGACAATAGTTCAAGCAAACGTTACCTTACTTTATGAAGCAGGTGGTCAGGAGTACGTAATCAACATGATTGATACACCAGGCCACATTGACTTTACAGGACGTGTTACAAGAAGCCTTAGGGCAATAGATGGTGCTGTGGTCGTTTCAGACTCTGTTGAAGGGATAATGACACAGACAGAGACTGTAACAAGGCAGGCCCTTGAGGAAAGAGTCAGACCAGTTTTATACATTAACAAGATAGACCGTCTCATAAAAGAGCTCAGGCTTGAGCCAGATAAGATGCAAGAGTGGCTTGTGGAGATAATTACTGACTTTAACAGACTAATCGACATTTACGCTGAACCAGAATACAAAGAAAAGTGGAAGGTAAGCATCCAAGACGGTAGTGTTTCCTTTGGATCCGCAAAGGACAGATGGGGTTTCAATATAGATATCATGAAGAAAAAGGGAATTTCGTTCAAAGATGTCTACACAGCTTATGCGGAGGGTGGTGACCTCAAAGGTCTTGCTGAAAAGGCGCCACTTTATGATGCAGTCCTTGGAATGGTTGTAAAGCATCACCCCTCACCTGATGTAGCACAAAAATACAGAATTCCAAAAATTTGGAAAGGAGATTTGGAGTCTGATATTGGTAAAGCACTTTTGAATTGTGATGACAATGGTCCAGCTATTATGATGATTGTAAACATGACAGTTGATCCAGCTGCTGGCCCTGTAGCTATTGGCAGATTATTTTCTGGCAAGCTAAAAGATGGTGACAGGATTCACATTATAGATACAAAAAGAGAAGGAAGGATCCAGTCAGTTAACTTTTTCATGGGAAACCAGCGTGAGATGGTAGGCGAACTTGCAGCAGGAAATATTCCAGCTCTTCTTGGGTTAGAACATGCAAGAGCTGGTCAAACATTATCAAGTGTTGCTGGCATTCATACATTTGAAGGAATCCATTACGTTTCTGAGCCCGTAGTTCAGATGGCTGTTGAGCCAAAACATCCAAAGGATCTACCCAAGCTTGTCGAGGCTTTACGTAGAATTACGATAGAAGATCCAAACCTTGTTGTCAAAATCAATGAGGAGAGTGGGGAGACAATAATTGCCGGCATGGGTGTCTTGCACCTTGAGATAGCGACATCACTGATTGCAGATGCTGGAGTCGAAATTGTAACTTCACAGCCTTTGATCAATTATAGAGAAACAATCAGAGTACCAGCAGGTCCTGTCATGTCTAAATCGCCAAACAGACACAACAAGATCTTTATGAAAGTAGAACCCCTTGATGAGAAAGTTGCCGAGATGATTAGAAACGGTACGCTTAACGAGTACAAAGACACGAAAGAAGTTGCAGAGATTTTAAGAAATGCCGGCTGGGATCGTGATGAAGCAAAGCGCGTCATGCGATTTGATCCAAGAGGAAATGTCATGGTCGATGGCACGAAGGGTGTGCAGTTCATCCAAGAATCAAGTGATTCTATTTTGTCAGGCTTTGAAGATACCATGAAGGAAGGACCGCTCACAAGGGAGCAAGTTAGAGGATGCAAGTTTGTCTTTCATCACTTTGTTCCCCATGAAGATCCGGCTCACAGAGGTCTGTCACAGCTTGGCCCTGCATCAAGACGAGCCTGTATGGGTGTGATGCTTTCAGCGCAACCCGTACTTTTAGAACCAACACTTGGAATCGAAGTCAGAGTTCCACAAGAAATGATTGGAAACGTTGCAGGAGTAATATCTGGAAAAAGAGGCAAGGTATTAAACATGGAACAAAAAGGTGTTGTGCACATTCTTACCGGTGAGCTGCCAGCGTCTGAAACTTTTGATCTTTCTGAAGTTATGCGAGGTCAGACAGCTGGAAAGGCAATGTGGAATACACATTTTAAAGCTTGGACTCCTGTTCCAAACTCTGTCTTGCTAACATTAATGGGAGAAATCAGAAAGAGAAAGGGCCTTAGTCCAGAACCACCTACTGTAGATGAGTTCATAGACAACGAGTAAAAAGGCAAAACCCCCCTCATTTGTGCCTGAAAATCTTCACGTTCTCGTAAACTTTGCAAATAGCTAACCAACGATTTGTATTGATTCCATGCCAGTGCTTTTATTGTATTGAAACTCTAGAAAAATAATGAAAGCAAAGTTTACCACTTCTTGTGTTGCTTGTGGTCAGAAAATAATGCCAGGAAAGGAAATTGCCAAAGACCAAACGGGAATATGGGTTCACAAATATTGTGCTCCAGCGTCAAGTGATCTTCCATAGTTCTTTTCTAACATTGTAGTATATATCGGAAAGTAATCCACAGTAAACATTGAGTATCGATCCAATCCAAGTTTTATTGTGGACATTTAGACGAAGCGAGAAAGATGTAATCAATCTTTACAACTCCTTATCGCAGGTTATGCAGCTTGCAACTAGCAGTAGCATGCTTAATTTTGGATACTGGGATGCAAATACTCACAATCCTTTGCAGGCGCAACATGAATTGTGCAGATTAGTTGGTAAAATGGCTGAGCTAGATTCTGTAAAATATGTGATAGACGTGGGAAGTGGATTTTCTGCCCCTGCAGTTGAATGGAAGTCTGTATACAAATCACTTAAAATTGTATGCGTCAACATCAATTTTCGGCAGTTGAAAAATTCAATTATGGTTGATGGCATCAATCTTGTAAACTCGACTTCCACATCATTACCATTTCCAAGACAATCCGTAGACAGAATAATTGCATTAGAATCTGCACAGCATTTCAAACCTCTAAGTCATTTCATTAAAGAATCCAAACGAGTTCTAAAACAAAATGGATTGCTAGTGCTTGCAATTCCAGTTACTGTTGCTAAACCATTAATGATGTTTGCAAAGCTTGGCATTCTTTCGCTAACTTGGTCGTCAGAACATTATGCGTTAGAATATGTTATATCTATAATCAAAAGGGAAGAATTTCAAATAATGGAAATAAAAAACATTGGTGCGAACGTCTATGGGCCACTGACTGATTATTATATTAAAAACAGAAAAAATTTGAGAGAAACGATAATGAAAAAGTATCCATCTTATCTTGAAAATATTCTCTTTAGGTCTCTCATGCAGATGAAGAAAGTTTCACAGGATAGGATCATTGATTATGTGTTAATAAAGTGCAAATCATCTAGAGGAATACAGAAAGCTTGAAAATGATATTCAAAATCTAGCCGATTTCTGTATAATAAGATCGGTTAGTTACCGTGTCTTTTTCTAGTTCTTGCACCTTTTTTGCCTGCTGCTACATAAGATGCATGTGATCGCTTTTTCATACTTGAATTGGAGTGTGTCGAGTCATTATAGGGAGCTAGTTGCCAATAGTTGCTTTGTTAATGGAATTTTTTAAAGCTAATAAAAGTCGAAGGTATTATGGATTGGTGAAAGAAATTGAGTTACTATAGACGAAAACGCTGTGAGGATTGTAACAGAATTAATTGCACGAAAGGATGTAATTGTGATTGCCATTATGACCCAAGAGGCTAAAGAAGTCAAAATTTAGCTGATTTTCTGCTTCAAAGTGGAGTAACCATTTTTATAGACAGAGTAAAAAAAGTGAATTAAGCGTATTTCAGCTTAAAATCTTCGTTCGCCGCGGTGTTTTGGTAAACACTCACGACAATATACTGGTCTTCCTTCTTTTGGTTGGAATGGTACCTGTGTTTCTTTTTTACAGTCTGCACACGTGGCAGGGTACATCGTTCTTTCGGGTTCCAATAATTCTTTGGAATTTATGACCAAATAAGAACTATTAACATGTGTACAGGCACAAAATTTGATATTTAGGCGTTGGATTCTTCTATCTTTATTTTCAGATACTTGCCTGAACCGGCGGGAGGATTATCAAGGGTGTTAAAACTATGTTTGTGTTTAAAGTACAGGCCTTTTTCTAGATCTTTTCTCGTGTGTTCAGCATCAGATGTCACATACCTAAAAAACGCCTTTTTTTCTTTCAAGAAGTTCTTTAGTTTTTCATTTGGCTCATTATCAGACAAATGTTCTGAATATACATGCTTCAAGTTTTCTGCCATACCAACATATCTTCTTGTGTATCCACCATCTGTTTTTTTTCGTCCTTGTATTTCATACACACCGGGCTTTTCAGGTATAGCGTTTATGTGAGTATTTTGAAGTGCTACTCTATTTGACCAAGTTATCTTGAAGGTGCAGTTTAACACACAGTGGTCTGATTTTCTTGTAATAAAAGAGCTTGTATTTGTAGAAAAGAATTGATGTCGATCTTTTACTTTTTCTCATCTTTTTGTAGTTTAAGAGAAGCGGAGTTTATGCAGTATCGCAGATTTGTAGGAGTTGGACCATCATTAAATACATGTCCCAAATGAGCACCGCATTTGTTACACGTCACTTCTATTCTTATCATTCCATGATTATGATCGACCTCACTTTTGACGTTCTCTGATTTCATAGGTTGCCAGAAGCTTGGCCAACCTGTACCTGAGTCAAACTTTGTTTCTGAGCTAAACAATTCATTGCCACAGCACACACACTTGTAAACTCCTTTGTCTTTGCAATCACAATATTCTCCTGAAAAAGGTCTCTCTGTTCCTTTATTTCTACAAACATCGTACTGTTCTGGTGTGAGTTTTTGTTTCCACTCATCGTCTGACTCGGATTTCATTTTCTCCTCCCACTTAGCATCTTCATAGCTTTGTCTCTTGTCATTGCTACCATGGTTTCTGTTCTAGCTATGTCTGTACGACCAACTTTAAGGAACCACTCAAAGAGTTTTTCTTCGTTTGGAGCCTCTACTATCCATACTGCATCATATCTTCCCATGGTCCAATAAGATGCCTTGATGCGGATATTTTTTGGAGCAGTTTTTAGAACTTTGCTTCCATATTCTGCCACCTCTTTTGCACTTTTTTTGAATTTGACAAGAACTATGGCAATCATTTTCCTACCACATTCCTCCTCCACCGCCACGTTCATCAAAGCTTTTCTGGGAAGGGCGGCTGTGTGCTTTTTTCATATGTCTTTCCAATCGTTCTGGGTCATGCAGTTCCATGCCACATTCTTTGCATTTTGTTTCATTAGTTTTTTTCTTAAAAAGGCCCATGCAATATCAACAATTGCCCATTATTAAAATCAAATTGTTTTTTGATTTAATATTTACTAATGCTTACTTGGATTCTGATGATTATCAGATTTGAGAATCATTATACGCTGTTAAATACAATTCTTACATTATAAGAAATGCCGGAAACGAGGGTATTAACCCAAGACGAACGTACTTAGGTATGCACGTATAGCGTTTCCGGAACTATGTTTTAGTGACAATCAATTTTAACTACCAAAAATAATCTTACTAATGGTTCAAGTTCTATACCAAGACCTAAGCAACTCCGACTCGAGGTATTATTACATTGGCATACCAAAGGATTGGAGTGGAGCCAGAGACGACGAAGTCACTGTAATTGTAGATGATGTATGCGTCATAGTTCCACAAACAATTGCCGGAGCAACAGGTGAACTATTAGTTCTAAGACTGCTTGAGGCAATGATGGCTGCAAATGTAATTGATGCCGGAGATATACAAAAGGCAATTGAGCATATTCTACTTTGATATTAAGATCTCTTCATTGAGGATCTTTTTATTTAGCCCCTATGCAAATCATAGCATGGACAGTTGTGATATCAGAACTAGGGCCTACAAAAATGGCAAGACTTTTGATCAATGCAGGCAGATTGCAGAGACTGTTTCAAGACAGCTTGCAAAAAAAATAGACGAGACTGGCGTAGTATCTTGGAAAGAAATCCTAGAAACAGTTAGCCATGACGAGCTTGTATACAAGCTTACTCTGAAATATCTTCGACAAGATGACTATAACATTGGAGATTGGAAGACTCCCGAAGTAAAAAAGCCAGCTACGGTTTAGAGTCCACCGTACAGTTTCCAAGCTGAAACTTTCTCAACTTGCGTGCCATTATTACAGGTGTTACAAGCAAGATAGGAATCGATACTGCAATAAGGACCGTTTGAATCTGCGTTATAGCTATTGTAAAGACACCAGCTCCAGATCCTACAAGACCGGTTAACAAAGTGCCTGCGCAAGCTGGACATGCTATGAATAGTCCAGTGACTGCACCAAAAGTTCCCATCCCTCCTTCTTTTTTGTATATCAAAAATGCTTTTGAGGCAATTGCAAAGTTAAGACCAACCAAAAATGAGACAGTAACTTGCAAAACAAGATTTACTGGAATTATCTTAAGACCAAGATGTTCTGTAAAGGCAGCAACTATCGAAGGCATGTATCCAGGTGGCCCGCAGCACGGCGTGATATATGCAGACGGAATTTTCAATCCATAGTGTTCTGAGAATATTACTTCGGGTTGGTAAACTAGTATTCCTGAAGTGAGCGAAAAAAATATTCCATAACCTATAGCACTTGCAACAAAGATCTGTTTTGATCTCTTGTTGTTTATTGAGTTTGCAATTATTGAAGAAATAGAATTATTACTTTGTGCTATTTTTGCTTGGAAAAATCTGTACAATCCGTATCCTATAGCGCCAAATGACAAAAGAAGAACGGCATACATGCCTAATGCCATTCTTTCCAAAAACGGCACTGCGTCTGGTGTAATCATAGCATCATAATCATATTTTGAATAAATTAAAAATGAGATTGCAATGGATGCAAAACCTACAATAATCATTGCACTAGAAGAACGTTGCATTGTCACCTGCTTTTCCATTATCCCACAGCCAACTTTTGTGACATTAAATTGTATCTGTTTTTTTCCAAAGGCTTTATCTGTCATTAATGAGTGATAGAATTAAACTTGAAGATCGATGAGATTCAGGATTCTGATTATGTCGACGCCAAGATAACCTACGTAGGTTTTGTTGATCCCTATGGCGTAGAAGGCATATTGGTTCTAAGATCAGATGATGGAAAAGAGTTTCATATGAGAGCCTTTTCGGGAGAGGTGGCACGACACATAACAAGCTTCATCGAAGGTCAGCGAGGTTCAATTCCAACAATATACAACATGATAGAAGAGATCGCAGAACACAATGAACTGCTCCTAGTCAGAATTAAAGTATATGAAAGTGGAAGCGTGTTACGCGCAAACCTGTACTTTACAGGAAAAACAGAGCTGGTGATGCGAAACTATCGAGCTTCTGATGCCATAGCTCTTGCATTATTTTATAATATCCCTATTCTAGTAAGAAAGAACCTTCTAAAAGAAAAGATGGAAGCCTAAGTTACTATTTCTGCTAATCTTCCTTCTTGCTGAGCCCTTTTGAGCTCCATTGCAACTCTCCTTCCAACTCCAAACGTAGTTCCATACTTGTATTTTGTGTATGGACTTGTTGTAGCAAGAATAGGATTTCCAGGAACTCTCAGTGAAACATCATACACTACGATTTCCAGATCTCGTGTTATCACGCTTTGTAACGAAAATGGTCCGATTATCCCTGGTGGATATTCTTTTTTTACTGCATTTACAAATTTGTCTCCAGCTGATATGACTTTGTCTAAAAGTGACTCTCGTATGCTTGCTGGAGTATGACCCACCTCGATGTTTTGTACAGAGACATCGGTTTCAAGCTGCTGTCTTGCAGGAAGAGCATTAAAATCGTGCAAGTTTGTTTGTAATCTTCTTTCAATTCCAAGAAAGTCAACCTCTTCTGAAATTGGAGTGTAAAAGTAGTTGAAGTTAAAGTAAGTTCCTATCACAAGCTCCTCGATACTTGCAATTTTGAGGTCTTCTTTTGATATCAGACTATGCCTTAGCCTGGTCTCTGTTTTTTCTTTGTAGTCTGAATAAGATGAAACGTTAAAAAAAGCTCTTTCAAGTTTGCGTGATCTTTCTTGCACCTTTACTATTGCAGGTCTGTCAATGTCTTTTGGATTCTTGAATAGTTTGGGATGCTTTATCCTTGCTTTCTTAAGCAGATAATACTGGTTTTTTCTGTGTGAACGCTCTTCTGCTTGAAAAAGAGCACGATTGCCAAATATTGGAACTTTAAAGTTGTTTTCTATTGCCTTGTATCCAAGGTAGGCAGTAAGCGCCCGGTGTGGCACGATTATTGTGTTTGACGCACGTAACCTAGCTTGAATTTTTGGAGAAAGCATTTCCTTGAATTTGTTTAGAACTATGATTTGGTCAGCAATTCTTGCAAATCTTTTGTATGGAACTTCGCGACCTTTTTGGCACACAACTAATGTTTGTAGGCTCTCATCTTTTGCACCATCCATTATTTCTAGTGCAGAATGGCTGCCAAGTGTTCCTACAGTAAGATCAGAATATCCATTAACAATTTCTTGAATTACAGATCTTCTTATCACAAGCTAATCTCTTTTTTGTTGGTAAAAAGCGTTGTTTTTATTTTGGGGTCTCGTCTTGTTTCTCTTTAAATTCTTTTAATTCTTTGTCTGCCTCTATCTTTCCTTTTTCATATTCGCCTTTGGCTTTGCCAAACGTACGTGCAAGCTCTGGAATCTTTTTTGCACCAAAGATTAGAACAGCTATAACTATTATGATAAATATCCATTCCATACCTCCCGGCAGTTGGAGTACAAGATTAAGACCTAACATCGATAGCGTAATTTTGTCAAATCAAGATTTAAGTGTTGCAATCTGTCTTCCTTTACGTTCAATAAATATCATACCTACAAGATATAATGCAATCATTGGACCTGCAACAAACCACATCGTGATACCGCTTCCATCAGGTGTGATTATTGCTCCAAAAACAACAATTATGACAATAGCATATCTGATGTTTCTTCGCCAGAACTTTTCATCAGTTATTCCAGACGCAGACATAGCATACATTATCATCGGAAGCTGAAACGAAATTCCAAAAGCCAAAAGAAACTGAAGTACGAAGGTAACAAAGTCTATTACATTAAGGAAAGTGACAAGACCGCTTGCTTCACCGTATTTGTAAAGAAATTCCAAGATGTAAGGTGTGACAAAAAAGTATGAAAAGAGACATCCTGCTATGAAAAGACTGATTGCTGGAATTGTTATTGACCTAATAATCTGAATCTCTTTTCTATCTAAAGCAGGCGATACAAATCCAACTAATTCTTTTACAATTACAGGCATTCCAAAGACAGCCCCAAGTAGACCTGCGATATAAATCTGGGCAAAAAATGCTTGTCCCGGCGCCGTCTGGATTAACTGTACAGTCTCTGGGATTAATTGATTTTTCATTTCCACAGTAACCTGTGCCGCGATGTTGTCAAGTGGGTCTGGTGTTGGATAGTACAGTGTAACGCCGTTGTAATCAAATGTAGTTGCATGAAATGTAAGAACAAAGACTGCAATTATTCCTACAGCTGCAACCATTCTGAGTAGGCGCTTTCTAAGTTCCTCAAGATGTGTGCTGATTTCTTTTGCTTCAACCATCTGGGATCAAAAATTTGCCAAGAACCATATTTATCTACTTGCCCGGAATTGGCAGTAGTTTGCTTGAAGGAAAATTACTTTGTTCCTGTTCTTGCAAGCTAAAGTTCTCAAGCTCAACTGAAATTTCGGTGCTTGTCTCAAATTTGTTACCAAGCTCTGTTGCAAGGTCAGCAATCTCTTTTGGGTAGTAAATCTCACTAGAGTCCACCAAAAAAACGCGTTCACCCTTTTCTTTTATCTCGCCGCCAAACTTGCCCTTTAGAAACTCTGTAATTCTATTTATTTCATCGTGTGGTATCATGTTATAATAAAACGCAATGCCATGAATCGACTCGTAGTCCCATGGGGTACCATTTCTATAGCAGAATGCACCAAAATGTGCTGCTTCGTCCTTTGAACACTTGATTTCCCAGATGAGCACCTTTTTTGGATCATATGTCACTTTTTTCAACTCATCAATCGAAAGATGCCAGTATCTGCATCGGGTCATTTGACCAATGAATAAATATTCGATTATAAAATTGTGTGCATGGAAATTATCCCCAATTCGCGTCTTGAACTCTTGTCCGAGATGGAAGAACGATATGAAAGAAAGGATAAAGGTTATTTTCTCCACCTTTTGGATCACAAAGACTTTGTAATAAGAACAAGGGCGGTATGTATTCTTGTAGACTTGGGTGGCGAAGAAATGGTACCACATATAGCTGGGGTTTTAAAAAATGATTCAAATGAGCTTGTAAGACACGAAGCGGCCTTTTCGCTTGGACAGATGTGTTACCGAAGTGGGATAAAACCCCTTGAAGATGCAGTAAGAAACGATCCCAGCTTCTTTGTAAGACACGAAGCTGTAATAGCTCTTGGTGTGATAGGATCTCAGGAAGCGAGGGAGACCTTGCAAAGAGCTCTTACAGATTCAAGCGAACCAGTAAGAGAATCTGCGGTAGTTGCTCTCTCTAATCTACGCTTTATGGAAAAATTAAGCAAAAATGAACGATTTGCAAAGCTTACGGGCGGCTAGAGCGGGGTTACCTTTGTCCCTTCAGGCGTCGACTCAAAGTTGTATATCATATCCACATTAGAGTTCTCAAATATCTCCGAATCGTGTGTAATTATGATAAACTGTGATATCGAGCCAAGATTTGCCTCAAAAGCTTGTGACAAGACACTGACAAGCGATTTTCTTCTTTCTTCGTCAAGATGCGTTGTTGGCTCATCTAAGATGATGAAATTCAAATTTGATGCGCCAAGTATGTGTGCCATCCCAAGTCGAAGTGCAAGTGCAATGCTGACTTTTTCTCCACCACTAAGTGATTCCAAATCCAATACAGTATTTCCAGAATAACAAGAAATTCCAACGTTTCGTGCTTTTTCTACCAGTGAAACACGTTGAATTTTTACATTAAATGCTGAAAGATACTCTGATGCTTTTAGTGAGATCAAATTCAAGGCCCATGAACGCAAGCTTGTTGCAACAGGTCCATCTCTATTGAAAATCTGACTCCGTATTTCTTCTAGCTGTGAAACATATTGTTTTACAAAAGCAAGCCCGTCCAAAATTCTTGCTATTTTTTCCTGTTGCTCTTTTGCGTCATGCATTTTTTGTGTTATTGCACCAAGCTGTTGATCTGTAACACTAAGAGATTTTCTAGCTTGTTCATAAGAAACTTTTAGGTTTTTAAATTCATCAAGATCGAATCCTTTTGTCTCTTCTTGAAGTAATGAGATTGTTTCTAAAAGAGTTTGAGAGTGTGAGTCTATTGAAAGGTGTACCAAGTTTCCTGAAGAATCAAGGTTTGTTGGAATCTTTCCTACGTTGCTTTTCATCTTGTAGATTTCCTCTTTTAGATGTGCCAGATCTTGTGGGCTTGAAACACCATGTGCGCGAAGCGTGTTTTCTGCCTTTATTACCTTTTGATATTTCTGTTCAAGTTCACGCTTGCCCAATACTCCTTCTTTTTCAGTCTCTGTCAAGGAGGAAATCTCCTTTCTCATCTTTGTAATTTCTTCCTGTATGTGTTCTTCTTGGAATAAAGGGTTTAGACTCTCTACAACAGAGTCGCATACAGGGCATTTTCCATCCTTCATCTTTAGTTTTGTTGCAAGCTCTTCTTGTCCTCCAAGATTGCCAACTTTTTCTGAAAGCTTGCGGATTTTCCCTGTTAGTGATTCTAACATACTTTCAATTTTTGTTATGTTGGTTTCAATGTCATTTTTAGATGCAAGATGATCAAAACATCCTGCACAGTCTGAAAGTTTTCTTTCTTTTTCTTGGATTTCTTTTTGAAGTGATACAATAGCTGTCTTGACGTATTTTACAAGTTCTGCTCTCCTTGTATCAATCTCTTTTAGCTTAGATTCTTTTGGTGATTCTGCATCAATTTTTTTCTGAAGCAATGTTAGCTCGTATTCTTGTTTTTGCTTTTTTGCAACGAGTTCTTCTTTTTGTGGCTCCGCATACTTGATTTCTTTTGTGACCAAATCAAGTTTTGATCTTAGACTTTCAATGTCAGTGTCATCGTATTCTAGTTCTTGTCTTATAGAGCTGCGAAAGTTTTCTACAACATCTTTCATCAGCTCAAAAGCAGTGTCAAGCTTGTCTATTCCAATTATCGCATTGACAAGCTCCTTGAATTTTTTTGGGTCAGCGTCAATAATTGAATTTAGTTCTCCTTGTCTTACAATTGATGCGACTTTGAGCTTGTCAAAGTCCATCCCAATCAACGACTCGATCTCTTTTGTCATTGATTCTCCAAACTGTTTTCTTTCCCCTGCTGCAAGGGGTACCAAGCTACCTTCTTTTTTCTCAAAAAACTGCGCTGAGAGGGTTCCCTTGGAATCGATTTTTCTTACTGCCTCAAATGCTCTTCCCGAAATGGTAAAGTCTACCTTGGCATATGCGTGGTTTGAGCCACGACGAATCAAACCCTTGTTTGAGTTTCTCGTATGCTGGCCAAAGAGCGCAAAGGTTATGGCATCAATGACACTTGACTTACCTGCACCATTGTGTCCTACAAATACAGTAACTCCCTTCTCAAATGGTAGTTTTGTATTAGAATGTGAAAGAAAGTTTCCTAATTCTATATTAGTTAACATTTTTTTTCTCCTTTTTGAATCGCTCAAAGTTTTCAATTACAAGATGATTCGCTTCATCAATTTGATTTGCGGAAAGTAATGGCAAGAGATCTCGTATTACAAAGATTGCCCATGGCTCAGAGTTTAAGATGTCTTTTGCAAGTTTGAACATTTCATCATCAATTTTTGCCGGTCTCTCCACAAATGTAGAACCATCATTTTCTTCTGGTTTGACTGCCTTCCAGAAACATCGCAGTGCAAGCGGATGTAGTCTTGCAATCTGTGACTGTACAAGATCAGTTTCTATGTTTTCTCCATGAATTTTTATTTCTATTACTGGTTTCTTTTCAAATGTTTTCAGTTTTTCTGACAACAAGTCTACTTCGTTTTTTAGATTTTTGTAGTAAGTCTTTACTGAAAGTTGTGGTCGCGTGTCAAGTTTAATCCAGTTTGGTTTTGCTTCTGATGATGAAATATCGACTTCATAGAATCCTTTTTGAGTTTCTTTGATTCCCTCACTTGATGTAAGCTCAATCGAACCCGGATATGCAAGTGGGCCTCCAAGATTACCGAATTTTTTCAGTTCTCTCTCATGTAAGTGTCCCATAGCATAATAGGTGAAATTTTGTGGAAGATCACTAGAGTTTAGCTCGCCTGCAAATTTGTTTACTTCAGTAATTCCCTGATGCAGCACAAGGATTTTGTGTCCTGCATAGTTTTTAGCTTCAGCATCTATTTTAGCAAAATCGTTTTCAAAGGTATGAATTTCGTTCTTTCTTCTCTTGTCGTACCCAACAATTAGCACGTCCTTGTACTGAAGCGGTTTTCCATTTCCAATATATTTTGAAAATTCCAAGTTATTGTATACGAATGGTACAGGCGTTGCTCGTATTCTGCTAATGTCATGTTCGCCAAGTATGAAAAAAGAGTCAATGTTTCTTTGTTTTAGTCGCTTTAGCGCATTTGCCAAGACCAAGATTGCCTTTCCGCTTGGATTTGGTACATGAAAGATGTCTCCTGCAAAGATTACAAAATCAATGTGGTCATTTATTGAAGTATCAATTGCCTGATCAAAGGCAGAATAGACATCCTGCTCTCGCTCTTCTGAATGATATTGTACAAATCCCAAATGGGTATCAGAGATGTGAGAAAAGATCATTAGTCCATCAGCAAGTCTTTTTGAATTAGTCCTTGCGTTGATTCGGCTGCAATCTCTTTGAACTTGCTAGACTCGGACCATTCAGACACTGCATTTAGATCAGAGCCAATAGTTTTCCCTTTGACCTCATCAACATGAACAATTGATGGCAGGTTTACCCACTGACCAACAAGAACTGCATCCCCTATGTTCAAAGAGGATAGTTGAGTAAGAAGGTCTTTGCTAAGGGACTCTGCTGCTGAGGCAATTTGTTGTTGATCATCATCCTGTACTATCTTCATTATGGCAAGTGAACCCATTTGGCTGAGAACATTTGGGTCTATGTTTCGTGGCCTTTGTGAAACGATGCCAAGACCGATTCCAAACTTTCTGCCTTCCCTTGCAACTTTTGATGCCCAGTATTTAGTATCGGTGTGCTCTCCTTTTGGGATAAAAACATGAGCCTCTTCAATTATTACAAAAATTGGAGCTAAAAATTTATTGTTCTTGCCGGAAATCTTTCTTCCTTTTTTTGCCCAGTAAGAATCCTTTCTGTCATTTAGCAACTCTTGCAAATAGTAAGAGAGGCCAACATTTGCCTGCCTTTCGCTTAGCTCTGCAACGCTTAGAACATTTACTCTTCCTTCTTTTATCAAATCTACAGGATCACCACAGTCAGGATCCAAAATGTCAGAGAATCTATGCTTTGCATCATCGATCTTATCCAATACTCGGCTTGCACTGTCTGCATATCCTTTTGTGGTATGGCCAAATGCAGATACGCCATCTTCAAGTGCTGCCCAGAAGTCTTTTGCCTGCCTGACAGATTGAGTAAATGATTCACGTAGAACTCTTTGCTGTTTGTCTGCATTTTCCCTAAGCTCAATCACTTCGGCAAGCTTGTCTGCCTGCAACAGTCTTGGGTTTATCTTAGCGTCTGTTACGCTAATTTTTTGCACATTTAGGTTTGTGTAGTCGTTGTGGTAATCAAAAATTATAAGAGTGCCCTGCAGCGTTGCCACATGCTTTGCAATTAGTGACACAAGGTTACTTTTTCCCATCCCAGTCATGGCAAGTATGCCTATGTGCCTTGAGACAATCTTGTTGAGGTTTATTTTTGCTTCAATTTCCGAGTTTCTAAGAAGTGAGCCTATTCTAATCCATTCCTTTTCTTTTGGCGCAAAAATTATTCCAAGGTCGCTTTCTGTAGCTTCAAGTATAGTGGTACCAGGCAAAGGTGGTATCGCTGGTACAATTGGCTGACCTTTTTGCAGCTTGTCTAAAAATCCAAGAATTCCAATTTTCACTTTGTAGTTTTTGTCACGAATGTTTAGCTCAGCAACTTCCTTGCTTTCCATGGCCTCGTCAAAGTTTCGTACATCTGAAAGTGCATCACTTGAAATTATTGATCGTTCCACCAAGCCAAGAAGCTTTCCGTTTTGCGAATCCACGATAACATATTCACCAACAGAAAGTGGGCGCGATGATTGTGCAGTTACTTCGGTTGGTTTTGCTTCACCAATTACAACTCCGATGTTCATTCAAGTACCTCCCTTGAACCAACTTCGTTTCCAAGACCATAAAGACTAACCAGTCTTGCCAGATCAGTGTGAGTTATCTTACAGTTGTTGTGTGCAAGCTTTAATGCATAAGGATACCCAGAAACGCTGTTTTTACAAAGCTTATCCAAAAGCGATTTTATTTCAGATTCGTTATGTTCACAACCTAAAAGTTCAATTTTTATCAGTGGCGTGGAATCGCTCAGTCTTGTATAGACCGAGGAGATAACTTTTCCTGGCCCGAGTTCTTTATCGACAAAAATTTTGCTAAAGCCAGACTTTTTAATTGCGTGATTATAATAGAAAATATCACCAGCCAGAGAACCGAGTTTTGAAAACTGGTTCCTTGTAACAGAGGTTTTGGATACAAAAATAACATTGTGTTTCTTTTTTATGGCTGAAGTAAGCGTTGTGGCAAGTGAGGCCTGCCTTGTCATAAATTGCGAGTAAAGTGAACCATCTAAGGCAACCAAGTCAGCCTCATCGACTGAGGCTACACAGGCATCTATTTCCATCTGGCTTGCCTGGGTGGCTAGTTCAGGATTTGGTGTACCAAGTCCTTGGCTGTGCTTTTCTGAAATCATGGTACCGTCAGATTTGACAGATACGGCGGTCACTACCCATAGCTCAAGTCCTTGGAATTTTGTACTGTTATAGCTACTGTCAATTCCCGCAATGATGGCATCCTGTTTTTGTGGGGTGTATTCCACCCAGTTGCGCCTAGCTTCTTCTAGTATTTGCTTAAATCTTTGCCCCTTTAAAATAGACAGAGTCTCTTCTCGTTTTCTAAGAGCATCAAGGTATACTGTGTTTAGCATAAGCATCCTTTACATACATGAATAAAATGTTTCGCGTTTAAATTTGATCAATCCAAGATGATGGATAATCAATTTATTATGTCGATCGCTAGGATCAGTGTGTTTGAAAACGAAAAAACGTGGGGAAAAGCAGTAGCAAACAACTCCGCTGATGAATTTCATAAAAAATTTGATCAGGCTATAGAGATAATAAAAAAAGACTTTGGCAAAAGATACCCCATGATTATAGGCGGAAAAGAGATTTATTCTGACAATCAATTCCAAGTAAAATCACCTGCTGACACTAGTATTGTAATAGCAAATTTTCCAATGGCAACAAAAGAAGATACAGATCGTGCAATAGAATCAGCAAAAGAAGCCTTTTCCAAGTGGAGTGCAATTTCCTATCAAAAAAGGGTTCAGATATTTAGAGAAACTGCAGGTATTTTTTCTGCAGACAAGTTCAAGCTTGCGGCCATAATGACCTTTGAGAACGGCAAAAGCAGACTAGAGGCAATGGGTGACGTGGATGAGGCGATAGATTTTTTGAGATTTTATGCAGACCAGTTTGAACTTAATGAGGGATATTCTAAGGAGACAAAAAACGCCAATCCAAATGAAAAGACGAGAAGCGTACTCAAACCATACGGTGTCTGGGGAATAATATCACCGTTCAATTTTCCTTCTGCCATAGCAATTGGAATGACTTCGGGTGCTCTTTTAACTGGAAACTGTGCAGTACTAAAACCAGCAAGTGACACCCCCCTTTCAGCATACAAGTTTGTAGAAGCAATATATCACAAGCTTCCCCCCGCAACTCTAAACTTTGTCACTGGTGCTGGAAGTGTTGTTGGAAAAGCAATACTTGAAAGTCCCCTAGTTGATGGAATAGCCTTTACCGGTTCAAGAGATGTTGGCATATCAGGATTTCGAAATTTTATTGAAAAAATTCCACGTCCATTTATTTCAGAGATGGGCGGAAAGAATCCTGTCATAATTACAGAAACGGCAGACCTTGAAAAAGCTACAGAAGGAGTGATAAAGTCCTCTTTTGGTTATGGTGGACAGAAATGCAGTGCCTGCTCTAGAGTATACGTGCAAAAAAAAGTTGCAAGTCAGTTCATGGAAAAGCTGGTAACAAAAGCAAAATCACTCAAGATAGGAAAGCCGTGGGAAAAAGATGTCTTCCTTGGACCCATAATCAATGAAGCTGCATTAAAAAAGTTTGAGAAAGCTGCAGAGCTTGCTAAAAAGGATGGCAAGATAGTTTTTGGCGGTAAAGTATTGAAAGATTATGATTATCAAAAAGGATATTTTGCTGAACCTACAATTGTTACAGGTTTACCGCAAGAGCACGATCTTGTCAGAGAGGAATTGTTTTTGCCTTTTGTTTGCATCTCCGAGTTTGAAAACTTTGATGAAGCGATTAAACTTGCAAACAAAACAAAGTACGGCCTTACAGCTGGAATATTTAGTCAGAACAAAGATGAGGTTGAGACATTCTTTAACAAAATTGAGGCCGGTGTTACCTATGCAAACAGGGCAGCAAGTGCAACTACAGGTGCGATGGTTGGTGCTCAACCATTTGTTGGTTGGAAAGAGTCTGGGATTTCAGGAAAGGGAGCAGGCGGGGTCTATTACTTGCTTCAGTTCATGAGAGAGCAAACTCAGACCCGATGTGAGTGAATATATGAACTGCCCAAAAGCAGAATGTTTCGTTTTCTTTCCTTTAGTCTTCTGATAGAATATGGCAGCCAGTTTGTGCCATACGGAATGTATTCTGCTATTGAAAATCCGCTTTGCAAAAGATCCAGTTTTAGCTCATCACGAATTCCTTTTAGCATCTGAAACTCGAATTTTTTTTCATATTTCTTTGAAAGTTTGATTGCTTGCTCTATCATATTAGAATCATGTGTAGCAATTCCAAACTCATTTCCCTTTAGAAAAAGTATCTCCATTAAAGCTCGATAGTTTTGATCTACTTGTTTTCTTGATTGAAATGCAATTTCTTTATTTTCACGATATGCACCCTTGACGAGTCGTATCTTTGCGCCTTTCTCTAAAAGTTTCATCAAGTCCCTCTTTGAGCGCCTAAGGTTTGCCTGTAAAGCGAGCCCTAATCTTTCATACTTACCAAACAAGTCAAGATAGATTCCAATGGTGTCATCTGTGTGTTCAGATGACTCCATATCAATCCACACAAATGCCTGCGACAAGGCTACTTTTTCTATTATGATGTTATAATTCTGCAAACATTCGGTTTTACTTCGAGAGAGACCAAGCTGGGTGGGTTTGGCAGATATACCACCTTCTATCCCAGCTTTTCTTAAACTAGAAACAATCTTTACGTATTCTTTTACTGTGTTTTCAATCTGAGTTTTGGATGTGAGGTGTTCGCCAAGTTTGTTTATGATTGCGTCCATTCCTTTCTCGTATGCAAGACGTGCGGATTCCAGCGCCTGATCCATGGTATCCCCGGCTATCCACTGCTTTGCTATTCTAAAGAGAAACTTTTCCATCAGTCCCGACTTTGTAGAATTCATTTTCAAAACACTTTTTTCCTTGTAATCACAATATCTGATCAAAACTTGCTTAAAGTTATAGCTTTAACAAGGGCAAATTACAAAGCTGATCGGCTTGAAAAGAATAGGACTGTTAGGGTGTGGTGCAATTGGAACAGAAATTGCTCTTGCAATTGACTCTGAAAAGATTCCCGCTAAACTTACCCATCTGTTTGACTTTTCAAAAGATGCTTCAAAAAAGCTTGCGGATAAGCTGAGAAACAAACCTCAGATAACAGAAAATGTAGGACTACTTGCAGCTGCTCCAGTAGATATTATAGTAGAAGCTGCATCACAAGACGCAGTACGTGATAACGTACTTGCTATTCTGCAAAACAGAAAGGACTTGATGATTATGAGTGTCGGCGCACTTTTAGACGAGTCTATCTTAGATATCATTCTGGCAGGTTGCCAAGATTTTAAAAAATCCGTGTATCTTCCTTCTGGCGCAATACTTGGTCTTGATGGTATAAGAGCTGTAAAAGATGAATTAGAGTCAGTCACTTTGGTGACTACAAAGAATCCAAGCGCACTAAAGGGCGCCAAGTTCTTTGAAACTTCAAACATAGATCCTGACAGGATTGAAAAATCGACAACAATTTTTGATGGTAATGCCCAAGATGCAGTAAAACTCTTTCCTGCAAATATCAATGTGGCCGCGCTTCTAAGCTTGGCAGGGCTTGGGGGTACAAAAACCAAGGTAAGAATAGTTGCAGATCCAAAAACTGACAAAAACATTCATGAGATAATAGCGGAAGGCAGGTTTGGCAAATTTTCAATCAAGGTTGAAAATGTACCAAGCAGTAGCAACCCAAAAACAAGCAGGCTTGCTATTTTGTCCGCAATAGAGTGTCTGAGGGCGGTTTGTCAGCAAGACATCAGAGTTGGAACATAAAATGGCAAATATTGCCGGGCTTAGGCAATATGCCGTAAAATCTGCCCATCACCTTATGCTTTAAATGCGAATTACTACCGATTTTATTTTGTATAGATGAATTTAAAGTCAGAAATTTTGCGGCTTAAAAAAGAGAAGGACGTTCTCATTTTAGCTCATAACTATCAGCTTCCTGAAGTACAGGATGTTGCCGACTTTGTAGGCGACTCCTTAGGACTTGCAAGGCAAGCTGCAAAGACAAGTCAGAAGACAGTTTTGTTTTGTGGCGTTCACTTTATGGCAGAGACTGCGGCAATTACATGTCCTGATAAAAAAATACTCATCCCAGATTTGGCAGCTGGTTGTTCGCTTTCAGATACAATAACAGCAGACGAGCTTAGAAAGTGGAAAAGCGAACATCCTAATGCCATAACTGTTGGTTATGTAAATACAACAGCGGCAGTAAAGGCGGAGCTTGACTATTGTTGTACCTCTTCAAACGCAGTAAATGTAGTCAAATCTATTCCAGAAGACAAAGAGATTCTCTTTTTGCCAGACATGTTCTTGGGATCATATGTAGCGAAGATAACAAACAGAAAGAACATGTTTATCTGGGCAGGTGAGTGCCACGTGCATGCCGGGATAAGATCTCAAGACGTGCAAGAAAAGCTAAACCAGTACGCAGGGGCAGAGTTTCTTGTACATCCAGAGTGCAGTTGTACCTCTTCACTTATGTATGATGTTGTGTCAGGCGATTATGGAAACCGTCAGGTTCAGATTCTTTCTACGGAGGGTATGATGAATTATGCAAGAAACTCAGAGGCAAAAAAGTTTGTTGTAGCAACAGAGACTGGCATTCTTTACAGGATGAGACAACAGAATCCACAAAAAGAATTCATCCCCGTTTCAGAAAATGCAGTATGTCAGTACATGAAAATGATAACACTTGACAAGGTATATGCCTCATTAAAAGAGAACAAGTACGAAGTCAAGGTTCCAAAAAAGATTGCTCAGAAGGCACAGCTTGCAATAGAGCGCATGCTTGCAATCAGTTAACTTCCAAACTCAGATCCAAACCAGTAACGGAATTAGTAATCCTTCCAACTGATATCATATCAATTTCCGTTCTTGCATAGGACTGAATGTTGGTACTATTAATGCCGCCAGATGCTTCAATCCTTACTTTATTTCGCAGTCGCAGTTTTTTTAAGGTGCCAACAATCTTTGAAATTTCCTTTGGAGAAAGATTGTCAAGCATTATTATTGAGGCTCCAGCGTGTGCAGCCACAATTGCGTCTCTAAGATTTTCAACTTCGACTTCGATTGTTTTGTATTTTTTTCGTGCCTTTTTTATTAATTCATATATAGAACCTGCGACTGCGATATGATTGTCCTTTATCATAACCATTTGATCAAGCGAAATTCTATGTTTGTGTCCTCCACCAATTTCAACAGCCTCCTTGTCAAAGAGACGCAATCCAGGTGCAGTCTTTCTTGTGGAATAGAGTTCGACTTTAGGATTTGCCATTTTGATCTTTTTTACCAAGGCGTTAGTTTGGGTCGCGATTCCACTCATCCTAGATAGAAGATTAAGTGCAGTTCTTTCACAAGACAATACAGCCTGTGCCGAGCCTGAAATGGTCATTATTTTCTGGTTTGGTTGAATTTTAAAACCATCCTTTTTTAGAATTTTTACTTTGCATCCCTTTGAGGTAAAGATGTGTTTTGCATATTGTACTCCAGCTAAAATGCCCTTTTCTTGTGATATTATGCTTGCAGTGATTTTCTTTCTTGGCAAAAGGTTGCTAGTAATGTCGCCTTTTCCAATATCCTCAGCTAAAAAAGTTGCAAGCGTTTTTTTTGCACGTAAATGCAATCTAGGTTACCTTAAGTGCGTACTTGCCCTTTTCAGTTATTCCTAAAGCCTTGGCAACAACAGAATTTATCGGATCTACCACAAGAATAGAACCACGCCAATCTGGAGTCAGATCGGATGACTTGCATACAGGACAGACCTTTCCTATAGTGACAAATTTACATTTTCTGCATGCCATCTCTTTTACCATGTTACTTTCACTTTGCTTCTACTGTCTTTTTGGTTTTTTCAGCTGGTACAGGAGGCGCTTTGGCTTTCTTTATTTCTTCAGCAATCCATTCATCTGCACCAAGGAAGGGTTGTCTGCATGTGATACCAATCTTCATTGCTGCTGTCTTTCCAAGAGATACTGCAGTAACTCTTGCACGAAGTGTAGAACCAATTTTCAAAGTTCTGCCACTCTGGTTTGCCAAGATCATGCCTGACTTTACATCGCTTTTTAGATAATCATCCATGATTTGGGAAAGATGCAAGAGTGCATCAGTGGCACCAATTCTTACAAATGCACCGAAGTCAGTAATTTCTACAATTTCTCCTCTTACTATTTCCTGAAGTTTTGGATAAAATGTGAGTGCTGAAAATTCTACTTTATGATATGTTCCCCCATCACCAGAAACTATTTTCCCCATGTTTTCAACTTTGGTGTCAAGTATCATAATCACGTAACCTAGCTCCTGATTTATCATGCTCTCGTATTTTTCTCTCAGGATAGTGATTGAAGCTTTCTTTAGAGATTCGCCAAACAGTTTTGGCGGAATCCTGACTACATCAGTAAGGGTTGCTATAGAAAACATCTAACAAAAATTGGTAAAATTTCAATTTATGAATCTTTGGATGATATTATTGTCATTTTTGCCTATGTTTAAATAATGTAGGTGGATTTTTTATAATATGGTTGCAGTAGACGAGGTTCTAAAAACTCTTAGTACTGTAATAGATCCAGATCTCAAAAAAGACATTGTGTCTATGGGGATGATAAAGGATCTTGAGATAACCGGAAATGATCTCAAGTTTACACTAGAGCTAACCACACCTGCTTGTCCTTTCAATGATCAAATAGAAGAGGATGTTAGAAAAGCAATCAAAACTATTCCAAGCATTTCAAATTTTGACATGAAAGTGACTGCCAAAGTCATGGAAGGACGTGCACTAAGTATGGATGAAATGATGCCAACTGTCAAAAACATCATAGGAGTTGCTAGCGGAAAAGGCGGAGTCGGAAAGACTACTGTATCTGTCAATATCGCATTGGCTTTGGCACAATCTGGTGCAAAAGTCGGCCTGCTTGATGCAGACATCTATGGTCCAAGTGTTCCTTTGATGCTTGGAATGGGAAAGGCTGCAATGGAAGTAGAAAACAACAAGCTGCAGCCTGTCGAATCACATGGGCTCAAAGTAGTTTCATTTGGATTCTTTGCAGAACAAGAGCATCAAGCCGCAATATATCGAGGTCCCATCATATCAGGAATTGTAAAGCAATTCCTTGTAGATACAAACTGGAGTGATTTAGATTATCTTATTGTAGACTTACCACCTGGTACAGGTGACATACCGTTAACTTTGGCTCAAACCATTCCAATTACTGGCATCTTAGTTATCACAACACCGCAGGATGTAGCAAGCAACATTGCTGTAAAAGCATTTGGAATGTTTCAAAAATTAAATATCCCAATTATTGGTATTATAGAAAACATGAGCTACTTCAGGTGTCCTGACTGCAACAAAGACCACCATCTCTTTGGCAAGGGTGGCGCAAAGAAGATTAGCGAGAAGTACAACATTCCATTCCTTGGTGAGATTCCTCTAAACCCTGGGATCATGGAAGGCTCTGACACAGGCAAACCTGTTTTAGTTACAGACCCCAAGTCTGCACATGCCGAAGCCTTTACTTCCGCTGCAAAAAATGTGGCAGCAAGATGTAGTATACTTGCAGCGCAGATGAAAGAAGAGATGGCTGAAGTAGCTACATAAAAATAGTTTAAAACAAAGAGACATTGTGCATCTTCCTGAAAATCTAAGAGCTGATCTGAAAAGACCTCTTGGCGTCTTGCTTAAGGATGTTGATGCAACAAAAGAAAATATTCAAAAAAATATTCCCGCAAATTCAGTTATAATTTCTGTCGGTGATGCAACTACAGAAAAACTGATCAAATATGGTATAATTCCTTCATTACAAATTGTTGATGGGTTAGAAAAAAGAGTCAAAAAAGAATTGCCATCTGCAAATGTCAAAACATCTCTTTCCTGTTTCAATCCTGCTGCAGAAATTACCACTCAGAGTATAGATACCATAAAGAAGGCTTTCCAATCTCCCAAACCAGTAAGAATAACAGTGACAGGTGAAGAAGATCTCTTAGTATTACCAGTATGTGTCTTTGCACCAGAAAATTCGGTGGTTTTTTATGGCCAACCAAATGAGGGACTAGTGATTGTCAAAATAAATCCTCAGATAAGAAATAAAGCACAATCAATTATGGATTCTATGAGTTAGTAGGGGGTATGATGACACGGTGGCTGTATGATTTATGATTAAGCTACACAAGTTCTGACCCTCACTAACTATTTGTAGCAAAAGTAAACAAGCACAAACACAATATTTGACATGTGCAATTAAACCGTCTTTGCAAAATCAGATGTTCGTGAGACTTGATTCAGACCTACAATTCAAAATACTAGAAAAGGTTGGAATCTATGCAAACAGATTTGGAATACAAGAGCCAAAGGTACTTTTTACTACTAAAGAGGTTCTTGAGATGCCAAAAGAGATGACTGAGGGACGAAGAACCTCAGCATACAAGTATTATGGTGTGTCATATATACAACACAGCATGATTTTTGTAAATGTTAGAAAGATGCAGGACGAAAAAACTTTGGAAAACACAATTGTACATGAGCTGATCCATCTGAGATTTCCATATCTTAGTCATGGAAAGAGATTCAACAAACTCGTTAGACAAGGGCTTGCAGGAAAAACATTTGCTCCCTACAAGAAAAGAAGCTAGAAATCTTTCAGACATGATTTATATTTACCACAAATAGGCAAAACTGCAAATGTTGCTACAAGATCTAATTATACCTGTAGGCGCAGCAATTGTTTCTTTTGCAGTTGCAGCAGGTTTTGCCGCCTGGGTTTCTAGACAAAAACCTGGAACACAACAGATGCTTGACATTTCAAACGCAGTAAAGGTTGGAGCAATGGCATTTTTACGAAGAGAATTTAAAATTGTCATTCCAGTTGCCGTAGGTCTTGCAGTTTTGATTGGGGCAGCAATTGGATTTTCAAACGGTATTGCTTTTGCAGTTGGTGCGGGTCTTTCTGCAGTTGCAGGATTAATTTCACTTAAAATCACGGTAAAGGCTGCTGTTCGTGCAGCAAATGCCTCAGGACAAGGACTTGGTCACACGTTTGCTCTTGCTTTTAGAGGAGGAGCAACTGTCGGTCTTGCAGTTCCTGCCATGGCACTTTTGGCCATCACGTTACTCTATTTTGTATTTCCAGATCCGATTACAATCGCGGGAGTTGGAATTGGTGCTAGTCTCATTGCATTGTTTATCAGGGTAGGAGGAGGAATTTTCACAAAAGCTGCAGACATGGGAGCAGACTTGGTTGGAAAAGTAGAGGCAAACATTCCGGAAGATGACCCACGAAATCCGGCTACTATTGCTGATAATGTAGGTGACAATGTAGGGGATGCTGCTGGCATGGGTTCTGATATTTATGAATCATATATTGTAACTATGCTCGCTTCACTGCTACTTGCAGCATTAATTGGCTCTCCTGAAAATCTGCTTTATCCAATTTTAATTGGTGCATCAGGACTGATTGCTTCGATAATAGGAGCTGCAACAATAGGACCAAGAAAGATGTCCGATGTTATGAAACCACTGACTCGCGCATTTTATGTTTCTGCCGCAATAGCAATAGGGCTCAATTTTATTTTCACATACTTCTTCCTTGGTCAAACGCCACTTGCATATGCACTATTTGGCAGTACAGTAGTTGGAGTGATTCTAGTTCCTGTCATACAAAGAATTACAGATGTGTTTACAAGCTACAGATTCAAACCAGTAAAAGAAATCGCTGCAGCTGCAAAATGGGGACATGCGTCACTTACACTTATGGGAATAATACAAGGAATGCGTTCGACAGGTCCGTTTATGATTGCAATAGTTGTTGCCCTTGCAACATCATTTGCAATAGCTCATTCAGCTGCTCCAGATCCATCACAAGCTGCACTGTATGGTATCTTTGGTACCTCACTTACTGCAATGGCCATGCTCAGTCTTGCTGGCATAGTACTTAGCATAGATGCCTTTGGCCCAATTAGTGACAATGCGGGTGGAATTGTAGAAATGACACACATGGGAGAGGAAAACCGCAAGGTTACAGATGAGATAGATGCCGTAGGAAACACTACAAAGGCAGTCACTAAGGGTTTTGCAATTGCAAGTGCCGGTCTTGCGGCTTTAGCAATGATTCAGGCTTTTCAGTATGAAGCAGAAAAGATATTCCATGTAGCATTTGACTATAGTCTATCAAATCCTGCAATAATAATTGGGCTACTTGTTGGTGGTATGATTCCATTTTTCATTACAAGTCAACTTATCGGTGCAGTTTCAAGAGCTGCTTCTAAGATGGTGGAAGAAGTAAGAAGACAATTTAAAAATACTCCTGAAATTCTTACTGGCAAATCAAAGCCAGACTATGCCAAGTGTGTTGATGTTGCAACTGTAGCATCACTACGTGAGCTGTGGAAGTCTGCCACGATAACAATTGCTGCACCAATAATACTTGGTGTAATATTGGGCCCTCCAGCTGTTGCAGGGCTTTTGATGGGAGCTGTTGTTACAGGAATTTTCTTGGCGTATCATCTAGCAAATACTGGCGGAGCATGGGATAATGCTAAAAAGTACATGGAAATTCAAGGACTGAAAGGGTCGGAGGAACATAAGATTGCAATTGTTGGCGATGTAATAGGAGATCCATACAAAGATACTGCTGGACCTGCACTAAATACAGTCATCAAATTATTAAACACGGTAGCAATTGTGTTTGTATCAGCGTTTATCACAATTCTTGTTCTGTAAACTAGCCCGAGTTTTTCTCGTCAACTACCATTGTCATGTCAAGTTCGTCTATTTGTGCCTCAATTGTTTTCTTTATTGTCTCATTGTGTTCTGGGCAGAATCTGAAAAAGCCGTCAACTGTCTCAAAACAGCCGCAGATCCACTGTGTCTTAATATCACCTTCTATAGTTAGCTTGTTGTAAGGGCTTTTTGTCATATTATTTACAACATCATTTATGAAAGATCGTTCTAAAAAGACTTTTCACCTCTAGATATCACAAAAATTAAAAAATAGTTTTATGGACAGCCTTCCATCTTTTGGATGAAGTATCCATTTTTGCGGATTTGCTCTGCTATAGGTTCTGGTGCACCTTGGGTATGGCAAAACTGGCACTCTTCTGTAGTAACCTTTGCCTTGTCTTCACCGATTGACTTTAACCATTCTTTTGCATAATCAATTGCTTTTAGATGGTCTTTGACATCAGTGATCACATCAAAGTGCATAGTGTGGCCATCGGTAGCCTCAACATATGTATCGTATACGTGAATGTCCATATTTTCTCATTTCAAGGAAGGGATATTTATTTCAAATCACTATATTGGCTGTGATACACAGGATCACATTAGATTTTCCAAAAATAAAGACCATATATTTGGAATTGGATGATGTAATTGCTCCAAAGACAATCAAAGCTTTTCTTGATTGCTTACCACTTACTGTTGGAATAAACTTGTGGGGAGAAGAGCTTTATACGGATGAAATTCCGGTTGCCGTTAGTACAGAAAATGCAAAGTCTTTGGTAGATTTAATGGATGTTGCATACTGGCCTCCAGGTAAGGCGATCTGCCTCTTTTTTGGACCAACACCCATAGGAAAAAAAGGTGAGATCAAGCCCTATTCGTCTGTAAATGTAATTGGGAAGATCAAAGACGAAGACAAAAGATTTCTAAAAGACATACGTGATGGAATGATGGTAACTTTCAGGGTTTCTAAGTAATCATCTAGGCAATACTTTTACGCTAGAAGTACGTAAAGGATTTGCATGTGGGATCTCAGAACTCACCTGAAATGCAAGGAATGCAACCTTTCCTTTACCGATAAGGAACACTTTGAAAGGCACAAGAAGAACATACACAAATAGCTACAGAACAGCCACATCTACAGATATTATTTTGGAATCAAAAACATATGCCTTAAACTCCTCGTTTTTGTTTGAAAATATAATCCAAGGAACTGGGTTTATTTCCATATATTTTTGGTCAGTTAAAGACGGGTAAGCGCTGGAGTCTGGATGAGAATGAAAAATTCCAACCACATCAAGTTGTCTTTTTTCTGCTTCCTCGTATACTTTTATGAGTTCTTCATTTGATATCGTAAAGTTTACTGGTGACTCTTGCGTATTTTTTGTTAGAAAAATATCTTTAACTGTAAAGTGGTCATTTTCTATCTTTCCAAACAATACCGCACAGGATTCGTTAGGAATATTATTTCTTGCATGTGTGGCAAGAGTATCTATCTGGTCTTGTGAAAAAACTATTTGCAATCTTACTCTACTATGATTTTCCCTGTCATAAATGGGTGTACCGTACACAGGTACTCGTATTCTCCTGCTGCAAGATTTTCAGTATTAAGACTCCATTTAGCCCCAGCAGATATCAGGTCTGAATCAAATGTGTCACCAAAGTCAACTGAGCTTGTTACTGTATGTATTACATTGTCATTGTTTGTCCACTCAATCATATCACCTTTTGATGCAGTAACAACATCTGGATTATAGTCAGGATTGTCAGGAGTTGCGGCTCCAGCCAGTATCTCTACCGGTATTACGTTTGCAGTAGGAGATATCGGTTCTGCTGGTTCTGCAACCTTTTCTTCCTCTTTCATCACAGGTGGCACTAATGAGAATTGCGCACCAGGTCCTACAAACCCTAGAGTAACAAATGTTGCGAGTCCAACACCGGCTGCCAGTATGAATATCACAGATATTGGCTTGGAATACTGGGGGATTTTCATTGCAGCATACGCAACAATGATTGTTGGAATTATTATGATCATCAGGACTCCTGCAAATGTTGTTAGGGTGGTAACTGAGGTTAGTGTAAATGCAAATGCGCCAAAAGAACCTGCAATCCCAAAAATTACCAGAGTCGTGGCTTTGGCCCTGTTACTAGTTGAGACTCCGCCACTTAAGATGCCACAGGCCAAAAAGATCAAACCAAACATCATCGTAAGACCCGTGAGAGCGTGCATTCCATCAATGAATGTCTTGGCAATGCCAGCGTACGAGATGACCACGCCTGCAAGTCCTATGGCAGTAAGGCCCATGCCGGGCATCATCAGGTCCCAGTCGCTCATTTGTGGTAGATTCAAGAAGTGAGCTAAATAATCCTTTTGAACCTCATAACACAAGGTTCGAAGAAATTAAATCCCTAGCAAAACTGCTAACAAAGAGTTGGGATTAAAAGAAATACTCGAAGTATCAAAACCGCGTATCGTAGTTTTGCTTGTCATTACTGCAGTTACATCCATGTATGCAGCAAGCAAACTGATCGGTCCTGAGCTTAGTTATTCAAGCCTTTTGCACATTATTATAGCTGGTACACTTTCCTCTGCTGGTTCTAGCGCACTTAATCACTATTACGATAGAGATGTTGATCGTTTGATGAAACGCACTAGTACAAGACCTATTCCATCTGGTAGAATGTCTGCAAGAAGTGTTCTGTTGTATGGATTGATAGTTAGTGCAGCTTCAGTGATTTATGCAGCAATTACTCTAAATCTGGTTTCTGCTTTTTTTATTGCAGTTGGCATATTCTTCTATGTTATTGTGTACACGGCATGGCTTAAGCGAAGTAATTCTTCAAACATCGTAGTTGGCGGATTTGCTGGAAGTGCAGCGTCCATGGCAGGCTGGTCTGCTGCTACCGGCTCGATGGACTTGCTTGGAGCACTTGTAGGAGTTTTGGTTTTTCTGTGGACCCCATCTCACTTTTGGTGTCTGGCAATGAAAATTAAAACAGATTACGAAGAAGCAAAGATTCCGATGCTTCCTGTTTTAGTTGGGATGCAAAAAACATCAAACTATATTTTGATCAATACTGCAATCTTGCTGCCTTACTCTCTTGCACTGTACGCATTTGGTTTGGGCCTTGTGTATCTAGTAATAGCTGCTGTCTCTGGAGGACTACTTTTAGCATATCATTATAAGCTTACAAAAAATCCAACACCAGAGTTTGCTTGGAAAGCATACAAAGTAACTGCGCCGTATCTTACTGTAATATTTGTAGGAATTGCTTTAGATGCTGCGTTTCATTATAGAATTTAGTTAGATTCTTCTTGGTCTGGCTCAATGCCTGGAAAGCCAGCCTCATAATCACGTTCTAATTTCTCTTTGTTTTGTTCTTCTACTTCGTCTTTCTCATTTTCCTTTTCGACTATCTCTATCCTACGTTGTTCCTTTGTAAGCCAGCTTACTTTGATGAGTCCATATATTTCCAAGTCTAGCAGAGTCTTGTTGAATTGGTCTTCAGGAAGAACTATTCCTTCTTTGATCAGAAACTTTGATAGCTCTGAGTCTGTTAGAGAACCAGAGTCCTTTACCTTTTCATATACTAGATTTTTCAGTGGTAGTGTCATTTCTTAACCGTAAAACGTCTTGTCAATTGGTTTTGGTATGGCATACGATATATTCTCTTTTATTGTTCCATACCATTCGTCCACACTCTTTGTTATAGAAGGTTTGACGCGTTTTAGTCCAGCTGCAAAGTCTGTGCTTCCTATTTTAGCAGAGTCATTTTGCATAGCATGTACTGCAGCTTCTCTGCATATGGCTACAAGATCAGCACCACTGTAACTCTTTGTAGCAACTGCAATCTCATTTAGGTCTACATCACTAGAAAGTGGCATTGTGCGAGTTAGAATCTTGATTATCTCAAGCCTTCCTTTTTCATCAGGGGGTTGTATATACAAGATTAGATCTAATCTGCCAGGTCGTAGAAGTGAAGTATCCAGCAGATCGGGTCTATTTGATATTCCGACTACAACGACTCTAGAAGCCCCACCGTCTTCCATCTCAGTTAAGAGCTGACTCAAAAGTCTCTCACCTACTCCACCATCTTCACCAGATTTTGCTCTAGCCAAGGAGTCAAGCTCATCAAATATTACAATACATGGGGAAGATGCCTTTGCTTTTCTAAAAATCTCTCTTATTGCCTTTTCTGATTCTCCAACCCACTTTGACAAGATTTCAGGACCTCGTACAAAAATCATATTTGCTCCACTTTCTGTTGCAAGTGCCCTTGCAAGTAACGTCTTTCCACATCCTGGCGGACCATAAAGTAATGCACCTTTCGGAGGTTTGATTCCCATCTTTTGGAATTTGGCAGGTTCCTTTATTGCAATAATTAAGTTGTCGTGTAGTGTTCTTTTTGAGTCGGCCAATCCCCCAACATCTTTCCACCACACCTTTGGGCTTTCTACATAGAATTCCCTCATCGCAGTGGGCACAATTTCATGCATTGCATCGTAAAAGTCTTGTAGACGTATTCTCATTGACTGCAAAACATCAGATGAGATCTTTTCCGTCTCAAGATCAATTTCTGGCAAGTAATTTCTAAGAGCCTTCATAGCTGCTTCTCTGCATAGCGATTTAATGTCAGCTCCAGTATAGCCGTGGAGTTCTGCTGCTAGTATTTTCAAATCCACATCTTCGGCAAGCGGCATTCCTCTTGTATGAATATGAAGTATCTCCAGTCTTTCATCTGCATTTGGCACAGAAATTTCAATCTCTCTATCAAATCGTCCAGGCCTTCTCAAAGCTGGGTCTACACTTTCTGGCCTGTTTGTTGCACCTAAGACAATGACATTTCCTCGTTCAGTAAGTCCATCCATCAAAGCTAAAAGCTGTGCCACAACTCTTTTTTCTACATCACCATATGCTTCTTCTCTTTTTGGAGCAATTGCATCAATTTCATCTATGAATATCACACTAGGAGAATTTTCTTTTGCTTCTTTGAATATGTCACGAAGCCTTGCCTCCGTTTCTCCGTAATACTTGTTCATTATCTCTGGTCCATTTATAGAATAAAAGTTGGCTTCTGATTCACTTGCAAGTACTTTTGCAATCAAAGTTTTTCCACATCCTGGTGGACCATATAACAGAATTCCGCTGTGTGGTTCGATTCCCAATCGATTGAAGACCTCTGGATGTCGAAGCGGCAGTTCTACAATTTCTCTCATCCTCTTTGTCTGTCCTTTGAGTCCTCCGATTTCTTCATATGTTACACGAATCTTTTTGTCAACTGATGTTTCAGTTAGAATTGTAAGAGTTGTTCCGCGCTCTATCTTGACTACACTTTTTGGCGAGATTTTATGAATTTTAAAGTCTATTGAGTTTCCAAGAATCATTACAGAGATTTCATCACCCTCAGAAAGTGGCAATCCCTTGAGTCTGTTCTTTACAAAATCAGTGAACTCTTTGTCTACTGTAACATTGCCGTTTACAGGCATCAATACTACGCTCTTTGCAGGCTTGGCCACAATCTTTCTTACATTAACAAGGTCGTTTATTGCAACACCGACGTTCTTTCGTGTCTGACCGTCGATTCGTATCATATCAGGCGACTTGTCATCGTCGTCTGTGGGCCACACTATTGCACAGCTAGATCGCTTTCCAACAATTTCGACCATATCCCCTGGCTCTACCCGCAGGTATTCCATTGCTTCTGGCTCTATTCTTGCACGTCTTTTCCCAACATCTCGTTGCTTTGCTTCACCGACACGCATTTGCAGTGGTTCATCTTTTCGTACCAAAAAATCACCTACTTTACATCAACAGAGGCTCTGCTCATTCCCAAGACCTCAAACTCTCCTACACCATCTATAGATCTGACTGCATTTTCAAGCGAGTCCATCTGTCCTTCCTTATCATCTAGGGAAAACTCACCGTTAATAAAGTAAAGACCAAAAGCAAGTGGCTCTTTTGTATATTTTAAAAGCTTGATTTCATCCTTTAGTACAGAACCGATCTTTTTTGCAATATCATCCAGATCTACTTCTGTACCTGTCGGAAGAATTTTTGCTTTAAGTAAAAGGCGTGCCATTTTCTATGGTCCATCAAAGTTGCAGGATTTGCAGTGATAAGGCCTTGCTGCTTCTCTACAGCTCTCGCATCTCCATAGTAGTACAGATCCACAGCTTGGACAGTTAAATTTCACGCATTTATCATTAGGCATTATGGTTCTGTGGCACGAGCTACACACCGGTAATGCAATAGATGATGACATGGCCAGAGCTGATTAAAAACCGAATTTATACCTTGCTTATCAATTGCATGTTTTCTATGTTAACAGTCTTCTAAACTCGCTTCCAAGAATTGCCTGCACTGCCTTGACAGATCCCTTTACACCAAGTAGCTTGGCAATAGATACAGTGTGAAAATCAAACATGCCCTCTTTTGCGATCTCTTCTAGAATTTGTGGCGTAACTGATTCAAATAACTTGTCGATCGTCTTGTTATCAAGTCTTTCCAGAAGCTTTCGTGCAAGAAGCATGTTTTCAAATTCCTGTCCGAATTTTTCATGCCATGTTTTTTGATATTCCAAAAGATCGTTGGGTTTTCCTGATTCTAAGAATTTGGAAATTGCTCTGCCTGCAAATATGCCACCAAGACCGCATGAATATATTCCACCTGCGGTAGTTGGTTTTGACTGGCCCGCAGCATCACCTATTGTTACTATATTTTTTGAAACAAAGTTTTCGATCGGCCCTTTTATCCATATTGGAGCGAAGACCTTTCTTACAATGGAATGTTTTCCTTTTTTTGTAAGAAAGTTTTCAAGGGCAACTGCTGCGTTGATACCCTTGCCTGCTACGCCAACCTTTGCTATGTCCGTACTTGTTGGAATAATCCAAGCAAAAAAACCCGGATATTTTTCCTGATCAAAATAAACTTCAATTCTTTCTTTTTCGATCCAATTTGCATAAACTTCGTACTGCGCGGACTGCAATATTCCTTCTCTATCTTTCTGAACGAGTGAGGATACACCGCGTGCATCCACAACAATTTTGCATTTCAGTGTCCCTTCTGATGTTTTAACTTCGTCTTCTTTGACTTCTTTTAGTGATGATTTCACATGAATTTCTACACCATTATTTTGTGCTTGATGTGCAATCCGTTTGTCAAAATCGCGTCTATCCAGAACTACTACTTTTTGAACTCTTGCATCAAGCAAAAAACTCCTACCTGCAGGTGAGATTATCATTGCAGATTCTATCTTATTGTCAAGCGTCCCTCTTGTAGGCATGACACCAAGTTCGTCAATTCCAGAAATGCTTACAAGACCTCCGCAGTGCTCAGGTGTGCCAATCTCTGGATCTTCTTCTATAACCAAAACACTGTGACCGCGGCTTGCGATTTCCCTTGCGCATATAAGACCAGAAACGCTTCCACCTGCAATTACAACATCATAGTCCATAGTTTTTCATTTTCATGCAATTATTTATTTCAATTCAAAAGTTTAACATACTCTAATTTCTTTCTAAAATAAACATGGGTACTATTAAGCAGGTAATTGTAGTAAGAAAGGATCTTGATATGGGTACAGGAAAAATTGCGGCTCAGGTAGGACATGCTTGTGTTTTGGGTGCAGCACATGTACGAAAATCATACCCAGATTGGTATAACGAGTGGGAAAGATCCGGTCAGGAAAAAGTGGTTGTAAAAGTGACAAGTCTTGAACAGTTAGAACAAGTAAAAAAACACGCCATATCTTTAGATCTTCCTTGGAGTGAAGTAACAGATGCAGGACACACACAAATTGCTCCAGGAACAGTTACCTGTATTTCAATAGGACCTGCGCCTGAAGTAATAGTTGACAAAGTTACGAAAGACTTGAAACTTTTGTAGAATAAGATATAACAAGGAAAACTTGTTCTGCCTTTTGTGAAGAAAAAGGCAAAGCAACTTCTAGTTGCAGCGTTTTTTGGAGTAATACTGCTAACTTCCACCATAACAATTGCTATGATAGGTACCGCTCCAAGCAATACAGACAATACAACTACAACCACAGGAACCCCAGCAGATAACTATTCTGATGACAAGCGGGCAACATATTGTGGAACAGGTGCAGCAAAATCTAACAGATACATAACAGAATTCAAGGTTCCAACAGTCTGTGCGCAACCATTAGCGATAACAACAGATTCTTCTGGGGCCGTTTGGTTTACAGAATCAAACGCAGGAAAGCTTGCAAAGTTTGATCCCTTCTCAAGACTTTTCACTGAATATGAAAACACCAGGTGGCCAAAAGGAGACCAAGCTATGATGTGGGGAATTAATTACGCATCAGATGGAAATATCTGGTTTACAGATGAGGCCCATGATGTAGTATGGAAATTTTCTATTTCAGAGAAAAACTATACCAGTTTCAAATATCCTGCCTCTGCTGGAGGAGAAGTCTTTCCACAGAGACTTGTTATTGATGATCAAAAAATTCTTGTAAATGACTTTACTGGAAACAGAATAACATTTTTTGATTCATCTCAATCTGGAGAAGAAATAAAATATTCTATAGTCAACTCTCCCACAACCGATACCATCACAGGAGCGCTAGCGGTTGATTCGAATAGAAAAGTTTGGTATACTGTCTGGAAGTTTCAAGAAGGCGGCAATCTTGCACGCTATGATCCACAAACCAGCAGCGGGATTGGCTTCAAGCTTCCACTTGGAATCCTTGCGCCAAATGGAATATCAGTTAGTCCAGAAAATAAGATTTGGATTACTGATGCTGCAAGCAGCTTCTTTTTTAGTTTTGATCCACAATCACAGCAATACACAAAATTTATCACTTCCGTTCCACGAGAACCCGCTTACGGAAATTCTTCTGGATTAATCAAGACCCCAATCTCCAGACCATATTGGAATAGCCTTGATGAAAAAGGTAGGTTATGGTTTAACGAACAGACTTCAAACAGCATCGCGGTTTTTGATCCTATAAAAGAATCACTTGTGGAATATTTGGTTCCATCACAAAATCCCAACTGGGCTGACTGTGACAATCTTGAAGGTTGCGGGATTGCTCAAGTGCTTGATTTTACAATTAATGGTGACAAAATTTGGTTTACAGAATGGGTTGAAAATAACATTGGTGTCCTTGATTCAAGCATACCACTACCAATAGAGGTAAATCTTGAACCAACTGAGATTATTTTGAATAAAGGTGAAACAAGTACATTGTCATTTACCATAACTCCAAAAGAACAACTCGATGGAACGATTACTTTGACTACTGCAAATACTGCTGCACCAAACGATATCATTGTATCTGGTGTTGACAAAAAAATAACTGTTAAAAATCAGCCTGAAACTGTTTCTCTTTCTCTGTCTGCAAGTAAATTTTCTCTTTCTGGAACATACAAGTTGCTAGTAGGAGCTCAATACAATGAAGTCACAGTATCGCAATTTATCACAATCACAGTAAAGTAAGAAGTGGTTCCCAAGATAGATTCTGATATTGGTATTTTTGTGTACAGTACCAAGTTTGAAGGAGCAAGCGGTAGAATCAAGTCAACGCCTGATGATTTTTTCGTTTCTGAAATTCTAGATCAAAAAACATTATCAAAAATTTCTCAAACTAGGGGTTATGCAGTATATAAATTAAAGAAACATGGAATTGACACAAACCATGCCCTTGATGAAATTTTCATAGTGCATGGCTTGAGGCTCAAAGCACTTGGGCTAAAGGATGCAAATGCCACAACAGAGCAGTTTGTCTGTTCTACAAGCACATCTAAATTTACTGATAAATTTTCTACAAATAGGTATGGTCTTGAAAGAATTGGTTTTGTTGCAAAACCTCTTACAAAAAAAGACATGATGGCAAATCATTTTGAAATCAAGATAGAAGATACGATGTTTTCAAAAATTGCCGATTTTAATGAATACGATAAGGTTTTGAACTTTTATGGTTACCAAAGATTTGGAAGTAAAAGACCAGTATCGCACCTAATAGGAAAAGCGATTTTGCAAAATAATTTTGAGGAGGCTGTGAACCTTCTTCTTTCCTTTAGTACAGAATATGACTTGCTGGGGAATACGAAGATTAGGAAAATGCTTGAAGACAAATCAAACTATCACAAAGCTTTGAATGAAATCCCACCTCAAATGGACCTAGAAAGAGCTGTGCTTGAGGAGATGGTACACCACAATGATCCTCTTAGAGCAATGCGAGCAATACCACTTTCTATAAGGAGGTTTTTTGTTCAAGCTTTCCAGTCGTATATCTTCAATTGTTCTACAAGTCTGGCTTTCGAGGAGGGAGAGGAATTGTTTTTGGCAAAAGAAAATGACGTTTGTTATGATAAAAAAAATGTACTTGGTAGATTCGAAAACGATCCTGATCAAAGACTCGCAATACCGCTTGTTGGCTATTCATATTATAAAAAAAATAGATTCGATTATCAGATTTGTAAAATTCTTGAAAGAGAACAAATCCACGCCAAAGATTTTTTTGTAAAACCAATGCAAGAGGTAAGTGTAGAAGGTGGATTTAGACAAGCTGTAATAAAATGCGAAAATTTTTCTGTAACTGAACCTACGGTTAGCTTTACATTGTCCAGAGGTTCATATGCCACGGTACTTTTACGTGAAATAATAAAACCACAGGATCCCATGAGATCAGGATTCTAAGATATTGTAATATGCTGTGTTTGATAAGATTTACACTATAGATAACGTAATAAGATGTAAGATCGTAATGATATAATACGACATGGAAAAGGCATACATTCTGATTGGATGTGAACTTGGTTCTGAAATTGAGCTTGTGACCAAACTTTTGGAAATAGACAGGGTCAAAGATGCAACGGTGACATATGGAGATTATGATATTGTGGTAGAAGCAGAGACTGATACAGAAGCCCAGATGGATAATCTTATAATGAAAAAGATTCGCAAATTAGACAAGATAAGAACCACCATTACTTTGGGTGTCGTAAGCTAGATTTTTTTGAAATCACTATTCCTACTGCTAAAATCATAATTCCTACAATTACAATCCAGTAACCATGTGTTATCCATTCAGGGTTAGAATACATAAAGGACGATTCTGGACCAATTCCAGCTTGCCCCTGAAGTGAAAATACTATTCCTAAAATCAGAATAACTATTCCCGTGCCTATTATCGGTTTTCCAATCTTCATACGCTATCCAATGAGGTCTAGCCATAAAAGGTAAAGAGAATTGATAAATTAAGCAAAATCATTTTTGGCCTTTTCTTTAATGCTTTTTTTCAAAACCAAATCAGATTGGACGAGTGGGGAACAGACCTATACGAGCTTAGGCATAATAGAAGCTGGCTTGACATTAGCATATTTGCAGGAGCTGCAGCTCTTGCCATAATCATGATTTTGATATTTGGTCCAGATATTGCGAAAATTACTGAGGAATCCCCAATCATAATAAACATAATGTTTGGCCCTTCCTTTGCAATAGGTCTTCTTTATGGTATTAAAATAACTGACCGTGTAATGAGGCCATCCGAAACAAGAAGCCCAATCAAGCGAGCGGTAGTAAAGATATTTTTGTTCTTATTTTTAATGGGAGCTATTTTTTCTTCTGTTACATTTGCTCTGCACGGTGGAGCCCAATCTACTCAAAAATCTATCCTCGAAGATGGTTTAATTCCATGGGCAAGCGAGTTCATACAAGCAAATGGGGGCCTGACATTCCTAATTGTTTCTAGCATCACAATAATGGCAGCCGCCACAAAAAGGATCGTTGGAATGGAAGGGTTACTAAGCAAAGTTTTCACCTTTGTTGGTACATTCGTCTTCTTTTCTATGATAGCGTTGAGCTTCTCACATAGTGATCCTAGTGACTCACAAGTGTATCTGTATGCATTTTATCAGGCAGGAATAGCAGGTGGAATGTTTTACCAGATGAACAAGCTCACATCCCGTGCCAACATGTGGGAAGACTTTGCGAATGGTTATTAGAATTTTCTGAATTTTCTTGAAAGTGCGATTGTAGCAAATGCAGTAGCCATAACAACCAAGGCAGCACTTGAAAATTCTGGAAGATAAGTAGTTCCTATTATTTCTAGAGTGTTTGTTCCATTTCCATCGAATTCCAATACGATAAATGATATCTTATCATTTTTTCTAATCTCAGGGAAAATTTCGTGGCCATTTACAAAAACTGTCAGGTTTCCATTTATCAAATTTATTGGGATTTGTATTTCTGCAAAGTTGCTTTCAAGCTCGCTATTAATGTTAAATGTTAGCTTTTTGTCATCTCTATTGAATTGTACATCTTGTATGTTAAAATTTGACACCGTCTCTACCTCAAAATCATATCCACTTGTTTCAATTGTAAAATCTTTTTTCAAACCAGTTTTTTCTGAGATGGCCCCAAATGCAGGCGGTAAAAACACAATGGATGTTATTATGATTGCTAAAAGTTGAATCGTGTCCAATTTCTATTGCTTAAGGCCAACAATTTTGCCACGCATTTCTTTGTCTTTAAAGATCCTTGGATGCGATGGATCAGCTAAAATCACTTCATACCAAAGATACATGCCATCCTTGTAAAGGTAGTATGACCCAAGAAGTTTCATGTTTGGAAATCTCTCAAGCACTCTGCGTTCTGCAACTTGCTGCATACTTACATCTGGCTTTATTCTTGTAACACCAAGGTGCTTCGGTCGTCTTCCAGCAACAGGTCTCTTTTTGCGCATGTTGCCTCTGCCAACTCGCATTCTTACGACAACTATTCCTTGTTTTGCTTTGTATCCTAGTCTTCTTGCTTTTTGGATTCTACTTGGCTTTGCTATTCGTGTAAGGGCATTTTGTTTTCTCCATTCTATTGCTTTTTCTCTTAGTTCTGGAGAGTTTTCTTGCCACATCTTAAGCCAAATTTGATCCTGATGGCTAATCATATTCGGCACTACCAAATTCCCCTTAATATTCTGTTAGAAAATCAATTTCCCAACGAATTTAATTTACGATAGTTCTTTGGCTTTCCTTGATCCCTTGACAGTCGCAATCACAATAGCGAGAACCACAAAGATGGCTCCAGCAACTGTAAATTCAGTCATCTGTCTTTTGCTTATCTCAATTGGAGACCAATTTGATAGAGTAAAGTCAAAGATGTTTTGCGATGGGGCTGTTTCTTTTTCAGTAGTTACTGGCGGTTTTTCTTCCATCTCTGTTTGTGGTGTAATTTCTTCTTCAGAAGGTTGTTCTTCTAATGGATTTGATGGTTCTTCCTGAGGAGTTTCTTCTGTTGGTATTTCTTCTTCGGCTTCATCTTCTGCTGGCACGTCCTCAAAGGTCTTACCTACAAGACGGGTTCCAAACACTTCAAGCTCCGATGTTCCAGGCGATAGCTGGATGAAAAGAGTTCTAGTGGCATCTGTTGCTTTTTTCTCTGAGAATGTAACAAGATCCCCATCTGCAATTACAAAGAAAGGAGCGTCTTCACCATCTTCTGTAGCATCAAGCAGTTCTCTTGGAATTGTCAATTCCAATGTAGCGATAGGACTAGTTACATCTACTTCAAAGATGAGCTCAACTTCATCTGGATTGGGTACTACCTCAAAGACTGTCACGTCTTTTGCATTGTAAGTAATTTCGTATAATTTTCCAAAGTCAACAGATATGGTTCCAGCTTCCGCAAACACAGAAAATGGTGAAAAACTAAGTAAAATCAGCACTGGTAGGAATGATTTTGAGCGTATCAATTCTATATTACGCCCCTGAGAATCATTATTATCTTTTCTGCTATAACATTTGCAGCTAAAGTCTGAGCTTCTTTTGTCTGAGCACCTATGTGCGGTGTGCAAATAACGTTTGAGAGCGTTGCAAGCTTGTTTCCTGTAGCAGGTTCTTTTTCAAAGACGTCTAAAGCGGCACCAGCAATCTTTCCTTCTTTTAGTGCAGCGTATAGTGCACCTTCGTCAATAATTTCTCCTCTAGAGGTGTTGATAAGATATGCAGTTTTTTTCATTTTTGCAAGTCGCTGCATGTTTACGAGGTGGTGTGTATCATTTGTTAATGGTACATGAAACGATATGTAATCTGCACTTGAAAGAAGTGTCTCCAAATCTGTCTTTATTAGGCCTACTTCACGTACAAAATCGTCAGGTATAGGAATTACATCATATCCTATAATGTTCATGTTAAGTGCTCTCGCATGTTTAGCCAATCTTTTTCCTATATTCCCCAAACCAACAATTCCAAGATATTTGCCTGATAGTTCCGTTCCCATCAATTCTTTTTTTAGCCAGTTGCCATTTCTTATTTCTCTGTCAGCTCTTGGAATTTCTCGGGCAAGCGAAAGCATCAATCCTAATACAAGCTCTGCTACTGCATTCATTGCACCTTCAACAGCATTTATGACTCTGATTCCTTTTGTCTTTGCAGCATCAACATCAATGTTATCAAGACCAACACCTACCCGCGCAATTATCTTGCACTTATTTGCCTTTTCTATAAGATCTTTTGTTAGTTTAGTTCTGCTTCGTACTATGACAATGTCAAAATTTCCAATCTTTTCTTTTATTTGATCTGGAGTAATCGCAGGTTCATATGATATCTTTAGACCATTTTTTTGTAGAATATCATTTAAAATAGGTGCAACTTGATCACAGATCAAAACTGACTGGTTAAAACTCATGAAAATGAACCACTATGAACAGAATATAATCATTGTGTATGTTAAGAAACAAAAAAGGGAAAAAGGGGTTTAGATTCCTCTTTCAGATTTAATTTCGTCAGCACGTGCATCGGTGTATAGACCATGCAGGACTTGCTTTGGATGAGACATGCTATTCATGCCACTGGGTGGAATTGCATCAGTTGGATTGCCAATCAACTCAGCATATGATGATGCACTTGTACCTAGTTGTTCATTTAATCCGAATGGATCACCTACCACGAATATGGAGGCTGCACCTGAGAATATTGCTGCATAGTCATGATTGACTGCTACATATACCCCCGGTTCGTCAAAAACGACGTCCATAATGGCACCCTGAGATCCGCCTATTAGCCAAGTCTCAGTTCCTTGTGCCTGTACTCGGTTGCCTTGAACTACTCTGTCAATTATTTCTCCTACAATGTGAAAGTAAACTGGCTCGTTGCCTTGGTTTTCCACAAAGAGTCTTACATGTTGACCAGCTTCAATGAAGAGTAGTTGCGACTGGTACTGATTTAGAACTGCAGAGTTCCATGGTTGCAAAAAGAAGATGTTTTTGTTTTTGTCTCCTTTAATTAACTCGTTATGGCCCTCATTTGGAACGTAACCAAGTGCCATTCCGTTAACTACGGTTTGTGTTTGGTGATGTATCATCATTGCAGACATGTCATAGTTACCATCCTCAGTCAAGTACAATTGGTTGTACTGTAACTGGAACTCTAGTGCATCAGAAGAATAGATTGTTCTATCCTTTACAACGTCTCCACCTGAAACAGCGGTTTTTTCTACCATAAGTTTCTTGTATCCATTCAGTGGGTCAACTATTGTCATACCATACATGCCGGATAGAACATGTTGATCCATTGCAGCTACATCGACACCAGAGCAGTGGTACTTGAAGGTACCAGGCACTTCTGCAATGTAGCAGTATGTCTTAGATGTTCCTGGCAGAACTTTGCCAAAGTTTCCTGCAGACATTTGTGATGCATGCATATCATTACCATGTGGAGTTGGTTCACCTTCTGGTATTGAAAGTGTCATCTTGACAATGTCGCCTTGTGTGACTCTAAGTGTTGGGCCTGGCACTTGACCACTGAAGGTCATTGCCCTGTAAGTCTTTGGGCTATCTGTTGTGTGACCCATAATAGGCAAGTCAGCGCTTTCGCCTGTCACATTGAATTCTACTACGTTGCGGCCATCAGGCAGATCTGCACAGTCTAGTTCAGCAAATGCTCGTGGCATAACTAACTCTAGACCGCCCATGTCATAGATTTTCTGCATCAAGTCTTCGTCTGTCGTTGAAATAGACAGTGAATTTCCAGTCATTTGTGACTGTGTATACGTGCTTCCGAACAACGTTCCTGCTATAACTGCAACTGCAGCAATAGACAGTATGCTGTAACGTTTGTTCATCGTCTCCGATCGACTATTCACAATATATTAACTTATTGTGTGAAATTCGGAAATTTGTTAAAACCTCTGAAAGTTTTTTGTAGCATTCTGATAGTTTTGTAAAAGACAATGAATATTAGGAAAATTAATTCTAGCTTAGTGTGTGAAGTTTAGGATAGACATAGATTCTTTAGGTGAAGTAAAAATACCCGCGGATGCCTACTATGGAGCTTTTACAGCTAGAGCAATTCAACAATATCATGTAACTGGTCAGAGAGTTCATCTTTATCTTGCAATAGCATTTGTCATGATCAAAAGATCATCTACAATTGCCAACATGAAAACTAGAGTGCTTGATAAAAAGCGAGGAATTGCAATTGTAAAAGCATGCGATGAAATTTTGTCAGGAAAGTTTCTTGATCAGTTTGTTATTGAAGCTATAAACTCTGGCGCGGGAACTGCATTTAATATGAATATAAATGAAGTAATTGCAAATGTTGCACTTGAAATTTTGGGACACAAAAAAGGAAAATATGAAATAATTCATCCAAATGATCATGTGAATATGTCACAGTCAAGTAACGATACATTCCCAACAGCAATGCATGTTTCTATTTTGTTTAACCTAAAGCAAGTCATACCAGCTCTTGATGATTTAATAAAATCATTACACAAAAAAGCAAGAGAATTTTCTGGTTTTCAGAAAATAGGGAGGACTCACCTCATGGATGCTCTTCCTGTAAGCCTTGGAGGAGAATTTGCTGCATATTCTACATCTGTTGCAAAGGCACGTGATGCAATAGTTGCTGCAAAAAAAGAACTAGAGTTTATTGCACTTGGCGGTACTGCGGTAGGCACAGGTGCAAATACACCTAAAGGTTACAGAAAAATTGCAATATCAGAACTTGCACGAATTTCAAAACTTCCTCTTAAACCACAGCAAGACATGCAATACTCTTTGCAAAGTAAGTTTGCTATTGCAAATCTATCCTCTGCGCTTAGAAACTTGGCAGTTGAGCTTGGCAGAATCTCAAACGATATCAGGCTAATGGCCTCTGGTCCTGTTGCGGGTCTCTCTGAGCTTGGTATACCCGCGGTTCACGCCGGTTCTTCAATCATGCCAGGAAAAGTCAATCCCTCACTTGCAGAATGTATGAACATGATCTGTTTCAATATAATTGGAAATGATTCTGTCGTTGCACTATCAGCACAGGCTGGCCAGTTTGAACTTAATGTAATGCTTCCTGTAATGCTAAAGTGCATTTTAGAATCAACAGACATGCTAAGAAATTTTGTTCCAATTTTTTCTCATAATTTGATTGATGGTTTGTCTGCCAACAAACAAAAGCTTCGTCAATACATAGAAAATAGTCCTGTAATAGTTACGCTACTGTCTCCAAAGCTTGGTTATCAAACATCTGCAGAACTATACAAAGAATCACTAAAAACTGGCAAGACCATTAGACAACTTGTGATCTCAAAAGGATTGTTAACTGAGAAAGAAGTAAAAAAGTTGTTGGGATAAAAATGGCAAAGATCTGGGTTGAGGCATATGGCTGTTCTGCAAGCTTTGCAGACTCGGAGATGATTTCTGGTCTGATTTTAAATGGAGGCCACACTCTTGCCAAAAACATATCGGATTCTGACTTGAATCTTATTGTCACTTGTTCTGTCAAAGACGCTACTGCAAACAAGATGGTAAACAGAATAAAAAAACTAAAATCAAAACCACTAATTGTTGCCGGCTGTCTGCCAAAAGCTGAAAAATCCACAGTAGAAAAATTTGGCCCTCATGCAAGTCTACTTGGACCAAATTCTATTGGAAAAACTCTTGACGTTATAAGTTCCACATTGAAAGGAAAAAAGATAATCGAGCTTGAAGATTCTGATGTGGCTAAAGTTGGTCTGCCTAAAGTTAGACTAAATCCTGTGGTTGGCATAGTAGAGATTGCAAGTGGATGCATGAGTGAATGTACCTTTTGTCAGACAAAGCTCTCCAAAGGCAACTTGTATAGTTATAGGATTGGCGATATAGTAAGACAGGTAAAGTATGACATAGATAATGGTTGTAAGGAAGTCTGGCTTTCATCTACTGACAATGGTTGTTACGGCTTTGACATAGGCACAGATCTGCCACGATTGATAAGCGCAGTAAGTGAGATTGAGCGTGACTTTATGATTAGGATTGGCATGATGAACCCGATGTACATGGTAAGGATCCGTGATGGGCTCTTGCGATCATTTGAAAATACCAAGGTCTTCAATTTCCTTCACATTCCAGTCCAGAGCGGCAACAATAGAATCCTAAAGGAGATGAAACGTGGTCATACCGCTCAAGTATTCAGAGATACAAATGATAGGTTCAGAAAAAAATTTGGAAAATTTACAATTTCTACCGATATTATAGTAGGATTTCCCTCTGAAAGTTATGAGGACTTTGAAGAGACAGTCGACCTCATAAAGGAAACAAGACCTGATGTGATAAACCTCTCAAGATATAGCGCAAGGCCAGGCACAAAAGCTGCCAAAATGACTCAACTTGATGTGTCTGAGGTAAAGAGACGAAGTAAGAATGTATATGAATTAGCAAAAAACATCGCAAATGAGAGAAATGCAGAATGGTTGGGATGGAGAGGAGAGGTCTTGTTTGATGAGAGCTCAGACGGCGTCATAAAGGGAAGAAACTTTGCCTACAAACCAGTAGTTGTTGATGAGGATGTAAAATTAGGACAAAAAATCAAAGTTGAAATTATAAAGGCTACATCATATGGTCTTTACGGTAAATCTTTAAGCTAAAAGTTTTTAGATCCAAGCTAGGATCAAAACTAATCAACAAAGTTTTTTAACTTATATGGGAAGCAAAAGGGAGTCATGGAATTTGAGATGAAAGAACCAGTTCTTATCGTGGGAGTGGGCGGTGCTGGATGCAAACTTGCAATTAAAGCTAAATCTAGTCTAAATTCCGAATGCCTTTTGATAAGCCATGACCAAAAAGACCTAGACTCTAGCCATTCCAGAATTCTGATAAACACAAACCCAGTTCTCAATCCCTCTTCATATCTCATTAGGGGTGTCTCATATGGTGCTCTTGATAATCTCAATGAAAAACTTGTTAACTATTCTACCATAATTATAATAGCAAATCTTGCTGGCAAGTCCGGTGCTGCCTTGGCTCCAATTGTTTCACAGGCTAGCAGAGAACTTGGGAAGAATGTGCTTTCCTTTGGTATAATGCCATTCAAATTCGAAAAAGATAGGATCTTCTTTTCTGGTGTTTCACTGAAGAGGCTGAAGGCAAACTCTGACTGCACTATAATAGTGGATAATGACGCACTTCTTGATAGCAACCCAGATCTCACTCCTGATTCTTGTAACAATATAACAAATTCAGCCGTCCTTGAGATCATTTCCTCTCTGAAATCATCGTCTCTTCCACGTGAAACAAACATACTTTCCACAAGCAAAGATGTATCAGATGTGCAAATATCACTTAGGGATTCAATAAAGATGCTTTACGAAGATGCGCCTCCAAACAGTGTAAAAAGTGCAATTCTCTATGTTATGGGAGGAAACAAGGTTTCTGTAGGAGTGCTGAATTCCATGGTGAACACTATAAGCGGAATTTTTAATGACGACAGCACTCGTGTCAGTCTTTCTGTTGTTGCTGCTGAAAATTCCAAAGTTATCTTATTAACATCAATAGATGGAGAAACGAGGTTTGACAGATATGATCCACTTGGTTTCATTTCAAAACAAAACATGTTGGACTGGGATGATCCTGACTGCAGCATAAAATTAGATCTTGACTTGAAACAGTTAGAATAAAAATTACTTCGTCTTCGACTTTTTATTAGACTTGGGTTTTTCTTCTTTCTTTGGTTTCTCTGCTTTTGCTTCCTGTTTTTTTTCTTGTTTTGATTCAGTTTTTGGCTTTTCTGATTTTAGATCTGCCTTTGGTTTTTTTGGCTTAGTATCTGACTTTTCTTCCTTTGTTTCTGCGGCTTTTTCCTCTATTACAGTCTCACTTTTTTGAGCTTTTGGTTTTTCTTCAACAATATCTTCTTTCTTAGTTTTTGTATCTTCTTCTTGATATTTTGAAATTAAGACATTACCGCCATCATCTTTAGTTAACTTGACTCGTATCTTCCTTGGAGGATGTCTTATTCCTCTAGCCCAAACCAAGTGACTAACATCCTCTTCTATCTTTATGTTTTCAGATTTCATGTGTCTAGTAGCAAATTCTCTTATCATGTTGATTGCTCTTTTGGCTCTTTGATTATTTGGAGAAAGCAACACCTTCCCAAGATTTATTGTGTAAACACGTTCAACCTCTTCTTGAGACAATTATCCTACTCCCACGTCTGTTCTTCGCCACTGTCTTCTCTTTGGATTTGTTCTTACTGTTCTTTTTGTTCTAATTATAACCCATGCTGGTACCGATGAATTCTGTTTTAGTTTTTTCATCAATCGTACTTTCCTTGGAGTAGACTTGTGAGCAGCCATGGAAGTTAGAAAATCTTGAGCTCTTTTTAAATGAATCTCAAATCGAGTGTGTTTACAGCACAATAGTAAATATTATGATTTTTCAGACATCTCATTTGATAGAAGATTTATCATTTGTTTTAGGATCCTCGCTGACGCGCCCCAGATTAGCTTATTTTGGTATCTAAAAGTATACATCTCTTGTATTGATTTGTGAGATGGATCCCTGTCATCTTCTATTGTCTTAAGAAGTGGAAACAACGGAATGTGCAGGATCTCTTCTATTTCAGAATTTGGTTTAAGCTTAGGTATGTCTGATTGAATAGTAACAAATGGTATGATTGTAAAACCTGAATTTAAGGTAGTGACTGTTCTAAGCTGACCTATGATTTGTTGCCTCGATATGTCAAGATTAATTTCTTCCTTTGCTTCTCGCAGAGCTGTTACAAGAAGATCCATATCATCTTGTTTCCATGTTCCGCCAGGAAAGGAGATCTCTCCTGCATGTAGATTCATTGTTTTTGGTCGTTGTGTCATTATTATAGTGGATTCGGAACCATAAATTACAACCAACACTGCGGCAAGCTTTGTCTGACCGTTTTGTTTTGCTTCTGGCAAAATTTTGCTTACTAATGCTTTTTTTAGCGTTTCAATTTCCAATGAAATATAGTTCAGCTGGATTGTTATTGACTGTTGCCGTTCAAAGGTTATAATCAAGTAATCTAGAAAATCTTCTATGACAATCACATACGAGATAAACCCACCAAAGGTGATTCAGGATACAGTACTGTCTCATAAGGAGTTACAAGACTCTGTAAACCGCCTAAAAGAGAGAGTGTTTGCTATTCGTAATGTTTGTAATAGTATTCATGTAACAGACTCTGTACTTGGAATACCACGAATTTCTCCTATTACAATAGGTGCATTGATTAGAAATTCTAATGATGCGATTGAACTTTCTGCTAGTGTTCGTGTAAGAGACAGAAACCTTACATCGCTTACCCAGTCAATTTGCGATGCCATACTACTTGGACTAAATGGTGTTTTGATCCTAAAGGGCGATCCTCCACCCGCAGGACCAAAGGATTCCAAGCTCGTACCAAGCGAAGTGGTAAAACAATTCAACGAACAAGGCTTTGGAAAAAAAATTGATCTCTTTCTTTCGTTACCTAGTAATCCAGACTTTAGTAAAATACACAAAAAAATTGAGGCAGAACCACGGGGGTTTGTAACTCAAGTTGTTAATTCACTTGATCAGATAACAAGAATAGTGGAGAAATTAAAACCACAAGGATTTAGAATCATTCCTTGCATAATGCTACCAACAGAAAAAAATACAAAATCAGCAAGAATGCTAAACCTTGACTGGTCGAATTACTGTGATGATACAGTTAGCTTCATAAAAAATGCTCATGAAATTTCAGGCGATGTGCTCATAAGTTCTCCAAATGATTTTAAGGGGGCGCTTGAGACTCTAAAGAAGTTATCAAGTTGATCTCCTCTTACACTGTTGGAATTTATCCACGATCTGAAGAGCTTATTGAAGCTACTCGTAAAAATGCAAAAAATCTTTCTTCGTTATATTTAGCTGGAAAAAAAGAATACATTGTAATCCAGAAAAAGGCAAAGCTTAGTTATGTTTGCGACCCACTTGTGGACTGGGATGACATATTCAGACCATTTTCTAAGTTAAAGTCAGTCAAACTTGAGGCTTTGAACCGTGTCTATGAGACAAATACATTCTATAGGAAGCTCTCCTTTGATGGGGATTTGTCAGACGCTGGCAATATTATAAGATCAAATCTAGCTGTTTCATTGCTTCCAAAGAACAGAGTCGCATGTATTGCAGACCCATACACATTTGCTGATGTACATCTTAGTACAAAATACAAGAAAAAAGAGGAATTTACAATTGCAATAGCAAAAATGCTAAGAAAGGAAATAGATGCTTTGGTAAAATCTGGTTTTGGACTGATTCAGCTTGTTGCTCCGTCTATTGCTTACAATGCTAAAGTGGACTTAGGATTAGTAAAAAATGCCTTGAGTATTATTACACGTGGCCTAAAAGCAAAAACTGTTCTTCACCTTTACTTTGGGGATGTCTCAAAAAAAATGGAAAAACTTTTAGATCTTCCAGTTTCAGGCCTTGGTTTTGATATCACATCTACTCCTATATCTTCAATCAAAAAGCATAGCTTTTCTGGAAAGTTGCTTGCAGTAGGCATGATAAACTCGTACAATACCAAGCTTGAAGACAAAGCAGAATGCATTTTGGAGTTAAACAATATAATATCAAAGACAAAGCCTGAGGAATCATTTGTAACAACAAACTTTGATCTTCAATACTTACCCAAAGAGTTTGCAGTTAGAAAGATATTGAGGCTTGGTGAGATCGCAAAGGGAGTAAAAAGTGCATAAGTATTTTCCTACTCAAGAAATAGGTAGTCTGAAAAAACCATCGTGGCTTTTAAATGTGGTAAAAAATCCAGACATATCAAAAGAGGACAAAGCAAAGGCCAGAAACGATGCTGCTTTGTTAAACATAAAAACACTTGAGGATCTTGGACTTGACATAATTTATGATGGAGAAGTAAGACGAGTTGAGATGTATGAAGAGCCTGTTAGATACATCAAAGGATTTGAGTTTGCAGGACGCGTGAGATCTTGGGACAACAAATATTACAACAAGGCACGAGTCACAAGCGAAATTGATTACAAGCAAAACTTTCATAGTGACGAATTCAAATTCATAAAAGAAAATGCCAAGCATGAGATCAAGGTACCAGTAACTGGCGCTTATACTCTGGCTGATTGGTCATACAATGAACACTACAAATCAAAAGAAGATCTTGTTATTGCATTAGCAAAAAAGGTTGTCAGACCACTTGTGCAGGATTTAGCAAAGATTGGTGCTAAAATTATTCAAATAGATGAACCTGCAGCTACAACACATCCTTCTGAAATGGAAATTTTCCGTGACTCTGTAAACGAATCTGTTAAAGGAGTAAATGCAAAATTTGTAGTACATGCGTGTTTTTCAGGTAATGATTATGAAGCTTTGGCTCCAGAGATGCCTGAAATAAAAGCTCAACAGTACACACTAGAATTTGCAAATCGTGATTCGTGGAACTTGGGAGTAAATGATAAAGAAAGAAAGGGATACCATGTGATCAAACTGTTCAAAGAATATGGATTCAAAGGTGAGATTGGAATTGGTGTCACTGATGTACATGTTGACAAGATAGAGACACCAAAACTTGTACGTGATAGAATATTATATGCTGCAAAAGCAATTGGAGATGCTGCGAAAATTTATGTAAACCCTGATTGTGGTCTTAGAACAAGATCAAGAACTATCGCTTTTGAAAAAATCAGAGCTATGGTCAAAGGTGCAGAACTTGCAAGACAGGCAATTGGTAACTAGCGAAATATTCTGTAAAGTAGGAATTCAGATAATGCGACCTTACATTAAAATCCAGCAACTTCTTCTGGACTATCGTCTTCAATATGTGGCTAAATCCAATTACAAAAGCAAATTTTTTTGCCTTGTTTATATTGAGCTTAATTACATCTCAGTTTGCGAGCGCACAGGTATGGATTCCTGAAAGTGAATTTGCTGGATATTTTGATTACAATGGTATTTACACCGTGGTGGGAGCAGTAAAAAATTCAGAAGAATATGCTGTAGTTCCCACTGTAGAAATCAAAATACAAGATGGAGATAGAATTGTTTCAGAATCTTACACTTTACCAACTACAAATCCATCCAAAGATATTCCATTTAAAATCAAATTTGCACAGGTTTCTAGTGAAAATCCATTACTTGAAAAACCAGCTGTTACCTTTGTAACTACAACTAAAGAAAGAAGTGGTATAGAAGTGGTTTATGATAAAACGCTTGTCAAACATCCCGATGGTCACACTTCTGGTTTTATAATAAATAATGGTGTTTTGCCTGCATATGGAGTCAAAGTGTACGCCCTCATCCATGGAGAAGGTAGCAAATTAATCGATGTGGGCAAGAGTGTTGAAACTATAGAAAAAATAGAGCATGGGGAGAAAAAAGAATTTTCTATTTATCCTGATCCCTCTATAGCATCCCAAGTAAGTTACTACAGCTGTTTTGCGATTGGAGATGACATGGTAATACCAATGTTTGTTATGAGGGAAGGTAAAAAATTTGAATTTAGATATGAGTCTAGTGCATACTTTGACAATCTAAAATTTGATGATGAAAAAAATATCCTAGTACTCTTTGCAAGAAATCCCTGGCCTACTGCAGTTTATGCAAACTTTGAATTTCCTATGGAACATGAGACTCAAAAGTTTTCTGTTCATAAGGATGGTAAACAGGTTAACGCCCTACAAAGTAGGGATGACTATAACAATTGGCATGTAGCCTTTAATCTAGAACCACAAACTAGCAGCCAAATTCTGATTTCTGGATTTGAGAATAATGGTGAGACAAACTTACAGACAGGTTTTGAATCATATTATTTGCTTGGTATAATCCCGGCAGCTGTCATAATAGCTGGAATTTTTATTCAAAAAAAGAAAAAGCATATGATGTAAAATTGGTTAGGCCAGACCCCACCTAGACATTACTTTTCTTTCAATTTTTTTGAAAACAAGCCCATCAATTAAAATTCCTATCACCATTATTACAAGCATAGTGGCAATTACTTGTGAGATGTCATTTAGCTCACGCCCAACGTTTAGTAAAAATCCTAGCCCCAAAAATGAAAAAATTATTTCTGCCCCGATTACACCACGCCATGCAAATGCCCAACCCTGTTTGAAACCAGAAATCAGATATGGAAATGCTGCTGGAAGCATAACATGTGTAATAAGCTGAACTCCACTTGCACCTATGTTTCTTGCAGCTGCAATATATGATGTTGGAACGTTTTTCATTCCAGAGTAGGTGTTAATCGTTACCGCAAACAACGAACTGGCAACTGTAACAAAAATTATCCCCGCATCAGTAAGCCCAAACCACAAAAGTGCCAATGGAACCCATGCGACAGAAGGAATTGATTGCAGACCCAGAACTAAAGAACCAATTGTCTGATTTACAGATTCTATTCTGGCCATAAAAATTCCAAGTGTTATTCCACCAGCTATGGAAATAATTAGTCCAACAACCAGTCTCCACATGCTTGTTGCTATTGCAAAAATCAGGCTGCCATCAGCGACTCCATATGCTAAATCTTGTGCAACCTGAACAGGGGATGGAAAGATATGTACAGACCATATGTTTAGTGAAAATACAATTTGCCAAACTACAATTATTCCTGCATAGAATGCAATTTTTTTAGCAGCTATCTTTCCTCTCATTCTTCAAACTCCCTTTTCATCTGAGCCCTTACTTCAGTCTTCAATTCAGCAAGTATCATTTGTTGATATTTTACCAGATTCTCATCTTCTGCAAGCCTTGGTCTGCGGTAATCTATTGTAATTTCTTTTTTTATCTTAGCAGGTCTATTTTTGAATACGACCACACGGTTTCCAAGTATTACTGATTCTGAAATACTGTGAGTTACAAATAGAATAGTTTTTTTTGTTCTTTCCCAGATCAATTGCAATTCAACCAATAAGAGGTCTCTTGTTTGTGCATCCAATGCAGCAAATGGCTCATCCATCAAAAGAATCTCTGGATCCATGACAAGTGCACGTGCAATTGCAACTCTTTGCTTCATACCAGTAGATAGTTGGTAGGTGTAAGAGTTTGCAAACTTGGTAAGCTGCATCATATCCAAATATCTTTGCGATATTTGTGAGCGTTCATCTTTTGGAATACCGGCTATTTTGAGTCCAAACTCTACATTATCAATTACTTTTAACCATGGAAAAAGTGCACCCTCTTGAAAGACCATAGTTCTATCGGGGCCTGCAGTGGTTATTGATTTACCATTAAGCAAAATTTCACCAGTATCAGGTTTTTCCAATCCAGCTACAATATTCAAGAATGTGGATTTGCCACACCCAGAAGGTCCAACTATACACACAAAATCGCCTTCTTCTACTTTTAGATCAATCCCGTCTAATGCAAGAACAGGGTTTCCATTGTGATCAAAGTGCTTTACAATGTTTTTTGCTTCAAGTTTTGTCATGTTATGGCATAATCTCCTTTATAGAATTCAGTGATTCTGTGTAAAATATTCCTTCTAAAGTATATCCTTCTCGTCCAAGATAACCAAGAGAGTTTGCTCTTTCAGCAAATGCATGAATTGATGACTCTATAGGATCACTCGTAATTTGTAGATTCGAAAATGCGTCGTTAAGGATTTCTGATGGAAACGTTTTTCCAGTTTTTTTCTTTAGAAAGTCATTAAAAATAAGTTTGGTCTCAGCAGGATGTTCATTTATCCAATCAGATGTTTGTACATGTGCTTCCACCCATTTTTGTACAATGTCAGGATGCTTTTCTAAAAATTCAGATCTTACAATTAACATGGTTGATGAAAACTTTTGATCAGGCCACAGATCTTTTTCTTGAAACAGCCTTATTCCACCAAGTTGTTGCACAAGTCTTGTGGCCCATGGTTCTGGTACCCAAGCTGCATCTAGTTCACCCTTTGAAAAAAGTGTGAAAATATCTGGGTTTACTACATTAATAACATAAACTGACCCGCCTTTTTCAACAGGCTTCAGATTATTTTGATAAAGATAATTTCTAAGTGAGATATCCTGTGTATTTCCTATTTGTGGTGCAGCGATTCTTTTTCCAGAAAAATCAGCTACTGATTCAATTTTTGAATTAGGGTGAATCACAAGACTAACACCCCCACTTGCAGCTCCTGCAAGTATCTTCAAGGCTTTTCCGTCAGATTTTAGAAAACCGTTGATAGCAGGTCCAGGACCTACATACGCAAGATCAATTTCGTTTGCAAATATTGATTCTATTACTTGAGGACCTGAATCAAAAAGCCGTGTTTCTATCACGGTTTGGTTGCCAAGTTTTTCAGCAAAGATTCCTTTTTCGGTGCCAACTATAGCAATAGAATGTCCAAGGTTTGGAAAGAATGCCACTCTGACTGTATTTTCAGGAGTAGAGTTTGATGCTGATGTTCCAAATGCAATCATGGCAACTGCTACAGCCACTACTACCGCAGATACTACAGCAGCAACAATTTTCATATAACGCTGTTATAATATTGCGGTTAAATAGTGTTCGAAATTTAGCTCAAGCTACTTAATTTTTTCATCTCACTTTTTGATTTTATGAGATTAGAAAATGTGAAACAATGATCCGAGCACAAAAGATAAATGCGAAAATCAGATCACAGAAAACCTCAATGAAAGGAAAGGCTGTTCTAGCGTTCTCTGGTGGATTAGACACGTCTGTGGTTGTGAAATATCTGCAGGAAAAACACAACATGGATGTTGTTACTGTCACGGTTGACGTTGGACAAGGAGATGATCAAAAGAAAATTGCAACAAAGGCAAAGAAACTTGGAGTTGTAAAACATTATAATTTAGACGCGCGTGATGAGTTTGTCAAAGACTTTATTTTTCCTTCAATTAAAGCAAATGCACTTTATCAAAAAAAATATTGTCTTGCAACGGCACTAACAAGGCCACTTATTGCACAAAAAGTAGTAAACATTGCTAAAAAAGAAAATGCAAAAGCGCTGGCTCATGGATGCACGGGGAAAGGAAATGATCAGGTAAGGTTTGATGTTACCATGCGATCAAGTTCCACCCTTCCGATAATAGCTCCAATTCGAGATCTAAATCTCACACGTGATGTAGAATTAAAATTTGCAAAAAAGCATGGAATTCAAGTGGATACTGCAGCAAAAAAGTTTAGTATAGATCAGAATTTGTGGGGAAGGGCAATTGAAGGTGGTGCGCTGGAAGATTCGTACAAAGAACCTCCTGATGATGCTTTCATATGGGTAAAAACCAAGAATCTACCTAACAAGCCCCAGTATTTGGAAATAAAATTCAAGGAAGGCATTCCAATTGCAGTAGATGGTAAAAACCTAAAGCCGATCGAGTTGATAGAATACATTAACAAAAAGGCGGGTTCATGTGGTGTTGGCATAGTAGATCATATTGAAGATCGTATAGTGGGCATAAAATCACGTGAAGTCTATGAAACACCAGCTGCAACCTGCCTAATTGAGGCACACGCCGATCTTGAAAAAATGGTTCTCACAAAGCATGAACTTAAGTTCAAATCTATGGTGGATTCGGAGTGGGCATGGTTAGTCTATTCTGGACTATGGCAAGACCCACTAAAGTCAGATTTAGATATGTTTATCAATGCCACTCAGATGAGAGTTAGCGGAACTGTAAAGCTGAAGATGTTCAAAGGAAGTTTACGCGTTGTTGGAAGGAAATCAGATTATTCGTTGTATAGCCACGATCTGGCAACATACGGATCTGGTTCAATCTTTGACCAAACTCTTGCAAAAGGGTTTGTTGAGCTGTGGGGAATGCAGTCCACAGAAGCTAATAAATTACTAAAAAAGAGGTGAAAAAGTAAATAATGAATTGTCCAGAATGTGATGCAAAATTAAATATTCCAGATGACGCTGCGGTGGGAGAAATAATTTCATGTCCGGATTGCGGTTCAGACTTTGAGATTGCATCAAAAAATGGTTCTACTTGCCAGCTAAAACAGGCTGAGAAAGTCGGCGAAGATTGGGGAGAGTAAATGTCAAAGCTTCGCATATTGTTTGATAGAGTAAGGTCAGAGGAGAAAATGCTCGAGGAAAAAGCAATCGAGCTTGGTCATAATACCAAGATGGTTGATGCAAAGATAACGCAAGTTAACACTGAAAGCAAAAAAAGTGATTTTGATTTTGGCGATGTAGTATTGGAAAGGTGTGTGAGCTATTTTCGTGGCTTGCACTTTACTGCGTGTTTAGAATTTCTTGGTGTGCCTGTCATAAACAGTTTTGAAGTTGCAAACAATTGTGGAAACAAGATGATAACATCACTTTTGCTAAAAAAACACAATGTACCAACTCCAAAAACATACTTCTCGTTCTCGTCTGAGGCAGCACTTGAGAATCTCGAAAAGACAGGATATCCAATGGTTATCAAACCAGTAGTTGGGAGTTGGGGAAGAGGCGTTATGCCACTTAAGGATAGGGACACAGCAGATGCAATAATCGAAGTCAGAGAGCTAAGTGATGGCCCTCTAGATAGGATCTATTATTTACAGGAGATGGTAAACCGACCTCCTCGAGATATACGTGTCATAGTTGTTGGAGACCAAGTGGTAGCTGCTATGTACCGAACTTCATCTGGTAGCTTTAAGACAAACATTGCACTAGGAGCTGAGCCAGTTGTTTGTGAGATAACAAAAGAGCTTGAAGATGTGTGTATGAGAGCAGCAAAGGCAGTAGGTGGAGGAATACTTGGTGTTGATGTAATGGAAGATAAAAAACGAGGACTGGTTGTGCATGAAGTAAATAACACAGTAGAGTTCAAGGGACTGGCAAAGGTAGCAAAAAAGGACATTCCAAAAGAAATGATAGACTTTGCCATTAAATCTGCTATAAAATAAATTATACCACGTTATGCTAGAGGGATATCAATGAAAGTAGGAGTCATAGGTGCATCTGGTTATGTCGGTGGAGAGATGCTAAGGTTACTTGTAAGTCATCCAAAAGTTGAGATTGCAATGGTTACATCAAGGCAATATGTAGGAGAATATGTTTCAAGAATTCAGCCTAGTCTAAAGGGATTTATTGATTCAACATTTTCCGAGCTTGATTATGATAAATTGTCAGACAAGTGTGATATTGTCTTTACAGCGGTACCACATGGAACAGCTACTGAGATAGTCAAAGCATTATACGATCGTGGGATGAAAGTAATTGATCTAAGTGCAGACTATCGTCTTCACAATCCTTCTGACTATGACAAGTGGTACGGCTGGCAACATCCGCATCCAGAGTTACTATCAAAGTCAGTCTTTGGAGTGCCTGAAATCCACAGAGAAGAGATCAAAAAAGCACAGCTGGTGTCATGCCCTGGATGCATGGCGGTAACATCACTTCTTGCGCTGTATCCACTGGTAAAAAAAGACATAATCGATACAGAGCATATCATAGTTGATTCTAAAATCGGCTCATCTGGTGCGGGAGCCGGATCAGTTGCTGGTACACACCACGCCATGAGATCTGGAGTAATCAGACCATACAAGCCTACAAAACACAGACATACGGGAGAGATAGAGCAAGAGCTGAGCGAAGTCGCTGGTAAAAAGATCAAAGTGTCCATGAGCCCCCATGCAGTAGACATAGTTAGAGGAATCTTGTGCACAAATCACACATTCCTTACAAAACAAGTAAGTGAGATAGATCTCTGGAAAATATACCGCGAACAATATCAGAATGAAAAATTCATCAGGTTGATTCATGATAAAAAGGGATTCTACAAGTTTCCTGATCCCAAGTTTGTCGTAGGATCCAATTTCTGCGACGTAGGATTTGACATGGATGAGGACAACAATAGATTAGTAGTACTGTCAGCGTCAGATAATCTCATGAAAGGAGCCGCAGGCTCTGCCATACAAAACATGAATATCATGGCAGGTTTTGATGAGATGGAAGGGCTTGCCTACTCACCGTTAACACCTGTGTGAAAAAATGATCACAATCAAGATAGGAGGAAGCGTTGTGGATGAGCTTCATTCATCAACTATTTCTGATCTTAAAAAAGTATCACAAAAAGAAAAAATAATTCTGGTTCATGGTGGTGGAAAAGAAGTAACAAGAATTTCAGAGGCACTTGGCAAAGAACAAAAGTTCATTGTGTCACCAGGTGGAATAAAAAGTAGATATACAGACAAAGAAACTGTAGAAATTTTCACCATGGTAATGTCAGGTAAGATAAACAAGATGATAGTAGGTATGCTACAAAAAAATGGAATCAACGCAGTAGGACTTTCTGGTATAGATGGTCAGATCATCCAAGCGGAGCGTAAAAAGAAATTAGTCGTGATAAACGAAAAGGGTCGCAAGATGGCAATAGATGGTGGTTACACTGGAAAGATTAAGGATGTAAATTCAGATCTATTAAAGTCAATTCTTGATCAAGGATATCTTCCTGTCATATCTCCTATTGCTATAAGCGAAGAGTTTGACTTTCTTAATGTGGACGGCGATAGAGCTGCGGCATATGTTGCAGGAAAGATGCATTCTGATAAGATTCTCTTTTTGACAAATGTTGATGGATTATTGATGAACAACAAACTTGTCAAGAGTCTGTCTTTAGCAGAAGCAAAGGAAATACTTCCAAAGATAGGTTTTGGCATGGAAAAAAAGATTCTTGCAGCAACAGAGGCCTTAGAAATGGGCGTAAAGCAAGCTCTAATTGCAAACGGTCAAAAAGAAAATCCAATATCAGCAGCTATTGCAAATGAGAACTGCACGGTGATTACAAAATGACTGAAGATGACTTTATGGGAAACGTCTACCAGCGGTTTCCCGTCACCGTAGAACGGGGCCTTGGAAGTCATGTTTGGGACATAAATGGGAAAGAGTATATCGACTGCATGGGCGGATATGGTGTTGCGCTTGTTGGTCACTGCAATCCTCGTGTTGTAAAAGCCCTCAAAGCTCAGCTTGAAAAGATAATCACTGTACACAGCTCACTTTACAACAAGACACGAGAAGAGTTTCTTGAGAATCTGATTAAGATTGCACCAAAAGGACTAACTCAGGTTCACCTAAACAATAGTGGAACAGAAGCAGTAGAAGCTGCAATAAAATTTGCAAGAAAATTCACAGGCAAAAGTGGTATGGTAGCTATGAATGGATCATACCATGGCAAATCATTTGGTTCTTTGTCATTAACCTTTAATCCAAAATATCGCAAGTCATTTGAACCTCTTGTCGAAAAAGTTTCTTTTTGTCGGTTTGGAGATATTGAAGCGTTAAGATCTACGGTAAACTCTGATACAGCATTTGTAATAATAGAACCTATACAAGGAGAAAGTGGAATTCATGTTGCACCTGATGGATTTCTCCAAGATGTTAGAAAGTTGTGTAATGAAAAAGGAATACTTTTGATCTTTGATGAAATCCAATCTGGGCTTGGTAGAACTGGTAAGATGTGGGCAGGACAACACTGGGACACTGCTCCTGACATCATGTGTCTTGCAAAAGGCATAGCCGGTGGCGTGCCTATGGGTGCTACACTTGTGCGTCCAGATATACTTGCAAGTATAAGCAAAGGTGAACACTCGTCCACTTTTGGTGGAAATCCTCTTTCATGTGCCGCAGGAATTGCTACAATACAAGCTCTAACCCAAGATGGTCTGGTAGAAAATGCAGTAAAAATGGGAAAGAAATTTCAAGATGGCTTAGAAGATTTAAAGAAAAAACATAAGATAATCAGAGAAATTCGTAGCAAAGGATTGATGATTGGAGTAGAGATGAAGTTTGAGGTAAAAGATATTTTGCTTGACGGAATAGCTAATGGCCTATTGCTTTTGTATTCAGGAAGAAACATACTCAGGTTACTACCTCCACTTGTTATTTCAGAATCAGACATAACCAAAGCTTTAGAAATACTTGATATCTTATTAGAAAAAGAGGAAAAACGTAGAAATGTCTAGTGATAAAACAGATGAAGCAATAATTGAAATGTTGAAGAAAGATTCACGAGAATCCTTTGTAGAAATAGGACAAAAGCTTGGTCTTTCCGAGTCTGCAGTGCGAAGAAGAGTAAAAAATCTTTTTGATGGTGGGATTATTAAAAAATTTACAATAGAAACTGGTGATGCGAATGCTACTAGTGCAATCATTTTGATTTCTGTTGATTCTGCAACAGATACTGCAAAAGTTTCCGCAAAGTTAACGAAGCTTAAAGGAGTTAATATTGTTTATGAGATAACCGGTCAATATGATATAGCAGTTGTAATACGAGCCCCAACAATTACTGACATTAATGTGTGTATTGACTCTCTGCGCAAGGTGCCAGGTGTATTCGATACCAACACTGTCATCATACTGCACACTGTGACATAAAAAACGAAGCTCGGATCATTTTAACAAACTATGACGTAAATCGTTACAAATATTTCATAATTAGCCGATTCTAGTACGAATATGTTTATATTCGCCAATTTTTTGTACTAAATCAGCAATGAGTGATCCGAATTACTATGCATACCAGTATAACGCTATGGGAAATAAGCCAAAGAAGATTCATGTTTTAGACAGTACTCTAAGAGAGGGCGAACAGCATCCCGGTGTATCATTTTCAAACAAACAACGAATTCAGATTGCATGGATGCTTGACTATTTTGGAGTTGATCAGATAGAAATTTCTCCTGTAGTATCTAGTGATCACAAAGAAGCGACAAAGACTATAATCAAACAGGGGTTAAGAGCTGACATAGTAGTACATGTGCGGGCATTGAAAGAGGATGTAGATGTTGCACTTGATTGTGATGCAAGATGGATGGCAACATACCTTGGAATATCTGATATTCATCTAAAAGATAAACTTAGGATAACACGCGAGGAGGCTTTACGACGCGCTGTTGAAACGGTAGAGCGTGCAAAATCACATGGTCTTAAGATGCGCTTTACCATGGAAGATGCAAGTAGAGCAGAGCCAGCATTTCTAATCAAGATGTGCAAAGCAATAGAAGAAGCAGGGGTTGACAGAATAAGCATCACAGATACAGTAGGAATAATGCGACCAATAGGTATGTACAATCTTGTAAAAACAGTGCGAGGCCAAATAAAAACTCCGCTTGATGTACACTGTCACAATGATATTGGTTTTGCGTTAGCAAATGCATTTGCAGGATGTGATGCTGGTGCAGATCAGATTCACACCACAATAGATGGAGTTGGTGAAAGAACTGGAATTCCAGCACTCGCAGAAACGGCAGTTGCACTTACTTATCTATACAAATCTCCAAATAATTTCAGACTAGACATGCTCATGGATCTCTCCAGATTGATAGAACAATATACTAACATCGAGCCTTACGATTCCAAGCCTATAGTAGGTGCTACTGCCTACAAACATAAGGCAGGAACCCATCTTGCGGCAATTCTGAGGAATCCTGCTGCATACGAACCAATTGAGCCAAAAGTAGTAGGCAATAGACGAAGAATCGTGTTCGGGGAACTGGCAGGTAAAAATGGAGCAGCATATCTCATGTCACTTTTAGGTCTTGACCAAAATGATGAGCATGCAAAAGCTGTGGCGGCAGGCCTCAAGAACTTGCGTATGGGAGATTTGCTTGAAATTCCGCTTGATGAGAGACTTGAAAGAAAGATAATTAATGACACCCAATCTAAGGTAAAATCAGGTAAGTAAAATGATAAAGTGTATAGAATGTGATGCGAATATCTCAACTCCAAAGGATGCGATGGAAGGTGAGATAATAACCTGTCCTGATTGTGGTGCAAGCTTTGAATTAGTAAAAGGAGCTAAAGACTTTGAGTTAAAACCAGCACAAACTGTTGGTGAGGACTGGGGCCAGTGAGCTCCAGCCTATCGATTCTTTACGACACCATCCGGTGGGAAGAAAAAGCTCTCTTTGACGCCGGCAAAAAAAAGAGAGATGACATAAAGATGGTGGATTGTAAGAATTTGTTTTTAAATTTGGATCAAACTAGAGAAAATTTTGGCACTGTAATCCAGAGGTGTGTTAGTTATTACAGAAGTCTTCACTCTACTGCAGCACTTGAAGGAAAAGGAATTAACGTGATAAATTGTTTAAACACCAGCATCTTTGCGGGAAACAAGTTATTCACTCATATGCTTTTGCAAAAAAATGGAATTCCTACTCCCTTTAGTACAGTAGCATTCTCTGAAGAATCTGCCCTTGCGGCTCTAGAAAGTCAAGGTTATCCTATGGTACTCAAACCAACCGTTGGTAGTTGGGGAAGATTGATCGCACTACTAAAGGATCGTGATTCTGCAGAAGGAATAATGGAAAGCAGGGAAAGGATGTATCCAATTTACCAAGTATACTATCTTGAAGAATTTGTTCAGAGGCCTCCCCGTGATATCAGGGCGATAATGATAGGTGACAAGGTAGTTGCTGCGATCTACAGATATTCTGGAGACAGTCAGTGGAAAACAAATATGGCACTTGGCGGAAGGGCAGAAGAATGCAAGGTGACAAAAGAGCTTGAAGATATTTGCGTGAGGGCAAAAAATGCAGTTCAAGGACAGATGGTTGGAGTAGATCTCATGGAAAGTAAGGAAAAAGGTCTACTGGTACATGAAGTGAATAACACAACAGAATACAAAAATACTGTCAAAGTTACTGGTGTAGATATTCCAGCTTTGATGATAGACTACGCCCTACAATCGAGAAAGTAAGAATTGGACTCTTCAATTACAGTAACACCAAGATTCTCAGTAAAGATGCTTGAGAAAGTACTTAGATTTTATACTCCCTCACTTTCTGAAAAGCTGCTTGCAGAATTTTTGGCCGATAAGTGTGATGATTTAGGATTTGAAAATATCCACATAGATGAAGTAGGAAACTTGATTGCAACAAAAGGAGTAGGCTCACCTAAGATACTTTTGTGTGGTCATATGGATACAGTTCCTGGAAAAATAAAAGTTAAAACTGATAATGGTTATCTTTACGGACGCGGCGCATCTGACGCAAAAGCACCGCTCATGGCAATGCTTCTTGCAGCAGCTTCGATGCAAAACCATAGTGGAACTGTAGTCTTTGCTGCGGTGGTAGATGAAGAACGAAATGCAACTGGCATTAAGAGTTTAGTAAAACAAAAGCTTGACATCGATTATGCAATTTTTGGTGAGCCTAGTGGAATAAGAAACATCACAATAGCCTACAAAGGAAGAATTGCTATTAACCTCAAAGTAAATGTTGGAAATAGTGCACATGCTAGTGCCCCCTGGCTTGCAAAAAATGCAATAGACGAATCATATGTTTTTATAAGTGAGTTAAAAAATGCACTGGAAGCAAACCAATTAGATAAACCAAAGGGAATGATACTTACAGCAACTCTAACTGAGATAAAAGGAGGCTCAAGTCACAACGTAACAGCATTAGAATGCGATGCTATAATGGACATTAGAATACCGGTAAACATGAATTGTAAAATGGTTGGTGAAAAAATAGCAACCACAGTGCAAGAAGTTGCAAAAAAGCAAGAAGTCAATGCATTTTATTCTGTACTAGATGAAACCGAACCCTTTGAGGCTCCTCATAATTCGCCTCTTGTTAGGGCTCTCACGTTAGGAGTACTAGATGTAGAAAAAAAGAGACCACAGTTAATTCGAAAGACAGGGACTGGAGACATGAACATAATTGGGAATTCTCTAAACATTCCGGTTGTTACATATGGTCCTGGTGATCCGCATGCATCACACACGATAGATGAGCGAGTTTCAATAGATGAGTATCTCAGAAGCATTGAGGTCTTAAAGCGTATGCTGTACCATCTAAAGAGATTACATGTAAAATCTAAATAATTTTAAAAAAATTCAATCGCATATATCTTCACTTTATCAATTGTTATATTTAGTAAACATCCATCGCGCAAGGTCAAAATAACCAAATCCTGAAATCCAATCATGCTATGGTTTGTAGGTCTAGGAATTTCTGGCGTTAATGGAATAGGTTCGGATGCTGTAAAAATTCTTAAGAATGCTGATGTTGTGTTTTTAGAACTGTTTACTAGTCCCATCTCAAAAACAGAGATCACAAAAATTAGAAAACTTGTCAACGGGGATTTGAAAACGGCGCCAAGATGGTTTGTCGAAGATGGAAAGACCATACTTAAAGAAGCCAAAAAGAAAAATGCCGTACTCCTATCGTATGGTGATCCCTACATAGCAACAACCCATATCGAGTTACGAACAAGAGCAATCATGGAAAAAATCAAAACTAAAACCATTCATGCTTCATCAGCAATTACTTCTCTTATTGGTGAGTGTGGTCTTCACTACTACAAGATTGGCAGATCTATTACCATGATGAAGGATCAGCAATCTGCATCTAGTGTGTATTATACAATTTATGAGAATTTGATAGCTGGCAACCACTCTCTCATAATTTTAGAATATAATAATGACGCCAAGTTTTTCCTGAATCCAAAAAATGCTTTGTCCAACCTACTTTTGGTGGAAGGCGAACAGAAAAGAAACGTCATAGATGAATCAAGCTTTGCCATTGTTGCATCAAGAATAGGCACTACAACTCAAAAAATAATCGCTGGAAAAATCTCAAGCCTCAAAAAGATAGATTTTGGCAAACCTCCACATACAGTCATCATACCAGGAGCTCTGCATTTTACAGAATCCGATGCACTAAAAATTTTAGCAAAATGCCTTGATGAGCCCTTTGATAATTCTTCTAGGATTCAGAAAATTTCAGATCAGATGCTTCAAAAATATATCCCAAAAGCTAGAAAAGCCTTAGACGAGGTAACAAATCACTTCAAGGGTGACAAAAGTATTCAATCTGTTTTAGAAAATGCTGAGCTGTATCTTGATGATGCAGAAAAATTTCAAAGTCAAGGAAAATCGGAGCTTGCAGTGTTAAGCATAGGATATGCTGAAGGATTGATAGATGCGCTACGCTTTTCTAAGGGAATAGATCCTTGGGCATAGCGTTTATAGATAAATCAAGAACAAGGAATTATGTTTTAGTGATATAGTTGGATGCTCTTGATAAGGAAATAATATCGGCCTTCTATGTGTCCTCGCTTTCAAAAGAGGATGTCATTTCTATAATTAGGCGAAAGCTTCCAGTAAACTCAGATCATCTAAAAACAAAGATAGAAGTTTTGGTAAAAAATGGAATTATTGAATCTGACAAAAAGACGTTAACAGAAATAGGCAGATCTTCGTTAAGAGTTGTACTTGCTGGAGGAGTTTTTGATATCATACATCCTGGCCACTTGCACACTCTAAGAGCTGCCAAGTCACTTGGGAATGTGCTTGTAGTTGTAGTAGCAACCGATAAAACTGCACAAAAGATGAAGAGTAGAATACCACTGCATAACATGGAGCTAAGACGGGATCTTGTTAGTTCTCTTTCAATGGTAGACTATGCCATGGTAGGACACGAGGGCGACATTTTTAAAACAGTTGAGGTTGTCAAGCCAGACATTATCGCATTAGGATATGACCAAGTTCATCAAGAAAAATTCATCACAGATGGATGCAAGAAGATCAATGTCAATGTCAGCATAGCAAGACTCCAGTCCCCTATCCCAGACATCAAGAGTTCAAAAATAGAAAGCGATTACGGAGAATCGATTTACAGGCTCTGATTCTATTTCATGCGATTTTTCTCGCTTTCACATATTGGACATTTTAAGCCGTTTGTCTTCAAGCCACATTTTTTGCACCTAATCGATATAAAGTCGCCTTTTTTGGATTTTATAATCTTGTAAATCAGAGCAATTGCAGTTAGAGTTCCTACTCCAATTCCAATCCAAATTAGAACCATTACATATCATATGGTTTAATCGCTAATATTAGTTGACGTATTAAATAATTGAATTATTTCAGGTATTTGGTTATCACATAAAGTGCCTTGTCGTCACCTTCAGGCACAGGGTTAGCACAATGTCCGCACTTGGGCAGTGTAACGACCGCATCGTAATCAATTTCTCCTATAGATTTACCACATTTTGAACAATTAACTGGTTTTGTATCGTATATGTTCATTAGTGTAAATATACGTCACCGTAACATTTACGCCTTGCTTAACTTTGAGGTGATAGGGATTCTAACTGAAATCTGCGAGCCTGTTGAAAGCTTGGCTGCTTTTTTGATGTTTGTGTATGAAATCAGCTCAATTACAGAGTCATCATAATGTGTTCTTTCCAGAGTTATCAATGCACTATCAATTGAATTGTTGATTTTTGCCGGATAGCATTTTACCCATCCATATGTACGCTTCCCGTCAGAAAAACCGTTAATCATCATTCCCCCATATGCATCAAGACTACGCTTTGCTTCGGTGTATTCTTTGTCTTTTAGCTTGACATTAAGTGTACCAGGAAATGGAATGTATCCAAGCTTTGTCTTGAATTGTTTTGCGTATCCTTTCATAGACATGTAATATGCACCTTCTCCCATTCCAGAAATTATAGTTCCTTTGAATTCTAAATACGATGGGGATGATTCTAAGCTCGATCGTAAAATAGAGGATATTCTTGCCATCTCAGCGTGTCCTTTAGTTGTAATTCTGACGGATACCTTCTGTCCACTTCTAATTCGTTCTATGTATCCATCACGCTCTAACTCCAGAAGATGTTTTGATGCTGCTTGCTGTGATCTATGAATGTTTTTTCCAAGTGATGATGTTGTAATAGAAACAAAGTTGTGCCTTGCCCCTTTTGCCAAAAGCTCAGCAAGAGTAAGAATGTGTTGAACCTTGAGGTCTGACATTAAAGAGTTTAGGCAACGCCGAGCTCTGTAAATGTTTTGAGTACTAGGCCGTCTGTCTTTTTCAAGTTGGCAGTACGATGACCTATTACGCACTCTATTCCTGCTTCTTTTGCAGCATCAATCAATCTTTGCGTTATGATCCCATCTAACACAAGGTATTTTATTCCAGAGTCAGAAGAGAGCTTTCCTACCACTTCGCTTACTGGCACTTTGAAGAGTTCGTTGAGTCCCCCATCAAGTGCTACCGCCTCAAGTGACTCATTCAAATCCGGATAGACTTTTTTTGCAACGTCTGCAATTAGTTCATCTTTTGGATCTTGCAACTTTGGTTTGGCAGTTTCTTTTTTCATGTCCTCTGCAGTCTCTCTGAGTATGTCTACAATCTGTTGTGGCGTGAGCTCTTCTACTTCAACTCCTTCTGGTGCACGGTGAACCACATCAATGTTAACCATAGCTTTTAGTTCTTTTAGTATGAATCCTCCAGCTCGGTCTCCATCTAAGAATGCGACAGCCTTTGATTTTGATGCACAAAGCTCTTTTATCGATTCATCTATTCTTGCTCCTTCTATTGCAAGTGCGTTATCAAAACCTGCTCTTAACAGATTTATGACGTCAGCTCTTCCTTCAACCAGAATTATCCATGGTGAGTCAAATACCCCAGAGCCGCATGCAAGTTTTTCGCTTCCAAATGTAGTCAACTTACCAGTAGAGCCACCTTCAGATACATCCTTTAGCATCTCGTCACCTTCGCTGATTGTTTTTGTGGACCATTTCTGAACGATTTCCTTTGCTCTGTCTACAATCTCTTTTTTCTTTGCAGAACGAACATCCTCAATTGCTTCCAGTTTAAAGTGAGCTTGGAAAGGACCGACCTTATCGATGCTTTCTATTGCAGCAGCAATAAGAGCCGCAGTAGATATGTCTGTGCTCATTGGTAACAAAGCATCGCCCTTTGTTTGGCTTGACGTAGAAGTAGTGTTTACTTCAATCCTGCCCACCTTTGATACCTTTTGCAGTTCGTTTAGGTTCATCTCTGGTCCTAACAGTCCTTCTGTTTGGCCAAAAATTGCGCCTATTATGTCGGCCTTTTCAACCAACCCATCGACGTCAAAGCTGAGCTTAACGTGATACTTGACAATTCCTGTACTTGGCAATTCATAATCCTCTTAATTTTTGATCAAATACTTTTGCCCAGACGCGGATATAAGTGCTTATGGTTGGGTTTGGTATACAAACCGATCTTGTTTAGGCTGCCAGTACACTGAGAGATCCTCTACGTGTCTTATTTTTCCCTTCGTTATAGAGGTAAGTCTTCGCTTAAAGGATAGATCTATTATTATGCGGTGCTCAAGTTCTGATATTATTCTGCTTGTAAGATATCTACCCTTTCTATCATGATCAAGCAAAACTATGAGCCGTTTGTATGATCCAATTGAATCAGCAAACCTTGTTAACCCTTTGAAGCTATGGAATTCACAGATCTTACCAGAGAAGCCAAGTTTTTTTAGTGCAGCTAAGTCATGTTTTCCTTCTACTACCACTACGCTGTCTTTTTTTGAGTTTAGAGAAGTTATGAAATTTTTCAATCTTTCTATTTCAGATTCTGTAATCTTCATAGCAACAATGTAGCATTTGACATATTAAGCAGTTTTCAACGATATATCAAAGATGTCTGAGATTCTTGTTCTACAAAATGCAAGGTATGAAGGGCTTGCTGGGCTTGGCAAACTCTTAGAAGAAGATGGATTTAATACAAAAATCGTCTTTGCCAAACAAGAAAAAATTCCAGATCTTGATTCATCTGTAATTATAATTTTGGGTGCGTCAGAAAGTGCAAACGATGATCTACCATATCTAAAAAAAGAGATGGAATTGGTAAGACAAGCTGTGCAAAAAGAGGTACCAGTTCTTGGTATCTGTCTTGGTTCCCAGCTTATTGCAAAGGCATTTGGAGCAAAAGTCTATCAAGGAACGAAAAAAGAGATTGGAATATACCACGACGTTGAGTTTGATAACCTCTCAAAATCCAGTCTTTTTTCAGGAATTAAAAGCCCAGCAATAGTTTTCCATTGGCATGGTGATACCTTTGACCTTCCTCAAGATGCGATACGACTTGCCCATTCCAAAGATTACGAAAATCAGGCTTTTCAGCTAGGAACAGCGATAGGAGTACAATTCCACCTTGAGGTGGACGAAAAGACGATTAGATTGTGGTTAGATAAATCAAAAGACGGGCTTAGCAAAGTGCCTTACATTAATCCACAAGAGATAATCAGAAAAATACCTGAAAATATACAGCACATACAAAACAATATGAAAACCTTTTACAGAAATTTCAAAGCAGTATACAATCTGTGACAAAAGTTTAATATAATGACGATTAGACTTTTCGTTCTATATGAGTTCTGTGACCAAAATCTTTGAAGAAACGATTGCAACTGATCACAAAGTAATCACAGAAGAGATTTCAAAGTCCGTGTTGAAAAAGTATGGTGTAAAAGTTCCTGGATATGCTCTTGTAAATTCTGCCAAAGAAGCCACAAAGGCTGTACGAAAGCTTGGATATCCACTTGTCATGAAGGTTGTTTCACCACAAATTCTTCACAAGACTGATGTTGGTGGAGTAAAGGTTGGACTACAAAATGAGAAAGAAGTAAAGAAAGCCTTCAACAACATGTACAAGAGACTCTCAAAAAAGAAAGGAGTTCAACTAAAAGGAATCTTGCTTGAGAAAATGGTTCCACAGGGAGTTGAGCTTATTGTTGGTCTACAAAACGATCCTCAGTTTGGACCTGTCATAATGGTAGGACTTGGTGGTGTATTAACTGAGATATTCAAAGATGTTGCATTTAGAATGCTTCCGATCACAGTTACAGATGCTAAATCAATGCTTCAAGAGCTGAAAGGTGCAAAGATACTGCAAGGATTCAGAGGAAGCAAACCCATAGACCAAAACATGCTTGCAAAAGCACTAGCCCAGATAGGCAAGCTTGGTGTCGATAATGCTGGTTATTTTGATAGTATAGATTTCAATCCAATTGTGGTATATCCAAAATCGTACTATGTCGTAGATGCAAAGATCCTTTTGAGAAAGGAATTCAAAAATAATGCAATTTCTATAGCACAGCCAAACTCTGAGTTCATGGAAAAGTTTTTCACACCTCAATCTGTTGCCCTTGTTGGGGCTTCTGCTACCCCAGGAAAGATTGGAAACTCAGTCTTAGATAGCATGGCAAAGCACGATTACAAGGGAAAGGTATATCCAATCAATCCAAAAGCTGACGAGATTTTGGGAATCAAGTGTTATCCATCATTGGAGGCAATACAAGATCCTATAGACTTGGTTGTAGTCTGTGTTGATCTTTCAGTTACTCCGCCGGTTCTTGAAGCTTGTGCAAAAAAGGGCATTCATAGTGTTGTGATAGTGTCAGGAGGAGGAAAGGAGCTTGGTGGAGAAAGGGCAGCAATGGAGGCAGAGATAAAACGTCTTTCTGAGCAACATAGGATTAGGATAATTGGTCCTAACTGCATTGGCATGTTTAATGCTGCAAACAGGCTTGATTGTGCCTTCCAAGGGCAAGCAAGAATGGTGCGAGCAAGACTTGGAGATGTAGCATTTTTGTCCCAGAGTGGCACGATGGGAATTAGTTTTCTTGAGACTGCTGACTCGTTTGGTCTTTCAAAGATGGTAAGTTATGGAAACAGATCAGATGTAGATGAGGCAGATATGATATGGTACTTGGCAAGTGATCCTCAGACCAAAGTCATCACACTTTATGTAGAAGGCTTTGGAGATGGTCGCAAATTTATAGAAACTGCAAAGCGAGTAATGGCAGAAAAACACAAACCAGTTGTGATATGGAAGAGTGGTAGAACAGCACTTGGGGCAAAGCAAGCAGCGTCACACACAGGATCACTTGGAGGATCAAATGCAATAATTATGGGAGCGTTTAAACAAGCAGGAATTATTTCAGTTGACAGCTACCAAGAGCTGGCAGGAGTAGTAAAGGCACTTTCATGGCAACCTGCCGCAAAAGGAAATGGTGCTGGACTTGTTAGTAACGGAGCAGGTCCTATGATTGGTGCAATTGATCACTTTGAGAGATTTGGACTTGAAGTTGCAAAAGTTACAGAAGCGACACTTGGTGAAATGAAAGCACATTATCCGCCAACGTATGTTCTTGGAAGTGGAAATCCGGTGGATGTGACTGGTGGTGCAAACGCAGATGATTACAGATATGCAATTCAAAAGTTCATGGACGATCCCAATGTCGACATAATAATGCCGTGGTTTGTCTTCCAAGATGATCCGCTAGAGGAGACAATCATAGATTATCTTGGCGAATTCTCAAGACAAAACAAAAAACCAATCCTTGTTGGAGGCAATGGAGGGCCTTATACACAACGGGTTTCAGCTTTAATAGAAAATCACAAAGTTCCAGTGTATGACGATATTAGAACTTGGGTAGCTGCTGCGGCAGGTTTACTCCAGTGGGGAAAACATAACACAAACAGACAAGGTTTAAGTTCGACATAGATTGGAGTTTCTGCATGTCGCTAGTTAATGTCTCAAAATCTGATGGCATTTGTGTTGTAAAAATAAACAGACCAGACAAGTACAATGCGATGAACACGGACGTCGCAAAAGAACTGATCTCAGTTTTCAACGAGCTCGATAAGGACGAAACCGTTAAAGTCATTATACTTACTGGGGAGGGCGATAAGGCATTTTCTGCAGGAGCAGACATTGCATACATGTCTACTATATCTCCCATAGAATCAGAGGCATATGCCAAGCTTGGACATCTTCTAACTTTCACGGTTGAAAACTGTAGCAAGCCAATTATAGCAGCAGTAAATGGATTTGCTCTAGGTGGAGGTTGCGAGCTTGCTCTGGCATGTGACATTAGAATCGCAGCTGATACTGCAAAGATTGGACAGCCCGAAGTTACAATAGGAATCTGTCCTGGATGGGGAGGAACGCAGCGATTGCCGAGAATAGTAGGCATAGCAAAGGCAAAGGAGCTAATCTACACGGGAAGACAAGTAAAGGCAGATGAGGCAAAGTCAATTGGATTAGTAAACCAAGTTGTTGAGCTACCGAAGCTAATGGAAGAGGCCATGAACATGGCAAAGATGATTGCTCAAAATTCTGCAATAGCAGTAAGAATGTCTAAAATAGCAATAAACAAGGGCAGAAATTCTGATATTGATACTGCACTTGCTTTGGAGCTATACACGTGGGGATTGTGCTTTACTCATCCAGATAGATCAGAAAGAATGACTGCTTTTGTGAACAAGTCAAAGAAATAACTTCTCAGCTTTAGGTTAAATTCCTAATATGTCACGTATGAAAAGGTTATTATAATTTAAAAGACGAACAAGAATCACAATGAGTGATACACAAACCACAAAACTGCTCACCATTATGCCAAAGGCAGCAGAAAAGGTCCTTGCCTTCATGAAAGAAGAGGCAGAAAAGCCAGAATACCTTAGGATATATGTCCAAGGTGGAGGCTGCTCAGGTCTTTCCTATGGAATGAGTTTTGAACAAAAGGCAGAAGAAGACGACGTTGTACTTGAGGAAAATGGAGTAAAGGTGCTTGTAGACAGCTACAGCCAAGAATACCTAAAAGGTGCAAATGTAGACTACATAGAGAGTCTGATGGGCGCTGGATTTAAAATCAATAATCCAAACGTGACCAAAAGCTGTTCTTGTGGCAGCTCGTTCAGTACTTCCTAAGTTTAGATTTCTAGTTCATTTTTATTTTTCAATAAGTTGGTATCAGACATTAGATTAATTTTTAGAACCTTCTTGTTCACCGATGACAAGCATCATTCACACTACAATGCCCTTCTAGTTTTCGTATCTGTTTTGTAGTATAATACCTAAGGCCACAAGCCTCGTGCTTCAAATGATTCTAGCACACGGCCGACTGCAAGAACCATACTACCTTTGCGCATGTCTACCTTGTGCTTCTTTGCCAAGTTGTAGGTGTCATTAAATCCACGAACAATGTGTTCCTCCATCTTTCCTGCAACTTCATTAAATGTCCAGTAGTATCTCTGTAAATTCTGTACCCACTCTAGATACGAAATACATACTCCGCCAGAGTTCGCCAGTATATCTGGTATTACCATTATTCCTTTCTTGAATAGAATCTCGTCTGCCTCAGGAGTTGTTGGTCCATTTGCGGCTTCGGCTATAATCTTACATTTGATCTTTTTTGCAATTTCTGGGGTGATCTGATTTTCAAGTGCAGCAGGTACTAGTACATCACATGGAGTTGTAAGAAGTGCTTCTGTTGAAATCTTTTTGCTGCCAGGATAACCAACAACACTCCCACGCTTGTTTTTATATTCAAGAACTTTTTTAGAATCCAACCCTTTTGGATTTATTATTGAACCTTTTGAATCACTTACTGCGATAACTTTTGCACCCATCTTTTCCAAATATTCAGCTGAAAAGGTTCCTGCATTCCCATATCCTTGAATTACTACTTTTGCTCCTTTTAGCTTCAATCCAATTTTTTTTGCTCCTTCTCTGACACAATATGCAACACCCAATCCAGTAGCAACATTTCTAGCTAAAGAACCACCAACTGATAGAGGCTTACCTGTAATAACAGCTGGCTCGCCCTGTCCATGCAAAACACTGTAAACGTCCATTATCTGCGCCATCTCTTTTCCTGTAGTATAGACATCGGGTGCAGGAATATCTTTTCCTGGACCTATGATTTCAGAAATGGCATATGCATATCTTCTTGTCATTCTCTCCTTTTCTCCATCTGAAAGTTTTTTTGGATCACAAATGATTCCGCCTTTTCCTCCTCCAAACGGAACATCAACTATTGCACACTTCCATGTCATCCACATGGAAAGCGCTTTTACTTCTTCTATTGTCACATCAGGATGATACCTAATTCCACCCTTGTGGGGTCCACGAAAATCATTATGCTGCGATCTGAATCCCGTAAAAACTTTGATCTTTCCATTATCCATTTTTACTGGCAGGGCAACTGTCAAGACTTTTTTTGGAGTCGCAAGCACGTCCCGCACACCAGAATCGAGTTTTAGAATTTTTGCAGCGTCATCGAGTTGTTTTAAAGCATTCTTCCAAGGATCTATCTTTACCAAATCGTACCGATCTGAGTGACTTGATATTATATTTAAATTTGTTTAGCTATGCCAGATAGTCAGCCTTGTTCTGGGTTTTGTCTTCCTATCTTTGACGTGATTATGTTTCTTAATTCTTCGTCACTTTTATTTAAAAAATCAAGTCCAAGCGATTTTGCAATCATTTCAAGCTTTTGCCTTTCTGTTTGTACTGGACCCTGCACAGAAATATTGTAACCAGTGGTAGCATGTTGAAATTCGCTTTGAACCGTATTTTTTGTTTTGTTGTATTCTCCTACCGCTTTGCCAAGCTTTCTTGATAGTTCTGGTAGACGGTTTGTTCCAAGAAGCAATACTATAGCTACAAAAGCGATGATTATCCATTCACTACCCAATATGTTAAGTGATAAATCTTGCACAGCTGGTTTTGGTTTATTCCAAAATTAAAGATTTGGATTCCGTGCAGGTTGTAGTTCTTTTTTCTTTAAAACAACTATAGCTGTAACTGCAATTCCAATTGCAAAGAACATTAGATAAGGAGTGGTATTCCCAAAGAAATTAGCCACAATACCAGCAAAAAGTGGTCCTGCTGCCCATCCAACTCCAAATGTTGTTTCATAAGCTCCTATCAATCCACCAGAGTGTTCTTTTTGTGCTTTTTTCATGATAATTTCAAATGTAAGTGGGAAATACACAGTAAAACCAAATCCCATAATCAAAACAGCTACAACGAATGTTTCTAATGAAAATGAATAAACTAGAATTATCATTCCTATAGCAATGGAAAACATTGTTCCAATTAGACTATAGTAAATTCTTTTTGCCAACAATTCAGAAAAACCAAGTGAGATCAATCTAGAAATACCAAAAATGAAAAACAATAATTCTATGTTTGATTCAGAAATGGATCTGTCGCTCATATATGCCGGCAAAATTGTCAGAAATGTACCAAACGCAGAGCTGCAAAAAATTAGCATTATCACTATTGTAGGAAATTTCAAAATTTTCTTGACAGATACAAATGAAAACTCTGTTTGATGTGTAGTTTTGCCATATTTTCTCAAAAGTAGTGAAGAAACAATTCCGGTCGCAATTGCAAATGTTGCATACTGGAATAGGATCCTATAAGTTACATCATAGTGTTCTAACAAAAATGTTCCAACTAGTGGACCTATCATCAGCCCTCCGACAAAGAATCCCATGAATTTTGAAATCGATTTTACACGTGCCTGAGGCGATGTGACTCGTGATATTATGGATTCACACGGAGGCCAGAAAAAAGAGTGTGCCACACCAGTCATTGCCCTAAAGATGGCAACTTCTGGAACAGACTGAGATATCGACAGAAGGTAGATCGATAGTGCGTCTATTGTAATTCCCAGTGTAAGAAGAAGGCCATTATTGAATCTGTCAAGAAGCAGACCAACAAAGAGTGGAATAAACATGTAAGGAATAAAATTTGAAAAACCAATCAGACCAAGCTCAAAATATGAAGCACCAATCACTTCTTTTGAAAAGACTGGAACGATTGGATTATGCATACCATATGAGATACCCACAATCAGTGCAGTAGCATATACTAGAATCAGCGGTCGGTTCATGTCACTTGTATGCCGCGACCATTATTGCGCCACCCATCATTGCTGTATCAAACTCTACTTTTGAGAACTCTTCAAGCAACATGGCTTCAAGCTTCTTGTTTTGTGGCCACAGTTTGTATGTTCCGTAAAGAGTTACAAATTTCAGCCCAAGCTTTCCTGCTGCTGCAAATGCAATGATAGGAAGTATTATTCTAAGATAAAATGAAACGCCCATTCTTATAAAAGGGTGATCTGGCTTGCCAAGATCAACAATCACGAATCTTCCTCCTTTTTTTAGTACTCGATGAATTTCCGATATTGCAGTTTTGAGACTTATTGCATCACGTAATGAATAACCACAGATCACTGCATCAAACTTTTCTTCCTGAAATGGAATGTGTTCGAATACTCCAGATGCAACGGCAGGTGGTTTTTCAAAAAACTTTTTTGTATTTTTTAGCATGGGTATTAGTGGATCATAAAGTACAATTTTCAAATTATTGCCACACAGTTTTGATGCGGTTTTGGACATATTTCCAAATCCAGAACCAGCATCCAATACCAGATTTCCTTCCTTTACTCTACCTGAGAGTCCCCTCTTGCGACATTCCTCATCTTTTCCAAGTGAGATAAGCGAATTTACTCTGTCATAAACAGGAATAATGTCTTTTAAAACGTCAAGTACTTCGCCCCAATATCCTCCAAGACCCATGGAAAAATTAGAATGCTGGCATATTATATGTCAATCATGGTTTCATTTCTGCAATAACAGAATGTACACCTTCTTTGTATGATGGATACATAAATTCACAAAGTTTGGCAATCTTTGCATTAGATGTCTTTACAGATGTTGTTAAAAGTTTGACAAAATCTCCGCCCATGACTGCTTTTGCCAAAAATGATGGAACACTCCCTGGATGCTCTACTCCAAGCTCATCGCACACAAAGTTAACATATTCTTTGAAAACCACTGGATTTGAATCTGTAACGACAAATGATTGGTTTACAGCGTTTTTTTCTGCCATAGCAACAAGTGCAAAGACAACATCGTCTACATGTACAAAACTTCTATAGTATTCTCCAGATCCTGGAAGTTTGAAATTTCCTTTTTTTAGTCTGTCAACCATGATAGACTTGAACCAACCGCCATTTCCATAAACATCGCCAAGATGTGCAACACTAAAATCAATTGATTTTTCTTTACAGTTTGACTCTAGAAACTTTTGTGCTTCAAGTCTTGTCTTTGCATATTCTGTATTTGGTTGCAATGAAGAGTTTTCATCAACAATGTTATTACCAGGATCACCAAAAACGCCAAGACCTGACACATATACAAAAAACTTTGTCTTTTCTTTTACGAGGCTGAATAAATTTACAGAGCCGTCATAGTTGACTGTTTTTGTTACTTTCTTGTCCTTTTCACCGGGCCACGCCGCAGCAAGATGATACACAACATCGTATCTCTCATCAGGAAGGATAAAGTCAGGATAGGTGAGATCACCATTTACAGTTTTTACAGCAGGATTTTGAATGCTAGAACGGGCCAAGCACGTAACGGATACACCTCTATCAACAAGTTTTGCAACAAGCCTAGAACCGATGAAGCCGGTTGCGCCAGTAACAAATACTTTCAACATATCAAAATCTGCTTCGTTGCTTAAAGGTTTAACCGGGAGACAAGGGTCCAACACAACCAAAAATTAAATCCAACATAAAACATGTCTTTGTGTATTGTACTCTTGTCCAAAATGCAAATCAAAGATGGAAATGCAAAAAACATTCAATCAAAAGATCATGTTTGGGTGTTTCGGTTGTGGACTGGAAGACGTTGTTGATTATAATAAAAACATAGACGAGGCTTATCTTGATTTTCTGACAAGATTTGATCAAGGTAAAATTCTAACCAAGAAAAAGATGCAAACTGCACTTGAGCAGGAAGGCATAATTCAAAGTGAAATTGAAATAAAAAAAATGATAGGAGGGGCTCTGCTTGATGAACTAACAAGTTCTATTTTGTTTTCAAGGAAACATTTTGTTTCTCACTTTAGGACACTTTCTGAACCGGAACTTGAGATGGGAAGCAAGGTAATTGAATTAGGGTTAGACAGAAACATTGCATATGCTTTGCAAGAAAAAGATATTGAACAATTTTACAAGTTCCAAGAAGAGGCAATTCTGGAAATAATGCGCGGAAACAATGTAGTCATCACTGCCCCCACTGCGGCAGGCAAAACAGAAGCATTTGTTGTGCCTATAATGCAGAAGATTCTAGATGAAAAGGATTCTAAAGGCAGAATTTTAGCACTTTTTGTTTATCCAACAAAATCTCTCTCAAAAGATCAGCTACCCAAGATAAAAGAAATTGCAGACAGATTGGGAATGGAGGTAGCTGTATTTGATGGCGATACAAAAACATTAGACAGACAAAAAATATTTGAAAATCCACCTCAGATTATAATAACAAATTTTGATATACTACACTATCACATGTGGCATAGAAGCAAGTTTGCTACGCTATTGAATACAACAAAATTTCTTGTCGTAGATGAAACACATGTCTATTCAGGAATATTTGGATCAAATGTTCACTATATCATTAAAAGACTGAAAAGAATATGTTCAAAGCTGCAGATTGTCGCATCCTCCGCAACACTTGACAATGCACTTCCATTTTGCGAGCAACTCTTTGGTGTAAAAATGAAGATTGTATCAGGATCTGGTAAAAGAGGTAAGACAGATTTTAGTATGCTCTTTCCATCACTTATGACACAGCGTGCGTTGATGGTAGACATTGTGAAAAAACTCACATCAAAAAGGCACAAGACTCTTGTCTTTAGTAATTCACATCTAAACTCGGAGCTTCTTGCAATGCAAGCAAGAAGACAAAAAGTAGACATCAAAGTTCACAGGGCCGGGCTAATGGCAAATTATAGGAAATCAGTCGAAAACTCGTTCAAAAATAATACCCTTATGGCAATCTCTGCAACACCAACACTTGAGCTTGGAATAGATGTTGGTAATGTTGACGGCGTAATTTCATCCACTATACCTGTAAACAGGCTTGTGCAGAGAATAGGCAGGGCAGCAAGGAAGGGTCAGAATGGCTATGCGTTTTTGGTTCTTGGAAACGATCCTATCTCACAGTATTACAAAAACCATCCAAGCGACTACTTTGAGGATGTAGAAAAGATCTATATCGATCCAAAAAATCCCTTTGTAGAAGAATTTCAGATTCTTGCAATGGCTTGTGACAAACCAATAGCAAAACATGAGCTAAAAGAACATGCGGAGATAATTGAAAAACATGTAGCTGCTGGCAATCTTGTTCTTATTGAGAACAGATATGTTCCAAACTATACTCAAACCGAATCTTTACTAAATGACTATAGCATTAGGGGAATTGGAAAATCAATTGACATATTTTTAAACGGTAAGAAAGTTGGCGAGCGAGTTCTACCAATTGCACTTGAGGAGTTGCATGAATCAGCGATCTATTTTCTTGCTGGAACAAGATATAAAGTAAAAGAGCTTGGATATCCCGAAAAAATGTATGCAAAACTTGAATATCTTCCAAAAGATTATCCGTATTACACCAGAGCACTTACAGAAGAATGGCCAACAATTGAAACAGTTTATGAAAAAAGAAAAGCAGGTGGAATTGAGGTTGTATTTTGTAAACTACACATACAAAAAAGAGTTTATGGTTATGTCAACATCGAAATTGGCTATGAAGTAACACAGGGGCAAAGAGTACTCTTAGAAAAACCATTAGAATATGATTTTATTACAAAAGGAATTGTGTTCAAGGCACCATCCCCAATAAACACAATAAAGAAATCAGAAAATGAGGAATATGTAGAAGCAAGCGGTTATCATGCCACAGAACACGTTGTCATAGAAGGAAGCAACATGATAACTGGTGGAGTCTCGCAGGACCTAGGTGGAATATCTCTTGGTACATCAGGATTGATCTTTGTTTATGATTCCGCTATAGGTGGAAATGGTGCAAGCAAGGCGCTATATGACAGATTAGAAAAGGCGTTTGAACGAAGCTTGCGTATAGTAAAAGAATGCCCTTGCAAAAGTGAGGCAGGGTGTCCAAGATGCACCTTTTCTTATAGATGTGGAAACAATAACGAATATCTCCATAAGCTTTCAGCTACCGAAGTGTTACAAAGAATCAACGATGGAGAGGTGACGGAAGTTTCTGAGCCTGTGGAAGGGGACAAACCACTGGTTTGATTGTCATTTGAATAATACAAATTATTAATAGCATTTCCAAATCTCATCCATGGAAAAAGTTGCAGTTGTTACAGGAAGTTCAAGTGGAATTGGTTTTGAGACCGCACTTGCATTAGCAAGAGAAGGGTATTACACTTATGCTACAATGCGGGATACAAAAAAAGATAACCCAATAAGAGAAATTGCAAAAAAGGAAAATTTGAATCTAGAGGTTTTGGAGCTTGATGTTGACAAAGATCAAACGGTACAAACCGCAATAAATAAAATATTGAAAGAAAAAAATAGAATAGACGTTCTTGTAAATAATGCTGGCTATGGTCTATTTGGTTGTCTAGAAGATCTTTCAATGGAAGAGCTCAAGGCACAGTTTGAAACAAACTTTTTTGGAGTAGTGAGAGTTTCTCAGGCAGTCATTCCTGTAATGCGCAAACAAAAATCCGGAATCATAGTAAATGTAAGCTCGGTTGCTGGCAGGATAGGATTTCCTGTTTCTCCAGCTTACATAAGCTCAAAATTTGCACTTGAGGGATTAAGTGAGTCTATGAGATATGAGCTGTCACCTTTTGGAATTAATATCATAATAATAGAGCCTGGTGTGATAAAGACAAACTTTATGTCTTCGGTAAAGAAATCCATGAAAACAGACTCTGTTTACAAAGACATTACAAACAAGGTAATTGCTGGAATAGGCATGATGGCAGAGATGGGTACTCCTGCACAAGAGGTTGCAAGAACCATAATCAAGGCAATCAAGTCTGAAAATCCATTGCCTAGATATACGGTTGGAAATGATGCAGCAATGTTTTTGGAAGCAAAGAAGACAAAAACTGATCTAGAGTTTGAAAATTATATCAAAAAAGAGCTATTTGGTTCTTAACTGTATAACAGGGTACGTTGATATATCACACCCTGTCAATTTTTATCAAAGTCAACAGATTTAGGCACAGATTTGGTGATAATTTAAAATGAAATGGAGAACTTTGCAACACAGTGGTATAGATTTCCCTCCGCCTTTTGAATCAAAGGAAATTACAATTAAGATCAGGGGTGAGAAAGTACCTCTTAATTTAGAGCAGGAAGAGATGGTGTATCAATGGGCAAAGAAAAAAGACACGCCGTATGTGCAAGACGAGGTTTTTCGTAAAAACTTTATTAAAGATTTGAAAAAGGTTCTTCCTGCAAAGTTCAAGAGCATCTCCTTTTCTGACATTAATTTTTCTGAAGCTAATAGGGTAGTTGACACAGAAAAGGATGCCAAACTAACATTGGACAAAGGACAGAAAAAGAAGCTTGCTACACAGCGAAAAGAGATTCGTGAAAAGATGAAGGGAGGGTATGGAAAGGCAATTATGGATGGAAAAGAAGTCGAAGTTGCCAACTGGATGGCAGAACCTCCAGGTCTTTTCATTGGAAGGGGAGCGCATCCGTTGCGTGGAAGATGGAAGCCAAGGATAACCCACAAAGATGTTACACTCAATCTAGGAAAAGAGGCCAAGATTCCAGAAGGCGATTGGGGAAAGATAATACACGAGCATGACTTTATGTGGCTGGCAAGCTGGGAAGACTACCTGACAGAAAAGAGAAAGTACGTCTGGCTTTCAGACACTTCGGATCTAAAACAAGAGCGGGACAAGATGAAATATGATAAGGCTACCAAGCTTTCTGAACACATTGACAAGGTCTTACAAAAGATAAGACAGGAAATGACAAACCGCGATGAAAAAGTGCGAAGAGTTGCTACAGTTTGCTATCTGATTTACAAAACTGCCATGAGGGTAGGGGATGAAAAGGATCCTGATGAAGCTGATACCGTAGGTGCCACAACACTACGAATTGAGCATATTAAACTAAAACCAGATGCAATTGAGTTTGACTTTCTTGGAAAAGATAGTGTCAGGTGGCAAGAAACGGTTGAGATAAAAGGAGATGAGAAAATTTTCTACGATAATATCAAAAAATTCACTGAAAAGAAAAAACCAGATGAGCAAATTTTTCACGATATTACATCAAGACATGTAAATGAATTTCTTGGAATGATAGTAAAGGGAATGACTGCCAAAGTCTTTAGAACTTATCTGGCAACTGCGGTAGTTACAAGCTATCTCAAAAAGGTCGATGATTTGGATTCTAAATCAGAAAATCTGAAGATTTATCACGCCAAGCTAGCAAACCTTGAGGCCGCTATTACCTGCAATCATAAGAGAACAATCCCAAAGAATTTTGAGGAATCATTACAGAAAAAGAGGGACGCCTTAAAAAAACTAAGAGAAACAGTACCAAAAACTGAAAAACAGAAAGAAAAGCAGAAGCTACGAGAGGTGAAGATGAAGCTTACAATAGAGCTCACAGAGAAAACAAGAGACTACAACTTGGGAACATCCCTTAGAAACTACATAGACCCAAGAGTTTTCAAAGCATGGACTGACCAAGTAGGATTAGAATGGGAGAAGCTTTACACCTCTGCTCTTCAAAAGAAATTCCAGTGGGTTACCAAGACAGATATTAAATGGAAAAAAATTGCAAACGTTCAGTAAGTACATTTAATTGCATCAAAAAATTAGGCGTAATTTGTGCCGGGGTAGCTCAGCCTGGCCTAGAGTGCCAGTCCACACAAAGGGTAATACTCATAATCTGGAGGTCGTGGGTTCGAAACCCACCCCCGGTATTTTAAAAATTAGATGTTAAGTTAATGTTAAATTAGTTCAGATCATCACCATTTGAGATGGAAGAGTTTGACGAATTTGCTTTGGCATTGATAGATCAGCTATCAGTTGAAATAAATGAAGAAAAAGAAATAACATCAGCATTAACCAAAGCTACACAAGACACAGCTTTCAAGGTAAAGTTTGAAGAAATCAAGGCGTTGTCAGATACTATTTTTCCACAGATGGCAGAAAAAGTATTACAGTTTACAGGCATTCAAGTACCACCTGAGGTAAAAATCGAACTTTTAGATTTGGTTGAGTTCAAAAAACTAAAGGGGAGGAAGGTTTTTGCTCCAAAAGATTCAGTAGGCTTTGTTGACGAGCTCTTCAGTGCGATAGCTCTTGAAAAATCGGATAAGATAGCCGCTCTTATGAGAGATAACATAGCCAAGTTTTTTGTCTATTCAACCTATGCTAAAGCATACATCTCCAAGATATCCACTACATATGGAGACTATCTTGACTCCAAGATATTTTTGAACAAATTTGTCCTCTCTAGTTATCCTCAGATAATTCTCCACAAAGGTGGTCCTCCATACGAATCCAAATTTGATGATGTGAATCCCGGATATATTGGAGCCCTGAAGATGACAATACTTGAAGAACAAATTCATTCAATCCAGACAAATCTTCAGGAGATAAATAAAAAGGCAGTTAGCGAAGTAAATGTGATAAACGAAGAACTTGCTAAGACAATTTTGGCGTTGGATGATGCCACAATCAATAAACTTTCGGAGTACCTCAAAATACCCCTTGTTCCTGAAGAATTTCCTATAGCTAGGAGAGCAAACCTCTTTTTTATGCTAAACCCAGACAATTTCATTGTTAGTGTACTTGGTCCAGACGTAATGACTTTCACTAAAGTAACCGTAGATCCAAAAATTTCTGAAATGTTGCCACAAATCCTTGACATATATCAACGATGGCTCAAGCCCATACAGACCCATCATGCAGCATTTACCACAACGGAAGGAATGGCAGAATTTGCAGTACAAAATATTCTAAAAGATGATAAAGACTTTCAGAATTACATTGTCAACTTTGCTAATGCCGACATATCAACATATCAAATACGAAAGAGCATGGGAAAGGATTTCATGGATACTGTGTTTGCAAAGTATGGTAAGAGCACATATCATATTTTGATTGACAGCCCGCCAACAACTAAAGAGTTGAAAAATCCAGAGTTTTACCTTAAGAGAGTATGAGTCAAGATTTTGATCCTATTGTTGCCGACTGGGTGTCCTTTATCTCAAATCCTAGATATACGTTAGTAGAGAAATGTCTCAAGCTGGCGCAGACACTTGAATATCCAGATTTAAGCATAAGTGAATATGCTCAAAAATTAAGCATGATGGGCAAAACATTGCGAGATTCCTTGACTGATGTGAAAAATCCAACCTACTTGATATCCATGTTAAATGAATACATGTTTGATGCTTTAGGATTTGTTGGAGAACAAGATGATTACTATAATCCAAAAAACAATTTTCTTAATGTTATAATAGATAAGAAAAGTGGAATCCCAATAACTTTGTCCGTTATTTATGTCGAAATTGCAAAACACATTGGACTGGATTTACGTCTTGTTGGTTTTCCAAGTCATGTTCTTGTCAAGTATTCAGAAGAAATGATCTTAGATCCATATGGAAAGGGTCGATTGCTTACAGTGGATGATTTACAAGATATCCTTGATAGAAACTATGGAGGCGGAGTTCAATTTTCGCCAGAATTCCTAAATGAAACTGATGATGAAAAAATCCTTATACGAATGGTCAGAAACCTCAAAAATTCTTACATACAATCGTTTAACTACGATATGGCTATGCATTGCATAAATATGATCTTGTGCGTTGAACCAGACTCCCCAGGGGAAATTAGAGACAGGGGAATTTTAGAGTCAAGGTTGTTGCAGTACAATCATGCAATAATGTCTCTAAACAGATACTTGGAATTATCACCAGAGGCAGAAGATGCTGATTTTGTTCTGGATTTGATAAGAAGTATTAAAGAAAGAATTAATCAATAATGGAAGTGATATCCTTTCCACTTTTAATCTTGTCAATCTCATGGCGTGCTATCTTATTGCGTATGGCGCCTTTTATCACATCTATTTCATTTTTCAGAGCAGCAACCTCATCTTCAAGTCTTGCAACTCTCTCGTAGATTGATTCTTCACTTTCACTGCTCATACTAATTAAAGGATGAAAATGACCTTAAAAATTTATGGGTCATTTTTTTGCTAATTTGGTCAAATTTTATGCTATAACGTAAATTCTGCATTGCAAGCTTGACACTTGCCTTTTTCCATACCTGTGGCACCTATTATCAAAATCTTGCCTATTGTGCCGCACTTTGGACATAAGCCAGTTGTTACATTTCTTGGTCCGCTAATCTTTGGCTTTACAGTCTTTCTTCTTACCAATGTTCCAGCATCCTATTTGCGGATTATTAAGTCTAAGCGTTTGGTTCACAAAAAGCGCGGGGAGTGGGATTCGAACCCACGGGTCCTTACGGACATGGGATTAGCAATCCCACGCCCTACCAGGCTAGGCGACCCCCGCTCAATGGTGCTGAAATTATAACTGTTAATTAACTTAGCTTACTCTTCACCAAAACGGGCGTAGTTTATCACAAGATCTTTTAGTGGCAAACGTTTACCACCAACAATTTTCAGATCTACTTTGATCCTGTTTTTTTCTATGTTTATGATATTGTATGTGTTTTCAAAAAGACCTCGCATTCTTTCTGAAGATGCTGTGCCAGCGTTTACTATTGAAAGATTCCCCAAGTTCCAAATCCAAGGTCTGTGTCTGTGACCGCATAAAACCAGATTAACTTGACTTGAAAGCGCAGTTCTCAGTACATCACCGGCATCAATTACGGTTATCCTGTCTGTGCCACTATCAGGAATTCCTATAAGATGATGATGCATTGCCACAATCTTGAGCTTTTTTGGGTGTTTTTTCATGGTACGCTCTAGCCATAGGTTCTGTCTGTATCCAACTTCACCTTCATCTCGGTCTGGCCTTGCCGTACCTAAAGTAACAAGAACCACATTATCATCAAGTTCATTAACTGTCTCAAACGGAAAAAATTTCTTGAATAATAGATATCCCGTGTTTCTATAATCATGATTTCCGCTAATTGCGATTATTTTTTCCACTTCTAATTTGGCAAACTTTTTCTTACATTTTTCGTATTCTTGTAGCAGTCCCTCATTTGTCAGATCTCCTGTTACTATAACCGCATCTGGACCAAGATCATTTACTTCATCTATTACGTTATCAAATACGTCTTCTCTGAATTGTGCGCCTACATGTATATCTGACAGCTGTACTATTTTCATTTTACCAAGATATTCAATAATGAATCATTGTTTAAGGATTGGCTTTTTGATTACGTGACAATTCTATAATCATGTATTGAAAAAACGAAAATCCCTCGTTAGAGTTAAATATACTGGATCTGCAAACTTGGCTGTTTTGGCAAAGCAAGCTGCAATCATAAGGGGAGATGGTACTGGTCCTGAGCTTGTTGATGCCATGCTGCGTGTCTTGAAATCCTGCAATACTCAAACTGAACTTATTTTGTGTGATGCCGGTTCAGAACAATGGGAAAAACATGGTGGTGCTACCTATATCCCAGATTCTACAATGAAGTTACTTGAGGACAGTGATGCTTGCTATAAAGGACCAACCACTACAATACCCAGACCAAATGCACCAAGAAGTGTTGCAGTAACCATTCGACAGAAATTTGAACTCTACAGTAACATAAGACCAATCAAGACATACGATAGGTTGTCACCAAACAAAAAACTTGATTTTGTATGTTTTAGAGAAGCAACTGAGGGACTCTACGCTGGAATTGAGTTTAAGATATCAGATGATGCGGCTATAGCAATAAGAAAGATTACGCGTAAGGGCTGCCAGAGGATAGTAAAGGCTGCTTTTTCTTGGGCAAAGCAGTATGATCTAAAAAAAATCTTTGCCATCACAAAGCGAAATATTCTCAAGGAGACCGATGGAATATTTTGGGCCGAGGTTGAAAAAGCGATAAGAGATAATCCAGGAATTGACGTTGAGGAATATTACATTGACAACATGACACAGCAACTAGTCAAAAACCCCGAAAGGTTCAACAATTCTGTGTTGCTTAGCACGAACCTGTTTATGGATATCATATCAGAATGTGCCTCTGGCAACATTGGTTCTATAGGGAATGTGTATTCTGCAAATATAGGAGATTCATATGCGATGTTTGAGCCAGCACATGGAAGTGCTCCAAAATACAAGGGGATGAACAAGGTAAATCCTACCGCAGCAATATTGTCTGGAGCATGGATGGTTGAATATCTTGGTGAACCTCAAATTAAAAATGCAATTTTTAGTGCAACAGAACAAGTAATTAACGAAGGAAAGTTTGTTACATATGATATTGGTGGTAATGCAAGTACGTCAAAAATGTCTGAAGCCATTGCAGAAATAGCAAAACAAAAACTTGGAAAATAAAATTATTTTGTGGCCTTGACTAGAATTAGCTCTTCAAAAAATAATTTCTTTGTTGCTATTATCTTAGTATGAAGTCCTAAAGATTCAGTTTGTTTGATTAATTCTTTATAATTTGCAAGGGATGATGTTAAGAATAGCAATTGACCTCCTCTTTTGATAACGTTTTTTGCCGATTTTATGATCTTAAGAGGAATTACCACGCCTTCATGTAAGCCATCTACCGTACTGTCCATGATTTCATTTGATGGCAGATATGGTAGATTGCATACAATAAGATCAAATTCTGCTATGAGTGCATCTGCGGAATTACAGCAAATACAATTATCAATTACAGAATGTGCCTTCGTTATTGACCCAAAGCTAATGTCAGTAGCTACTACAAGTTCGAAGTTAGGCAACAAAACTTGTGCCAAATAGCCTGATCCAGTTCCAATATCAAGGGCATCTTTCCTTTCTCATTTTGTATTTGATTTGCAAAAAATAAGGTATCTTCAGCAGGAACGTAATACTCATTTTTTGTTAATTTGTTTTGCAAGTCTTACTATCTCACTATCTGTTAGGTCTTCAAACCTTTTGTTTGAATCTATTGATATGCCAAATTGTTTGGCAACATTTCTAATTGTCTTTCTCCTATACGAAAAAAGCTTGTTTATTGTATTTATGATGTTTTTTGATATTTGCTGCGTTTTAGTTAACCGTAAGACTACAGAGTCCACCTTAGGTGGAGGCGAAAAGTTTGATTTTTTTACATACATAATACGTTCTATTTCTGTACAATAGTTTGCAAGAACGGTGATTGCTCTGTGATTTTTGTTGCCAGGTTTTGAAAGGAGTTTTTCTGCAAATTCTTTTTGAACCATTATGATAGCGTGAGAGAATTTCTTCTGTGCAAGCCATTCTATTGCTTTGCGGCTCTTTGAATATGGTAAATTAGACACGAAAATGGTGAAATTCAAATCTAGCTTGAAACCGTCTCCATGTTTTAGACTTAGATTTGAAAAATTCTCAAACTTTTCTAAAGCTGATAAGTATAGTTCTTTGTCTGTTTCTACAGATATGACTTTTTTTGCAGCTTGACATAGAAAAGGAAGGAGAATGCCTCTTCCTGTACCAATCTCAAGTACCGTGTCTTTTTTTGTTATGTTTGCACAATCTACTATTGATTTTGCAATAGGTTCTGAAATCAAAAAGTGTTGGCCAAGTAAACGACGTCTATTCATCGTCTAACAAAGAGGTTCATTCTTGTTTCGCCCGTTATCTCTTCAAGTATCCTCTTTGCTATCTGTTTTACAGGTTCTTTGAGTCCTACCCTATCCTGTAAATCTTTAAAATCGGCAAACTTTTTCTTTTCACGTTCCTCAAGCATTGTTCTCATGTATGTTTTGCCAACTCCAGGTATCAATTCTAATGCATGTATTCTTGGAGTAAGTGGTTGTGCATTGTTTAGGTAATCCACAAATCGTTGTTCATTTTGTGCAACAATTTTTTCTACAACTCCTGTAAGTTCACTTTGTGCTGCTGGTGAAATGTCATTATACTCTAATCTGCCTAAAACTGAAAGGATTTTGTTTCGTCCTTCTTTTCCAATGTAAACTCTTTCACCGATCTCAAATGTAGAGTTTTGCATGCCAAGAAGTTCTAATATTGTTAGTCTATCCTCTCCTAATGCAGTGACTATGATTCCGTCTCGTCCTCTTACTGTAACAGATTTTCCTCTAGGTACAAAATCTAAGACGTATGCGTACTCTTCGTACTTTCTAGGTTGACTTCTTTCCATGAACGATTCACTCCTGGTGTTATGCGTTCTCCTTGATAATTTTCAGCATTTTGTCTAGTGTTTCGGTCAGAATTAGCTTTTTCCAGCCAAACGTAAAGGAGCGAAGTTCAGTCTCTGTGGTTGGAAGGTTATTTACTATTTCTACAGCTTCTTCTTCGGTTATTCCGCATTCTTTGACAAGCTGTTGCTTGAGTTTTTTTGCAGCCTTTGCATCTATTTTTGTAAACTTTGACACATAGTCATATGTCCATCTTTGTATCTGATCCATGGATTCTGGATCAGATTTTTCCATAATTTCCTTAACTTCAGAAATAGAAATGGGCTGTTTCTTTTTAATCTCTTCCATCTTTATACACCAAATGGCTTGATGTGGTCTAATCGTGTGATTAGAGTTTTTGTCTTGTTGCCAAGTTTGACGTCAAGCGTTACAGTCCTGCGTCCAACAGCTCGTACAGTTCCCACTTTACCATGATATCTACGATGTGGTAATGCTTTGTGTTGAGACGGATCTATGATTACTAGAGCTTTGTCTCCCTCGTTGAATTTTCTCAATAGAAAAGAGACTCCTCTGACATGATCCTTTGTCATGACAGATCTCGCTTTATGCATAAAGCCATGAGAGTGACCAGACGGCTTCTTAGTAGTCATATTCGATTAAAGTGAAGTTGCCCTTAATTTAACACTTACTACAAATTTGATAAATTGATTATTTTTTCTATCTGGTTTAGGCTGGTATGTTACTGTAAATCATGTTCTAGCTGATTCACAGAATTATTCTTCCAAATCTTCTTTCTTTTTCTTCTTTGTTTCTTCTTCTGGATCTGATACGCCTGCTTCTGTCAGAATAAAGAGCACTTCATGTTCTGGGTGGTGTGGACTGTCAACCATTCTTGCAATTCTCTTCTTGCCAGATTTCTTAAAGTATACCCTGTATGTGCTTGTGTGTGCAACAACATTTCCTCCAATTGGACGTGTTGGATCTCCAAAGAATGTGTCTGGGGATGCCATCACCTGGTTTGTTGCAATGGTTGCCACATTGTATGTTTCAGCAGTTCTTGTAAGAAGGTGCATGAATCGGTTTAACCTCTGTTGTCTTACAGAAAGCGTTCCTCTACCTAGATATTCTGCACGAAATAACCCTACTGCAGAATCTACTACAATTAGTTTAATCTTATTTGCTTCTATAACAGGACCTACTTCTTCCATAATCAATTCTTGATGTGAGCTGTTGTATGCTTTGGCTACAACAATTCTTTCAAGGACCTTTTCTGGATCAAGCCCATTTGCCTTGGCTATTGAAACGATTCTTTCTGGTCTAAATGTACCTTCAGTATCTATATACAAAGCTCCACCATCAAGCCCACCCTCATCTTTGGGTTTTTGAACATTCACACACATTGTATGACAGAACTGTGTCTTTCCAGAACCAAATTCACCATAAACCTCTGTAACAGCTTGAGTTTCAATTCCACCATCAAATAGCATATCTAATGCATTGGTGCCAGTAGAAATCTTGCCAATATCTTGTCTTCTTTTGTAAATCACGGTAGCACTAACAAAGTCCTTTTCGAGTTTTCCGTCTTCAACAAGTTGCTGGCGTGCCTTGGTTACCAGTTTGATTGCTGCCTCTATATCCATGCCAGTAATCTCAGATACATCAACAGGACCTCTTACAAGAAGATCCATGATATTATGAATTCCAGCGTCAACAAGCTTCTTTGAAGTTACTGGACCTACCCCTTCCAAACTGTCCAGTCTTACTTCATCCATCTTACCGTAGAGTACGGTACTAGTACTTTATAAGGGTGTTGTTTTGTGGAGCTGTCACGTTGATGGGACATAATTCTTTGTGTGGCTCTGGTAATTCTGCGGGGTTTTGGTGTTGGTAAGTTGCGGGTGGTAAGTTTCGGGGTTTATTGACTTATGACCTCAAGGAATCTTGAAATGGGTTTGTTTGTATCAAATTTAGCCAAGTCTTTCGTGATTGATTCTACAATAGTCTTGCTGACATTGCCAAAAAGTTCCTTAAGCACTTTGCTTAGGTATTCGGGATGCTCATAACAATCACGCAAGTAACAATGATAATCTTTGTGTAGTTTTTCAATGACTTTGTCATAGACTGGTTTTCCCATATCAAGAAGGGCTTTTTCGATAGTCACACTTACCAGAGTCTAATTCCTTAATTTTTTGTGCAATTTGTTGATCAATCACATTCATCAAAGCATTAGTGCTATTTCCATCAACAGCAGCAAAAAATTTGATATAAACTGTATCTGTGATTTGCATGTTCTATGTCTTACTTGCGTTTTGAATTAAAGTTATCCATTTATTATCTCCATTAACTTTGACGCCACACAATTCTGCTGGTGTCTTACCATCTAATCCCTGTGTGGACGAATATAATTGTGAAACAACTGATAACCTGCAAGGGACTAAAAGTACCAAAAAACAGTGTATTATAGGACATTTTTTGTTCGTACTCAGGAATAAAAGTGAAGTTTTGCTAAAATGGTAAATTTTTAATCTATCGTCTTGGTCTTCGCCCTGGCTTGTTCTGTCCTGGAGTTCTTTTTAATTCAAATCTTTTTCTAAAATTTTCTTTGTTTCTCATTATGGAAATAATTCCATGTCTTTCTCTTGCTTGCACCTTTGGTGTCTGACCTCGGACTTTGCCTGCTTTAGTAAGCGAACCGTGTGTTGGCATGAGTTAACTCTTTGTTCTTTTCAATTTATGTATTTGGATTGATTTACCAGTATCTAGCTTTAATGGTCTCTATTACCTGTTCATGTTCTCTGCTTTTTCGTCTAGCATATTTTTCCATTGCATTGAGTGGAACACCACCTAATGCCTTTGCCAGTCCAGTAAAGGCTTTTCGCTTAAAAGAGTCGTTATGTCCTGTCTTGTCCATGAACTTTTGAATTCCATATTTGAAGTTGTGTTGCCAAGTTTTGTACATCACACCAAGCTGTGCTGCATCCATCTCGTTGCCTATGTCAAAGAATTCTGATTTTTCAAGCAACCCAATAGGAACGAAGGTGAGCGGTGTTGCCGTAAACATGGATTCAGGTTGTTCTCTTTCTAACTCGCTGATTAGCCTTATGGTCTCCCAAGCATCTTCGTCTGTTTCGTCGTTGTCTAGTCCCATTATCAGTGTAAATGCAGGGATCCAGTTGTTTTCATTTAAGGTCTTTACTCCCTCTTTTACAACCCAGTGCCATTCTTCTGGTTTAAAGGGAGCAAGCTTTCTGTCAGCGTATTTGCCAATTAATCTTAAACTTCCTGTTTCAAGACCGCATTGAATTCCAATCTTGTTGTCAGGACCTGCCCGAATAATTTTTGAGAGATTTGGAATCAGTTTTTCATCTGAGATTGCGCCTGCAAGTGTTCCATGTGTGGGGTTTGTATGTCCGATACCCGTAGACATGACAACAGTGAAGAGTTCCTCAAGTGCTTCCCTATTTGGTGCCATGTTCTTTGTCTTTCTTGGGTCTAGACCATAAACAAAAATGTCATCGCTATGCAACCAAGCAGAAGTGTGTCCACCTTTTTTCATATTCACTTCAATTTCTTTTTTAACTTTTTCAGGAGGATAATATCTTAAGGGTCGTAAAGTAACATCACAAAACTTGCAACCACGTCCACATCCACGCATGACTTCAACCATTCCATGCATACTTGGTTCAACAATGTCTGGAATCATATCTATGTCAGGCTCGTCCCAGTAATGGATGAATCTGCCATGATATTTTGCATCTCCCTTCCCAAATTCTTTAATATCAACTTTGAAATCGTTTTTTGCAAACGGATTCATGTTATCAAACACACCATCAATCAAATCGTTAAAAAACTGCCCTGCGTGCCCATCAATTTCTGGAGCAATTCCTCCAAGCTCTCCTTCTAGAACCGCATACAAACCATATTCTTGAATTTTTTTTGGATCGTAATTGTACTGCCAAGTTCCAGATGCTCCTGCAATAACCTTTGCGTTGCTGCCACTCCTTTTCTTTGCTTCATTAATTTTCATGTGCAGGTCTCTGCAGTAAAATTCGTCATAGGACATTTGTTTGCGACCAAAAGTAAAGGTCATCGTTACTGGTCCCATTCCAAGTGGATCCATCTCATGGGTTCCAACGACTTGGGTTTCTGGGCCAATGAACTTGTCCACATGATCTGGGTGTGCGACTACAACGTCTTCACGCTTAAAACCATCACGTAAAAGTGCAGCTTCTACTTTTCTTATTCCATATGGAGCATATGACGCAACTCCATTGTTGTGACTAATTGTGTTACATATAAAATCAAAAAGAATTTTGGGAGTTACTTGATTTTTAAACAAATAGTACCAAATACTGTTTTTTGATCTGTGTGGGTCTAAAGCCGGTGCGCACCCAAAGAAGGTAGCAAGAGAGATCCCTCGATATGGGGACATTAGTGTACGATCCGCAGTTAGTACGATTTTTGGATGTGCCACTTTTTACTCCTTTCTGACTTCTTTAACCCATTCATTTTAAGCTTTCCTGTATCGGCAATGAGGTGTTAATAGTTTTCAAGTATTCCAGCTTTATTTCTGTGAGTGTATCCAAATTCCTTGTTTGATAGTAGATATTCACTATCAAATACTGTACCATCTCTACATACAAGAACTTGTTCAACGCAACAGCTCCCACATATTCCCATTCCACATTTCATCATTCTTTCAAGACTTGCTTGAGCTGGAATCTTTTTTTCTGATGCTAATTGTATTACTTTATGCATCATCTTTTCAGGTCCACAAGTATATCCCGCATCAAATTTTGTTTCTGAGAGTAAACGTTCCATTGCATCAGTAACAAGTCCTGCCTTTCCGTATGAACCATCTTCTGTTACAGCAATTACTTGATGTTTATTATTTTTCAAAATATGATTTGCCATTTTCTCAAAAAAGACTTCTTCTTTTGTCTTTGCTCCCATCAGTATTGTGACCTCATCTGTTTTTTTTAAAAATGTCAAGAGGCGTATTAACGGAACTAGTCCTGTACCTCCACCAACAAGCAAGAGCTTGCCTTGCTTGATACTAAAAGAATTTCCATACGGCCCCCTCATTCCTATGTATTCCCCTACTTTGACACCATATAGGGCCGTAGATGCAATGCCATGTTTTCTTACCGTAAATGCAGCCTTTCCTTTCTCTAACGATACCATTACACTCATTGGCAATTCGTTGATGCCGGGAATCCAAACCATTGCAAACCGTCCAGGCAGTACGTTAGAAAGAACTTCATCAGAAAAGACCAGTGTTCTAACAGTAGGTGTTTCTTCTATTACTTTTTCTATTTTTACAACTGTGGGTTTATCAAAATTTCTTTGCAATTCCCACCATCTCTCCTATTTTTGAGAATCCTTTCTTTCCCATGTACTTTGATATGCCGTTATTAATTTCTGGAAATACACCAATCCACTTGTCGCCTAGTGCACTACCAATCTGAACTGCACTAGAACCAGCAAGGATGAATTCAATTGCATCTTCCCAGATTGAAACTCCGCCACATCCAATTATTGGAATGTCAAACTTTGATGAAATCTCGTAGACGCATCTTACTGCAATTGGTTTTATTGCAGGTCCTGAGAGACCGCCAATTTTGTTACTAAGAATGGGTCTTGTTGTTTCTACATCGATTGCCATAGCACGTACAGTGTTTATTGCAGTTATTCCATCAATGCCTGCCTCGCATGCTACTCGGACCGTTTCAAGATAGTCTGATGAACCTAGCCCAACTTTTGCAATGACAGGAACCTTGGAATTAGATTTGACAGCCTTTACTATTTTGTGTACTAGCTCAGGATCGTCCCCTACTTCTAGTCCAACTTTTGCCACATGTGGACATGATAAATTGAGCTCGTATCCCAAAATTTGTACATTCTCAAATTGTTTTATCATGAAGGTAAAGTCTTCTTCAACAGAGCCAACCAAGCTTACAATGATTGGAATTGTTTTGTTTGAAGAGATCATCTTTGCAAAGTATGGTGCTCCCGGGTTTGAAAGACCGACAGCGTTTAGGTAACCGGACTTTACCCCAATTAGTGTGGGGTTTGCGTAGCCTTCCCATGGCTCTTTACTTAGTGATTTGGTAACAAGCGCACCCGCCCCCTCTTTATATAAACGCGCAAAAACATCAAGCGAGATTCCAAGAATCCCAGAGGCAAGCATTGTGGGTCTTTCTAGTTTAATTGCACCCACTTGTGTTGAGATGTCAGGTTTCACTTCTGATTATAAAAAATTGTTGTCATATAACAGTTCATGTATAATCTCACACTATGGAATGTTACCTTTTTTAGTGAGAGCGCCGGAAAATGGAGAGTATGCATTTTGTCATTTTAACGGAGGTAGGAATAGCAGTATTTGATGAAAATAAATGCGTAAAATCCCTCCCGTTTTCAGAACCTGCAAGAGATTATGTATCCATAAAAGAAGAAAGTGCAAACATCAGTGAATTACAAGGTTTTCTTTCAAAATTAAACTCAGGAATTTTTGTAAATGATGCAGCGCTGATGAAACTCTTGAAAAAAAATTCTGTTGATGTAGAGCTGATGGAAGATTCCAAGATAGAACACATTCAAGCATCAAAGTTGCATGTTCTTGTAGATTCTGGTTTTGCAAAAGACGAACCAGATGCAAGATCAAAGCTACGAGATTTTGCAGTACAGCTGTCCTCATCAAAGGTAACAGAAACTTCAGAGAGTCCAGACTTGCACATAATTCAGACAATAAATACACTTGATGAGATTGACAAGATAATAAACGCACTCAGCTCAAGATTGCGTGAATGGTATGGGTTACATTTTCCTGAGCTTGACAATCTTATCGATAGCATAAATGGATACTCCAAGATAGTTTTGGGCGGTAAAAGAGATAATCTAACGGACAACGTGTACACGGATGCAGGTTTTCCTGAAACTAAAGTTGAGATGCTCTCCCTTTTACAAAAAAAGAGCAAGGGCGGAGCTATATCAGATGAGAACCTTGCAATTGTGCAAACTCTTGCTAAACAAATTTTGGATCTTTTTGATTTAAGAAATACTCTTGAAAAACATGTAGAAACACAAATGGAGCTTGTAGCGCCAAACATTAGCGGGATACTTGGAGCTGCAGTAGGCGCTAGAATTCTTGCCAGAGCTGGGAGCCTCAAAAAGCTTGCATTCATGCCTGCAAGTACGATACAGATTCTTGGTGCAGAAAAGGCACTCTTTCGTTCACTTAAGACAGGTTCTCAACCACCAAAACATGGCTTACTTTTCCAACATGCACTGGTGCATGCCGCTCCAAGATGGCAGCGAGGTAAGATAGCTAGAGCCATCTCTACAAAGGCCGCTATTGCAGCTAGAGTTGATGTCTATGGCGCGGGAAGGAATCAGATGCTCTTTGAGAAGCTAAACGTAAGAATCAAAGAAATAGGTGAGAAATACAAAGAGCCAACAGAAAAAGAACCGATGAAAGCTCAGCAACGCACCGCTTTCCACTATCCAAGAGAACAAAGGCGGTTTGATAGAAATTCTGGACAAGAAAACAGATCTCAAAAAGATTGGAAGCAAGGAAAGCGAAGAAAGTTTGGAAAACGAAGAAGGTAATATTTTCTGGGTTAAAGTAGACGGCGAAAAAAAACTTGCAACAATAAACCTTGTCCCTGGCAACCAAGTCTACAAGGAAAAGCTGGTAAAGATAAAAGACGAAGAGTTTAGAGCGTGGGATCCGTTTCGAAGCAAACTTGCTGCAGCTATACTGAATGGTCTTGAGTTTTTACCAATCGTTAGAAAGTCTAGAGTTCTCTATCTTGGTGTGTCTACAGGAACAACGGCAAGTCATGTTTCTGACATAGTTGGACCAAATGGGATAGTATTTTGTGTAGAACATGCAAGTCGAGTTGCGCGAGATTTTTTAGATAGGGTAGCTTCGCTGCGTTCAAACATAGTGCCCATTCTGCAAGATGCAAGACAGCCAAAACAGTATTTTTCAGTTTATGGAACAGTTGATGTTGTTTATGTTGATATAGCACAGCCTGATCAGACAGAGATAGCTATTCTAAACTGTAAGACCTATCTAAAAAAAGACGGATACATGATGCTTGTAATAAAGACAAGAAGCATTGATGTTACAAAAGAACCAAATCAGATAATACACAGTGAGATGAAAAAACTAGACCAGGCCTTTGAGGTAATTCAGAGAATAGACCTCTTTCCATACGATAAAGACCATGCAATAATAGTTGCAAAGTACTTAGGCTAGAATCAATTTTGCCTCATCAACATCTTGACTGGCTTCCAGCTTGTACGTACAAACTGTGGTGTTTTCTTATAGGCAACGATCCAGTCTCTTACAAACTGCATTGTCTTTGAGTCTGATGGATATCCACTGCCCAGGTCATATTTTTTTCGAAGTCTTTCTATTACCTTGTCACGACTTACTTTTGCAATAATAGATGCTGCGGAGACTATGACAAATCTGCTGTCTGCATGATGTCTTGAATAAATTCTGCCAGTCTTGGCAAGCTTGGAAATCTCTCTTCCAAACCTCGTTGGGTTTACATCACACGAATCCACGTAAGAGGAATCTGGTCTGAGCTTTGAGATTACTTTGGCCATGTATTGAGCTTCCAGATGGTTTAATCTATTTCTGCGTACGCTATGGTCTATTATCTTTGGTGATATCCTTGCAATGTAATAGTCATCTACAAAATTAATTATTTTTTTGTAAAGTCGTTCACGTACAGCTGGGCTTAGCTGCTTGGAATCTCGCACTCCAATATCTGAGAGGTGTTTTATCTTTGCACGTTCAACCGAAACGCCTGCAATAACAAGTGGACCAAGTACTGATCCTCTTCCTGCATCATCAACACCACAAACTATCATCCGTGGTTTTGTTGTACTGGATGTATTAAACCATTATAGGTTAATAGTAATAATAGAACTAGATTGCAAACCGATCAAATGGAAGAGCTAGTTGAGATAGTAGAGGGAAAGACGAGACTTCTTGTTCCCAAAGGTTCCCTTGATGTAAATGCGCCTCCAAAGCAGCCCGCCTTTTTTAATCCAAGAGCAAAGCTAAGTAGAGATTTTTCCATAATTGCCTATTCTGCATTTTTGCAAAACTTCAAGGGACCAAAAATCTTCCTTGACTGCCTTGCGGGAATTGGAGCACGAAGCCTTCGGGTTGCAAACGAATTAGATATTGTGGAAAAGGTTTTTGTTAATGATGTAAATCCCACAGCCCTTGAGCTTGGAATCGAGTCTGCAAAGATAAACAACATTACCAAATGTGAGTTTTCAGAAAATGAAGCGTGCAGATTTCTTAGCTTACATTCAAAAAGAGAGAATCGCGGAGCTATTGTTGACATAGATCCCTTTGGGTCGCCATCAAGATATCTTGACTGTGGGATACGTGCTACATGCCACGGCGGTCTTCTTTCAGTTACTGCTACAGATCTTCCTGTGCTACATGGATTGTACCAAGCTGCATGTCAACGAAGATACTATGGGATTCCCGTAAAGACAGAGTATGGAAACGAGATTGCACTAAGATTGATTCTTGGATGCATTCATCTTGTAGCTGGAAGACTAGATGTTAAAGTAATACCATTATTTGCACAACACAACATGCACTATTACAGAGTCTATGTCAAAGTGCTCGTACGGACAGATCCAGAAGATAATATGGGATACATTTTACACTGCAAAAGTTGTGGTCACCGCAAAACGCAAAAGGAACAAAACTATTCTTGTGAAGTTTGTGGTAAAAAAATAGAATCAGCTGGTCCCCTTTGGATAGGTGAGATTTACGATAAAGCGTTTGTCGATTCCATGTTACCCAAACTTGAAAATTTTGTAGTAAGCAAGAGTTGTGAAAAGACTTTGCTAAAGTACCAGCAAGAGATAGGTATGCCTGCTACATATTTCACACTTGATGAGCTAGCAAGAAAGATGCGCAGTGCTCCCATCTCACTAGAAAAAGCAATAGAAAAACTTCAGAAGGCTGGATTTAAAGCTGGCTCTACAAGTCTAAATTCTAGCGGACTTAAAACAAATGCAAGAATAGATGAAGTGTTGCGATTCTTCCAAAATTAGTTGTTATACCCAAGACAGATAAAGTAAAGCTCGCTACTTGTTTTCCTACTTGCCTTTGGTTTTCTAATTTGAACCTTGGCAAATTTCTTTTTCACATAATCTCGAAACTCGTTAGAATACTGTCCATCAAATACCTTAAACAAGGCATTTCCTTTGTATGCAAGAACGTGTTCAAGTATCTTTACAGCTGCATAGTTTAGTGCAATCTGTTTTGCATGATCAACTGCCCATACACCACTTACTTGTGGAGATAAATCACAGATTACTGCATTTACCTTTCTTCCAAAATAATCAAAGATCAGCTCTACGATTGATTCATCCTCAATGTTTCCTCTTATGATGTGCGCATTTGGAATCTCTTCCACATAGGCGGTGTCTATTCCCATAACTTTCCCCTTGTTGCCTGCAAGTTCCACAGCAATCTGTGTCCATCCACCTGGAGAACATCCAAGCTCTAGCACATAAAAACCAGGACCAATTATTCGATAAGACTTGTCAAGTTCTTTTAGTTTGTAGGCAGCCCTGCTTCTATATCCTTCTTGATGGGCTAGCTTTCTGTAATAATCTCGTCGTGCATCAAGTAGCTTCATTTCTTTGATTTTTTGATATTTGTAAATTCGGTTAGAACCCACTGTTCAATTAGAGGACAGGTTCTTGGGCTCACTTCACCATCAATGGTGCATTTTTGTTCTACTGGACAGATTAAACATGGTGCAGCTTCAATTGATTGAGTACTAACTGGCATTTTTGCAATTTTAAGCTTGTATGTCCACCTACCATTTTCCAAAATCTTCTCCCGCTTGATGATGCTACGTCTTTCTAGCTTAAGAGCTAATCTTGAACCGTCCCTGCTTGTAAGCTTTAACTTTTTCCACAGATCACTTTGCAATATACCATTATCACCATGTTCTGCAACAATGTTACAAACTCGAGTTGTGAGTTTTTCCATATCCATACCCTCAATCTCAAAGTTTTCAATTTCCTTTTCGTCAATTTCTTCCTCTAACTCTTCTACAGCTTTCTTAGCAACAGTCTTTTTCTTAATGATGGCTTTTTTGATTGCGGGTTTTTTCTTTTCTTCTGACTTCTTTTCTTCTGATTTTTTTGCTATATTTTTTTTAGTTAATTTTTTCTCTTTCTTTTTAACCATAATGACCTCTCAATAATATTATATTGTACACTTCTTAGATGTTGGTTTGAAAGTAATATATAACATCGTATTTGATTTATTGAACTTTGAACTTGGCTGTTGTAGATATGGTCTTTTGATAGTTTTTGTCGTTCATTTCCGCTACAATTTCATACTCTCCGGCCTTGTCAATCTTCTCTGAAAATGTATCATCTATTGGTAAAGTTAAGTTTCCATCTGAAAAACACTGTGAGAAAAAGCCATTTTGTGCAATGACTTGTTTTGGCGATGTTTTTGTATCATAAATTGTGATGTACAGATCACCACAGTCAAAGTCTGAATTACTGACTAGTATCTTAACTTCAATAGGCATGGAAACTGAATATGTTTTTAAAAGTTCTTGAATTTTAATCTCTACATCTCCTGTTTGAGTAGGTGGCGTTACTAGGTCTCCAAAAGGCCACATGTTAAGATCTCTGTTCGGTTCTTGCAAAACATCTGCTAAAACAAATACGCCAAAACCTATTGATGCTACAACTGGAAAAAGAAAAACGACAAAAGCTACATTTTGCACAGCCATTTTGTTATCTAACACTTTGCATTCCCTTATATCTATTTAGTCAAAAAATCAAGTTGGTCATATAGATAATTTTGTCGAATAAGTTAAATCAAGGATGGGTACATAGGCGCTAGATGCGGCTAAGAAAATTTAGAGTTCGTGCATTTCGTTGCATTCATGATTCAGGTGAAATAAAAGTTGGAGACTTAGCTGCATTCATTGGTAAAAATGAAAGTGGCAAGACCACAATATTAGAGGCTCTCACTTTACTTAACAAGGATTCCAAAGTATCTGAGCTAGATTTGTGTGATGAGATGGCTGAAGAGCTAAAATCAGAAATAAAAATAGTTGAAGGAGAGTTTGAGCTCACGGAAAAGGAAATTGGGTTGGTTCGTGAAAAGTTTCCAAATTTGTCAGATATTAAAAAAATAAAGATCTTCCGCACTCAAACAAACCCAAAAATGCAATATGATTTTGGCGATGTTAAAATAAGTGGGGACGCAGACAAGAGAATAAACTCGTGGGAAAACTTTGTAGAAAAGATCCATAATTTTGTATTAACAATTCCACACCCTACACGCATAAAACTCGATACAACATTCTTGGAAGCCCATGCACCAAGGACAAGAGATGCCTTTAACAGCACTATGGCTGAATTCAACAATAACGTCTACCTATTGGCATCTCAGGAAAAGCAAGTAATTTCGGCATGGGAACAAATCTATCGTGATATTGATCACACATACGATACTCTGCTTATAGGTACGACTGAGCGTTCAGCCCTTGAGAATTTTGTCGAGGAGAGATTACACCCAAGATTTGTCTATTTTTCAGATTACAAGAAGATTTTAGGCAACATTGATCTTGACGAGTTCTTAAAAGAAACCAGAGGCGTGAGACCAAAGGGATTAGAGTATGTCGAGCAATTTGACAAGGCAGAGACTGTAAAGAATCTGTTTTATCTGGCAGAACTTGACATGGATAAACTTGAGGAAGTCCAGAACAGTCCATCAAGGCTCATAAAACTTTTACACACAGCAAGCAGAAAACTAACTGATCGATTAAATCCTGCATGGAAGGGCGACCCAATTCATGTTGAATTAAGATTTAATCCTGGAAACATCCTCAGTGTTGTGATTTCTGATATTCATAAGGATGGAACGGTAACAAATATGGGGCTCTTGAATAGAAGAGCTGAGGGATTCAAGTGGACATTTTCATTTATAGTAAACTTTGCTGCAGAAACACAAAGGTCTGAGCTCAAAGAAGCCATACTACTTCTTGATGAGCCTGCAAGAAACTTGCATCCAACCCAATCACGTGGAATCTCTGATTTGTTAAAGGGGCTTGCTGGTTCTAACCAAATTCTGTATGCAACACACTCACCCTTTATGATTTTTGATTATACGCCAGGAAACCTGCTTGTGGTAGAACTTGACAAAAGAAAACATCTGAGTCACATCTATTATGATTATTGGAATGCAGACGATTCTACTCTAACTCCAATTCTTTATGGTCTTTCTAGAGGCCTTGTTGAATCAATTTCAGATAGGGAAATTGGTTCCAATTCAAGACCAGTAATAATTGTAGAGACAATGTCGGATTCTATGTATCTAAATGCCTTTGACAAGTTTCTAAAAGATCCCAACCTTTCCATGAATCCGCTTAACATAGTACCAGCATATAACAAGAATTCAGTCTTACCTCTTGCCATATTCTATAGAAATCATTGTTACAATACGTTTGTACTACTTGACAATACAGAAATGTCGCGCCAAATTTCCACCATGCTACAAACAAATGGTTTCAAGTCGGTTCAGATAATATTTTTCGAACTTGCAGGCCAGCCAAAGCAGGCAATAGAAGACCTCATAGTAGATGAAGATTATCTTTATGCAGTTAACCAGACCTATGGGATCAAACTAAGAAAGGAAGGATATGCCAATCTAACAAGGGAAGACCTTCTTGCCAGAGGTAAAAAAAGTATCGTAGATAACCTAAATGAGATTTGGAAAGAAAATCAGCAGCTTGGTTGGGAAAAATTTGACGCCGAAGAGATTTGTAGGTATATCTGTGAGAAAATTGCAACTGGAGAGACTGAATTTTTGTCTGACAAAACAAAAGACCAGTTTAGAGCCATATACAGATTGATTGCTGAGAGAATACGACAAAACCAGAACATGGTTTCTGAAACACCCGTCACCAATAGAAGATAAGTCAGAAAATGAAAATAGCTATAATTAGTACTTTACTCATCATTCATACTATTCTAACTGAAAAAAGTGAAATCTTGCGAAAAGGATATACTTAAGATTTAATTTGGAGAATGATTTTGTTTTATCATGGAAGCTAAAACCGTTAGAAGCATTTTTCTTTCAGTTTTACTTATTTCTAGTTCGCTTTTCACCCTTGTAATACCACAGGCACAGGGCCAAACTGAGCTTGTAACTGTAACTTCCACAGGCCATCAAGGAATAACAGTTGTAGAATACAAAAACAGTGATGAAAATGTTTTTGATATTAAATCGGTGGTTTTGGAAGTTGATAATGGAAAATTCAAATCATTTAAAACAGAAAATGGGTGGACTGGAAAAAAGACATCAGCTGATACGGTCACTTTTACCTCTACAAATCCAATAAAGCCTGGTGAATCTGCAAAATTTGGAATAAAGACCGATAAATCAGATCCTGTGTTTAGTTGGAAAGCATTCGATGGCGAAGGTGATGAATTAGGTTCTGGAGGAAGAATTATTACAACACAACAGGAGATAATTAAAGAAACCAAGCCTTCTGGTCCCTCCGCCATTTTGGATGATTCTGCATTCAGAATGATTCCCCCTACTCCAAGTGTTGGTTCGTCTTTGCGTGTAATTGGCGAACATTTTGCTCCAAGAGAAAAACTTGACTTTTACATAGACAATAACAAAATTGATTCTTTTGTAACTGACGAAAATGGTGGTTTTATGCTGAGTACCAAAATCCCAGAAAAACAGCAAGCTGACAGAGTTGATTTTATAATAAAGGATCAGAATGGCTATCAAAAATCAATGAGTCTTAGAATCAAAGAATCTTCAAGCAGAGCTGCTCTGCCTCTAGATATTTCTTTGACTGTAAATTCTGATTCTATATATCACAGAGGTGATGAAAAAATAATTTCAGGAACAGCAACGCCTGATAGCACGATAACTATGTCTATTGCTGATTCTGAGGGCAATATTTTAACAACTCTTACAGCAAATGTCACCAGTACAGGAAAATACTCCATAACCCACAGAGTTCCTTTAGACCGTGAGTTTGGGGATTATATCATTAGTATTTCAGATGGTAAAAACACCGTGTTTCATCCCTACAAGGTAGAAACAACACAAAAAATTACTTTGTCACCAGGCAAGCAACCGTATGAACCAGGTGAAACTATAGTGGTCAATGGTACTGCTTTACCCAATCAAGAGATAGAGATTACAATAGATGATCCTGTTGGAATGGAGGTCTATGCAGATAGTTTTGTTGTTGGTGCTGATGGAAAAGTTACTGTAGAGTATAAGTTAGATACTGCAGCAAGAGAAGGTACTTACGTAGTATTTGCAACTCAAGGAAATGAACGTGAAACCGTTCTTGTTGGAGTTGGCGAACCTGTAGCAGTTCAGTTGTTAGTGACAATGAGTGCATTAAACTACAAAACTTCAGAACAAGCTATCATTAACATAATAGGACCACCATCATCTACTGTAAATTTAATCATAGTTGATCCATCTGATAAACAAAAATTTGCTGACACTATAACGATTGGTCCTGACGGTTCCCGTGAATATACCTTTAGCTTAAATGGATATTCGCCGGGAGTTTACACTGCAGTTCTTACCAGAGCAAATACGCAAGTAGAAGAAAGGTTCTCAGTTGGATTGGGGTCTGAATCAGGACCTGTAACTGTTAGGACTGTTAAAGATACGTATCTGCCTGGCGATTCTATTTTATTGATAGGGGAATCTAAACCAAATATTATAGTCACAATTACTTTGACAGACCCGGATGGTGTTAAAATAAGAAGCGCTGATGTGTTCACTAACAGTAAGGGACTCTTTACATCAAGCGCGTTTAGATTTCCTAGTGATGCTAAGCCAGGAATTTGGAAGATTGATGTGTCAAGTGGTCTTAATCATGTAACCAAGGAACTCACAGTATTAACACAGTCAGCTGAAGGTCTGGCAGTGCGTGTGGATAAAAGTCCTCCAGCATATCATGCAGATGATTTTATCAAAATTAGTGGTGATGGGGCTGGCAAATCTCACAACGTTCAGATAAAAATACTGAGTTCAGATCAAACTGTAATTGTTAAACTTAGTATAGTTGCCAAGTCGGATGGAACCTATAGTACGATATGGAAGGTACCTACGAACTTGAATGCTGGAACATATACAATAAAAGTACTAGATGCAACACTTAGTACTGAAACAACCTTCACTGTACAATAATTATATTAGAAATACTTTTTACATCCACTTCTTGCCTAGCTTATGTGAATCTTAAGGAAAAAATAATAGAGTTTCCTGATTTTCCATCCAAAGGAATTTTGTTTAGAGATATAAGCCCTCTTTTAAAAGATCCAGAAACAATTTCATTTATTGTAAATGAGTTTTCTAGACGTTACAAATCAATAGAGGTAGATCTGCTTGCAGGGATAGAGTCAAGGGGATTTCCGCTGGCTTGTGCATTAGCATTAAAGTACAACAAGGGGATGATCATGATTCGTAAACAGGGAAAATTGCCTGGTAGGACAGAAAAGGTGTCATACAATATAGAATACGGTAATGCAACAATGGAAATTCAAAGTGATGCAGTAAAGAGTGGTCAGAGTGTACTAATCTGTGATGATCTGCTTGCCACTGGAGGAACGGCAAAAGCGGCAGCTAGTCTAGTAGAAAAAATTGGCGGAAGAGTAGCAGGATTTGCCTTCATAGTTGAATTAACAGAGCTTAAGGGTTCAGAAGTAATTAAAAATTACAAGTATGAATCACTGGTGAAGTATTGATGGAACAAGCTGAGATTGGCATCTTTGGAGGAACTGGAATTTATGATTCAGGATTACTTTCAGAAAGCAAAGAAATTACGATAGACACCCCATTTGGAAAGACTTCAGATTCCATAACGGTAGGAATTTTCAAAGGCAAAAAGGTAGCCTTTATGCCAAGACATGGAAAAAAACACACCATTCCACCCCATTTGATCAATTTTAGAGCAAATGTTTGGGCTTTCAAAGAGATGGGCGTAAGACGGATAATTGCTCCTTCTGCTGTTGGCAGTCTAAAAAAAGAGCTAAGACCAGGAGACTTTGCTTTACCTTCACAGTTTATTGATTTTACAAAATCAAGAAAATACTCTTTTTTTGAGGAAAACAAAGTAATCCACATATCAGTGGCTGATCCATTTTGCCCAGAACTTCAGAATGCAGTGAATCAGGTTGCAAAAAACTTGCATCTTAAAATTCATAAAAATTGCACCTATGTTTGCATAGAAGGCCCCAGGTTTTCAACAAAAGCAGAATCGAAATTCTACAAAGATGTCATAGGAGCCGATATAATTGGTATGACTCTGGTACCAGAATGCCAGCTAGCAAGGGAAGCTCAGATGTGTTATGTTTCAATTTCTACTGTAACAGACTATGATGTTTGGGCAGAAAAGCCAGTGACAGCAAAAGAGGTCATTAGCACATTAACAAAAAACGTTGAAATAACGAAAAAAATTATTTCAATTCTTCCTGATTTTATTCCGCAGGAAAGAAATTGCAACTGTGAAAAAGCATTATCAGAAGCCCAGTTCTAGCCATCTGCAAAATACTCTTTTGTGACACCTTCTGGAATAGTTATGTCGCCGTGAACAAGTTTTTGTTGAAGATCGTTTATAACATCGTCTACATTGTAGCCTAATTTGACAAGTGCCTTCTGGGTGGCTTTTGATATTTTTGCGCCAATATTGTGTCCACCTATTCTTCCAAAAGCTATAGCGTTGAACCTAAAGGACTGTCCGTCTATTATTAAAGTCCCAGTAATTTTAGCAGCTATCTGGCTTCCATGGACACTGTTGATATGAACTTTTATGTTCATACAAAAAACCTAGATCTCAACCGCTTTATTAACAGAATTTTCTATTAGAAAGTTCCAGTGTTTTTCGTCGTTTACCTTGAAGTCATTTACCTTTAGCATGATAGCCTTTTCACCTATGCATTCATGTTGGATTTCATCGTCTTTCTTAAGCTTAACAAGTTTCCATTTTTCTTTATGTTTTTTTAGATTGCACACAAGAACAGCCCATTTCTGATCTGAAGAGATTTTTGGCATTCCCACATAATCCACTATACTTTCAATGCCCAGCTGTTTTTCCTCACAAAAATGTTTTTTACATATAACACAACGCCAAATATCTACTGAACCAATTGTTCTTTTTTCATAGTTTATGTTTGTAACTCCATAGTAAACTATTTGATGATTACATGAATCCTGATCCACCGTCATTGATCTTCACCAGATAGTAGTTCTATTTAGTTCTTGCATCATCATATGGTTTTTCTAAAATAATTGCGATATTATCTACAAGAAGATTTTTTTTAAATTGTATATTTTCTCTTGCACACATTCTCCTATACATGTTTACAACAGCAAACCTTGGATGCATAGACTCAAACTCCGACTTTGTTATGTCAATAAAGCCCCCAAGATCTATGAGCTTTTTTGCGTTTTCTAAAGATTCGTCATTGGAGATTCCTAATTTTTTTGCGATATCTTCAGCAGTCATCTTTCCATTTTTTACAACCAAGACAAAAATTTTAGCTTGGGTTGGTGAAAGTCTAAGCTCTAAAACAAGCTTTTCTTCAACAGTATCCAAGCTCACACTCATAATGCTGAGAAAATATCTGTCATAATTAAAGATAGATAACCAAAATTTATAGTTGGAATTAAATATCAAGCCACATCAGTTTATCTATGAATTTAGTCGTGGGAATCACTGGAAGTTCTGGTATTCTCTATGGAGTAAGAATGCTTGAGATTCTTAAAGAATGTAATGTTGACACTCACCTTATCATGACAGAGTGGGCAAAAAAGTGCCTTACGTTAGAAACCGATTATGATTTCAAATACGTAAGATCTCTAGCAAATCATTATTCTGATGATTCCAACATGGCTGCAAGTGTTTCAAGCGGCACTCACAAGACAGATGGGATGGTTGTTATTCCTTGTAGTATGAAGACACTTTCAAGCATAGCAAATGGATATGACGAAACTCTTGTGGCACGTGCAGCTGGCGTAACCCTAAAAGAGTCAAGAAAGCTTCTGTTAGTTCCACGAGAAACACCACTTACTAGCATAAACATAGAAAACATGTTAAAGTTGGCAAGAATTGGAGTGGTCATTCTTCCTGCCAATCCAGGCTTTTATAACAGACCAAAAAACATCGATGACATACTCAATCATATTGTTGGAAAATGTCTTGATCAGTTTGATATTGAACATAAGTTATTCAAGAGATGGGAAACTACTTAGTATTTTGTGCCAAAGATTTTTTTGCAATCTTTACCACAAAACCCATCACAACAAAATGTACAACAAGTCCAACAACTGCAACTTCTATTGCCTATCTAGTATAATCCATGTCAAGAAAAATGCTACAAGAGAGGATGTCTCAAAAATCAAAGATCCTTTATATTTGGTCTAGTGGTGGGATATGCAGAACAGTTTGACAAGCTACAAAAAAAGGTATTCAAACGATAAATCACTTGATTTTATCATACCTCTTATGGTTTTGTTGTTTTTAGGTATAGTGTACATCATGTCATTGAGAGCATCTCATGGATATGTTAGCTTTATTTTAATCGGTGTTGCTGCTGTCATAATGATCTACTGGGTAAGAGTTCTAAAGAAGATGACAAAGGACACCCAGCCTCAATACACCGCAAAAGAAAATGATGCAAAGAATTGGGTATATGATCTCATAAAAGGTGATCAAGAGATAGTCTTTGTAGCTGAAGTCCCTGGACCAGAAGACATGGTAAGTGTAAGACTAATCGATGGAATTTTGGATATACGTGGATCTGGTCGCTTTTCTAAAGAAGTGCCAATCGAGGTTACGCCTGATATGGGAATTCATGATTTCAAGTATAGAAACGGCGTACTTACGCTAAGAATAAAAAAGCTATAAACTCTTTGCCAATTCCAGCTTTTCTGGAAGGTACTTGTCTGTGATATTTGTTAAACCATACTTTGAAAAGGCTTCAAGCTCTGCTTTTCTTTTTAGCCTTAAGAAAACTTCAAGTTGTTTTTTCCAGTTGCCCTCTTGGTAACGGGGATCCTTTTGCAGTTCATAGATTCTCTTAATGTCGGATTCAGTCATTGGAATTGTTGGAAGCTTGTATTTTTCAATATCTGTTGCCCATACACCAAGCCACTTTGCATCAGGAACTGTAAGATCTCGCAAGTGAGCTGCGTTTGCAGATCCAGACTTTATTACCATAGCAATATGTTCACCATATACATCTCCGTCTGCTAGAATTACAACAGGCAACCCCAATTCTCCGTTAAGCCTTCGTAGAAGATATCTTGTGGAACGGGGTGCTTGGCCTGCTGTATCAACTATAATTGCCTTGAATTTTTTGTGAACCTTTTCTTCTACAAATCTTGTAAAAAGACCACCCTTTTCAATTGCAATGACAAGCTCTGCACTTGTATCTACTAGCTCTGCACTACTCAGGCTTGATCCAATTAAGTACCCATCTGGATGATCTGAGAGATTCATCCTTTTTCCTTCATATCCGGGTACCGTATATTCTATAGTTAAATCACCAAAAACACTACTTCTTTCCTCAGGGAAAATGTGAAAGTCTTCTCTTGCACTTGTAAGTATTGCTTCGAGGTCAACTATTATGTTATCTGACTCCGGCTGATCCTCAAAGTCTATGGCAAACGCCTGTGATGAATAGTAAATGTCTCTTAGGGTGGATGTTTTCCCTTCTCTTATGAGCTTATTTGCAAAAAATGCTAGCCACGCCAGCTGTGTAAAAGAGCGCAGTTGTGACATGTTTTTTGAGCTTCGCAATGCACTTGCATTTCCTAGTACATACTGTCTTAGTTTTTTATCATAAACTATGTTGCTTACAGATCTGCTTGGAATTGCAAACTGTGGAAACTTGCCCTGATCAAGATCATTATACATTATAAGACCATGATTTTGCAAAAGTGTCAGTACCTTTTCTTTTTTTAATTCCGCTGTTTTTTTGGCCTTAGGTTTGCTGTTCTTCAAGCTCACTTCCCTTCTTCATTAGTTGTTTATAATTGGGTTCCTGTTTCTTTCCAGCAAGTTCGGTAGAAAACTGAGCAATAAGTGGAACATATTTGGAGTAAAGATTTGCTCTCTTTTTTGCCATGTCTGCCATTCCCTGTCTTGACATATGCACTGCCAACTTTCTTGCCAAATACTGCAACGCATTTTTAAGCTCGCGTTCTAATTCAGGTCTGTCTGCTACGTTTTCCTTTCCCACTGTCTTGTATGGAATTCTGGTGGAGCAGATATGTGACACTATAACAAGAGGTGTTTCTCCTTTAACTTTGTAACGAGTCCAATCTAATTCATTTACAACCTTGAGCACAACATCGCTTCCTTCATCATAAAGTAGTGGAATCCTATTTGCAAAGCGGTATACTTGAATCCCTTTTGGTGGAATGTCTCCGCCATATGCAATTCCCATCTCAACTATAAATGGAAACCCTGAGTATGCAGAGGCACTGCGTTGTATCACTGCAGCAAATTCTGGATTGAAAAACTTCATTATGCCTTTTGATAGTGGTTCTTCGCCAAGTGGTGCAAGACAACTTGGATCTGGAGACAGAAACTCTTCAAATTTTTGAAGCGCATCGCTTAATTTTACTAGTTCTTCATTTGTCATACTACCAATCCTTTTTTCTGCCTTGAACTTGGCAAATTCCGCAAACTTGTCTGCAGTTGTCGGACCTACTCTTTGGAACCTTTTTGTTAAAAAGTAATGCAATGTGTCACCCTGCACCGTATTTGCAAGCTGTTTGTAGTATGGGCTCTCTGGATCTAGTTCAATCAGGTGTGATTGTGATTCACCGAAATTCCAGTAGGTAAGTTTTTTGTTTGCAATGTCAAGATCATCAATACGAATTTTGCTTAGCCCATCAAAATCTAAATTTAGAAAAGACATCATTGCAATAACAGTTCTGACAGGTCGTGAGAGATTCGACCAGCGCTTTTGTGCTCTATCCAAGATCCCATCTGGGTTCAAATTTTTTTTCTGCAATCCAAGCTCGCTTCTGACCTTTGTTATAATTTTGTTGTCAACTGTTGGAATCTGGTAATGTGTATCTACTATCATCCTTCGAATTGTCTCTACATCAATTCCATGTGGATGTGGTTTGATAATTGTGGGAGGTGGTGGCATTTCTTTGACAATTCTTGGATAGTGAAACTTTTCTCCTGTAGGATCTTCAAATGTTATAGAGGCATACGGCGTAATCAATGATGTCTGTGACACATAGTCTCGAATCTTTGTTCCTGCTTTAGAATAGTCTCCCTCTAACACAGTGCTGACTGAAAGGCCTATCTTTGAGGATTCTTTTGTTGTGTGCTTTTGTATGATTGGTTTATTTTTTTGTATATCAAGCAACATAACAAACTCATCTTGCATTTTTCCATCCGTGTTGCTTTTTACTGTAACAGGTTTGTTTGTGGTAATTTGTCCATAAAGTATTGCCATTGTTGCTCCAAGTCCAAACATTCCTCTGGCCTGTTTTAGTCCAAACTTTGAACCATAAAGGACTGTCCCAAATGCAAGTGGTACATGTTTTGATTCAATGCCAGGACCATTGTCTTTTACTGTAAGGATATACTGCTTTGGATCTGGTTGTTCTATATCTGCCGCTTTAATTGAAAGATAGATGTCTGGCAAAATTCCCTTCTGGTCACATGCATCCAATGCATTTTCAACAAATTCTCTGACAGAGGTGTAAAGTGATCTTGTGGGGTTGCTAAAACCAGCAAGGTCTCTGTTTCTGTAAAAAAACTCGCTTGGCGAGATCTGGCTGAAGGTTTCCTTAGTCGAAGACATATCCATCTTCCCAAAGCTGTAATCTTTTTAATTTTTCTCGTCGTCTTGCCTCCTGTAATTCGTTATAAACTGCGCCATGCATGCTACCACTTGATAGAGCAGCTATTGCATCAACAGTATGCCTCAGCTGATCGCCCTCACCAATTATTGCTACGGTGCGGCCATAAACTGAGATACTAGCACCGCTAAGTTCTTCAATATTGTGCCTCACACTACCACCTTCTCCAATTATTCTTCCTTTTATCCTTTCAATATTAGATGGTGATTTGCCAACAAATTCTCGCAAATCGATAACATGTAAAGTGTTTTCTCCCTGCAAAAGACGCATGGCCTTTTCTGGAGAAAACCCTCGACCTATTGCCATTACTACCTCTACTGCCTTAAAGGGAAGCATATCCTCGATGTTTCCCATATCTCGTATCATTATCTCTCCAGTCTCACCGTTTACTTCTATTTTGACATAACATACCTTTTCTATTTTGGACTTTACCTTTCCAGATTTGCCTATTAGTGCACCAATCCTGTCAAGTGGTATAAGAATTGATTTTTCGAAACTCATTTTGTTATCCTAGCAAATATGTCAGATGGGTTTTCTACCGTCAGACCTCTTTTAACAAAGAATCTAGTTATATTTTTAATATCTCTTTCAAGAAATTCTTTTGCATTTTTGTGTCTTACGTCAACGGCCGATCCTAGATCAAAAACAATCAAACCATTTTGTGTTTTAAAAATATTGTATTCTGAAAAATCAGCATGTACAAGTTTAGCTTTCTTATAAAGCTGTGAAATGATTGAAATTGCATCTTTATAGTCATTTTCATCGATTTCTGTTTCTACGAGAGTTTTTGCTGGAACTCCATTCTTACCTACAAATTCGATTACCAAGACATTTTTTATAACGTGAATTGGCTTAATTGATGGAACACCACTTTTAACACATTGAGTTAGGTTCCTGAATTCCTTTTGTGCCCAAAGCTCCACGATGTTTCTGGTGCCCTTTTTTATACGGGAAAATCTTGGATCGTCCACAAGGTAGGGGTTTCGTTTTTTGAAGTTTGAAGCTGTTACTAGATATATCTTAAGAGCGACATCCTTTCCATCAGGATCCACGGCCCAGTACATCTTGGATTCCTTGCCAGAACCAATTATCCCATTAACGTATGATATAATGCCTGAATTTATCAACTTGGACAGAATCATTATCGTAGTTTTGTCGAGGACATCATCCATGACCTTTCTTTTATCAAAGACACCTTTCTCTGATACTCCCCGTCTCTCCTTTGTAAGAAGTTCACGGTCAATGCGTTTTGTTAATTTTTTTCCAAGTTCATCTGACAATATTGTGACTTAAATTTACCTAGTAAAATTGGTTACGAATTTTTTAGAAATCTTTTGATAAATGGCCGTTGTTTTTGAGCCAATCAACTTGTGACAAGGTGTATCTCCATGTAATGTCTCCTTTTTCATCTGATTTAAAATCCCATGGTACAATAGTAACTACATCATTGTCTCGAATCCATATTTTTCGTTTTAGTTTTCCACGTATTCTTCCCATACGGGTTTTGTCATCAGTGCATTTTACCAAGACATGATCACTGCCTAAAAGTTTGATAACTCTGCCAAGAAGTTCACCTTCTTCTGGCACTTTCATTTCTTTTAGCTCGCTTTCATTTAGAACTTTTCGTTTTCCCACAGTGATCAGAAATCGATCCTGTCTGAACGTATATAATTGTGCTGTTTTGTTAGAATTTGAAAACCAAAAGAAATGGAACGCCATCAATCTCTTTGATACCTTTTGATGAACCGATTCCAAGATTCACAGATAAAGAGATCGTTTCCTTTCCAACCATATTTATTATAGAATATTTCTTCAAAAGATCTTCTGCTTCAGTTTTCTCTACAAAACGTTCCGCAAAATAGCTTTTACTTATATTCAACGTAAAATCTGATTTTGTTAAAGTCTTTCCTACAAGATTTGCGTCACAGATATTGAGCATGAGGTGTTGTTGATAGGTAGTTGTTTTTACTGCAAATGACATTACACGTATGTACCCTTTAAGGAGGATTTTGCTCCACATGCCTCGCATATGAGGAAGGTTAGTCTGTTTGACTTTGATACTCTAGTGTCAGGACTTTTGCAGGTGGGGCATTCAAGATACTCTTTTACGTACCTTGCAAAGAGTGACGTAAAATCGTGTGGATCTTTTTTACCTACAAATACTGCCTTGTCACCTGCACTCTGTGCTGGCGTAGCAAACTCCTTTGAAAGATATTGAAGCACCTTCTCTGGATCCCTTCGTAGAATCTTTGGAAATTCAGCAAAATTGCGGAAAATTGTCTTGTTGCCTTGCCACATTATGTCTACTTGTGGTAGCTCAAATCTAGAAGCAGAACCTTTTTTGTTTTGTGAAACCTTGTCTTGAATTTTCTTTAAGAGTTTCTCGTATTCTGTTTTTGCCAATAGTGAAATTCTTTAGGTGTGCCCTATATGGATTTATTTTAAAAAAGAAGAAAGTGGTCTCTAAGGCTTTCCTATTCGGAAGACGTTAGTGCCACATTTTGGGCATGTGCCCTTTACTGCAGGTCGTCCATTCTTTAGTTTAACTTCTTTTGGGTTTGAAATATCGACTTTTTTCCTGCATTTCACACAGTATGCTTGTGTCATTTCATCCTTTTACGAAGGAAGTTGTATTTAGGAAGGCGATGTAAAAATTATTTTACTATACACTGGAGGGGGTTAAATTTTACATTTTACTTGCTACTCCATATGTACATAAATTCGATAAAATATTACAATTTGTTGGTATTTCTAACGAGTAAATGATCCAACTTACAGAAATTAACAAATTTGTGCAGATCTAAATGTAAAATTGGTCTACGCTCAGTTATACTTTTAACCGCCTCTGTGAGATCGAGGTAGTTGATAACAAAAAGGGGTATTGCTATTACTGTAGTAATATTAAGTGCAATTACTGCAGCCAGCTTCTCAGTATGGTTAATTCCGCAGAATGATGATTCCAGTTTTGTAGTTTCTGATTTTCAGGGACACCTTGAGAGCATAAAGGCAAGACATAATGTCATAGCTGAAGAGATTGAAAGCGATTTACAGAACGTGATTGGCGGCACAGTTCTTCCAGATGATTTTATCTTAAAAGCAGAGGTCTCCTCTTCGCAGATCAATTCTTTAATAATAGAGATTGTAAAAAGTGGAGCGCCTCAAGAGTGGCAGGAGAGTTATCTAAATTATGATGAATCCCTCAAAAGATACAACGACTATTTGAAAGAGGCCATAGGCATAGCTAACAAGATAAAAGGAGATATCCCAGATGCAGAACTCCAAGAGAGCCTTGAGAGATTACATGGAATAAAAAAAGAGTCTGAATCGTTTGCTCTCAAATCAGATGAGACAAAACCATAAGATTACGAGTTGGTTTAGGGTGTTTTCAAGTCAAATCTTTTGATAATGATGCGTTTAGCAACGTAGTAATGTAAATTAATTAATGGGAACGTGTTATTTTGTAATAGAGATAATGTCAGTTAATGATAGTAATCTAGTAAAGAATACTACTGAAAGTAAAACCAGCAAGCTACTTGTAATTTGTGTTGATAGAGATGACGACATTGGTAAAAAAGCCGGAGTTGTAACACCTGTCGTTGGTAGAAATGCTTGTATCGAAGCTGCACAAAGACTTGCACTTGAAGATCCAGAAGATGCTGACTCTAATTCAATTTTTGCGGCAGTAAAAACCTACGAGGATCTTGTCAGCAGGGGATATCAAGCTGAAGTAATTGTTGTAGCTGGAACTGAAAATAGAGGAATTCAAGCTGATGAAAAAATAGTTTTGCAGGTAAAGACCGTTATGGAAAGATATGCTGCAAATGGCGCCGTGATTGTTTCAGATGGGGAAGATGATGAAAGTGTAATTCCAATAATTCAAAATGTTCTACCGATTGTTTCTGTTCGCAGAGTTGTTATGCGGGTAAGTAGGAGTGTTGAATATTCTTATGCAGTCCTTGGCAGATATTTGAGGGCAATAGCATTTGACTCAAAGTATTCCAAGTTTTTCCTTGGCGTTCCGGGAATTTTGCTTTTGATTGGTGGAATTGCTACTGTCGTTGGATTCACTAAAGAGATTTTTGCAATTTTAGTGAGCATTCTTGGAGGTGCCTTTCTTATCAGAGCTTTTGATGTAGACCGAGCTTGGTCAAATTGGACCAAACCCACTCCCGCTGGATTCATTAGGATATTTACTTTGGTGACAGGTTCTCTTTTGATGCTGGTTTCAATACCTTCTGGAATAGGAGCTGTCAACCCACAACTTATTCCAACACAACTTGACATACTTGATTTGGTAACAAACAAGGTGATAATTGGACAATTTGTCTCAGGAATGTTGCCATTTCTGTGGATGGGTATGGGATGCATGTTTGGTGGTACACTACTTAGCAGTTGGTTCAAAGGCAGCCTAAGATCGGTAACTGATGTTCTTCGACTAATTGTACTGGTAACACTATATCCTATTGTATTACAATTTACGACCATCATGACACGTGATGAGAGTCCCTTTACTCTTCTCCCGCCTCTCGTACTTGGATTGGCAGTAATACTGATATCTGCCACTGTACTCTTCCGCAAATATAGGAAGAAGAAAGGCGGTGAAGTTTTATCGGAATAAAAGACAAGACCATACAACTGTTTAGCCTCTACAAGATATATTCAAAAAAACTTGAAAAAGAGATCAGAAACGGACAGCTTCCAAACCACATTGCAATAATATTGGATGGCAACCGTCGGTGGGCAAAGAGAAATCTTATTCTAAAGACGGATGGTCATTTTCGCGGTGCAGATGCTGTAGAAAATCTGCTAGATTGGTGTGAAGAGCTTGGAATAAAGATCATTACACTTTATGTTTTGTCAGCAGAGAATTTAGCTAGAGATGATGATGAACTACGATATCTATTAGACTTAATAAAAACAAGGCTCGAGAAATTGTATGATGATCCTAGAATACACAAAAACCGCATGAGGGTAAAAGCCATTGGGCGCGTTGAACTTCTTCCAGAATCTCTAAGGTCAGTTTTGAGCAGACTAGAGGAAGCTACAAAAAACTATGACAATCATTACCTCAATATAGCTATAGCCTATGGGGGTCAGAACGAGCTAGTCGATGCGATAAAAAAGATTGCAGCTAAGATTAAGGATGGTTCACTTGATGTGAACTCAATAAACAAAGATGTGATAGAATCGTGTCTTTACACCTCTCATCTACCCCAGGCTTCACCAGACATGATACTAAGAACATCTGGTGAAAAGAGACTCAGCGGTTTTCTAATTTGGCAGAGTGCCTATAGTGAGCTTGTTTTTATGGATGTATTTTGGCCAGAATTTAGAAAAATTGACTTCATGCGGGCCATAAGAACATTCCAAAAAAGAACTCGGCGATTAGGCAAGTAGCAGAAAAGAATAGTTAGCTGAACAATTTTTCTTAACTTGTGATTGAAGAGAGATCTGCGGGCGCGGTGATATTTAGTGAAACCCCATCTGAAATGATCTTCTTGCTTCTAAACTATCCTTCTGGGCACTGGGACTTTGTCAAAGGTAACATCGAAGATGGAGAAACTCTACGACAAACGGTAGTACGCGAGATTATGGAAGAGACAGGCATTTCTGATGTGGAGTTTGTCAATGGTTTTGAAGATAAAATAGAATATCATTATCAGCGTGATGGCAATATGGTTCACAAGGAAGTTGTATTTTTTCTTGTAAAAACAAAAACAACAGATGTGAAGATTTCACATGAGCATTTAGGATTTGTGTGGCTTAGTTTTAATGATGCGCTAAAGAAGCTCACCTACAAAAATGCTCAGAATGTTTTAAAAAAAGTAAAGCTAGGCCTCAAGGCTTAACTCTTGTAATTTTTTTGCTTCTTTTGTAGGATCCTTTGCATTCAAGATGGTTCTTCCTACAATTAAGTAATTGGCACCAGATCGTATTGCGGTTGTTGGGTTTCCACCTTGAGTGCCAACTCCAGGCGAGTAAATATCGCACCTGCCTTTTACTTTTTTATGACATGATTTTATGATTTCTGGAACGGTAGCTCCCACAACAATACCGTCTATCAACAAGGAACAAGACCATTCTAAAAACAATTCATGAAGCCGTGAGAGTTTTTTACTGCCAGATGGTTTGACTGCAAGACCGTATCCTAGTTTTGCTCCAGGGTGACTCATATGAACAAGAGATATTATTCCATTATCATGTTTATGCGCAGATAATACAAGATTTTTGAGATTTTCTGGACCCATTATTGGATTTACAATCACTGCATCAAAGCCCATCTTCCAAAGTCTTTCAACTACATTTTTGTTTGTGTTTCCAATATCATTTAGTTTTATATCTGCAATAGTCTGTAAACCAGCATCATGTGCAATACGATTTATTTTTGTAAGCTCTTTGGTACCAAGTGGTAAGATTAGATGAAAGTTGAACTTAATTGCGCATAGAAACTTGTTTAAGGTTTTTATGTTTTTGATTGTTATGCTTTCTAGTTTTGCGGCAGATAGATGATCAAGATCGTTTGCCAATATTATTCTGCTTTTATCAGATGAAGATTCTTTTATCCTAGTTCTAAAGTTAGTCATAACTTGACTAGTGGATGTTTGTCTTTTAGCTTTATTACTTTTAGATAGGAATAACCATGCTCGCTTACTGAGCTAGCAAATGTTGGTTCCATACCATCTTTACTTGAGTATTTCAAAAAGGGTTTTGTCGGTTCGTCATTCAATATAACATGACAGAAATACGAGACCTCGTCTGACTCGTTAAAGTTCATAAAGACGCCTAGTAACCACCTACCGCCATCTGAAAAAGCAAAGAGCGGAAATGGCGATTCTTCGAATCCATAGCTTAGCTTCACCAGGCTTGCAAGGTCTTCAAGCTCAAGTGGATCGTAGACACACTCAGAATCATGATGTGTCTCCTGCTTTAATGATGGTGGTAATGATTTCACTCTGACAATTGGAGAATAAAGATAGGTAGGATTCGTGATGGTGTTCACAATAGAAGAATCTTCGTTCCCTGCTTTGAAACCGTAGCAAAGATAATGACCGCTCTTTTCCGCAGGAGTATAGTAAATGATGGGTCTTTCCTTAAGAAGGTCCATTTGTACAGAGATCACATACTGACCTTCGTGTTCAAATGAAAAGGAGGTACGCGGAACCCTCTCTAGCGCACACGCAAGTCTGGCAAATTCAATCCTGTTTGCGACCTCAATATAATGGGGTAGTTTTACCATAGTTTTCTTGCAAAAAATACCCTCATTAAAAGGTAGCCGGTTGCATAAGTTCTAATCTGTTTCTCGTCTGTCAATTATATCATTGACATCAGGACCCGTGCCAATGAGAGTAACTTGTACCTTGAGATTATCTTCTATGGATTTTATGAAGTGTTTTGCTGGCGAGCTAAGATCCTTGAATGAATCCATGTGTGCACATTCTGGAAAAATTACGTCAAGCTTAGTGATAGAAATCTGAGTTGCGCTATTAAGCATCACAGCCCTCCTTGCAAGATCGAAATCAAATTCTGCTGCTCTTCTTGGACGACCTGTTACTGTTCCTACTTCCTGCCACCCTCTAGCTGCAGTTTGCTCTGGAGAAAGTTCGTTTTTAAGTGGACCTGTGCCAACTCGAGTTACGTATGCCTTGAAAACTATCATGACTTCGTTTACATTTTTTGGACCAAGGCCGATGTCTGAACATATTCCTGATGCAGTTACATCTTTTGAAGTAACAAATGGATAAGTTCCATGCCAAAGAGAAAGGAAGGTACCCTGTGTGCCTTCTACTATAACTTTCTCGTTTTGTTGTAAGGCAAAGTTAACTGCGTTTGGTACATCTTCAAGATAAAGTGCAAGTGAATCAATATCTTTTGCAAGCTTTAGTGTTCGCATGGCCCTATCAGCATTAGCTGGACCTGTGCCTGAACCAGTACTTCCAATTGATTCTTTTAGTCTACCTTGAGAATCAGCTTTTTTATGAGATTCTTCTATTATTCCACATTGAAAGTCAACAAAAGCCCTATCTGAAACTCCAAACTCCTCAATCTCTTTTAAAAGAACTTCGGGGTTTACTACAACTCCAGGCCCAATTAGAAGTCTAGTCTCTTTGTTCAAAAATGCACTTGGAAGCATTCTTACTTTGTATTTTTTGTCGTTGTACTCTATTGTATGTCCTGCGTTTGGACCTACACCACCCCGTACCGCTAGAGTTGGGTTGTCTTTTATCGCAAGATAGGAAATTATCTTTCCCTTTCCTTCATCACCAAAAAATCCACCTACAATAACCATCGAAGGCATACAAGAAAAGCACAGTAGCGTATATTTAAGCCAAATTAACCCAACTCTATAATTGCTTTAACCACTTTTTTCTTAAGTCTAATATACTTTGTATACAAGAAGTTCAGGCAGGTAATGGGAGATACGTCGATCAGAATAGATCAACAAACTAAAACGGAGTTGCTCAAAGTCATAGGATATTTGCAAGCAAAAACTGGCAAAACCATGACTGCGGATGATGCGTTAAAGGAACTGCTAGAAAATTATAAAAAGAAAACTAAGTGATTGTTATTTACTAAATAGCATTATCTTTCACGAAGAAATAAGATTTTTGGCAATAAAATAGAATGCCAGCGGCAATAGCCATTATGATGAAGAATTTACCAGAAATATCTCCAAGAAGCCACACATCATATAATATAAAAATTGTCAGATTTCCTATTGCAAAAGCAGCAGAGCCAAAAGCAAATCCCCATCCAACCATTGTATACAATAGATTGAAGTTCAAAACCTTCTGTGTTATTTCCTTGTGAATCCTATTATTATAATACAGATTAGGATTTATTTTCTTGAGTTTTAATCCCACGAATAAAGTTAAACCTACACCTGATAAGACAGAAATTAGAATAAAAATTTCTAAAGTGTATGGGTATAGAATCAACTATTGTTGAACCTCCGTACATTTTCAACATCTTGTTCCTCTGAACTTTTACCTAAAATTCCTCCCAATATCGCTCCAAGAAGAGCCCCTGGACCACCCAATGGTAATCCTAACAAACCACCAAGTAACATTCCACCAATAGTGGTAAGACCAGCTTCTGCCATTACCAGCCAAGGATTATAGATATGATGTGTACCACAATTTGAACAAGTTAATTCAAAAGAGGGTGGAAGTTCCCGTCTTACTGTCGCATTATGAGTTACGTATATTTTGTATTTGCATTTAATACAGTAAACAAATAGTTTCATTATCTGTAGGATCTAATCTTAAGGTTAATTTCAATATCGTTTTTGTTGGTTTTACCTAGGAAAGTTTTAACTGAGGATCAGAACGTGAGGTGAATGATTCCCTGCTGATTTTGATAATTTCATTTCTAAGAATATCATCAACTACTGCTCGATCTAATTTTTTCATTAAGCCATTATGAGTGGTTTCGTAACTATTTAGAGATAAAGAGGCGAACCGTAGTATCATTACACGAACCATTTCTGCTAGATCGTATAATTGAGCATTTGATATAATCTCTTTTCTTCCATGAAGTAATGTTGATCTCTGACCATAATAATCACTTATCTTATCATAGATTTTCCCTCTCTCTATAGAGTCCTTTCCTAAAGCTGTAGCAGTTCTATGTGAAATTCTGTGAGTTAATTCTGTTCCTGCTCCAACTAGTGATTCTAGTGCTGTAATAAGAAAGATCAATCTATCATAAGGTTGTAGATTAATTCTTACCTTCGTCAACCAATAATATGCATTCGAAATACTTTTATCCAAATCTGATTTAATTCCCGCAGAAAAATAAGGATAACATACATCAAAAAATTTACTGAAATCAGAATACTCTGATGATTGAAGATCATACTTCTCCGTTATTGCCAATTTAGGAACTACAGAAAAATCTCCTTTACCAGTACCACTTACTTTTCCTCCGATTTCTTCCAACACCCAAAATGGACCACGTGAGAGGAAAGCAATTGAGGGTTTAAACAAGATTAGCGTGTTGATAAAATCTTCCATGTGTTTACTTGCAGTAGTAAAAGCAAATTCCTGCTCTTTGCCTACTGGAGCCTCAGGAACACTGAAACGCCTTATGTAAATCGGAGAACTAACCCAGTTTTCACGTTCAACATAATTCATTATGTTAAGATCTATCTTATAATCACCTGTCAATTGTTCCTTTGTTAATCCTGGATAAACGAGAAAATCTTTCAAGTTTATAGTTAACTCTATGAACAGATTTGGTATAGAAGCTATAGAACAAAAATCAGTAATTGCCATTCTATTATAGGATTAGATCAAGTACTATATCTTAAACAAATCCACATGGGAATTATAGGATTTTATGACATTTACTTTACAAACGACTAAATCATGAAATTATTTTATCGTATCCTTTTAGTATCTGAATTTTGGAGTGTCTCTATTGACCAGTCTAACCTTCTATGGCGGAGTAAATGAGATTGGTGGAAACAAGATTCTTCTAGAAGACAAAGATACCAGAATTTTCTTAGATTTTGGAAAAAGTTTCAGTCGCAGAGCAAAATTTTTTGAAGAATACATCAATCCTAGAACCTCAAACGGCATAGTTGACTTTATCACAATGGGTTTAGTGCCTAACATACCGGGTGTTTACCGAGACGATTTAATGAAACTGGCTGGTCGTAAGATAGAAAAGCCAAACATTGATGCAGTTTTGTTAACACATGCTCATTCTGATCATGCAGATTACATCTCATTCTTACATGAGGATATTCCAATCTACATGGGAAAGGCATGTCATCTTATATTGAAAGCATTAGAAGAACGTACTTCAAGAACTATTGAAAGAGAGATATTAAATTATAAGCCACGTCCTTACGACATAAAGGACAAACCAATAGAGAGAAAGATTAAAACTTTTACTACAGGAGATAAATTCAAAATTGGTTCTTTAGAGGTGGAACCAATTCATGTAGATCATTCAGTGCCAGGCGCATACGGATTCATCATATACACTTCTGAAGGTCCTATTGCATACACAGGCGATATCAGATTACATGGTACAAAATCTCAGATGACTCGTGATTTCATAGAAAAGGCAAAAGAGGTAAAATCAATTGCATTGATAGCAGAAGGTACAAGAATAAATGAAAAAGAACGAGAAGAAAGCGAAGAGCTAGTCTATAAGCAATCAAACAAAATAGTCTCAGAAACTGATAGACTAGTACTTGCAGATTTTAATTTTAAAGACGTTGATAGACTACATACTTTTTACAAGATAGCAAAAGAAAATGATAGAAAGTTTGTAGTCAAGCTTAACGATGCATATTTTCTAAAGTATCTATCTCAAGATAAGCATCTTGATGTGCCTAATATCGACGATGAAGACATCATAATTTATCTTCCAAAGCGTGGTTCTGGGACGTACTCTGATTCAGACTATAAAGGACATGATAGTCAGTTTTTGGATCTTCATAACGCTTGGACTGCGGAACAAATTGCTGCAAGAGAAGGGAAAGTGCTTTGTGCCATAGGATTTTACAGCTTTACTGCTCTAATTGATATGAAACCCAAGCCAGGTGCTGTATACATACACTCAGCAAGTGAGCCATACAATGAAGAACAGGAGTTCTCACAGGAACGAATTGACAGCTGGCTTGAGCATTTTAGAATGAACAAGTTCCAATCCCATTGTTCTGGTCATGCTAGAGGAAGAGACTTACTTGATGCCGTGAAAGAAATCGGTGCAAAGACATTATTTCCCATTCATACTGAACATCCAGAAGCATACAAAGGAACAGTTCCAAACATCACGATGGTAAAAGAAGCTACAAAATATACTCTTTGAAAACTTTCAAAAATTTAAAGGATATAAATGACAATCTGTAACCTGTACACTTGATTAGCAACCAGAATAAGGATGTAGAAAGGCGACATTTTGTACTAGTAGGCAGCCATGAAAACTGGAAAACATCATTAAGTCACAATCTTTGGGGGTTTACTGAGAATAGCAAGGGTTTCTGGAATAAGACAAACACTGGAGATCTTTTAGCATTTTATGTCATGTCACCGTTGAGAAAAGTGATGGGTTTTGGATCTGTTGGTAAGAAATTCATAAATGAAGATTTAGTTTGGAACGATGAGAAGCTATTCAAAAGAAGTCTCTGGAAGTACAAGTTTGAGATAAAGCCATCTTACGTCTGTGAAGATTGGAATAGGGGAATTGCATTACCTTCCATGGATCTGGGTATGAGTAGAAAACTAGTGGATAAGCAAACTTTTGTCAATATGGTTAAGCATGCAGACAAAGCGTGGGACAGTAGTTTATTCAAAGAATTTTTCTCTAAATAATGATCTCATCAATAGAATCTCCATAACATTATAATATGCTTTGGTAAAATTTACTTTTCTTTTGATTTTTTATCAGGCTTGGTCTTTGGTTTTTCATCAATCTCACCTTTCTTGGAGTTGACTTATGAGCGGCCATGAAAGTGGGAGAAACTTGAGCTCTTTTTAAATGAATCTTTGCATATACTCTACGCAGATTGCTTGATGACAAGTGCTTTAATATAGTAATTCATGTCCGGATCTTGGGCCTGTAGCTCAGCATGGATAGAGTGCTGGACTTCTAATCCAGTGGTCAAGGGATCGAAGCCCTTCGGGCCCGTTAATATTCAAGCGAAAGAATCTACTTTTTCTATTTCTACATTCTTGCTCAAAGGCCATATAGTATCAAGAACCTCAGTGAATATGTAGTCTTCACGAAATCTTTGTATGTTATCACTTTTTCTTATTTTTTCTAATCTTTTTTTGATAAAATTGACATTTTGTGAATCAAGTTCGATGCCAAGGGAGTTTCTTTGTAATTGTTTTGCCACAACAAGTGTTGTACCAGTACCTACAAAGGGATCAAAAACCATGTCTCCAACTGATGTAGAAGATAAAATTATTCTTGCCAATAATTGAACGGGTGATTGTTGTTTATGAACTCGTTCCCCGTTGGGGAATCTTAGTGGTTCATCACCTGCAAAATAACCAGATGTAAGTTCCCTTATATCATCCCAAACATCAGTAACATACATTCCGTTGTGACGACGATACTTTTCATTTTCCATGAGGGGGGGATCAATTCTTAACTTATTAAAAAGTCGTGGATTTTTGCCCTTTGTTGCAAAGGCTATTACCTGGTAATGTTTCCCAAACCGCTTTTCTGCTGGAATAGCAGATGTCTTTTTCTTCCAGATAACCAGATTCTGGAATGTCCAGCCAGTAGATTGCAGGGTTTCGAGTACAAACTGAGTATTCTTTTCTCTTTGCATGAAATAGATTGAACCACCATCGGAAGTATGTTTGAAAACTAGATCACATACCCTTTTCATCCAATTCCAGTATTCGGTTGCAGGCATGTTATCATCATGGCTTTCGTATTCTTTGTCTTGATTAAACGGTGGATCTAAGAATGTTAGATCAAACTTTTCATTAGCCATTTGAAGGAACTCTTCGCAGTTTGTTTTAATAACTTCGCACCTCATCTTAACACCTCATTTAAGTAGAGTATCCAATTTTAACTTGTAGAAGTCAGCCTCTTTTTCAATAAAACCTTTGCTTGATAGATTGGCAAGCAGACTTTTCAGGTCGATCTGGGTATTCAGTATACTCAACTTTTCATTTAACTGATCAAGATCATGCTTTCTTTCGGATAAATGATGTAGTATCAATGCCATAACAAAGTCGTCTTTTTCAACTATGGTTTTATTGAATTTTTTCATTAGCTTCTGAGTTATTTGACCCAACTCCGTTACAAATTTCTTAACTTCAATTTCTTTATGAACAATCAGTCTTGAAAAGAGGATCTTAACATCTTTTTTTGTCTTAAGACCGAATCGTTGACTAAAAGCATCACTTACCAGCTTTTGCATTTTTTCGGCTAGTCTAATTTCTACAGGTATTGCCGTTTCAAAAACTTCTGTGAATCGTTCTTTCGCAATGTCTAGTATCTTTGAATCGCTACATACATTAATGGATTCGGTATTTTCTCTCCAATACTGCTTCGTTTTTTCAAATCCTAAGTTCATTTTGTTAAGGTTTATGGAACAAACAACTAGTCTCTTATCAGTTAAAACGAGTTTTGCATGTAAATCTTCAGAGGTAGTTCTAACAGAAACGTTATGTGCGGATAAGTCACGAAGCATGTTTTGTATACGTTCAGGAAAATCTCTACTCTCAGCACCACTTAATATCTTAATTTTGATACCTTTTATGCTCTGACCAATAAGAAATTGAGAGAAATCAATATCTGTGAAACTTTCAGTTGAAATGTACACATATTCTGATGCCTCAGAAATTATAGACTCAAGAAAGTTTCTTCCTCTGCAATCGAAAGGCGTTAAATACAATTTATCTGATATTGGAATATTAATGGGACACATTGACGCAGGGTAATGTAGAATCCAATGTTGCCTATGCACTTCAGTTTCAATCACAGCAGGCAATTCGAATACTTTCAATATATCAGGTATCTTGGTATCAAGTATTTTCTGTTTTATACTACCACTGTGATCCAAGTTCCCTTTAATGAATAATTCAAACAATTCATCAAATTTCCTGTTGTATTCATCTATTTTTTTATCGTCATTTTTGAAGACTAGGATCACATCAAGTTCTGGGTTTTCTGTAAAGTTGGCTGATAACGTAATTGCAGCCTTGTCAGTGACAATGAACTTTCCGTGAAAAAGATACCACCTCCCTATAGCAGTTCTTGTTCCTTCTGGATCACCTACATTCCATTTGCAAAAATGCAGTATAGCACCCTTTTTCCTAATACTTTCAAATCTTTCTGTTACTCTTTGTCGTACATCTTTGTTAATACTATCGTATGGAAGTGTAAAAATCTCAACTTTGACACCTTCTTCTAATTTCTTTAGAATAACATCAAAAATTAATTGATTATGAATTTGAAATAGTGCAATTCGAATAAACTTTCTTGCTTCAAGTAGTTTAGTAAGGATCCTATCAGTCACCTTTGTGTTGAACTCAAATTCTAGCAATTCAATAATTAGGACATCATGTTAGTTTTTAACCGTTTAAAATATTCTAGGTTGGATTTGATATCGTGTCGATCTTGTAGGAAAGCAGTAAACAGTGAAGAAGAATGGGCCGAATGGGATTCGAACCCACGACCTTTCGATATCTGAAAAGCTTTATCAGTCGAACGCTCCAGCCAAGCTGAGCTATCGGCCCAAACGTTCTCAGAATTAATAGTCATTTAAATTTGTTTAAGACGTTATTTGGTAATTTCGAAGGACTCAGTCAGCTAAGGCAATTCCTTTCAAAATTTCATTAAGATCTCTTGTTGGTGCATACTCATAGCGATATGTCTCTGGTTTTGCATAGTTTTCAGTATTGACTGGATACCATCCTCCATCTGAATCTACCAAACCTTCATAGTGCCGCTCTGGGGGCACTATTGGATGCACTCCGTCATAGTAAACTGGAACAAATTCACCTCCACAAACAGGACAACAGGTAATTTTTAATTCTTTTTCAGAAGGTACTTTGCTATATGATAACTCCCCTATCCATGTTACAACTTGATGTCCTTTTCTGATACCACAATGTGAGAGAAGGTAACAAAACGTTTGAAAAACTGACTTTCTTTCCTCGCCTATTTTTACATACCAGCCGTATCTCCCAAATGCCCTAGATATCTTGTCTCTACTCCCAAATCCAATTAGATGAAAATGTGGTGAATAGTACCACTGACTTATACTTTCTTTGAACTTGAATGGATGAAAGATGACTGCTCCTCCCTCCCACTGAGCTATCTTTAGAATTTCCATCATTCTCTTTCTTAACAATTCATAGGGAAGACTATGTTGAGAAGTTGGTATTAGAAGCATGAGATGGATTGGTTTTTTGCCTGTTTTTTTAGCATAATCTTCAATTCTTCTTGTTGCCCTATTTGCGGCTCTTGCTATCCATTTCAGATAACACTGTACGCATGATCGCCTGTAACACGAGCGTTGATATTGTTTTATGTAAACACGCCTTCCTTTTCCTAATATTTCATGGAGCTTATCTTTCAGGCAACCAAAAGTTACCCAGAGACCGCACCAGTCGTATTTATCCAGAGTACAGGGCAATCTCCATCCATCATGCTTAATGGTCAACCAATTTGTAAGAAGCTTGTACTCTGCAACAAATGCCACAACTCCTGCTAAAATTAAATTACTTTGCTTAGAGGCAGGAACCATAAATCGAATTAAACTGTCATTTTTGATCTTTGGTTTAGGTGCTGCTGGTGTAACTGTCATAGACTTTCTTCAAAAATAAGAAATTGTTTGTCTTGTTTCCTGTAACATTTTTCACAGAGCTCAAGACCGTAGTGACCTGCGTCTCCTCCATCGAAGACAAGTCGATGGGTCTTTTTGGAGCTACAGCGGCACGTGTAGGTGCAAGAGTTCAGTTTTTTTCGTTCCATTTTTTTAGAAGTTCCTTGATTATTTCTTCAAAATTCTGGTCTTTCGTGCCTAGTGCGGCTAGTTCATCACGTGTCTCTTTTGATATTGCTATGCTTGTTTTCTTTATCATAGGTGATATTTTCAGCATAATAAATATAATCTACTGTAGTATACTACAGTACTGTAGTATGGCAAACAGAATAGTGATGAAAACCAGTTTTGATAGTTTTGGTCATGAGAAAACTGCGTACCAGTGGATAAAGGAATGTCTACTTGGGGGCGAGAAAAGATTTGGCGAAATAAGAGATTTTCTGGCGGAACATGAAATTAAGTATGCTGATGATAAGGGTTTGGATCTTGCTCTCAAGAGTCTTATCAAAAGTGGAGATATAGGAAAGCATAAGGTAACTGGCAAATCCTATCCACTTTATTATATTAAGAAGAAGGGCTTAACCTCGATAGCTGCTATCGCTCAAGAATTTCAGCGTGGAGTTTTTCACGAAATTACAAAGTTTCCTTACTTGAACCGTGAAGATCAAGAATCAGATGAAAAATATCTTCTTAGAAACCTAATTCACACATACGGCATTTACAATCTATATCTGCAAATGAAAAGTTGGCAATTCACTTCTAATAAAAAACCCCATGCTGAAAATACTGACATACGACGTACATGGTTTAGATATACACTTCCTATGGGAAGGGAGTCTTCTCTTCTTGAAGATGGAATAAGGGATTTGACAGGTTTAAGGTTTTATGGCACCACTGAGGAATTTAACGAATCCGTTTCAAGAATATACCAAAATGAAAAGAAACAAAGAAAGCTGATTGAGCTAGAAAACCTTCTAAAAGAGATGTATCCTGACGAGATGAATTTTTTTGAAGAAATAATGGCTAAATCACCAAATGAAGCAAGGAAGACCAAGGAATGGATAAGTGTAGTTCAAAGACATGAAGCCTGGAAAAAGCGTATAATTAGAAAAAATACAAAGAACCCAAAGAAGAGTCTAAAACCAAATCAGTGTCCTGTCTGCTATTATGATGGGACTACGAGGGTTAAAGCAGGTCAATGCAAAGGCATGATTTTTCCAGCTGGATATGTAAATGAGGTTACCACAGAAGAGGGCGAAAATTGGCATTGTCCTGCATGCGGTCACTGGGAACTTAGGAAGTGTGTCTAGTTTTACTTCTTGTCGTATTTTTCAGCTATCTCTATTCGCTGTCTTTGCTTTTCAAGTTCTATCTTTACAGATGCAAGTTCTCCTTTGAGTTCTTCCATTGTAGATTCTACTTTTGTAAAGTCTGAAACAGTTAAGGCGGGTTCAACTTCAAGATATGTCTTTAATCTGGTCTTGTTGTTTTGCCTGTAATAGGTTAGCTTGACACTTTTGTGGCCTAACAATGCTTCTGCAAAGTCTGATTGATGTGCATCTGTTACCTGCGTTTTAAACCAAGATCTAAAGGCGTGGAAGTGAATCGCATTTCTCCCGTTTGAGTTCTGCTTGGCTAACTCTGGAACCGATTTGATCACTCTTTTTAGCATTTGATGAAGCGAGCTTTTTGCACAATGCACGTTTTTGTAATGTCTTACAGGATCATCTTCGTTTGGAAGAAACAGGTAGCCGTCAAGTGTTGATCCTTCAGTCCAACCAAGCGTCCTTCTCAGAAAATCCTTCAGTGACGTTGTTGCTTCAGACGTCATATGCGTAAATCTTGGTTCTCTGGTCTTTGTTGTTTCTGCCCTTATCTGGAGTGTGGCTGGATTTGTGCTAAAGTCAACATCACTGATTCTTAGCTGTACAAGCTCTTCTATTCTTACTCCGCTTGCACATGCAACTAATATTGCAGTTTGTAGCTTGGCCGGAGAATTGTGCAATAAACGAACAAGAACTTCCTTTGTAAGACCTTCCTCATAGACAATACTTTTCTTTGGTAGTCTGAACTTTTGTTTTATATCCTCATTGTAAATGTGTAAATTCTGTGAGTTCAAAAACTCCTTTGCAGCTATGACGTAGAGACTGATTGTTCTGCTGGCATATCCCTTCTTATTATAGTTTGAAAGAAACGTGAAGAATCTGTCAAGTACTTCTATTGGATCTAGGACTTTCTTTTCAAACTCTACTAGCATATGATTAATGTCTAGATTGTATTCAGTTCTTAAAAATTCCTGAAATTTGTGCATGGCTGTCTTATAGGCATCCATAGTAGCATAACTTTTCGAATATCGGAACTTCTTTTCCAAGAAACATTTTATCTTGTCATCAACGGTTTGAATTTGCATACTATGTATACAATATCTGCTACGCATACTTAAATCTTCTTGTTAAGACAACTCTATAATAGTATAAAGCCAAATTGTGACAATACAATTTTAATAAAGAAAGCCAGTGCAAGTTTGTTGT
>JBBDNF010000014.1:0-1331 GCA_040877685.1 Nitrosopumilaceae archaeon
GTAACAGCAAGCGGTGCCCCAACTTCATCAAGCCTTCTATATCTTCTTCCTATAGCACCAGAGTGGTCCAAAAAGGCATCATACTTTGTTCTAAGCTTGAAAAAAATCTCTTCAGCCTTTTCTGCAAGGCCATCTTTTTTCACAAGGGAAAGTATTCCAACATGAATTGGAGCAAGATATGGCTTTAAGGAAAGAACAACTCTGTCATTTTTCTTGTCCTCACGAAAACCATGTTCCAAAACAGTGTAAAGGCTTCTGTCTATGCCCATAGATAGCTCAAACACATGGGGAAGTACTTTTGTATCATCATCAAGAACTTCGAACTTCTCCTTGCTTATATTAGCATGATTTTTTAAATCATAATCAGATCTGTAGTTGCATGCAACAAGTTCTAACCATCCAATCGTAGTCTCAACTTCAAAATCAAACGCAACTGATGCATAAAACGCCTTTTCCTTGTCACCAAGTTTTCTGAACCTGCTTTTTTTGATATCAATTCCAGTCTTTTGGTAAAACTCCACTAGCAAACCTAGATAGTACGCGACAAGTTTGTTTGGCAAAATTCCAGATTCTACGGCTTGCTTGCAGGTCATACTCTTGGTATCATTATTTGTCAGTATCCTAATTTCCGTATTCTCAATTTCAGAAAATTTTTCAAGAACATTTAGCTTGTTTGGATTGCAAAAGACCTCAATTTCTGCTTGGTAAAATTCCCTTAGTCTAAGAAGGCTTTGCCGTGGTGAAATCTCATTTCTAAAGCTCTTTCCAATCTGTGCAATTGCGATAGGCAGTTTACCACGCATCGTTTTAAAGAGCCTTGGGAAGTCTACAAAAATGGACTGGCACGTCTCGGGTCTAAGATACGCAGCTTCTGATTCCGGACCGATCCCAACCTTAAACATCATGTTAAATTTGTGAGCTTTTCCAAGTTTGCTCTTACATTTTGGGCAGACCAAATTTTTTTCTGAAATCATTCTATCAAACTCAGAAAGTTCTGCACTTTCAGGTACTACAATTGAGGTAATTTCTGCGATTAGTTTATCGGCTCTAAAAATTGACTTGCATTTTTCGCATCCTACAATAGGATCAGCAAAGCTTGCAAGGTGACCAGATGCCTCAAAGACAGACTTTGACATGATCTGAGAGCCATCTATTTCCATCATCCTATCTCTTCTGACAAGCTCTCGTCTCCATAACTCAACGAATTTATTTTTCAAGCCGACGCCAGACGGTCCATATTCCCAAAAGCCAGCTTGTGCATCAGAATAAACTTCACAGCTTGGAAAATAAAATCCACGTTCTAGTGCAAGCTGCATTATCTGATCATAATT
>JBBDNF010000015.1:0-1330 GCA_040877685.1 Nitrosopumilaceae archaeon
AGCTTGGAAAATAAAATCCACGTTCTAGTGCAAGCTGCATTATCTGATCATAATTAGTTCTGTTAAGATGTTGGGGCTTACTCAAACCGCAACCTCCAACTGAGGAACATCGACTGGGCATCTTTGAACTGTCACCATTGCTTCACTTATTCCACCGTCAGGCACAAACTGCATGCCTCTAGCTAGAATGTTTCTAGCTGCATTGACATCACGGTCAACGTGCAAATCACATTGAGGGCATCGTATCATTCGGTTCTCTTCGAGGATCTTTGCCTCACATCTCGAACACTTTGACGATGTTCCTCTTGGGTTTACATAAATTACTGGAATGCCATTGAATAATGATTTGTATTCTATCTGTCTTTGCAGTTCATAGTAAGACCAACCATTTAGTTTTGCTCTGTAATTCCTGCCCTGACCATTTCCTTTTCTGTATAGTTTTCTGATGCCTGTTAGATTTTCCATGATGATTCGCTGGTTTGTTGATACTAATTGTTTTGAAGTTTTGTGCAGTAATTGGTTGACTCTGTTTTTCTGTTTTGTGCCGTATTTTTGGAATAGTTTTGCCTTTATTCTGTTATCATTTCTTCTAAAATGAGACTTGGCTCGTCTGTATTTTTCCTTGATTTTGGTAGCATATGAAAGGTCAATTTGTTGTATATTTCCTTTATTGTTTACACATGTTATATTGTCAAGATTCCTGTCAATACCAACATGTCCACTTGGCTTACGCAACTCAATATTGGTATAATATGAGATACTGAGTGTGTTAGCAGTCAGTATTGCGTTGCCAAGTTTTAGACTTGGATCTGAAAGGATTTTGCCTGTGTAGTTGTTTAATGGAATTGCTATGAACTGTCTTGGTTTTGTTGGAAAATAGAAATGGTCATGAAGTATTTTATGACAGCCTGAGTCTATAACAATAAATCTCTTTGAAACATAAGGCGCTTTTGTGTCTGTATTCTTCTTTTTTGATTTTCTGTAATTCTTAAGAATTGCATGTGCCTTAAAGACTGCCATGCTGATGTATGATGTGTGAAATTCATTTTTGAAAAGTGGATAAAGTTCGTTTCTTAATGTAAACTTTGATGTGATGTTTTTTGCCAGACCAATTCTGATTGCTTCATTAATCATGAAATGAAACTCTTCCATAAGTTTGGAGATCTCATTGCAATTGTGATTCTGTTTCACTGCCTTTACTGCTAACACAGGTTTAGTATTGTATTCATCCATTTAAAACAAACCTCGACATCTTAACAGAACTTCATAATTCATAAGCTACCATTCCATTCAATTTACTTGATTTCATCTGTAACTATGCCAGTTCTTT
>JBBDNF010000016.1:0-8607 GCA_040877685.1 Nitrosopumilaceae archaeon
AGGGGCCATCACAAGTAGCACAATATGAGACTCCTTTTCCACCAAACTCATGTTCCCCCTTTACGCCTATCTTTCTTGGACTTGCACCAGTGCAAATTATCACAGCATCAGATTCGTATTCTTCTGAAGATGTAAGTATCTTGAATGGCTTGTGTTTAAAATCCACATTAACCACTTCGTCATCAACTATAGCAGCTCCCATTCTTTCTGTCTGCTTTCTCATTATTGACATAAGCTCAGGACCAAAAATTCCATCTACAAAGCCTGGATAATTTTCTACTTCGGTTGTAAGCATAAGCTGTCCGCCAGGCAATATTCCTGAAATTACTAGGGTGTCACGTCTTGCACGCGCAGTGTAAATTGCTGCTGTATATCCAGCTGGGCCGGAACCTATTATGATGACATCAAATTTTTTTCGCTTTTCAGAAATTTTAGGTTCTTCTTTCATTTGCGCCAGCATAAAACCAACTCATTCGTAGTACATATTTAAATTATTCATGATTTAGAGCAAGCAAATCAAGAACTCGTTGATGTTTATTGCACAATTTACCGATTTGTATTTGTGAATACAAAAGATCAGCTTGCCAGTGTGCGTTATAAAGTCTGCACTCTTTTGATCGACAAAACGGTTCTCCTGTGAGATAATAAAATAGTGCTTGTAACGCATATCCTTTGATGATATCCACAAGTTTTGTATCGTGATATTCAAGATATGTTCCTTTGAATTGATTCTTTATGATATCTATGTTGAGACCTTGCGTCATGTTAGTCAGTAAGCTTAGGTAGTATTCACGTGGTTTCGCCGGTGCCTCGATAATGCCTGTAGTAGAGATGATAGCAGGATTACTGCATATTACAGCTCTGCCATGATATCTGTAATCGTCAAAATCGTATGTACAGGTAAGTTTGTTTGTACAGGTCAAATGAAATTTGTCTGCTTGCATCTCGTTTTCAGGTATGAGATTAGTAACGACTTTCTGAAACTCAAACCCATCATACGTTATAATGTTGGTGCCTACGGCATTATCTACGAACGTATTTTCTTCAAATTCTATTTCTTCATCTGTAGGATTGTGTCTTTCAAATGGCTTTTTTGTATCAAAAACTCTACAAGATGCAAGTTCATAAGAAATTTTCCGATTATGGGATTTAAAAAAACTGAAAATATTTTCTCGTATTTCTACATTGACATGAAAATTTTCTTTTATAAATTTCCCAAGCTCATCTATTTTCAGCTCGGGTATAGTTGGTTCATCATATAGAAAAACTGTGGAAATCTTCAATTATCAAACAAAGGGTTTGCTAGAATATAGTTTATCTTTTTAGCTCTTTTATCTTTGCCGCGGTCACTTCTGCTGCCTTTTTACCTGAAAGAAGCATTGAACCATACGTCGGTCCCATTCTTGCAATTCCAAAGGTTTCTGTTACTGACATACCAGCTATAACAAGACCAGGATAAATTTCACCTGTTTTGTGAACCACTCTGTTTTCACCGTCATCCACCCACATTGGATTCATGCCTTTCCAGTCAACTAACTTTCTGTCTACTAATCTTTTTACTGCAACAGAATCATGACCAGAAGCATCAATTACCATCTTTGATTCTAATGCTATAGGATCTACGCATGTGATATTACGTGGTAGCGCAGAAACTGGCATCCAATTTACAACTACTCCTGAGACGCGACCATTTTTTAAAACTAAATCATCAAACTTTGTCAGATTTAGAAATTTGACGCCCGCATCGCAAGCCGCAGCAATAAGCTTAGAGACTGCATGAGGCCCTGGAGTAAGATAAAGTCCCTCTGATACTTTTTTGTAGGGTATTCCAAGTTCATCCCATATTTTTTGTGCTGGCGCTCTAACTGTAACAGGATTCATCATGTATCCACCAAGCCAGTATCCACCACCAAGATAGTTGTTCTGTTCAATGACCAATGTCTTAAAACCCATCGAGGCAAGCTCTCTACTCGCTGTGAGACCTGCAGGACCAGCTCCAATTATTATGACATCAGAATCTGCGCCATTGATTAGGACTTCATGAAATTCGTTAGCAATGGCTCTTGTAATTTCCATTTCTTTTACATCTGAAAAAATTTTCGGAGCTTCGTCAGTATGCGTGGCTTGTTGCATAGAAATTCATCCGCAAATCATCACATTAATAGTTTGCTCAGTTAGCAAACGCTTCTTCAAATGCTTTAATCGAATCTCTTATCTTCATTTTCTTTGGCGGATTTTTAAATGCGTATGCCGAAATAATCTCTGATTTGGTTAGATCTTTTTTGGAAATTGCCATTTTTGCAGCCCTTATAGAATCAAGTATGACATTGCAACCATTGGAACTGTCATTTGTTCTAAGCGTCAAGTCCATCTCTACAGTAGAACCCAAAAATCCCTTTGCCTCCATCCAATAATAGCTTACACGAGAGTTGCCAAGCTGTTCGGCATATTCCGTAGTACCTGCAGTAGATTTGAAAGGATACGGCGTCTCAATTGCTATGGATTCTGTTTTTATCCTGCGCTTCTTTTCTCTAAGCTCTTCAGCCATAGTATTTTGTGTATCAGGGTTTCCGCCTACATCAAGCTGATACGCTTTTTGAATTATGATTCCTCGGTTTGTCATAAACTCAATCATTCCGCGGTGAAACGCTGTACCGCCAAACTGACTCATCATATCGTCACCAAGAATCATTATTCCCTTTGACTCAAAGGCAGATCTCATTTGGGGTGTTGTAATTTTAGAGGCAGTTGCGTTAAAAAAAGAAGAACCCGTCTCTAATGCTGCCTTTGCATAGCTTTCGCCACTTTTATCCATGCCAGATGATACTAGATTAATAAGAAAATCAGGCTTGAGTTTTTTTAAAGAGCTTACAAACTCATCATATCTTACAGATTTTAATGCACCGTGTTTTGCAAGATGGGTTGGCGTAGGGTCCTCGATGATTCCTGGCTGTACCACCAAATTGTTAGAATCTATCTTGTAATCTGTTATGAGATCAGTGACTTTTTTCCCGACTTTAGTAGAATCAACATCAAAAACTCCAGTAACAACCGCATCGCCTACTGTAAATCCAGCAAGCCTTGGATGCCAAAGACCATCAGTTGAATTTTTGTAAAATTCCACTCCTTTGATAAGTGTCATTGCAACATTTCCCATCCCTGTTATCGCTATGCTGATTTTGTCTGACATATGATTTTTTCTTGTCGGTGATCATTTAACTCTTTTCTAAATTGTTCTAGTTAGCTTGAACTAAGAAATAGCTTTCAAATTGCATAAAACTTGCAGAAGACCATATTTGTCCAGCTTTGTCATCGTATTTAGCTAAAGTTCCCCTATTCAAAAATTTATATTCCTTCCAACGAGAAAATTACGTATACTTTGAGTAAGACTAGCCTAAGTCAATCTAAGCCTAATAATTTACCAAAACCAAAGATAAACTGGAGTAAGATAGAGGAATCTGAAAAATTTGCAGAAACTGTAAAACTTTATCGCCAAGGCAAAATCAACCATGATGATTTTAGGCGCTTTAGATTGCAACACGGTGCTTATGGAAGCAGAATGACTGATAATTACAGCATGGTAAGAATAAAAATCCCTGCAGGCGAAATTTATCCAGATCAACTCGATAAAATCGCGCAGCTAAGTGAGGCATACTCAATAGGAAGTGCACATGTCTCTACACGACAAAACATCCAGCTGCACTGGGTTATTTTGGAAGATGTGTCTGAAATAATCCGAGGTTTAGCTGAAGTAGGTCTGACATCAAGAGAGGCATGTGGAAATACAGTAAGAAACGTAATGTGTAGCCCACTTGCAGGTGTCTGTCCTGATGAAATCTTTGATCCAACTCCGTTTGCACTTGCTGTTGCAAAATTTCTGTTACGAAACCCATTAAATCAAGCCCTGCCACGAAAATTCAAGATCAATTTCACCTGTTGTGAAAAACACGGAATGGCAAGAATCGCTGATATTGGTCTTATACCACAAAAAGTTGAAAAAGATGGTAAGATTCAGCAAGGATTTAAGATCTTTTTGGGTGGTGGACTTGGGGCACAGTCATTTGTGGCGCATCAACTTGAGGAATTTACACCAGAAGAAGATCTAGTATACACAACAATAGCTGTTCTTAGGATATTTGACAGGATGGGAAATAGGGAAAATATGGCACGAAACAGAATGAGATATCTTGTTAATGAGATGGGATGGGAAAAATTCCAAACCCTTGTACTAAAAGAAAGAGCAATTGTTAGGGCAACCCAATCTGTTATAGTAAAGCTTGAGATAGACAAGGTTCCTGAAGCATTGAACAAAATAACCATCAGTTCAGAAACTCCCTCTTTGCCATCTGGATTTGCAAGGTGGGCAAAAAGTAATACGGTAAAACAAAAACAAAACGGATACAGCACTGTATTTCTGACTTTAGAGTCTGGAGATGTAACAGCCAATCAATTAAGAGCAATAGCTCAAATAGCAAGAGAATTTTCTGCAGAGGGAAGAGTACGAAATGGATTCACACAAGATATAGTTTTCAGATGGGTAAGAGATGACAATCTGCCAGGATTTTATTCAAAACTATTAGAGGTAGGTCTTGCAAACCCTGGGGCTCTTACAATGGCCTCAGTAGTAGGATGTTCTGGAACCACGTCATGTAATCTTGCCATTACAAACTCCCATAGACTTGCAAAAGAGATCCAAAGAAAATTTCTTGAACTTAAACTGGACACGGACGAAGATTTACGTGATTCTAGCATAAAGATCAGCGGCTGTCCCAACTCTTGTGGTCAACATGAAATAGCTACAATTGGATTTTACGGAGGTGGAGGAAGAATGGGAAAAAACATGTATCCATTATACTTAATGTCGCTTGGTGGAAGAGCAGATGAACAAGCCATGTTAGGATTGATGTGTATGAAAATACCTGCAAAAAGAATAATCACAGTAATTCTAAAAGTAATTGAGATCTTCAAATCGGAGAAAAAAGCAGGTGAGACACTAAATTCCTGGGTACACCGAGTCATCAGTGGATATGGCGGACCTAACATAAAATCCATTAAAGATATAAAACAAATTTTACAGCCAATTGTGGTTGCTCCTGCCATAGAAGTTGACAAGGATTTCTATGTTGACTATGGAAGTGATGGCGGCTTTCATGCAAAGACAGGAAAAGGCGAATGCGCTGCTTGAGTACAGAAAAAACAATGCGGGTTACAATAGACGCAGATTCATTAAGAACTCAGATTAGGGACAAGAGTGTACGTGTACTTGACATACGAAAAGAAGAGGACTATAAACAAAATCACATTCCTGAAGCAGCAAATCTGCCTCTAGCAAGTCTTCTTGCAGATGATAGCCCACAAAAGGTATTACAGCTAACACAATCATTTGGAATAGATGACGAAACCCCTGTAGTTGTGTATGACGATACATTTGGTGCACTTGCATCAAGAGTTGCATGGACTCTACAATACATAGGACATGACGATGTCTCCTTATTGGATATAACATATGGGTCATGGAAGAAGATGGGACTTGAAACAAGTACAGAACAAGTATCCTATAACAAAAAAATCCACTCCCTAAAATTAAAACCAGAAACCCTTGCAACCGCGGATTACCTAGACTCTGCAAAAGAAAAAAAAGATACTATACTTATTGACAATAGAGAACGACTAAACTATCTTGATAACCACATCCCAGGAGCAATTAACATACCATATAGGATGCTTGCTTCGCAAGACAATATACTGAGACCAAAAGATGAGCTAAAAAAACTAATTCAAAATAGAAACATCTTGCCCAATGGTGAAATCATAACATATTGTGGTAGTGTGGGAACACTTTCTGGCTTGGGATATTATGCACTCAAAACCATAGGTATGAAAAATGTCAAGTTATACGTACGTTCTTTTAAGGAATGGAAGTCGCTTGAAAAACCAACAGAATCACAAAGAGACGCACACTACTGGGATCTTTCTGCAGAATAATTAGTTTATCTAATTTTGAGCAACCGTACTTCGAAGCCTCTTTGTTACACTCATTTCCATGTTATCAAAAAGTTCTAAAATTTTTTGCTTGTTTGCTTGCAAATATTCTATACCTCTATCCTTTAATCTAATTTTGTAAAGTCTTATCTCACGGTGTTCTTCAAAAAAATGTTCTATAATTTGGGGACCTTTTTTTGTTGGATCTATAAACGCATCAAGACTTGAAAGTGTTTCCTCAACATCTAATTTTTCTATAGATGATCTGACCGTCTGTATTGCTGCACTAATATCTTTGAGATGTTGTATTGATACAGAACTTTTTTTCTTGATTTGAAATTTACTTTTCCTTTCTACTCCCATTTTTTCAGCAAGCTCAGGTGAAATCTCATAAAATTCCTGTGTATGGAATCCCTGTTTCCTTTCTCGTTTTATAATTAATCCCTTCTCTAGCAATTTTCTTGCGGCATCTTCAACTTCGGCTTTGCCAAGCATTGTAGTCCAAACAATCTGTCCTACATGATAATATCCTTGTCGTATAGATTCTAAAACAACAACTTCAACTATTCTTCTAAACCCCTCATCAACTTTGACATTTTCAAAATCTCTATCTTTTACAGCTCTTTTGGCATTCTTTACATCGATTTCAATTGAGCGCTTAAGAGCTTCTATGGCTTCAGGAATGTGATTTAAAATAGAAAGATAACATCCTTTATTGTACCAGGCCATCCCATCTGTGGGATCTGAATCAAGCGCCTTTTCAACAGATTCTAACGCCTTCTCATAGTTTTTTGTCTCATAATGAATAAGTCCTTTAAGGTTCCACGCATCTGCATTAGTAACATCAATTTGCAACACTTTGTCATACGCTTCATTTGCTCCCGCATAATCATCCATGTGAAAACGAGTATACCCCAATTTTAAAAGAGAATCAACATGCCCAGGATCAATTCTAAGGGCTTGCTCAAAGACTTGAACAGCTTCCTCCATCTTTTCATCTGCCATCAACGTAATTCCTTTTTTGTAAAGTTTATTTCTCGAGTAATCTGAATCTGTTAACTCTGATTCTTTCTTAACTTCTTTTAGCTTCTCTTTGAACAGTTTTCTCACGATCGTATGTTGGATTTTTGCCAGATAAATACCATTCAAAGCTCAACTATCTTTGAAAGTATTGAATTTTGTTCGTAAAATCTGGTTTTTATATGACATAGAAAATACAAAAATACTAAGGGATTACACCTAGGATATGTCAAGCAGTGGCACAAGGAGGATCGAGATAGAAGGGATCTCTCCCTTCAAGCTGCCGTCTGGTGTTTTTGAAGTCCAAATTGCAATTTGTGAAAGAGAACCGTCTGCAGAAGAGATTGCACAAAAAAGTTTTTCATCACTATGGAAAGACAACTTTCATCTTAGAGTTAAGGATAAAAAATTTACTCAAGTTCTTGGGAGTGAAAAAAACACACTTCCTGGCTCTGTCTTTGAGCGGGATTCAGTATGGATTGTAATTACTGACCAGTTCTCTTCAATCCACACCGTTTTTGAAAGTCAAGTTTCTCAACAGGCTGAGAAAAAACCGGTTGAAACACACGAATTGCCAAAACCAACTAGAGAATTAGGAATCCCACCAAAAGGACGAATTGGGAGAGAAGGCCTCTCAGGTGAAAAAGGTCCACGTGGATCAATGGGGCCTCCAGGTGATAAAGGTCCTCCAGGTTCAGGGGGTTCGCCAGGTGACAAAGGTCAACCTGGAGAAGAAGGTCCTACAGGAGACAAAGGTGACAAGGGAGACAAGGGTGACAAAGGTCCGACGGGAGATAAAGGATTAACAGGTGATAAAGGACCAACTGGCGATATAGGTCTACGAGGTGAAAAAGGTCCACCAGGAGAAAAAGGAGACAAAGGTGACAAGGGAGACAAGGGTGACAAAGGTCTTACTGGCGATGTAGGTCTAAGAGGTGATAAAGGTCCTACTGGTTTACCTGGTCCAACTGGCGATAAAGGAATTCAAGGTCCCTCCGGAGAAAAAGGACCAAAAGGATTGCCAGGTCCGCCTGGTGAAAAGGGAGAAAGAGGTACACAAGGTCCGCAGGGAGACAAGGGTATTACTGGTCCACAAGGTACGCCAGGTGACAAAGGTCCACAAGGTCCACAAGGTCCACCTGGAGAAAAAGGGCTGACAGGAATTCCTGGTCAACAAGGTGACAAAGGACCAAGAGGATTGCCAGGTCCAACTGGTGATCCTGGTCCTAGAGGTCTTCAAGGTACGCCAGGTGACAAAGGTCCACAAGGTCCACAGGGTCCGCAAGGAGAAAGAGGTACACAAGGTCCGCAAGGTCCGCCAGGTGAGCGGGGCCCACAGGGAATTCAAGGATTACAAGGTGAACAAGGTCCAAGAGGTCCAGATGGTCTTCCAGGTCCACAAGGCTCACTAGGTCCGCAAGGTACGCCAGGTGAACAAGGTCCAAGAGGTCCACCAGGCCCACCAGGAGAAAAGGGCGTAACAGGATTTTCAGAACAAGAAAGAGCAATACTAACTCAATTGCTTGAATTACTCACTGCAAAAAATGTGATAACCACAGAACAGCAGATAAAGTTACTAAGCTACCTATACTAGTCAGTATCTTC
>JBBDNF010000016.1:8707-36305 GCA_040877685.1 Nitrosopumilaceae archaeon
TAACCACAGAACAGCAGATAAAGTTACTAAGCTACCTATACTAGTCAGTATCTTCAAATAACTGCAAGGTAATTTCACGTTTAATGAGTCAGCCAAAAGATAAGATAGATTTCAAAATGCTTGATCATGAAAGAATAGGAAATGAATTTGTATCTTTCAAGCTGGAAGATGGTACTATTGTGAAAGTCAAAGTAGATTTGGATAGAGTTGGAATTGCTACTAATTACAAAAACCCAGATGGGACACCACACTATGCAATTAATACTTCAGTGAAAATCTCAATAATTCCAAATGAAAGAAAGTTTTCTGTAGAAAGAAACGCAATAAAAGGAAAGTCATCATCACCACCTGAACAGATGTTCAGGTAGTAAAGTTACCTCTAAAAATATGCAAGTTATCGCTTAAAAAGCAGCGATAACTGTCTTTTTTTAGATCAGAACTATCTTCTTCGTTTCGCAGCTTTTTTCTTACCTGATCTTTTTTTAGCTGCTTTCTGAGCTCGCTTTTTTGCCATTAGAAAAATGTAGAGTCAACTTGCATTTCTATAGTTAAACTAAACAAAATTACACCAATTGATTACAATTTCTCAACGAATTTTTTTGTAAATCAACAACTTCAGATCGCAATTTGATCAATAAACACTTTCAGCTGACGGTCTTCTTCCCAGTAACCAACTTTTTTCACCACAGATTGTGCATTTGTACTGCCTTCTCCGTTTGTATGTTGGAATTTCAGGCATGAAAATAATTTCTTGTTTTGTTTTTGCCATGCATTTTTTACACCAACGATTCTCCCACTCTTGATCCATAACTTTCAAAAATGATCCACAAACAAAAGTTTTTGCTTAAGCACCTTTGTTTTTTATGATGGTAAGAACATCTTCATCTTGTAAATTATGATGGAGCCCTACTCTTTGACCACCAAACTTGACACTTTTTCCCCAAACTAAACCATATCGAAATTCTTTTTTCATGTCTCTATGGAGTTTATTACAAATCTCCAAAATTGTGGAACCATTTCTTGTTATGAGAGGTTCCTTGTAGTCTGTTTCTCCACCTTTTGGTCTCATGTAAATTCTGATAAAATCAAGCTTTTCATAGATTTTGTCTTTGAGGGCGTTTATGTTTATGTTGGAGTCTGCAGATATTGGTATGATTTTTGTTTTTATGTTAGATTGAAGCTCATTTAGAAAACCTTGGTTTACAAGATCTATTTTATTCATTAGTGTAAGTGACTGGACATAGGTCTTGTTACCTGACACAAAATCAATTAACTGTTCTGAATCAATGTCTTCTCTAATTAACACTCTTGCATTGTTAATTCCATAAACTCGGAGTATATCTTTTAAGAGGCTGACTGACATATTTGTCATCATTACTTGTTGGCTTACAGCTATTCCGCCATCAGATGTTTTTTCTATGACTATGTTTGGCGGTTTTTGATCCAATCTAATGCCAATATTTGTAAGCTCAGTTTTTACCACATCAAGATGATACGGTTGAAACACATCCAGAATAAGTAATACCAAATCTGCACTTTTTGCAACTGCTAATACGCGCTTTCCAAGTCCTTTCCCTGTTGATGCACCTTTCATTATTCCAGGTAAATCAAGAACTTGAATTTTTGCGCCACGGTATTCCATCATACCGGGAACCACTGTAACTGTTGTAAATTGGAATGACGCTACTGCTGATTTAGCACTAGTTAGTCTGTTTAACAATGTAGATTTTCCAACACTTGGCAATCCAATCAAAACAACAGTTGCATCACCAGTTCTTTTGATATCAAAACCTACTGAGCTACCTGATGATTTTGATTTGGACTCTTCTTGCTCACGCTTTAACTTTGCAAGCTTTGCTTTTAGTAATCCTACATGATGCTCTGTAGCTTTGTTTATCTGCGTTTTTGCCATCTCGTCTTTTATAGCTTGAATTTTTTCAGGAATTCCCATTTTAGTTCACTTTTTGTTTAGTTTTATGGAATAAAATCCTATTTCCCTTCTTGATAAAACAGATTCTTGTTATTGGTATTGTCTCAAAGTTCTCAGACACTTTTATGAACTCTGGTAAGGTCACCTCTTTTACGGAATCATAGTCAAGATATCCTACTGTGTATGAGATAGGGTTGTCAGCGTAGATAGCCTTACTAAAAATCTCTGCAATCTTTCCTTTGCGGGGCATGATTTTGTTATAAAAAAATGCTATTTTAGCTCTGTCTATTTAATGGGGAGAAGTTATTATCTTCAATAGAATATCTGAGTTGATGCGTCCAAAAATTTTTGCAGTTGATATAGATGGAACCATAACGGAAAATCACGGTGGTCAAGTTAGTCTAGATGCGCTTGAAGCCTTAAGGTATATGGAAAGGCTTGGCCACAAGGTAATCTTCGTATCGGGCAGATCTTCTATTGAAGGATATGTATTGTCTGTTTTTGCTGGTACAACACGCATTGCTGTTGGCGAAAATGGGGGGGCTGTGACGTTTGGACCTTCTGATCATAAACTTTTGGGAAATAAAGATGAATGTATTAAGGCATTTGAATTCTTAAAATCAAAAATCCCTCAAATAAAGATAAAACCAGTATTTCCTAGGATGACTGAGGTTGTGCTTGAGAGAACATTTGACATAGATGTTGCGAAAAAAATTGTTAATGAAAATAACTTGCCAGTACAACTTTCTGACAGTCTGTATGCATTTCATATTAATTCAAGAGGAATAAACAAAGCACGGGGATTTAGTGAAGTAATGACGATGCTTTCTGTTTCAAATGAGGATGTTATATCTATAGGAGATAGTGAAACTGACGTACCGCTGTTTAAGATGGCTGGATTTAGTATTGCATTAGGCAACGCTGCAGAAAATGTCAAATCCTGTGCAACCATGAGTGTTTCAGGGAAAGCAGGAGACGGCGTCATAGAGGCACTTGAGCATGTAACACTCAAGTTATCAAAGGTGTAGTACATGACTCTTAGGCTTTTACTTGATGAGATAAAATTAAACACCAAACGGATCTGTACAAAGCTAAATTATCCACAAACTGAATTTGAGGTAACTGAGGCTTCAAGATCAGAGTTTGGTGATGTTAGCTGTAATGTTGCATTTTTGCTTGCAAAGTTACTAAAGAAAAAACCATTTGATATTGCTAAACAAATTTCTGAAGAATACCAGAAAAACCTGGGGCAGTTTGTAAAACAAGTCGTCCCACACACATCAGGATACGTGAATTTTTTTGCAAATTATTCTGCATTAAATACTTCTACTATCACAGCATCACTTGACAAAAACTATGGTTCTGTAAATATAGGAAACAAGACCAAGATTGTGGTAGAACATACAAGTGTAAATCCAAACAAGGCATTACACATAGGACATGTAAGGAACATAATAGTTGGTGATACAGTCTCCAGAATATTAGCGAAGGCAAAATATGATGTCAAGATATTAAACTATGTAGACGATTCTGGTCTGCAAGTCGCAGATATAATAGTAGGCTTCAAGTATGGTGGATTTTCTGAAGAACCTCCGAAAGATCAAAAATTTGATCATTATTGTGGAGACATTGTGTATGTTCGGACTACGGAAAAATATGAGACTGATAAAAAACTTGTTGAACTTAGAACTACGGTATTAAAGGATCTTGAGGAAGGAACATCTGATACTGCTAGCTTTGCCAATAAAATAACAAGACGGGTTCTTGCTGAGCAGCTAAAAACATGCTGGCGCCTGGGGGTAACATATGACTGCCTTAACTTTGAATCTCAGATTGTTAGCTCAAACCTCTGGAAGACGGTATTTGAGAAAATGAAAGAATTGCAAATTATTGGTCTAGACCAAGAAGGCAAGAATGCTGGTTGTTGGGTCATAAAATCTGAAGGAAACGATGAAGACAAAGTGCTTGTAAGAAGTAATGGTATAGCTACTTACATTGCAAAGGATATCCCATATGCAGCCTGGAAGCTTGGCATATTGGAGGATCCATTTTATTATACAACATATGGTGAACAGCCTGGTGGCAAAACACTTTGGCAGACAGTTCTTGAAAAAAACGCAAATACAAAGCTGGACTTTACTGGAGAAAAAGTAATTACAGTTATTGATTCGCGTCAGTCGCGCTTGCAAAAGATAATCACAAAGCTGATGTCTAGCTTCAAGTCGCAGGAAGGTGCATACGTCCATCTTGGATATGAAGCAGTAACGTTGAGTGCAGAAACTGCAAAGATGCTTAATGTAGATACGGGTGGAAAGCAGATCCAAATGTCAGGACGAAAAGGAATCTATGTCAACGCAGATTATGTACTTGATATTTTGGGAGTAAAGACCTATGAAGAAGCAAAGAAACGAAATCCAGAACTCGATGAAGTAAGGCTTGTAGAGATTGCAGAATTAGTTGCTGTTGGAGCTTTACGATACACCATGATAAAGCAGGACTTGGACAAGATCATAACATTTGACATGATGGAATCCCTAAGTCTTGAGGGTGATACTGGGCCATACATACAATATGCACATGCCAGAGCTGCAAGGATTTTAGAAAAAGCAGGTATGGAACCAAAGTTCAACGTATCTTTTGATAACCTGAATACTGACCACGAGATCAATCTTATTAAGATGATAGGAAAATTTGATATACAAATAGAGGATGCAGCAAAAAACCTCTCACCAAAAGTAATTGCACGATATTGTTATGATCTTGCGGTTGCGTTTAATGCATTTTATGAGCACGTAAAGGTTCTCAGTGCTGAGAACAAGTCTCTGGTTAACACACGACTTTGTTTGGTGTATATCTTCAAGGAAACACTTGCCAAAGCACTCGATGTGCTTGGAATTGCTTCTCCTGACAGGATGTAATTTATGAAAAACTTTATGTAATTTGGCAAGAAGAAAAAATAACCTTATGCAACAGATAACCAGCTCGACACAACTAAAAGACCAGATTCTAGACCTTCTGCATAAAAATGGGTTTGATTCGCCTTGCTATTCTAAGATACTGGATTACACCATAGAATTATTTCATGCTAAAGGACTGGGTGATGACTATTATGGTTATCATAACATCGTTCATGAGTTAGAAGTAACATATGTGGCATTAATTGCAGCACAATGGGAAAGTTTTCAAAATAATTTCACAAAAGAAGACATTTCATATCTATTTGTTGCAGCACTCTTTCATGATTATGATCCTCACAAACAAATTGATAAGCCACATGAAGAAGACGCTGTAAAATTTGTAAAGACGGATAAAAAACTTTTAGAGTTGCTGAAGGATGCCAGCACTGATGAAAACATAATCGCGACATTGATTCTTAGAACAACATATCCGTGGAGTGGTGAATTACAACAAAAAGCCGAAAAACAGATTGAAGAACACTTTTCAGTATCAGACATCACAAAAAATGATCCAAACAAAAAAGAACATTATAAAAAACTCGGATGGTTTCTCTCAGTTGCAGATAGAATTGGTGGATATGCTCTTGGTGATTTCTCCAAAGCATTGGAAATGGCAAAAAAGAACGCTCACGCATTAGCTTGGCATCCTAATCTAATTGTTAGGCGGTCTGTGGCATATTTTGAAGATCTATTGAATAATGAAGCGGAAATGTGTGAGAGAATCCTACGGTCGCTTCCCAAGCAAATGAGAAAATCATTTACTGACAACGTTTTGTTATTTATGAAATTACGTGAACAAGAGATACAAATCAAAGCCTCATTTGTATATGATAATCTGAAAATAGTTCCTATAATAGAAACAATGAATCGACGACAAAATGACGATTTCGTAAATGCATTGTTTAAGATATATGAAGAATTACCTCGCCCTTTACAATTCAACCGAGAAAATTTTTCTGAATCAGTACGTAATCCAACTACCCTCTTGAATACACTTCGATTGGGAAATGAAGATGGCCCAATCATTGGCTTTGCTAAAGGTGGGCCTTTAGAGGACTATAAGTTACGAGCTGAAATTAAAGATCATAACTATGGAATGTTTAATACCATATTCTTAGAACCACTTTCTCTTAAAATGGGATATTGGGGTCAAAAAGGAGGGCGCGAAATGCGACTTTTATTTGCAATGCAGGCAGAAGCAAAGGGGTACAAGTATTTGACAAGCTTTGCACTACGAGATGTAATTCAAAGTAGAATCAAAAGAAATGAAAAGATTGAATTTGTAAAACAGTTTGATCCAGAAAGATGGGATTACTATCGAATTAAGCTGAAATAAATGGTTCTTTGTCACAAATGCTTTGATGAAAAGCATGACCAATGTATGGGCAAATCAGGCATGATGGATTGTGATTGCAACGTCTGTAAATCATAGAAGAAAAGGCATTCAAAGCCTTGATTATTTTTTACACATGCAAAAACGAGTTAAATTCTTATTCATATTAAATTATCTCTATTTTTATGAAAAAAATAAAACAAAACTCTTACGTTCTGTTTTTTTACAACGATTCGAAAAAATGGCTGATGAAAGTATCAAAGAAACAACAGTTTCATACCCACATTGGAATAATTAATCACAAAGATGCAATAGGAAAAGAATATGGTTCTACAATTAATACGAACAAAGGAAAATACGTGTATCTGTTGGAGCCAACAATTTATGATTATGTGATGAAAAGTCAGCGCAGTACACAGATAGTTTATCCAAAAGACCTTGGTTATATTGCTGCAAGAACCGGATTACAAAGTGGGCAAAAGATTGTTGAAATAGGAACTGGAAGTGGTTCACTTACAACATTTCTTGCAAGTATTGTAAAACCACGTGGACATGTCTATACATATGATGTAGAGCCAAACTTTATGGAGATTGCTAAAAAAAATATTGAAAAAGCTGGTGTTGCAAAATATGTCACAATGGAAGAGCTTGACATGAAAACTGTCAAGAAAGTTCCATTGGCTGATGTGGATCTTGTAGTTGTAGACCTTGGAGACCCTTGGTCTGTTGTATCGGAGGCAAGAAAGATGCTCAAGGGAAGTGGCGCCTTTGTTGCAATTTGTCCTACTATGAACCAGCTTGAAAAAATTACAACCGCTCTCATAGAAAACGACTTTTATGATATAGAGTGCACAGAGCAAATTGTACGAACAATTGAGGCAAGGGAAGGAAAAACTAGACACTCTTTTCGTGGCATAGGGCATACCACTTATGTTGCGTTTGCAAGAAAAGTATTCTCACCTAAAGCGTCTTTTAGGAACAAAAAACCTAAACAAACTGATGAGTTGGCAGATTCCGACAAGAAATGAGTTTGTAAAGGTAGAATCAGTTAACAGACAACTAAAAAAAGCAAAAAGTCCAAAGACACATGCAAAGTGGAAGAACTCGCTTTATTCATTTTTCAAGTTTATAAAAAATTAAGTACGATGAAAACAATAATTTATTATTGACTACGATAGAAAATGAGTTGTGTCAACGACTAAGATCTCTTTCCGATCAAACAATGAAAAGTCTACTAGATTGATAAAATGGAAATGAAATTTCTATTTGTTTCAGTTGAAGCACTTTCAGTTGATCTTGCCCTCAAGATAAAAGATGAGGGCCACGAAGTAAAATTCTACATCCAAAGCAAGGATGAGAAGGATGTAGGAGATGGTTTTGTGGATAAAGTAGATGAGTGGGAAAGTCTGGTTGGATGGGCAGACGTTATTGTTTTTGACGATATTGGTTTTGGCAAACATGCTGACAAGCTGAGAGCAGAAGGCAAGAAAGTAGTGGGAGCTAGCTCCTACACAGACAGGCTTGAAAATGACAGAGAGTTTGGACAAAAGGAGCTTGAAAATAGTGGCATAGCAGTTCTTCACAGCTGGAACTTTTCAGACTTTGACGAAGCTATCAAATTTATAGAAAAAAATCCTGACAGATACGTAATCAAACCTAGCGGTGCTGCACAAAACGAAAAGGAACTTCTCTTTGTTGGCAAAGAAGTTGATGGCAATGACATTATCCAAGTATTATCCCACTACAAGAAAAATTGGTCAAACAAGATAAGAATTTTTCAGATTCAAAAATATGAGGCTGGAGTTGAGGTAGCTGTTGGTGCATTCTTTAACGGCAAGGAGTTTATCAAACCAATAAACGTGAATTTTGAACATAAGCGCCTCTTTCCAGGTGATATTGGTCCAAGTACTGGTGAAATGGGAACATCGATGTTTTGGAGCCAACAAAACAAGCTTTTTGAATTGACACTGGAGAAGATGAAACCAAAACTTTTGGAATCTCGATATGTTGGATATATAGATATTAACTGCATTGCAAACGCCAAAGGTGTGTTTCCTCTGGAGTTTACCTCAAGATTTGGCTATCCTACAATTTCGATACAGAGGGAAGGTGTTACAAGTGATTGGGGAGAATTTTTTTACAAGATATCTGGAGGGGAACAAATTGATCTAAAAACCAAGAAGGGTTTCCAAGTTGGTGTTGTAATTGCAGTTCCGCCATTTCCATTTAATGATGACAGAACGTTCAGAAAATATTCCGAGGAAGCCACAATACTTTTTAAAAAAGAGAACAAGGATGGTGTGCACATAGGCGAAGTAAAGAGATCAAACGACGACTGGCACGTAGCAGGTAAGTCTGGCTATACTCTTGTAATAACAGGCTCCGGAACTAGCATGGAAGACGCAAGAAAACAGGCTTACAACAGAGTTGAAAACACAATGATACCTAACATGTTTTACAGGACAGATATAGGAGCAAGATGGATTAATGACAGTGATATGTTGCTCTCATGGGGCTATCTTTACTAGTTTTACTTATCATGATTGGCTTCTCTCATAAGCGTTAGAATAGAACGAATACTAGATAAATTTCGTATTTTTGAAGCAATTTCTGATCTATTGTTTTACCTTCAAGTTGAGTTTGTTTCCAATTTTCTGCTTTTATTGCGATATCAAAAGCATCACCTTTGGAAATCAACTCTACCTTATTTTGACCATTTGAGAAATAGTCGTAGAAAAGTAACGAACCACTGTCAATACCTGGGGGGAGTTTTGCCTTTTATTGATACTCAGTGAATTCTTTTACGTCGTTTTTGTACGTAAGTAATGCCAAAAATACTACCAATTTTTATTCACCAGGCAAGGAAGGTTTATTCCCCCAAAAAGAAGATTATCGCTGTTGATTAGCAAGATCTTACAAATATCTACAGTAAAAAACTTCATTCCAAAAAGAAAGTTTGCCTCGCGTAAAGGGGAGAATGGAAAGGTACTGGTTGTTGGGGGAAGCTACCTCTACCATGGTGCACCTATACTCTCATCTATTGCAGCACTGCGGTGTGGGACCGACTTGGTGTACACTTGCGTACCAAAAATAAACGCACAAGCAACAAGAGCTATATCGCCAAATCTTATTGTTCTCCCTCTGGTAGATGCAAAGCTTACGCGCGGTGCAGTACACAAGCTTCTAGGAGCTCTGCCAAAAGAGCTTGACTCGGCTACAATAGGAATGGGACTTGCAATACAAGATGTAGAAGCCTTGAAGTCTCTTACAAATTCGCTCTTAGACAGGGACGTAAGACTTTCACTTGATGCAAGTACGTTAGTACCTGATATTTTGCCAATAATCAAAAACAAAAATGTTGTAGTTACACCGCATGCTGGTGAATTCAAGAGACTATTTGGCGAACTTCCACAAGATTCTAAAAAGGAACGAGTTATGTTAGTTGAAAAACATGCAAAGGAAAATTCCGTTACCGTATTGCTAAAGGGGGCAACTGATATTGTATCAGATGGCCACAAGACTTTTCTGAATGTAAAAAAAACTCCGGCCATGACAGTGGGAGGAACAGGCGATGTGCTTTCTGGCTTGGTAGCAGGCATGTTGTCAAAAAACAGAAATCCAATTGAGGCAGCAGCGGCAGCAGTATTTATTAATGGAAAAGCTGGCACATTGGCACAAAGAAAATATGGCTTGCACATGATGGCAACTGATCTTTTAGAATTTATTCCCGCAGTAATGAAACCATTTGATAGGGTACAGTGAATTTAATGCACGTACTTAGGCACGTAGATAATAACATGAAAGGGCTTCTTTTAGACCTTCAAGCACTAATTAGACAGCCAAGCGTTTCTGCAAAAAATGAAGGACTTGAAGAGTGTGCAAGACTTGTTGGAAAAATAATGAAAAATTCTGGAATAAAATCAGAGATACTTCATCTTGGAAAAGGAGTACCACCTGTTGTTTATGGCGAGGTAAGATCAAAACAAAACCCATCAAAAACAATACTATTTTACAATCATTATGATGTGCAACCCGCGGAGCCATTTGAGTTATGGACTGACAATCCATTTAGTGGAAAAATAAAAGGAAACAAAATCTTTGGACGTGGTGCTGCCGACGACAAAGGAGAATTGATCACTAGAATAAAGGCAGTTGAGTCTTATCTGAAGACTCACGGTGATGTGCCATGCAACGTGAAATTCCTTGTTGAAGGTGAAGAAGAAATTGGGAGCATGCATGTTGAAAAATATCTAAAAAAATACAAAAACAAACTTGAATGTGATGGAGTGATCTGGGAGTTTGGTTATGTGGATGAAAAAAACAGGCCAATAATCAGCCTTGGCATGAAAGGGCTACTTTACATCGAGCTCTCGGCAATTGAATCTGTACGTGATGCACATTCCAGCCTTGCAGTTATTATTAAAAATCCTGCATGGAGACTATTAGAGGCGCTTAAGACCCTTCGTGATTCTAACGGAAAAATACTGATTAAAGACTGGTACAAAGAAGTAGCACCATTTACAAAAGAAGAACTTGTACTGATAAAATCTGAGCCCTTTGATGAAAGCAGATTCAAAAAAGAATATGGAATCAAAGAGTTTGTTGCAAACAAAAAGGGAAAAGAGATCAAAAAAGCTATGGTAGGAGGACCAACATGTAATATTGCAGGCTTTATCTCAGGGCATGCTGGCTCTGGAGCAAAGACGGTCCTTCCAGCAAAAGCTCTCGCGAAATTAGATTTTAGACTTGTACCAAGAATGGAGCCACAAAAACAACTTTCTAGATTAAAACAGCATCTTAGAAAACATGGATTTAGTGACATAAAAATAAAAATGATTCATGGGGAGGCAGCATCAAAAACAAAGATCTCAGATCCATTTGTTTCAACAGTAAGAGAAGCCGCAAATGAATCATTTGGAAAATCTATAGTAAGTGTCTCGTCTGCTGGCACAGGACCAATGCACTCTTTTGCAAAGGTCTTGCGTGCATCTTGCATCTCTATTGGAAGCACATACATATTTTCTAGGATCCATTCACCAAACGAATTTGCAAGAATCGATCTACTAAAGAAAACTACGAAGTGTATGTGCCTAATAATGAATAAATTCGCTACATCATAGAAAGAACTTTATTGTCCTCGTTTTGAAGTGGTTTTATGGCCTATGTATACATGCCAGGTGCCACTGCAGTTGGTATAACATATGACGACGGTGTGGTTATGGCAAGTGAAAGAAGAATAGCATACGGAAACTTCCTTGTAAGCAAGAACACAAAAAAGACATTCAAAATAACTGATTATGTTGGCGCTACATGTGCTGGTCTTGTAGCAGACATGCAAGTTCTGGCAATGCAGATGCGAGCCCTTACAAAGATTCGAAAAATGGAACTAAAGCGCGAAATTCCGCCAAACTCGGTAGCAAAAATGATGTCCTCTTTAATGTATGAACGAAGATACTATCCTCTACTTACCCAAGTTATTGTAGGCGGAGTTGATGGCGCACCTGCAGTCTACACCCTCGATCCACTTGGTTCTGTACTTCCAGATGACTATGCTGCAGTAGGAACCGGAGCAGAGATGGCCCTTGGAGTCTTAGATCAGGAGTACAAACCAGCTATGAAGGAAAAAGAGGCTGTTGCATTGGCAGTAAAATCCATACGCTCTGCCATAATGCGTGATTCTGCAAGTGGCGACGGCATTGACGTGCTTGTAGTGGACAAAACTGGATGCAGAGAATTTACTGAAAAAACTTCTTAGAACAACACGAATCGCGTTTTAGGTAAACTTAAACTTATACTTGGTATTTTTACTAACGTTGAGAAAATCTGTAATATCTTTTATTTTGTTAATCAGCACCATAATAGTTGGCATCTATCCAATTAATGCAGCAGTACGTGATGGAGCCTTAACAGAAAATGATATTGAATGGTGCGAAGATGTTTTTCCACAATATGAGGCAGCTGGCTTGAACTGGTTCTTAGAGAATTATCACTACAGCATTGAGGCAAGAGTTTGTGCAAATTTGTATGAAGACCAATTATGGGAGTACGATGGTAACGATAGAATACAAAAACTTGTAGAACGAAGTAAATACTATGTAGAATTAGAAATTAAAGAAAGTGAAGAGGAAGCAGAATCAGGAAAAATAGACGTGAAATCTGTTGGAATTCCTGAGCAAAAGTCAAACTCAATGATGAAAACATCAGCTGATGGTACAGTACTAGTTACCATCAAGACCACCGATGCGAAAGCTGGAAAATACATGGGACTGGATATAATTTTCAAAGATGTAGCTAACAAAACGATTGAACACGTAAACTATGATCTAAGAATTACCTAGGACGCACAAGATGTTTTGATTCTAACTTCGCAGCACAGCGATACCGGTATATCTGAACACTGGACTAGACCGCTGTCTTCTGATATGCCAGTGGATGTTGAAGTTACGATTCTGGGTATTGGATTGCCTAAGGATAGGACAAGCTGGAGTGGACCAAACGGTGAGGTTGTAGACTTTTATGCAGTTCCTGAATTTGGGTCACTAGCACCATTGATTCTTGTGATAACGGTAGCATCTATAATTACATTAAGCACAAAATCAAGATTAATGTCGAAACTGTAGCACTATCTCTTTATCTCTTTTGCAGATTCCCAGAACCTGTCTGAAACATGATGCAGATTTTTAATTACCTCTCCCTTCGTCATTGCGGTCATTTCTTCGCTAGATACAAGTGACCTTCCCACTGCTAAAAATTTGTTACGAGACTCTTCCACAACACAAACTAATTGATCTTTTTCAAACTTTGAATAACTTCTGATCCCAGGCCTCATCACATTTGCACCATTACAAACAAACTTTACGGCACCCATGTCTACAACAACTCTCGGAAATTTCTCTAGTAGTGAGGTTTCAGATAAAAAGGGCAGATACAGTTCACCAAATTTTATTACAGACAAACCCTCGCCAATTATTATACAGGCATTGTCTTCAATCTCATGAATCATGAGGGTCTTTGTCTTAGGTAAATCTATTTTCCATTGTGCAGAAATTGTTTCCAATGTTTTTGCAGTTTCACTTTTTGATAGTGGGTTGGATTTCAACGTCTAGACATTTCCTGTTTTATGTCCAAGAGATCTCGTAGTATGGAGCTGGCTGTTTCCATGCCGCCTGCTCCACGACCAATTATCGTCTGTTGGCCAGAGTGCTCAGAATTAAAGGTGATGGCGTTTAGTGTGCCATTCACACACAATGGATCATCAAGGGGGATCTCTTTTGGCGCAACAACGAGTTCTTTGTTGCATGATGCAACTAGCTTTACAGCAGACTTTCTAGCAGCTGCCTTTTTTATGTCTGATGGTGCTACCTTGCTGATGCCCTTTCGCTCAATGTCCTTTATTGTCACCTTCATATCCATTATCCAGTTGGCAAGTATGACCAGCTTTGCCGCTGCATCAAACCCGTCTATATCCAAAGACGCATTTGCCTCGACATAGCCCTTTTTCTTTGCATCCGCAAGTGCAGCTTTGAAGGTCATGCCATTTGCCATGTTAGTCAAGATGTAATTTGTGGTGCCATTAAGAATTCCCTGAAAAGAAACAATCCTTTCACCACGCAGGCTGTTTTTTGCATAATCTAAAATTGGCGTACCACCTCCAACAGTTCCGCTAAACCTTAGTAATACTTGGTTGTATGTTGCAAGCTCCATTAAAGAAGGAAACGCCAATGCAAGTGGCCCTTTGTTGACCGTGATTACATGTAATCCGTTTTTCATTGCATTTACTATATGTGACATTCCAGGTTCTGCATCCCTGTAGTTACTTGGGGTTGTTTCTATTAGGACCTCAGCTTCCATGCCACTAATCATATCCGCACCATTTGCATCTTTTTCCTTGTTGTGATATTTTCTAATACTGCCGTCTCTTTTTTTCACCCCAAGCAATCTGTTTAGATCAAGGCCTGCAGATGATGCTGCTGCACCTTTGCTATCAAACACACCAACTATTCTAGGTTTGAGACCATGAACTGCATACAGGTCTTCTGATCTGGATAGCAAGAGCTTGGCAAAATTCTGACCTACGACTCCAAATCCACATAATATGATGCGCATTAGTCAACAAACTCGTACGCTATTAATTAAGATTGACAAGTTTTGTACATTATAATGAGATTGCTTTATTAGAGATTACAAAATTTCAAACATTGTGAGGAAGAAGCAATCTATCTGCATTGGAATTGGTGTTGGTGCCGCACTTGCCGCAATAGCTGTAGTTTATCTGATAACCAACATACAAGATATGCCAAAAGTAGATTCGCTCGCATTAGATTTTACATACGATGACGCATTCAAAAATGTTGGAGAGAATTTAAAATCAAACGGTGTAGTTATGTCACTTGATCTTAGGTTTAAGGATTACAAAAATGCGGAAATATGCCGTAACTTTTTTACCAAACCAGAAATGCAGAAGCTTGTAGAATACTGTGCATCTGCTGAACTTCGTGACGAAAATAAAAACTTTCTTGGGAACCTGCATATGGTCGGTTCGTCAGCTGCACCAAAACTAGTTGTAGTATTACTACAATCTGATCCAATGATAAGCCAGCTCAAAGAAATCACTACTATTTATGATTCAGTGACAGACGAACTTGTATGTACGTGCTGGGAGGAAGTTAAACCAGGCGGATATGACACTGTTGGAGACTGGATTAATGCACTACGTGACTTTCATACTGGTGGAGACAAACCCCACAGTGCCTCAAAGCCACTTCCTCTTGCATCAAAGCATCTCCAAATCGAACTTACGACCAACAAAGATGGTTATCTTTGGGAGCTTCTTATTGCACGATAACCTCGTGAAGGTCTTCCAGTATTAACAGGTTCATTAAGTTGACGTAATCCTTAATCCATAACCATTACTCTTGGTGCTTAAACATTGTTTGAAGATCTGTGGCTGTTGTTGCTTGGATTTGTGGCAGGTATTCTTGGGTCCATGATAGGACTTGGAGGCGGTATTGTAATTGTACCGGTATTGACATTTCTTGGATTTTCTCCACAGCTTGCTGCAAGCAATAGTCTTTTTGCAGCTTTTAGTAACGCTGTAGCATCAACAATATCTTATGCAAAACAAAAGCGTATAGAATATTTACTTGGACTAAAGCTTGGCCTGCTTTCGATTCCAGGTACAATATTTGGCGCATTAATCTCAGCTGATATAACGCCCTCAGTCTTTAAGATGCTCTTTGGAATTGTACTTGTTGTCTCAAGCGTTTACATTTTCTCAAAAAGAAAGATGGAATCGAAAGTGTATAATCTTTCAAAGCAAATTATGGTATTAGCAGTTGCGGCAAGTTTCTTTGCTGGAATAATATCAAGTTTGTTTGGAATTGGAGGAGGTATAGTGTTTGTTCCGTTGATGGTGATTGCTATTGGCCTCTCAATGAAACTTGCTGCCCCAACCTCGCAGTTTGTTTTGTTATTTGCTTCAGCATCTGGCATGATTGCACATACATTTCTTGGCCATCCTGATTTTTACCAGGCACTTTTGCTTGCTGGGGGTGCATTTGTTGGCGGTCTGGTAGGGAGTAGACTTTCACTTGAAATAGAAGAAAAGAAACTCAGAATTATTGTCTCTGCAGTAATGGTCGTTGCAGCAATCAAACTCTTTATCGATTCGTTAGAGGGTCATTTTTGATCTGGTATAGATTTCGTTTTGAAACAACAACCAGATCACCATTTTCTTTAGAACCTTCAAAATCCACAGCTAAAAGACCATAGTTTTCATTAAGATCCGTCTTTTCGGTTATCTTAAACTTCATCTTCAATTTTTCATTAGTGTATAATGGCTTTAAGAATTTAGTATGCCTGCCCGCCAAGAAGGATCCCTATCCATTCCATAGAAAATCATTGAATTACCATACACCTCTTCAAGTTTGGTAAATTAGCCCTCAACTCTTCCCAGTATGGCTCGGCCAGAAATCATTTTAGTAATTTTATCACTTGCATTATTGGTTTCATATAGTACGTTCTTTATGCCAGAAAATGTAAGATAATTTTCAAGGTCTGCTAAAGAGATCTTGCTTTCAGCAAAAATTCATCTCCAACTTTGAGTTCTGAAAATTTTTTCATTAGGATCTTATTTCGTCAGGATAGAAAATGACCTCAGAATTTGAGTTGGCTTTTCCTGACGCAAAATATTTTATCGCATTGAAAATTCGTTCATTGCTTGGTTCTGTTCCATCAATGCTTCCTGGTAAAACCAGAAACATTCTCAGATTAGATTTTAGAACATCGCTTAATTCTTGATTAACAGTTGTGGTAAATGGTCGAAGAGCACCTCTGAATACATCGGCTTTTGCCCTATCTGCACCTGAAATTTTTGCGCCAGAAGGCAGATCTGGACCTATTATGACCATGGTGCCTGATTTGCCTTTGAAAAGAGGCGGATTCTTAGAACCTCCTGGGACAAAAGCACTGAAACATTCCTGTCCTACAATGGCTGGAATGTTTATGAATTTATCAACTAGTGCATCCCACGATGATCTTGACACTTCCGTTATTTTTGAAAAAGCAGGAACTTTTCCTGTAACATGAATTACCATCGAAATTGCGCCCAGCTTTTCTGATACAGTCTTAAACAGTTTTTTTACTTCATCCTGGTTTGATAAATCAATTACGTGCGAGTGAAATTTTCCTAATTGTTCTTGAGTTTGTTTTGGGCTGTTTTTTGAAATCAAAAACACTACTCTTCCGCCACTCTTTTCAATACTCTGTGCAATGAATTCGGCTCTTGTAATATCGGAGCTTTCTATTGCATCTAAAGTAAGCAATACTACTTTTGAATTAAAATTTGCAGAAGATTCTGGAATAGAAGATGAAATATGTGGTTTTACTGGATAAAACACTCTATCCCCAGGTATGACCTTGCCGTTTAGGATCTTTGAAATTTCATCATCGCAAAGAGCCACTACTGTGACCGCTACTTGTGCCTGTGACAAAAACTGTTCATCTGCTATCATCTTGCTTGTGTTAATCTGTATTTTTTCTGCTATTTGCTGAATCTTGGAAAGTAATGATGATATTGTTGTGTTTAACTTTTGTATCTCAGACTCAGAGGTAATACCCCTAACTTTTGCTAGTTTTGTTGTTGCATTTTTAATTCCTTCTTTTACTATTTTCTCTTCTTCGCCCATCAACGGTAAAATGTCATTATTGATCTCTTCTACTTCTTGAGGAGTAAGGCTCTCAAAACCACTCACTCTCATAAACTCTGCAGCTGCTTTTGGATATACCGTCTTGTAAATTCTATCAGAATGAACAGGGCCAGGATTTGTTGCAATTGATATTATTCCCTTCTCGGTAAGCTCCCATGACATTGCCTCAGCAAGTCTGTTTTTTGCTCCCTGTGATGCTGTATATGGACTCCTAAATCTATAGGGCCTTTGTTCAAGCGGGCGTTCTTCAGTAAAGAAAGTCGATATGGTTATGATTTTAGAACCAGATTTCATTGCTTTTAGAGCTTGAACCGAAGTCCAAAAAGTTCCTGTAAGGTGTATTGCAACAGTACTTTTGAATTCTGCCATTGGGGCGTTTGCAAAACAAGTTACGGGCCCTGAAACTCCTGCATTGTTTACTACAATATCAACTGCACCAACTGATTTTTTTAACTCATCAAACATGTGTGATATGCCATCTTCATCACTCACATCAACACCAGCAAAAATCTTGACAAAGGCGTTACTTTTTACTCTGTTTATTATTTCCTGTAAACTCTTTGCTGTTTCCTCAAGCGGCTCTTTTCGTCTACCAAGAATAACAACGCTTGCACCATTTTCAGCAAATTTAGTAGCTATAGCTTTACCAATGCCAGTGCCGCTACCAGTAATAACTGCAACTTTGCCTTGAAATTTTAGCATTGAACGAAAATGGCTATATTTTTCGATTATTTATTCCGATTGCTCTATTGATAGATTTTTGTTTTAAGACCAATATTTATTTGAGGGAGAAATTCACCTTCACGCATGCACGACGCAGAACAAGAGACATTTGTCCTAAAAACTATGCCTGAACAATTTTGTGAACTTTTAGAAAAAATTGGAATACAAGCACAAGCAAAAGAAATTGCTACTGATGAGGCTGAAAAAGGCGACTATTACAGTAGACACTTTACTCAGACCCCACGGATGGTTACAAACAAGGGATGTGTTGATCTACAAGGTACTAGCATTGATGTTGTGCATATAATACAAAAGGGATAGAAATGCAAGATCCAAATCCACTTCCTTGGGGCGCACAGGATCGTTTTCAGGCTCATTTTATAGTAAGGGGTAATATAGGTAATAATGACAGTGACTTTGTAGCAAAGACAAAACTGTCCACAAAAGGTCATTTTGGTTCAAAAAAACTAATTGGAGTACAGTGGGATGGAGGAAAAATTGCTGAAATGCTAAACAATGATCACGACCTAACAAGCATGATTTTAAAGCAGTCTCTTAAGGATGCCAGTATTTGGATTGATCCTACAAAAAACGGCATCAGAATATACGGTAAATGGAAGCATAGTGGCGAGTTTGGTATCTCAAAAGAACTTTTTGCTATTTATGACAGAATTGCATCGCACATAAAAAAAACACTCTAAGCGCGCCACCAATCCAAAGCTAAACAATCTACTTTATCTTTTCCATGTGGTATAGCTAAAATGAACTGCTTTCTAACTGTAGTTGCTAACCTTCCAGCCAGCACGACACCTGTTGCGGTGATGGTGTCACTTGTATTGTACACTTGTACTAGATATGGTGCATGATCAATGCCTGGGCCTTTTTGATACACAGCAAAGTCACAACCAAACTTGATTCCAGGATTTACAATGTAACCTTTGTCTCGAAAATCTTTGTAGACTAGATATTTTTTGTCAAAGTTATGATATTCATTTCTACAAATTGCAAGCATGTCAGTTTCTGAGAGTTGTTTTTTTGATCTGTATATTTTGATCTTGGATTTTTGTAATAGATAATACCCTTCTATGAGATCCAAAATCAGAGGTGCGTTTATCTCATCTGGCTTTGGTTTTGTAATGCCTACTGGCTTGCCATAATATCCTTGCATAAAAAGAGAACGTGAGTCCTCTATGTTCCAGATTACAATTCTATTTTCGATTAGTTCGCCTTTCAAGTTATAAACTCAAAGCCAATACTATGAAAGAGTCAGAAACTTCTAGACACTTGTCTGACATTTCTTCTACTCCTTCCACAACATCTTTGAGAAGCAAAAGTTCCTTTGTATTTGTAATCTCATCTAGAACCTTAAGCGTAAGCTCACGATATTTTTCGTCCACACTGCGCTCAATACTCTGGGCTTCATGTGCGAGGTCTATCGCTGCAGTTGGATTGCCATTAAGAGCTCGCACAACCTCGTTTAATTTGTAAATTTGATCAACTGCAAGCTCAATCAGATCTGAAAGATCTTTGTCTAGTTTTCCCTTTTTTAGAGTGACCGCTTTAATGTTTGAAATTTTGAAGGCAATGCCTGTGATATATCCTGCAATCTCATCCATTGTATAGGCTGTATGCAGGAGATTCTCCCTGTTCATCATAAGGCCCCCTAGATCTGCAATCTCTCTTGTTATTTTTCTGCGCAGAGCTTCAACCTCATCTTCCGTATTGGCTATTCTTTCAAGTGAGGATTTTATCTCGGATTTGTCTCCTTTTATGATAAGAGAAGGTAGTGTAGAAAGGTCTCTTACAGAGTTTAGTATTCTGTTTATCTCATCTTGCAAAACCGCAAGTGCCTTTCTTTTAGCTTGTACTTCTAACTCCCCGCTATACATGTAAGGCTTTAAGATGTTGGTAGAGTCTAATAATTCTTACTTAGATTCTTTGTTGTGAAACCAGTACAACGTGAGACGCGTGCATGATTTTAAATGTAGTTCTGTTTTTCTTCCTGAACCACTCTTTTTTGACCATTGTACAGCGAAATTATTTCTTGATCAGCGGTAGCATTTTCTGGAGTTTTTTCAAATCGTATTCTTCCAGTAAATTTAGGAAAGCGAAGTGCTAGGCCACTTCCCTTTCTAACCCCATCCATGGCAGTCTTGTGTATTGGGCTAAGCGTTATTTCTGAAGCTACTACTTCAATTATCACTTCGGGCTCAAACCAAACTTCAGCCTCCAGTCCGCTGTTTATTCTAGGATTTTTCTTGAGTGTTATCTTGTTGGAAAGTATTTGGTAGAATTGATCAAGACTTTCATCCGTAAATCCAGTACCCACCTTGCATATGCTAGGAAAAGTATCAGTCTTATCGTCGTAGGTTGCAAGTAACAAAGCTCCATATCTCCCAGTTCTTCTGCCTCTGCCAAAAAATGCTCCTATCACTACAAGATCTAAACTATCGCCAAGCTCGTTTCTATATTCGCGTTTTAGCTTAAGCCAGTTACTTGCTCTGGCACCTGCTCTGTAAGACGACTCAAGTTGCTTTAGCATCAGACCTTCACACCCAGCATTAATTGCATTTTCCAATATGTCTTCAACTTCATTATTGGTTTTGACAATAGTTTTTGGCATCAGTTTTACAAACGAATCCTCTTTTACTATTTTTTCAAGCAGCTTTCTACGTTCTTTATATGATAAATCCAGACAACTTTTACCATCCACAAACATGACATCAAAAAAGTTTACAGTAATTGGATATTGTAATACTGCCTTTGCCACTTTGTATTTTCGCCTTCGATGCATAAGTTCTTGAAAGGCAAGATATTCTCCTGAATCCTCATTGATGGCAACAGCCTCAGCCTCTAGTATAGCTTCACGTGCATTTATTGACTTGGTAATATTTTCAACAATATCTGGATAATAGTTTGTAATATTTTCCAGACTTCTTGAATATAGTACTACTCTTTCTCCTTGTAAGTGTAATTGAACGCGTTCACCATCAAGTTTGTATTCAGCTGCAAACTCTGACCCCATTTTTTCACGTGCCTCATCTACGGTCTTGACTCGTTCTGCAAGCATTGGTCTGACAGGACTAAACACTGATACCTGGAAATTTTTTATTGCGTCAATTCCGCCCTTTGCTAATGCTGCAGCGACTTGCCCCAAGTCACTTGATACATTATACGCATGCTCTAGCGCTTCTCTGTTTTCTTTTGAACCAGTAAAGGCAATAGCAAGAGAATCCATGAGCGTATAGTCCGCTATGCCCAAACGAAGGGAACCTGTGATTATTTTGAGAACAAATCCTGCTTCTATCGGACTTGCATCGTTTAAGAGGCTGGAAACGTATTTCATCTTCATATCTTGAGAGCGTGCTCCTTTTAGCTCGGCAATTTTGTATAGCGTATCGTAGACCCGCTCTACAGTAATTGGTTCAGTTAGAAACGTAGTCTGCTTTTTTTGCTCTAAAATTCTTGATGCAGCTTGTCCTAAATCCCCCCCTTCGTTATACTCATGTTCTATTTTTCTAACTGGTATGCCAGCAGATTTGGAAATTGCTTTTATTGCCATTTTTTCAGCAATGCCCATCTCAACTCCCTCGTGATCAGGTCTGAGCTTTCCCTGTAAGAGATAAACTACATTTGAAATAATTTCTGGAGGAGTAATCTTGAAAAGATCCACAAGATGTTGTGTTAGTTCTAGTCGTTTTGTGGTACTTTCCATTATCTTTAATGTTTCCGCTATAAGAGAAAATTTCATCTGACGCCTTTTACCAATTCTGGAATAAAAGCTTGAGTTATTTCTTGTCCAGATGAGCCTTTATCTTAAGCCAGATTTCAGGCGATCTCTTAAAAAGTGTAGTATGAAAGTCTGACATCTCATCATCATTTAGAAATCTATTGTTTCTTCTCAAAAATCCATCAAAGAATACACCAGATATGTATCCTACATAAAGCCCATAAGAAAAGTTGCAAAGCATTGCAGTGTCAGGTACAAGGGCTTGCGCTTCAACTAAAACCACGTTGGGATAGTCAAGTGCATATGCTATGACGTCATTAAGATTTTTTTCTTCGATTACACCTAGTCCCACAATAAAATCGAGTTACGCAAATATTTAGGATTTTTGTACTCTTGTTCGTTTATAAAGAGGACTTTATGAAAAGCCTCTCATGGGTGGAGCAAAAAAAAAATCTCCTGCGCAGGCAGAAAAGTCTCAGCAAGCTGAGGCTGCAAAAAAAGAAGGCTCAAAGAAGGGTGAAAAGAAAGAGCAGAAATCAAAATCATCCATCTCTGTAATAATAGATGAAACTCAAACGATGAATTTTATCAAGAACTCCAAGGTTTTTACTGTTCAGGAGGTATCAAGGCACGCAGGCGTAAAGGTTTCTGCCGCAAACGCCTTTCTGCATAAGCTATTACAAAATGGTTCAATAAAGAGAATAGGTGGATACAGCGGTCATCACATCTATCAACCAGCTTGAGTTATCAAAAACACATCACCTGGTTTTACATCATTTAATGCCTCGATATTGGATGTTATAGTTCCAATTGGGGTCATTGTTTTTGCCGACTCGGTATTATTTAGAAAAAAACAGATAGATCCGTTTGCTGTCATAAATGCAACATCGCCTTTTTTGAATTCTTTTCTTTGCCTTTCTCCTCCGACATTTAGCTTGGTTTCCATGTACGCAAAGCTATTGTTCATTATGTGTGCATTGCCCTCAAGCGGCAAGGATCTGACTATGTTACCAACAGTGACTGGAGCAAGATGACGCTTTAAGTCGCATTTTAGCTGTGATTTGCCCTTTATCTCAACAATTATCTCCAACCTAGAAACAGATCCAGCGCTCATTTTTGAAGAGGAGGATTATGAATTATATAACGTTTATCCAAACAACACTACGATGTCTGACGCACCTGAAGAGATTAATGTAGACACTGAAGAAGTTACAGAAGAACCAGAAGGACCTGTTCTGGAAGAACCTGTTGTAGAACCTGCAGCAGTAGTAGAAGAAACTGAAGAGGAAGTAAAGGTAGAAAAAAAGGAAAAGAAGGCAAAAAAGGGTGACCTTTCTCCAGAAGAAATTGCCGAACAGGAAAGGTTACAGAAAATAATAGATGAAAGGGAGGTAATTGAAATCGACCCAATTCATGTGCCAGTTGAATATGAGACTACAGGCAAGGGCAAAATACGCATAGGTCCACCCACACTGACACGATTTGAAAAGGCAAGAATATTGGGTGCAAGGGCATTACAATTGTCTCTTGGAGCGCCACCATTCATTACAATTCCAAAAGAGGTTGCAACCTCGCTTGATCTTGCATATGCTGAGCTTGAAAAACGCATTATTCCTATTACAATAAGAAGAATGTTACCAAATGGCGATTTCCAGAATATACCGATCGATCTTTTTGACTAATGGATAAATCATCGATAAGACTTAATAGAATGCAAAATTTTTGGTGATGTGATTGATCTCTTTGAGCGAGACGGAAAGCAGGTCACAACTTGCTGATAATAGCTCATTTTCAAATAATGAAAAAGTAGTGATAATACAGCAACAACCAATTATGGAGTGTGCTATTGATTTATTAACTAACATTGGAAGTTATGGACAAGTAAAACTAAAAGCTAGAGGTGATTCGATTCCTACCGCAGTGGCAGTAGCTAATGTGATCACAGAAAGGCTGTTGAAAGGTAATTCACAAATTGTTGACATAACTGTGGATAGTGAAAATGCAAACGGGAAATACGGTATGACTCTAATTTCAACCATTCAAATAATTATTGCTAAAAAAACAAACTAAAACGAGCTTCCAGGTCCCTTTAAAAGCATATTTTCGCATTCTTTGCATACTGCTTCATCAATATTTGTTTCCAAGTTGTGATGTATATCACATATCAACAGGCTTGATTTGATGTAGTTGCACAGCCCAATGAACTTTGAAAGGCTTGCTGGTGTGTATGCCATATTGGATGCAAGGTTGCCACATATGTCATCAACCATTTCTGCCACTTCTTTTACTGCAAGAAGCTTTGTTATCAAAATAGGGTCACCACGAGTACCCCTGATGTAGTTGCTTATGGCAGCCTGTGTGACGCCTAGCAGCTTTGAGACTTCTTCTTCACGTATGCCGTGCTCTTCGATTAGCCTTTTTGCTAGTATGGCACGAAGCGCCGGTATCAATGTCTTTGTCTCAATCTCTGCAGGAAGTAACATAACAAAAAAAGACCATCTAAAATATTTAAAGGTAATCTTATTGTTCAAGATAACTTATTTTATTGAGCACATCAGATCACTGTGTTGCAAGAAATTTGTTCAAAACTGGAAGAACTTGTAGTAGATGCAGTATTTCACTGTAAATCTGATTGCATTGCGTTATCAGGCGGTCTTGATAGCACGGTTTTAGCATTCTGTCTGAATGATAAAAAGATCAGATCAATTGTCACCATAACAGAAAATTTCCCTTCAACTGATCTCATGTATTCTCAATTGGTGGCAAAACAAATTGGGCTACAGTTAGATGTAAACAATGCGTCAATTATTGACTTGACAAATGCAATTGAAGATACCATTAAGATCCTGAAGGTTTTCAACCCCATTGAAATACGAAATTCTATTGTAATGTATATTACAATGAAAACTGCGAAGGAAAAAGGTTGTACAAGTATAATCACAGGCGATGGAGCTGACGAACTATTTGCGGGCTATAGTTTTTTTCTAAAGAAGCAAGGCTTAGAGCTACAAAAAGATTTGGAACGAATATGGAAGGTAATGCACTTTCCAACACAACAACTTGGCAAATCACTTGGCATTGCTGTAGAATCGCCATTTCTTAACGAAAAAGTAGTAGAGTATGCAAAATCAATTCCAGCAGACCTTAAAGTACACGAAGAAAATGGTACCAAGCACGGAAAATGGATCTTGCGCAAGGCATTCGAAAAGAGACTGCCAGAATCTATAGCTTGGAGAACAAAATCCCCCATGCAAGACGGCTCAGGAACAAGCGGACTTACTTTATTTTTTGACAACGTAATTGCGGATTCAGCGTTTAAGGATAAAGCTGAGATGTATCTGGAGAAAGAAAAGGTACGGTTAGGATCTAAAGAATCACTGTGCTACTACGAGTTGTATAGAAAGTATTATGAACCGCCTGCCTATTTGGATTCGTCAAAATCAAGATGTCCAGAATGTCAAGCAGTAAGAGAGCCAGACTCGCACTTTTGCCGCATGTGTGGAAGTTTTCCTATCTAATATTTTTTCCACTTGTTTGGTTTTTTGACAAAAATTCGTTTGCAGCCATGACAACAAAAGTAATATTTTTTTCCTTTGTATTCGTGGACAAGAGCTAAACTCTCATCAAGCTCGATTCCACAAACTGGATCCACTGGCATAGATAACAACAATTGAGTTTCTATTTATTCTTTACATTTATGATGTTAAAGTTTTTACAAGTTGAGAAAATTCGGAATCAGATAATGGTGGGATTTTAGTTAATTCTAAATTTTCATCAACATGAGAACCTGTCTTATGTCCAACAAGAGGTGCAATTATTCCAGGAGTGGATCTAACAAATTGTAATGCACGATGTGAGGATCTCAATCCACCAAACTCAGGCATTACATTTAGTCCAAGAAGCTTTGCTTGCATTAGTGGAACACTTGCAAAAACTCCAACTCCAAAATTTGTAGCTGCTTCTAATATTGTAGTTTCAGTTCCATTCATAGTCTGATTTTTTAAAACTAAAGCTTGATCAAGATACATGTTGTATGGTAGTTGAACAAACTTGAATCCATGATCGTTGCCACCGGCTTCTTTTGCAAGTCTTAACACATCTGCAAGTAAAAGGTGCTGTGCGTGTTCTTTTGGTACTCTAAAGCAATCCCATGTTGCCATGCCATAGTATTTTATTGTGCCTTGCTTTCGCTGTTTTTCATAAAATTCAAAAACCTCTTTAAGATTTTTCATAAACTCTTCTTTTGAGATGTCTTGTAGCTGACCTTCTACTGCATTATGAAGATACATCAAGTCAATACAATCAAAACCTAAGTTAGCCAGGCTTCGATTTAGCTGGTCTTGTAGATATGGTATGGTCATACAATGATATCCAGACGAAATATCGTTTGACTTGATTATGCCTGGTTTTACTAGTGCATTGTGGATGTATTCCCAAAATTCTTCTTTTACATCACCATCGTTTGTAACATAGCCATTTTTTGTGCTTACGAATAACTCATCTCTTTTGACCCTGCCTTCTTCTACCAATTCCAGTACTGCTCTTCCAACAGATCTCTCTGCTTTTTGCGAACGATAGTTTATTGCTGTATCAATTACATTTATTGCAGAAAAGACTGATTTTTTGACTGCCTCTTTTACAAGAGTATCTGTGGCATCATCTACGTTTCCAAGGTATGTTCCTATCCCTATGGATGAAAGGCTAAGTCCAGCAAACTGCTTGAAATGATTTTTTCCAGCGGTTTCATTCTTTTTTGCAAAGTTTGATGTACCCTCTGAAGTGGCATGACCTGTTATCACATGTTAACTTTGAATCTGATTGATTTAATTGTAATGTGTTATGCCCTTAACAGAAAACTCAGGACCAAAAGAGTGCCGGTAATTCTACCATATGATATGCAAGATGCCATAACAGGCACGAGTTTTTCAACGTCATCAAAACTTCGTTTTAGTCCAAGTCCAGATTTTATGAGTAGTGGAATGGAAAGAAATGTGATTAAAGAAAGAATTGGCAGAGTCTGAGTTATTACCCCGGTCATAATTGTACTATATGCAACAGTCGGAAAAATCCATAATGCGCCAGTTGCTCGTTTTTTTCCAAGCATTATTACTAATGTTTTTCTACCACTGGCCCTGTCTGCCTCAAAATCAGGAAACGAATTGACAAACAATATCATGGAGGATAATACTCCTAAGACCACTCCACCTAGGATTGGTTCTATTACAATTTGTGAAGTCTGAACAAAATATGTACCAAGAACAATCATAGTTCCCTTTATTGCAACAAACACCTCGCCTAGTCCGGAATTAACTATTCTTGTTGAATAAAAGTAAATTGAGATGATGGCAAAAGCAAGTATGATGGCAATAGTTATACCGTTTAAAAAAATAAAATATCCGCCTATTATTGCACCAAGAATAAGAAAAGCTAGACCGGCTCTATATACCTCAGATGGCTGTAGCAATCCTTCAGGTAAAACACCAGTGCCGCCACTAAACTTGGTCCTTTTTGTTTCTGTATCTATTTTGCGTTTAAAATCCCAATAGTCATTTAGAAGATCAACACTTGCATGCAACGCAATTACTCCAACGAACGTAAGAGTAGCATCTGCCACATCGATAGTTTGGTTTTGATTCCAGCTTATGGCAAGGCCAAGGCAAACTGCAATTACTGAGGCAAGAAGAAATTTTACTCTGATTACTCTAAACCAGCTAGATA
>JBBDNF010000017.1:0-1298 GCA_040877685.1 Nitrosopumilaceae archaeon
TTGGGGTAAATTTGGTGCCAACAGATCATAATTTTTATTCACTTTGAGGGATCGCTATAGTCAATTATTTTACTTTTTCAAGTTTTGAATTAAAAATTTCTTCAAATACCTCATACGGTTGTGCGCCACTTAGCTTGGTTATAGAATTATGAGGGCCTATAACAAAGAAACCAGGAGTTCCAGTTAAGCCTAGAGTTTTGGCATCCGAATTACTTGCCTTTATGACATCTAGATACTTGGCTTCAGACATGCAAGAACTGAAATCTTCTTCATCTAATTCCAGCTGTTTTGCAAATCCACTAATATTTGAAGGAGAAGCCCACCCGTTGTTTTCACCTGTCCAGTTGTTGTACAAAATGTCATGAAATTCCCAAAACTTTCCTGCTTCTTGTGCACAATGCGCGGCATGTGCCGCATTTATAGAGTCTTGACCTATAATTGTGAAATCCTTAAAGATCATCTTTACCTTTCCAGTATCAACATAATTTTTTTCAATATCAGGTTCTGTTGTGTGAAAGAAACGATTACAGTAAAAGCACTGATAATCTCCAAATTCTACCAAAGTGATAGGAGCATTATCTGAACCAAGGACGGGGGATGCGTTACCTGTAAAAAGAGACATTGCATATGTATCACTTTGATTCTTGTCAGAACCTCCAATTTGTTGAGCTATATCATTACGTTCATTGCCGGTTTTAGGGACCTGCTTAAAATCTATAAAATCAGTTCCAAAAACAATCGCCGCACTTAAAACAGAAACCATTGCAATGGCAGCGCCTATTACAAGTGAAGGACCATGAGTATTCAACGGCATCACCAAGTTTTTGCGATATTTAGTTCTTATCATAAGTATCTAAATAAGAGGCATAATAATCAAAAATTGTGAAAAGAGTTTTTGTTAACGGATATGGGTCAATAGGTAGTAGAATATCACAATTTATTGCGGGCGATTCAGATGTTGAGGTAGTAGGTATTGGTAAGTATTCGCCAGATGAAAAAGTCAATGATGCAATTTCAAGGGGATTTAGAGTCTATGTTCCTAAAAATAAAATAGAACAATTTAAAAATTTCAAGATATCTGGCGCTATAGAAGAAGCCATAGAGAAATGTGATTTAGTAATAGACGCAACGCCTGGCGGGCAAGGTTACACCAATAAAAAACAACTCTATGAGCCAAAAAACCTAAGCGCAATTTTTCAAGGAGGTGAAACCATAATTGGTGACAAGGCAGTTGCGGAACTTATCTTTAACTCTAGGGTAAACTACAAGGATGCATTTGATAAAAAATATGTCATGCA
>JBBDNF010000018.1:0-1281 GCA_040877685.1 Nitrosopumilaceae archaeon
TTATGCTTTCATTCTTTTTTAGAATGCCTCGTTCTTCTGCATCTTTTATCATCCAAAAGGCGGCTCTATCCTTAACAGAACCAAATGGGTTGTGGGATTCTAGCTTTGCATATGCAGTAACCTTACCAGAAGATAGGGAGTTTAGCTTTACAAGTGGTGTGTTACCAATTTTCTTTAGGGTTTCTGCATCATTTACAACCTTTGTTGCCGCTAAATTATTTCACCTTTTTTATGGTAAATTCTAGGTCTTTATCGGTCTTATTAATTCCTAAAAGCTGGTGACCATTTCTATTAACCCATCTTGAAATGTCTTCTTCAGCGGCTGGATCGTCTGCAATTACCTTTAGTATGTTTCCTACGGTCATTCTTTCAATTTCTATTTTTGTTCTAAACACAGGTTCAGGACAGAACAATCCTCTAACATCAATGATCTTAGTCTGACCTAATTCTGAAATATTAATTCACCTTATAATTTAAAACGACAGAAACGATATTAAAGTCTATTCTTGCGCGCAGAAATATTTTATCAAGTGAGAATCATTGGAAGTATTGCTCTCAGATTACGTTCGTACAAGATGGTATGATCATAGTTTTTGAAATTAACTTTGTTAGAAAGCTTTGTTGACATATGTACTGCGATTTTATAGACAGCTGTCCAGATGAGGCTATTGGGGTTTGATTCAAACATTCCAATTAGAAATGTGCATAATCCTGTCAGGTTTGGATGTGTCTCACGAAAATATTTTATAATGTCATCCTTTGAATTTGCTATTTTGTATTTTGCGTGTTCAATCATTTCTTTACTTGTAATGTATCCCGTGGTTCCAATCGAAATTTTGCCTTTTCGCATGGCAGCTAGTATGCTGTCAAGGTTATTTTCTGATTCTATCAAATTAGCACACCTGCCAAGTGTAGAAAGTACATGTGAATCACTACCGGCTACCTGTATCATATTATTGGTTTTAGCAAAATGAGTGGCTCTAATGTTAGAATATCGATCAACGTTATTGCTGTTAAAGACTTCAATGAGATCACACAGAATTGCTTTCTCACGCAACCCATTGTTTAAACCAAAAGGATGTGGCGCACATGAAATTGCGTCTTGTGCTCTTATCTTGTCAAGTATTTCTTCAATAGTCTGACCCGGTTTTATTGTCTCAGAAATACCATATGCAACAATATGAGTTCCAGTGTTGGTAGTAATCTCCTCAGCTGGGTAGACATGTAGATCTCTTAGCGCTTCGTGGTTTTCTTTGTAGTCAAGCATTGCAGTAAATCCGT
>JBBDNF010000019.1:0-34787 GCA_040877685.1 Nitrosopumilaceae archaeon
AGGCAAGGGAACGAGCTCAGCAGGAAAGTGAATTTTCTGAATCTCCAGATGACAAAGCGCGGGCTCTTGAGAAACTCAAAACGATAGATCAAAAAATTATAGATCTAAATGCGGAGATAAGACAAAGAAATGCAGCAGAAGAAAGGATTGTTAAACTAATTGCAGATACGACAAAAGCAAAATCAAGGCTTGACTCGAAGATCAGACAGCAAGCGCAGTCAAAACCGACACTTTTGGCACAGCTAAAATCTAGCACAAAGGCAGGAGAGCATCTTCGTTCTCAGGTTCAAACAAGGCTAAAGCAGGAAGCTCAACTAAGTCGCAACTTAGTTACAGTCAACGAGAAATTAAAACTCTTAAAAGCTAAAAGAAAAAAGACAAAAAGAAAGGCACTCAAATCAAGGCGTAAGGCAAAAGCGAGAAAAACAAAAACAAGAACAAAAAAGGCTCCAAAAAGAAGAGCAAAGACAAGAAAAAGAAGGACAATAAAAAGAAAAACAATAAAAAGAAAAGCAAAACGCAAAGCAACAAAAATCTAGAAAGTCAAGACGAAGATAGATATCCTACGCTTCATTAATATTGAATATCTTTTCTTTCTAATTTGTGACATCTCCACAAAAAATTACGGTTGAAGTTTCTGAAATGCCCAAGCTGAAAAATCCACAGCTTATCTGCGGTCTGCCAGGAAGCGGCTTTGTGGGCAAGCTCGCAGTTGATTATCTAATAGAAGAATTCAAGGCAGTACAGTTTGCAACCATATTCTCCTCATCCTTTCCGCCACAGGTTTCAATCCAACCAGATGGGACAATTGACCTGATGAAAAACACGCTATACTACTGTAAAAGCAAGCCAAATGACATCGTTCTTTTAACTGGAGATGCCCAGCCAGTCACCCCAGAAAGCGAGTATGCCATGGCAGATGAAATCATAGGAATTTGTGAAAAGCTTGGTGTCACTAACATCTACACCCTTGCAGCATACATCACAGGATCTTTTTCAAAAACTCCAAAAGTATACGGAACAAGTACATCGCTTGATGTAGTCAAGGAATTTTCAAAACAGGGAATTTTTACAATGAATGGAGGAAGCATCACTGGCATGAACGGCTTGATGATAGGAGCTGGAAAAACAAAGGGAATCACAGGAGTCTGTTTGTTAGGAGAGACATCAGGCTATGTTGTCGATGCAAAGGCATCAAAAGCGGTTCTTGAGGTTCTCTCAAAGATGTTAGGATTCAAGCTTGACATGGCCACACTTAACAAGAGAGCTCAAGACACAGAACATCTAATCAAAACAATAGAGGATCAAATGGGACCGCGACCTTCAGGTGAGGCACTACCGATTCCATCACAAGATAAAAAACTAGGATATATCAGCTAGTCTAAAACTCGATTATGTTTAACTTTCCGTATTTTCCAACGTTGAGGGAATTTTCTCCCTTGAAGTTGTTGATATAGCCATTTTCTACTGTTACTTTGGAACCCGCCTTTACCATTTTGATCTGAGCATCCCAGAGTGTTAGTTTGATCTGGCCTGAATCGTCTTTTAGAACTGCATCAGCAACTTGAGCCTGTCCACCCGTTTTCAGGTTTACAGTTCTTGGCTCACCAATGCTTTCTATGGTTCCTTCAATTGTGTCTAGTCTTGTCATGCCGCTTCTAAGCTGGCTTATTGTAGTCATCAGCCAAATTTTTCGTGCTCAAATAATAAGTGTTTTGATATCAAGTTCTAACCAGAAGTATCACAAAAGCTACATAGCGTGTGTTCTTCTATGAACCAGTAATTCTTCCTCGCTTGACACTACATGCTCACACATTTCACATCTAAAAAAACCCAAATCTTCAATTTGTACTTCTTTAGACAGAAGGAAATTTGTAGAATCTATTTTACGGATGTTGTATGCTGATCGGTTTGTGTCTTTAAGAAAATAGTTCAGAGTTTCCTCTACAATATACTCATTTACAATTACCGTGGATTCATCGGTTTTTGCACTATAGCCATAGTTCTTTAGATAATTTTCTAGTTCTACGGCTATTTTGTCATCCCCTGCACAGTTAATGAACAACATATTATGATTTTGGAAGTACAATGTTCACAATATGTCTTGCTTTGTTCAGTTCTGCTAAGATGTTAGAGGTTGTTATTCGACTTTATTTGTTCCTATAATCTGCCAGCTTGCACCGTCATCTAAACTTCTATAAACTTCCTGAAAACCTTGAGATGAATAACCAGCGATATAGATTATATTATTTTGGGAATCTACGGCTAAACTTGTTATTGTAAGGTCAGGTCTGTTGATCTTTTCCCATGTTTTACCAAGATCAGCAGACCTTGCAAGACCAAAGGTTGATGTTGATGCATATAGAACACCATTTTCATCAAAAGACAAAGCAAGAATGAGTATTCCTTTGTATTCATCAAGCTGAGTCCAGCTCTTAGCACTATCACTTGACTGAAATATTCCTTTTCCAGTACCAGCAAATACTATTTGGGAATCAAGAGGGGAAATAGCAAGGGCTGATATGTACTCTGGATATTGCAATGTTTCCCAAGTCTTGCCAGAGTCTACAGTCTTGAATAAACCACGACCTCCACTATCAAATCCTATGATTACATTGGAATCGCTCTTGCTGACTGCCATCGCATGAAAGTCTACCGGTGGTTCCAAAACTTTTGCAACACTTTCCCAGCTCTGTCCACCATCCATGCTTTTTATCAAACCAGTATTCCCACCTGTTGAGGGATGACCACTTGCATAAAGTGGAATACCTACAGTTGGTGGTGCATTAAATGCCATATAGTCAGCTCGTATGATATCAACTTTGAATGGTGGACTGCCATCATGGCTGTGATAAAAATCACCATGAGTTGCTATATACAGAATAGTACGATTGACTGGATCAATTCCTAATCCGTGTATATGTTGCCATCCTACCGTTCTTGAATACAATGGAGAAGCTGAATTTTGTGTGTTAAGAGCATACTGGATGGCTATTACCCATCCAATAACCATAATTCCAACGCTGATAGCAATGAGTTTCTTGTCACTTGGTATTGTTAATTTTTTATTCATACGAGTTAAAACCACTTTGCTAGTTTTGCCACATCACATAAAGACATTTTTCCAAATTTGTTCCAAAACTAAACTTCATTTTAGTTTAGACAACATCTTCACATATTAAACAATAGCACTTTACAAATGTAAAGTGCTGGATTGATATAATAATAAGCACAATACAGAGTTACTAAAATGAAAAAATTGATAATTGGTATCATAGTAGCAATAGGAATTTTTGCATTAGTCCTTTCTTACCATTCTTTAAACATTGATGCAAACGCTATGACTGGATCAAACATGGGTTCAATGATGAAAACTGGGAATATGATGAATATGATGAGCCAAATTCCTCAGGATGTGATAGTTAAAGTCACATCAGCACAGGTGATAAAGACTGACAAAGAATCAAAAATCACATTATTGGTTTTAGATAAAGAGACCAAAAAACCACTTACCAATGCTCAAGTAATAATTGGAATAGAAAAGGGAACATCAATGACAACCATGAATATGTTAGGTGGGATGTTTAACGCCGAAGATATAGGCAATGGAAAATATGTTGTGAGATTTAGCCCACCTGATAAAGGACATTATACATTGCATACGCATGTTATCCCAGCTGGCAAGTCAATGCATTCAATGATGAACAATCACTTAGACATTGGAATAATTGCGACTTGATGCAATCTTAATCAGATTTTCTATTTGATGCTAACCAAACGCCTATCCAATCAGCTTTATGATTATTGGCTCTATCTTATTTGAAATTTCCATGATTTTATGATTGTCTACATTTCGTTCACAACTGACATACACCATCATGTCATCGATATAGTACACCAGCTGGTGTACTTTGTCCCTGACCGTATGCATAAAAGTAACCCTTCCTAGTGACTCATCAAATAACCCCTGCATCAACTTCATGACGCTTAGATCTGCAGAAAGCACCTCCTGTTCCCTTTGGCTTACCAAAAGCTTCTTGCCTTCTTTCATTTCGCCATGGAGGATGTTTCCCTTTTCACCAATGATTCCTACATAACGAATCGAATCATCCACAGCCAGAATTTTATCTGCAATGTTTTTAAAATATGACAATTTTGTGATTCGTCAAAGGTAGAATTACAAAAGATATTAGTCCAACTTTACAAGCTAGCTAAGTATTTGCTGTTCTAGCTAAGCTGGCCAGTCGTTGCAGACTCGGAAATTTAATAGTCTGCATTTCCATCTACATGTATTGAAAACCAAACTCATGTTGGTTCTTACGCTCCTTCTTGTTGGAATCCTGTCTGCTTTTGGTGAGCCAGTTCTAAAAGACAAAGATCTAGCTGCTAAAAAATTCGTGCAGGATCTTTCACAACCTACTACTATGGCTTTTGTAGGAGATGACATCTTGGTTTTGCAAAAAAACGATGGAAAGGTACGTCTTGTTAGAGATGGTGCGTTGCAAGAAAAACCCGTCCTTGATGTAAATGTCAGTAATGATAGTGAGCGGGGGCTGCTTGGAATTACTACTGTGGGTTCTGCAGTCTATCTGTACTTTACAGAATCAACAACTGACGGTGGGCAACCTCTTGGAAATCGTATCTACAGATATGACTGGGATGGACAGGCACTGGTGAATCCAGCATTGATCCAGGATCTTCCAGCAACACCTGGCCCTAATCATGATGGAGGAGCTATGGTAACAGGTTTGGATGGTACTGTATATGCAGTCATTGGAGACCTAAACAGAAACGGCATACTGCAAAACTATCCAAACGGTCAGCCAGATAATACAAGTGTAATTTTGCGCGTTGAGCAAGGAACCTATTATGCAATAGGGATACGAAACAGCTTTGGTTTGGCAATAGATCCAATCACCGGTAATCTTTGGCAAACAGAAAACGGACCAAATAATTATGATGAAGTCAACCTCGTGCCTCCAAACTTTAACAGCGGATGGGAAACGATAATGGGTCCAGCTACAGAATCTGAACTCTCACTTTTACCTGTCTTTGATAACTTCGTTTACAGTGATCCTGAATTTAGCTGGCAAGAAGTAGTTGCACCAACAGCACTGACTTTTACCGGTCCCACAGGATTTGAAAAGTACAAAAACAGCCTCTTTGTAGGCGATTGCAATTTTGGAAACCTCTACAAATTTGAACTAAACCCAGACAGGGCAGGATTTGTGTTTGAAGATCCTGTTTTAGCTGATAATGTAATCAACACTGGAGAAAGAATGGAAGAAATTGGATTTGGAACAGGATTTGGCTGTATCACAGATTTAGAAGTTGGGCCTGATGGCTCTCTGTATGTAGTATCACTCACACATGGTGCAATTTATACAATAACTCCACAAACAATGATGGCTGATCAAGATGTAGAATCAACCATCCCTGTTCAATATCTAGAATACATCACAATTGCAGCACTAATAATAATCGCTATAATTGTTCTCAAAAAAGTGCGTAGCAAGAATGCCACGCAATCAAAGACCACTCAACCATAAGAAACTAGTTTCAGTTATATAATCATGATTTGAAGTTCACCTTGCAGGGGTATCGAAGCCCGGCCAACCGAGAAGGACTCAAGATCTTGGCAATGGGAAATCCTTTCCCTTAGGGGTTCGGGGGTTCAAATCCCTCCCCCTGCACTTTACGATCTTTTTTCTGTCGTCTCAACCGTTGCTTGCGATTCAGTTCATCAAAACCGCGATGGTTATCTCCCACGATATATTTTATAATGATAGATATTTCCATCTTTTCAAAATTCAATCAAATGTAAAATAATTAGAATAATCTACACTTTGAGCATCTGAACTTCACGGACAGTATGTTTTGAGAGATCTTCGTGAAGCATTGCGTGGGATTCGTCGGTAAAAGTCAGATTACATCTATAACATTTCCACGCTTTTGTACTCATATCATATAATTAGTCATTTTTACTTATAAGTATATTGTACAATTCGTCTGTTTTATTGTAGAACACACGATCTAAATCAAATAAGCTTACAATTTTTAATGCAATTCTACACACTTTTCGCGTTTTCATGACGCCTATATTGCCAAAAACAAGGATTTAGAATCAATTAAAGGATCTTGCAAATTTAGAAAACTATTGGCAGACATCTTTGAAACTCTAAGCGAGTTATCATACCTTGGAATTTTTCTTTTACTTATTGCAATGAACGCTTCACCAATTTTAATGCCGCCCACCTGGATAGTTCTGGCATCTTTTTACAACATAGATCCAACCCTAGCCCAGCCTACCCTTGCTATTGTTGGAGCAACAGGAGCATTGATTGGGCGTGTCATCCTCATGTACATCACTAGATTCTTTCGCAGATTCATTGGTACCGAAAGAAAATCAAACCTTGATAAACTTGCTGAGTTTATGAAAAATAAAAAATACGGATTTTTTTCTGCGTCGTTTCTTTTTGCAATAACGCCACTTCCGAGTAATTTGTTATTTATGGCATACGGAATAATGAAGGTAAAAAATATAGCTCTTTTTGCAGGATTCTGGATAGGCAGGGCAATTGCATATTATGTGATGCTGTCACTCAGCACAGTAACGTTAAAACCATTTTTAGAATTATTTGACGACAGCTTGGTTGGCATATTGGTTACAGACATTGGCAGTATAGTGATGATTGTGGTATTTGCGTGTGTAAGCTGGGAAAAATTATTGACTGAAAGAAAGCTCTCATTTGTAAAACCAAAATTATGGCGATTCTGAATTGAGATCAATTGAAAAGCTAAAGGCTGAAGTTCAAAAAAGAATGATACCAAATGACCCAGCGCATGATTTTGAACATATAATGCGAGTTTACAAAAACGCACAAAAACTAGCAAAAAAAGAAAAAGCAAACACGAAGCTTGTCCTTGCAGCTGTACTATTACATGATGTTATATCTTTTCCAAAATCAGATAGCAGATCCAAAACCTCGTCTACAAAAAGTGCCTTAGAGGCACAAAAGATACTCAAAAAATATGATTATTCTAATGATGACATAAAGATAGTCTCAGATGCCATACGTGACCACAGCTTCTCAAAGGGAGTGGTTCCACGCACCATTGAAGGCAGGGTGCTTCAGGATGCAGACAGGCTTGACGCCCTAGGCGCAATTGGAATAGCAAGGACATTTGCCGTGGGGGGAGCTGAAAAAAGGCCATTTTATAGCAAACATGATACATTTTGCCACATCAGAAAACCAGATGACCAGAACTGGACTTTGGATCATTTTTACAAAAAGCTTCTACATTTAGAAAAAAAGATGAATACAAAGACAGCAAAAACAGAAGCAAGGCGTAGAACCAAAATAATGAAAAAATTTCTTAATGATTTAAAAAAAGAGCTCTAACCATAATCTACGTATCTATCAAATCTTTTTTCCACTTCGAGATTTTTTCCAGCAAGAATTTTTCCTATCTCATCTTGGTATCTTTTTTTAGCAAATGTAACCATCTCCTGAAAATTTTCAGATTTAGGAAACGAATCTATAAAACTGTCTAGCATCTTGACGTACTCTACAACTTTGTTTCTATATTCTTCTCTTGTTGGTTTTTTTATTTTGTTTACACGAAACCAGATTACCGCCCAACTTGATCCTATGACATGTGGCAGCAAATCAAAGGCGCGATCTAATTCAAAGCCTTCGTCTTCACGCATTTCCTATCCATTTAATGTCTTTGCAGCAATCTTAGAAAGATATGTAACTATCATGTCTGCACCAGCTCGCTTGATTGCAGTCAAAATTTCCAGAGTAACTTCATTTTCATCAATCCATCCTTGCTTGGCAGCAGCCTTTACCAAAGAATATTCGCCAGAAACGCTGTATGCAGATATTGGTATGTTGAAACTGCTTCTTGTCTTTGCAATCAAATCAAGATATGCTAGTGCAGGCTTTATCATTACAATATCAACTCCCTCAGAAATGTCGGCCTCTACTTCCCTCATTGCTTCTGTTGGGTTTGTATACGGAAGCTGGTACGTCTTTCTGTCTCCAAACTGTGGTGCACAGTGAGCCATGTCCCTAAATGGCGAATACAAAGACGAGCGGTGCTTCGCAGAGTGCGACATTATTGCCACATCACTAAATCCAGCATCATCAAGTCCATGTCTTATTGCCTTTACTTGTCCATCCATCATTGCAGAAGGTGATACTACATCAACGCCAGCCTGAGCTTGGCTAACAGCTATCTTTGTTAGAACATCCAAGCTGGAATCATTATCTATTTTATCGCCTTTGACAAGTCCACAGTGGCCCGCGTTTGTGTATTGGCAGAGGCAAACGTCTGACATTATCGCAATTTCATTGCCAAGGTTTTTTCTTATTTCAGAAATAGCTTTTTGAACAACTCCATCTTGTGCAAAAGCCGATGTGCCTTTGTCGTCTTTTGTTGCTGGAATTCCAAATATCATTACTGCAGGAATCTTCAGATCAGCTATAGAGTTTACTTCGTTTACTAGATCCTTTATTGGAAGCCTTTCAATGTCAGGCATGGATTCTACTTGCATTCTTGATTTCAAATCTTCCTGAACAAAGATAGGACATATGAGATCTTTTGGAGAGAGTCTTACTTCTTCTAAGAGCTCACGAATTTTCTTGCTTTTTCGTAGTCGTCTTAGTCTAACATTAGGAAAAGTCATACGCAAAAAATACTATTTGCTAGCAATATAATCTGTTACTCTTTTTTATAATCAAAAAGTTTGCTGACGGTTTTGAGCAACTCAGGGTCACCTTGCTCTGACGCACGTCTCAGATTGTTCATTGGAGTTGATATGATTCCCTCAACAATTGCTTGCGTGAGCTGCTCAATTATTCGTATTTTTTCTTTGTCTGTCTCTCCTAGCATCTGTAACGCTTTTTTGAGCTCCTTTACACGGACCGTATCGATGTCTTTGAACACATTTTTTACGACAGGTTCTACTTCCAATCTCTTCATTACCGCCTCTACTACTGGCAGCTCTTCACTAATTATTTTTTCCGCAGAGGAAACCTCGCCAATCCTGCTTCGCATGTTCTTGTCAACCATTTCTGCTACCTGATCCAAGTTGAACATCTTTATGTTGCTTATGGTGGCAATCTTTTCATCAACGGTTCTTGGATTGGACAGGTCAAGGATCATCATGCCTTTCTTTTTCGAGTCCATGGCATTTTTTATTCTGTCATATGTAACAAGGAAATATGGCGCAACCGTTGCAACAAACAAGACATCAACTGCCTTGAAATTTGCAAGCGCATCTTCAAACTTGATTGGTTTTCCACCAACCGTTTCTGCAAATGACTTTGATCTCTCAAAGGTCCTGCTTGTTACAAAAAATTCCATGTTTCTTTTTTTGAGTGATTTTGCAACAAGGCTAGCTGCTTCACCTGTTCCTATAAGCAAAACATGTTTTGATTTCAAATCATCAATATTTTCCTCAGCAAGTTTGACTGCCATGGAACCAATCGAGATGCTGCCCTGGTTTATTCCAGTGGCGTTTCTTACTCTAGTACCTACTCGAACTGCTTTATCAAAAAGTGTATTCAGGTGGGCTCCAGAGGCTTTTACTTTTCTTGCTGTTGTAATTGAGTTCTTTACCTGTCCAAGTATCTGCTCTTCTCCAACTACAAGCGAGTCAAGCCCTGCTGTTAATTTTAAAAGATGCTCATATGCATCAGGACCTTCACTTACTTGCAGGTTTTCCTTGAAGGCATTTTCCTCAAGGCCTGATATAGATGCCCATGTCTTTTTTATCCTATCAATATCCTGGCTATTTCCTGCTCCAAAGATCTCAACACGGTTACAGGTCTGAAGTATGACACACTCGCGTAATCCAGAATGCTCCAAAAAAGCAGAATAGGCAGAATCCATGTCCCTGAAGGTGAACCTTTCAAGCATGTGTATTGGGGAGTTGCGAAAAGTAACTCTAGCATTGACTACACCAAGGCTCATTTTAAATCACCTAACATCTTCATAACACGCTTTTGTGCTTTTTTAAAATCTCCGTCTTTTATTAACTGTTTTACTTGATTATCGTTTAAGACGCTGTACAGGAATTTTTTGCGTTCGATAGGTGTTGCAAGCCTGCTTTTTGCCGCACTCCTAGCTATTTCTTGCAGTTTTATCTGGTAGATGTCTTCTTTCTTAATAATTTTTTTAAAGACTTTTTCCGCCTGCATTCTTATTTTTCTTGCCATGGCAGGACTTCGGCCGCCAGTAGAAATTGCGATCTGAACAGTGTCTTCTATGTTAATTGCAGATGGATGGGAAAAGTCGCTAACTGAAGGATCATCAGCTGCATAAGCATAACAGCGCATCTGTTTTGCCTTTTCTACAATTTTTCTGTTCAACGCTTTATCATCGGTTGTGGCCATCACCATAAATGGTCTGTACTTTGACAAAAAACCCGCGTCTTTTAGTTTCATTTTTTTAAAAGTTATTTTTTTCTGTTTTACATAGTTTGCAATCTGTTGATTTGTTTTGTCACTTATCAGCAGTATTTTACAGTCTTGTGTTAAAAGGGAGTTTATTTTTTTCAATCCTTCTTGTCCGCCACCTACCACCATAACTAAATTTCCTTTCAGGTTTAGATCAACTATCAATGACTCTGGCACGTGTTGAATGGTATTTATTTTTTTAAATGATAATAGAAAGCTAAGTTGACTTATATTGCATATTTCTGACTTGAATTACTGAATAATATTGGCAATTGCCTCAATTGGAGTTGCATTTGGCCTACTTTCTATCGCACTACAATCACACCTTAGAAATGCAATAGCAGGTATTGGCATTTACATGAATCCTCAAATTAACATAGGAGACGTGCTTGAAGTTGACGGAAAAAAAGGAGTGGTAGTAGAAATACATCTGACTAACCATCTTGTTGACTGATGACGGACAACGTGTTTTCATTCCTAACCTTAAATTCACCGAGTCTGTTATGACAATTTCACACAAAAAAACTAATTAGAAACTTTTATTCCTATCAGAAGAAGCAGATAGCAATAAATTTCCTCAAAAGACATTTTTTATACTATAAATTAATTTTAAAAACGTTAGTAAAGCATTTTTCGAAAATAGCTACTTTTAAAAAACATAAAAACAATCCACATCGATATGGGAAATGAATTTCGTAGAACTAGAAAAATGTTTGACAAATTCCATCTTCATTTCAATCAGATTGCGCCAAAATATCGTGATCTAAGAATTACAGATGTGGCTCCAATCGTATTCATTACAAACAAACTACAAGATCTGCCACACATACATGCTGCAGATATTGGTTGTGGGGCAGGAAGATACACTCTAAAATTTATGGAACACCTAGGTGAAAAGTGCCATCTTTACTGCGTTGATAGTACACATGGCATGTTAAGACAGCTTAAGGAATATCTCACAAGGAATAATGTTGTTAACTTCTTACCAATCAAAGGTGACGCACACAAAATACCACTCCAAACAAGTTCTCTTGATTGCGTCATGACTTTCAACGCAGTTCACCACTTTCGCTTGCAGTACTTTTTGAAAGAATCTTCAAGAGTTCTTAAAAAGAATGGCAAGCTCTTCATTTACACTCGTCTTAGAGATCAAAACGCTAGAACCATCTGGGGCATGCATTTCCCATCATTTCATGAAAAAGAAAAGCGCCTTTACGAGCTAGATCATCTTAAAAATATTTTTGAAAAGGATCCAAACCTTAACATCAACTCCATAAAATTCTTTGAACACGACAGAGTTTTTCCCTTAGAAATGCTTGTTGAAAAAGTAAAAAATCATCACTATTCGACGTTCAAATTTTATGGTAAAAAGGAGTTTAGAGAAGCCCTACATAAATTCAAGAAAAATATACTTAGACACTATGAAGATCCTAACAAAATAAGCTGGAAGGATGAAAATACACTCCTAGTAATTGAGAATATTCAAGAATGATCCTGTCTCGGTACATTTTTTAATTGCAAAAAGTGTTTTAACCGTAATGTCAATGGACAGCGTTGATAAGAACATTCTAAACGAGATTCAATGGACTTTTCCACTTGTACCTAAACCATATGAAGAGATTGCAAAAAAGTTTGGAATCACAGAAGAAGATTTGGTAAAAAGATTACTATCTCTAAAAAAGAGAGGAATAGTCAGACAGCTAAGCGCAATCTTTGATACAAGAAAGCTTGGGTACAAGAGTGCATTAATTGCAATGTCAGTTGAACAAGAAAAACTGGATTATGTTGCAAGCCAAATCAACAGGCACTCAGGTGTGAGTCACAACTATGAAAGAAACCACGAATACAATTTGTGGTTTACACTTGCTGTACCGCCTGGAACTGATCTTAAAACTGAAGTTAACAAGTTTTCAAAATTATCCGGAATTAAAAAAGTAAGGCTTCTTCCAACTATAAAGCTCTTCAAGATAGGAGTAAAGCTAGACATGGTAGAAGAAAGCGCGCCTGAGATCAAACCAACAGAAGAAAAGAAAAAGATTCGCGATGTAAAATTTATTGCAACAGAAGAAGATAAGCAATACATACGTGAATTGCAAAAAGATTTAGAGATTATAAACAGACCATTTTTGAAATTTGCACAAAATCTTGGAATCACGGAAGAGCAGTTGCTTGAAAAAGCAAAGTATTACGAAGAGATTGGAGTTATGCGAAGGTTTGCAGCCATTCTAAGACACAGGGATGCTGGCTTTGTAGCCAACGGGATGATAGTGTGGAAGGTCCCAACCGAAAGAATTGAGGAGGTTGGTGAAAAGCTTGGCGCATTTCCTCAGGTAAGCCATTGTTATCAAAGACCAGTATACCAAGACTGGCCCTACAACGTTTTTTCCATGGTACACTGCAAATCGTTTCCTGATGCGGAAAAAATGGCAAAAGAAATCCAAAAACAAATCGATGTGAATGATTATAAAATCTTGTTTAGCGCACGCGAGTTCAAAAAGACTCGGGTGGAATACTTTGTTGAACACGAATTTAAGATAGAAGATTATATTCCTGCCTAAAATTATCTTGCTGGAACTGAGGCCTTCAGCTCGTAAGGAGGCCACTGGTTATACAAGTCATCAATCTCTTTCATATCTATATCATTGAGGTACTTTCCGTCTGACATCACTGCAAACTGTTCTATTTCTTCTACATTGATTACAGTAGGTAAAACAGATGACACTGCTTTTTTTGAAAGGATAAACTTGATTGCAAGCTCTGTTATATTCAGCCCATTGCGCTCAGCTATGGGTTGTAGCTGCTCTACCTTTTTTAGAGATTCCTTTATCCATTCACCTTTACGCACCGAGCGATGATCTTTTTCATCTACCTTTGTGTCTGCCTTTACCTTTCCTGTTAGTATTCCAGACGCATCAGGCACACGCACCAGAATTCCAACATCTTTCTTCTCTGCATTTTCGATTAATTCATTCCCTGGCGTTTGCTCTAAAATATTATAAACTGTCTGCACTGCACTGACGCTTTTTCGATTCATCACCTCTAGCCCTTCTTCTGTCCAGCCTATTGCCGGGCCTAGTGCTGCTTGATAAGTGATGATCTTTTCTTCCTCGATTTTTTTATCAAGCGTCTCAAATATGGTATCATCTTTTATGTGATGCATCTTTGGATTGTGTAATCCGTAAACATCAATATAATCAGTCTGCAACCTCTCCAAACTCTTTTGTAGTGCATTTTCAGTAAACACAGGATCAAATTTTTGTGGTAATTCTTTATGTCCTATTTGATCTGCATTTTCAAAATCATAACCATATTTTGTTGAGATGACTATTTCGTCACGCATTCCCTTGAAGACTTCGCCGATCAATTTTTCACTCTTCCCTTTTCCATACATGTCTGCTGTCTCAAAGAAATTAATTCCAAGCTCGTAGGCTTTTTTTAGCATTCGCTTTGCTTCCTCATCATCTATTTTTTTGCCCCACCAATCAAGAGCTATTGTCCATGCTCCAAATCCTATCTCAGAAACTTTGACTCCACTTTTGCCAAGTGTCTTGTACTTCAATTTATTATTCTCCTAAACGCTGCAATCTTTTCGTTTAGCTCTTTATCACTCAAAACCGATTGTCCAGATTCTGCATTTACATTTATGTCTATCCAAGATTTGCAACCTTGGTATTCTGCAAGAACCGGCACTTGAAATGGATCTGTCTTGAAAACTTTAAGAAACAATGCCTTCATGGGTTTGTCTGGAAGCCAATCCATTCTTTCTTTAATGTAAGAATCGCTCCATATGTGAAATGATGAAAGATTTTCAATTTTTTCCATGGAGGAAATATCGCACTCTTCTATAACCTCGGCATAAGATGTTATTTTATTAATGTCAGATTGTGGCTGATTTTCTCGTACCTCTGCCAAGTATCCATAAAACTGTGACTTGAGAGAAGCTAACTCTTGATGTTCAAAGGTGGGGTAAAGAAGAAATTTTTTTGATTCTACATTAAATCCTGAATCGGTTTCAAGTATGCCGCCCTTTCTTAAAAGAACGGTTTGGTTTCCATTCTCTAATGCTTTTACTACAGTTGCCCACTCTTTTAGCGCATTCATCATCCAAGACTCTTTATCAGTGGAATAATGTCTTTTTTTACTGAAACGATCATTGGGGTGTCTACCTTGATGTACGTACTTACCATAGTTTCTCTTAAATCCATTATCAGATCCTGAAACTTGTCAAGACGATCTGTTTCAAAAGCCAGCATAAAATCTTCGTCATGAATTCCAAATGAGTAAGTCGTGTTTAGTATCACTTCAGGATATTTTTTTCCAATTTCAATGTGCTCATCCATCATCTCCTTTCTTTTTTCAAGCGGTAAGAGATACCATTCCCTTGTTTTTATAAAAGGATAAACGATTACATACTTTTTTTGTTCCTCACCTGCAAGCCATCCGTGTCCGCCAGAACCTTTTGCGTAGATAGAAGGCCTAGTGGATGACAGGTAAACATGTGTAGGTGTTATGTATTTGCCAAAAACTGTTAGGTATAGCTTTGATACTGTGTCTTGAATCTGTTCCACAGTATCAGAGGCAAACCAGAACAAAAACTCTGCATCGTCTCTTAATCCAAGTGTTGAATATGTTCTAAACTTTGCCTGAGAGGTTTTTAGTACGCTTTCAACCTCTTTTGCTGATTCCTCCTTTGCTAAATCCGCCATCCATCTCCACTTTGGGTCTACTTTAAAAAACGAAAAATTGAAAAATTGACGTTTTTCTTCTTCCATGGAGGACTAGTCTCTTCCAGCTTTATTTAAAACTAAGATTGAACTGCTTCTTGTATTCCAAGTCCGGCGTAGCCGCTTCGTTCTAACTCATCGGCAAGCTCTTTTGGTCCTTCTTTGATTACCTTTCCATCTGATAATACATGCACAAAGTCGAGCTTATCAAGGAATTTTAGAATCCTTGCATAGTGAGTAATCACTATGACAGTAGAGTCAGGTCTTGCAGTCTGACTTATTGCTTTTGCAACAGCTTGTACTGCATCTATATCAAGTCCAGAATCTGGCTCATCTAAAATTGAAATGGTTGGTTGTAAAACTGCCATCTGAAGAACTTCGGATCTCTTTTTTTCTCCACCAGAAAATCCCTCATTTAGATATCTTGACAAAAAGTCATGCTTTAGACCAACTGCATCAAGATTTTTTTTAAGATAATTTTGAAACTCTCTTACTGTAAGAAAAACTTCACGTTTGTCGCTGCCAAGAGCTTTGCTTAGAGCATTGTATGAAGTTCTAAGAAAGTGTGAAAATCCAACGCCAGAAACTTCGGTAGGATATTGAAATGCCAAAAAGAGTCCTTTCTTTGCTCGTTCATCTGTTTTTAAATCCAAAATGCTTTTACCGTCCAATAAAATGTCACCTTGAGTGACTTCGTATTTTGGGTGAGCAAGTAAAGTATATGCAAGTGTACTTTTGCCCGAACCATTTGGTCCCATGATAGCGTGTACTTCGCCTGGATTAGTTTTCAGGTTGACGCCTTTTAGGATCTCTTTTCCTTCCCTTCGAACATGCAAGTCTCTGATTTCAAGTGTTGGCATGTTCTTAGAAAGTCTGGTTTCTGTATATATATGAACGAAAAATTAGCTTAATCTAATAAAAAATAAAAAGAAAGGGGTTAGTTTTTGGCTAACGACGGTCGCAGTGTAACTCTCATCTTGTATGCAGTCAGAATCTCTTTGCACCTATTTCGTATAGTAACCTCGGTAATTCCCGCTATGCTTGAGACATCTCTTTGGAGCATGCTCTGCCCAAGCAGAATTGAGGATATGTACAGATATGCGGCAGCAAGCCCATTTGGAGCCTTTCCGTCCGCAAGGTTGTGATCCTGTGTCTTTTCAGCTAACTCAACGGCAAGTCTTTCAACTCGTACTTCAAGTTTTGCTAGGTTTGCTATTTTAGATATGTACTTGTCTAAGGTCACGACAGGGGCAGTTTGTGACCCAAGTTCCATCACCAGCATTCTATAGTATTTTGCTGTCAGTTTGACATTCATACTTTCTTCTTTTGTGCTTCCAGTGGCCTTGCAGATCTCGTCAAGTGATCTTATCACATCGCATTGCTTACACGCCATGTAAATGGTGGCAGCAGACATGCACGTAACTGATTTGCCTTTTGCTTCAAACTGGCCTTCAAAATTTCTGTAGATCATAGATGCTGTTTCTAGAACATTTTTTGACAATGACAATGCTTGGCAGGTCTCTCCTATCTTTGATAAAATGTTGGCAAGCCTTCTCTCCCTTGGAGATGATACCCTGATCCTAGTCTGCCACTTGCGCAGATTGTACATCTGGTTTACCATCTCGGGATTGATCGTCTTTCCACTATAGTCTTTTGTGCCCATTGCGATCTCAGTCCTAATTCCGAGGTCGTGCTGTGAGTATGTAGTCTGTCCTGTTGCTCTTGCAAGCTTCATCTTGTCTTCAAGGTTTGTAGCCCGTGATTCGGGACCATAGTCTAACATTTGTTCCATTGCAACCAAACCGCAGCCAGAACAAATTTTTTCTCCGTTGTGAACGTCATGGATTAAAGCCGATTGACATTCCGGACAATGTGTTTGTAGTTCTGTTAGGTTGTTCATCTTTTTCTTCCTCTAAATCGTTTTGGTCTTTGTGCAGGGGTTTCTTCACCCATGAAAATTTTTTTGCCTACGTATTTTTGGATGTCGTTTGTAAGCGGAGTTGCAGATGCATATGGTGCATCAATTGGACCAATCATTTCGGATACTTTGGCTATCTTTCTGCCAGCGTTGTCCACCAGTAGTTGTCCGTCACGTACTGTCGTACTAAGTCGTATTATGACCCGGCCGCTACTGGCTAAATGCAAAACTTCGCCTACCCCCTGCAAGTAAATTCTCAGATCAACCTACTGTTATCAATAGAGTTCTGTCAATTTTACTTTAGCAACAAGCTAGAAGAGCTATTTACTTGACTGTTTTTCCCTTTTTGCTACAAGTTTTTCCGCAATTTTTGTTATGGCTTTGGATTTTGATATTCCCTTTGGAAGAACAATGTATCCAGACCTGACAAAGGATCTTCTTGGATATCTGACTTGATCATTTGTTTCCTTTGGTTCAAAACCAGCTGCCTTTGCAGCATCAATCAATTCTTTTAGCGAAGGATCAAAAACACTTTTTTCCCTAGAAACTTTTCTGCCCATCTTTTTTGGTAGAGTCTTGTTAAAATAATCAAGCCAGACTACGACATGTTCGTAATCTTTCATGAAATCACTTTATTAAAATTGCATTTACTGCGCCGTCTTGACCTGGTCGTGATATTACCCTACACTGCCCATCTTCAGTTTCTAGGACTGCTCCTTTTGATATGACTCCACGTCTTTCATAGTCCTTGTTTGATGGGTTTTTTAGTACTTTCAAAATTTTTGCCTTCTTTACTTTTGCGCCTAGAATTGCAAGATTAACAAAGTCTGTTGTCTTTAGTGCAGTCTTTGAGTTTTTTCCACGTACCTTGCGGGTCACTGTTTCCTGTGCTCCAGACAAAGTCTCTACGGGATATCTGTCAAGCTCATATTTTCTTCTGGTTCGAAGAGGATACCTTCTTCCACCCGTTATCTTGCTTGTTGCAAGGTTCTCGACAGACTTCTTCATGCCTTGTCCATGAACAACTCTAATTTATACCAATATTCAGATTCGCATTTTTATAATCACAAATTTCTAAAACTCATTATCAAAATAACAAATCACTAAACAGACTTTTTCAAATATGCGTATCTTGATATCTGTAAAAGAAATTATGCCTGTATTGGAGGTTCTGGGACCGGCTGTACTACGGGTTGTGGGACACTTCGTACCTTTGTAAAGAGCTTCTGTTTTAGGGCATCCTTGTCTCCTTGAATTCCAAAGTATTTTTGGAACTTGTCGGTGGTAGTATAGATCTTCATCCTACCTACATTTTGGTGTTCTATGTAATCCAGTTGGCGCAAAAGCCTTAGGTGCAAATACACACCAGAACCGCGTATTTCCACAAGCTGCTTTGAGGAGATTGGCTGCATATACGCAATATAAGACAGCGTCTTTAGTGTAGCTGTTGGCAAGAGAGGCTTTGAGGCGTATCTTCTGATCACAGTATTATACTCAGGTTTTAGCTGAAACACAAACGAACCGTCAGGCAGGCTTGCAATCTCAAGTGCTTTGAACGCAGACTTGGCTCTCTTTACTAGACCAGTCATAGAAGCAAGCGTCCTAGTTCTTGATTCTGTACCTGACGCCTTGATTAATTCCTCTATCGTAAGTGGCCTTCCGGCTGAATAAAGCGCGGCTTCAAGCCTAGCGCTTGCCTCGTCGTCATCTTCTACCTTGCCCATTTTAGAAAAATTCCCTCAAAATGTACATAAAAGAATCCCTTGTCTAGTGTTGATCAAATTGTGAGCTTCTCTTTTACCAAAGTTATCGTGATATCACTATCAGTCTGTTCAAGATCCACCTTTTCATCTCTTGCAAGAAACAAGATAGCAAAAAAGCACCTTACCACATCTATTGGCTCAAGCTCCGAAACAATCATCTGAAATGAACCGGTTCCGGTAGGACGTATCTTGTTTACTATTAGTTCCTCATACTGGCCAATTATCTTCTCAAGACCTATGAAATAATCATTAAAGTTTGGTACCTCGACCGGGTCAAACTGTATTTGTCTTCTGTTTGAGCGGGGATTTGCAATAGTACCTATCAAATTCTCAAGTACAACAAGAAGCTCGTCTAGCGTGACAGGATACGTAGATTCGTGCCTGTATGGCATATCTATCACTTCCACGTCGATATCCAGCCTTTGTCGCAGCGGTTTTTTTTCCATAGCCGCCTTTTGTAAAGCAAATATGCTTTCTACTTTCATCCTGTGAATCATGGCAGAAGAAAGTGCCGCAATTCCTGCTACACGAAGATCCTTTTTGCCAGACTGATTTAGAATTTTAATCAAAACTTCCAAAATCCGTATTATGTCTATAGTCCAAACGTCTTTTTTTGTGATATCAACCGGATTAAAGAGTATGTTAATTGGTGGTTGTGAAATGCCTGCACTTGAATTCTCTTGGCTCACTGTTGTAAAACAATTTTTTGTTTATAATATCTAGACGCTCTATTTTTTTCTCTGAGCTTGTCAACTATGGATGATTTGATCGAATCAATTCTACGCGCCTCTTATAAGTAAAAATCTTTCAATGTATTTTATGCAACAACTCAATGCAACATGTCCACGATGTAACAGTGAAGGTTTGTTTTATACTAGATATGAAACGCCGCTAAAAGTCTTAAAGAACCGCAGCTGGCTTTACTGCAAGCCATGTGGCTATGAGGTCGAAGTAGAAGACTTTAAAAAATCACTGTTCTGTCCGTGACAGTCAACTCTTATATTGTTAAAGGAAAAACATTACTGCCATGAAGGCAGCTCAAATTGTAACTCCTAAAGAACCACTTCAGATTAAGGATTTGGAAATTCCAAAACCAAAAGAATTTGAGGTTGTAGTAAAAGTGAAAGCGGTAGGAGTGTGCCACAGTGACTTGCACCTGTGGGAAGGAGGTTACGATGCAGGAGCTGGTTCATTTATGAAGGCAACAGACCGAGGTGTAAAATTTCCTGTAACTCCAGGTCATGAAGTTGTTGGAACTGTCAGTCAAATAGGAAGTTCAGTTCAAGGCATCAAGACAGGAGACGATGTTCTGGTATATCCTTGGATTGGATGTGGTGTATGCCCTGCATGTAAGGTAGGAAATGAGAATCTTTGTGATGCTCCACGTTCACTTGGCGTCTTTCAAAACGGCGGTTATGCAGAATATGTGCTAGTACCAAATTTCAAGTATCTAATCAAAGTGTCTGGCATTGATCTTGAAGGAACGGCATCGCTTGCCTGTTCTGGATTGACTGCGTTTACGGCTGTAAAAAAAGCCAATACAAACTCGGAACAGTTTCTTGTAATTATCGGAGCCGGTGGACTAGGGCTTATGGGTATACAAATTGCTAAGGCTGTAACAAAATCAACCATAATCTGCGTGGATTTAGATGACAACAAGCTTGTAGCCGCAAAAAAAATGGGAGCAGATCACACAATAAATTCAAAAGGTCAGGATATAGTACAAAAAATAATTTCGATTTGTAACAACAAGGGTGCAGAATGTGTAATTGATTTTGTAAATACACCCACAACAGTAAAGACAGATCTTGCAGTTTTACGAAAACGTGGAAATCTGATCTTAGTTGGACTCTTCGGAGGCTCTGCAGAGATTGTTTTGCCAACAATTCCATTAAAGGCAATCACAATACAAGGAGCATACACCGGAAACTACAATGATTTAGTGGAATTAGTGAACCTTGCAAAGAGTGGGGTGATTAATCCAATAATATCAAAGAGATATCTACTTGGAGACGCAAACACTGCACTTGAAGATCTAAAACAAGGAAAAATAATAGGCCGTGCAGTCATAAACCCATAAACTGGGTAGAAACATTTCAGAATTTTGTGATATAATGACAAAATAATATAAGCAAACCTTCCTTATTTTTCCTGTTGGCAGAAAAAGACACCAAGCAAAAATATGAACTAGCTTTTACGTATCTTAAAAACAAGCAAAGCATTTCTGCCTATAGCCTGTTTTTGGAGCTTGCAGGAAAAGAAGTTAAAAAGAATAGTTTTCGTGCAGGATTATTTTTTATGCTTGCAGCTGAATCCAAAGCTCAGCAAGGAAAGGATGGTAATGATGAGCTACTAAAAGCAGCTAAATTATATCTTGATCTTGCAAAAAAAGAAAAATCATACAACGCAAAACAAGCATATCTTTGTGCAACAAAATGTTTTCTGCGAGGAGGGCAATATGAAGACGCAAAGAGCGCGTTTGATAGAGCAAAAAAACTAGTTGTCAAGGTTGTGGAAGAAAAAAGACCAATAGTTGTTGTTGATGATAGCCCATCTATAGTAGTGAAACTAGAAAGTTACCTTAAGAAGCTGGGCTACAAGGACATTCATACTTTCAATACAGGTGCAGATGCGGTACATGCCTGCAAAAAATTAATAGAGTCATCACAAAACCCCATCATCCTGCTTGATATGGGTCTCCCTGATATGGCAGGTGATGTGGTAGCACGCCATCTGCTAGATTCAAAGCTTGACCTTTCTATTATTCTGATAACTGCAGACGAAAAAACCACGCAGAGGGTACAAAATACTATAAGCTGGGGAGCAACCGCCTTTATTCAAAAGCCATTTACTATCAATGAACTGCGACAAGCACTTGATATTGTTGAATCTGACGACGTCAGCTAAGTAGTAAAAGCGACATATTTAGAAGGTTAATGTCATTCATGTGGATTTTATTTACCCTGTAATCTGAAATTTGTTCTGAGAATTTCTCAATTATTACTGATGTGGGGCTTTTGTGCACTTCTTCTAACTTCATAACTATGATCATGTTCCATTCACCATTGATTGTTGCAATAAAAAGATAGTTTGGCAGAGTCTTTACAAAATCCTTAATTGATTCTTGTATGGTGTCAAGTGATCTTGTAATTTTGAATTTTAAAAAAAGCACTTCAAACTCATCTGTGCTAGAGACATCACTTAGGACAGCCTTGTATCCTTTTATGATTCCGTTTTTTTCCAGCCGTTCTATTCTTTTTCGTATAGTCCTGTCCGATACATCAAGACCTGAATTTCTTAATTCCGTTGCAATCTCTTTTGATGGAGTTCGTGCATTTTTATTTAGAATTGCAATAATTTTTTGGTCTACCTTATCTAAGTTTGACCAATCGTCATTAGACATCGATTCTATACGGTTTGGAGCGCTTTTGAATTTTATGTTATGGTCCCACGCGCAGGACTTGAACCTGCGACAACCCGGTTTCTGTAAGCCTGGTAGGCTGACATCAGTTAGCCAAGAGCCAACCACTACAGCCGGAAGCTCTACCAGGCTGAGCTAGCGTGGGACTAGATTTCACGCTGTATTTTCGTATTAAATAACTATCGAACGTAATACTTTTTGATGGTAATATCTCAGTCCTTAAGTAACCTCGCTAAGCAGGATTTCCCGAAGATGCAGGTCCAGACTACACATAACAGGATTGAGAACTTTTTGGCAAAAAAGTTTCGCCTCTCTAGGAGCTATGCCACAAGGAAGAGCTATGAAACCGGATTAAACAAGTTCATAGAATTTGTAGGCAGCAAGTACGGTTTGAATCTAGACAGCCTAGTCATACAGGCAAAGGAGATACACCAAGTCGACCCAATCCAGGTACTGGATGACTATTACAGCTACCTGTCATCTTACAAAATGGCTGGTTCAAAGGCATCTTACAGCAGAAGCACGATAAAGCACTACCTTACCGTAGCCAAGGAGTTTCTAAACAATGAAGGCTGCAGAATATACAACGAAGATGTAAAGCAACGATTCAAGCTTCCACGAATCAGCTCAGTATACGAAAAGGGACTGACAAAGCAGATTATCAACAGGCTAATTCGACTTGCCAATCCAAAGCTTGCAACTGTTATTTTGATTGCGTGTTCAAGCGGTATGAGAATATCAGAGATTGTTCAGCTTAGATTATCTGATATTGATTTTGAAGCAAATCCAACCACGATAACTATAAGATCAGAAACAACAAAGACACGCCAGACTCGAGTCACATGCCTCACATCAGAGGCAACACTTGCTCTCAAAGATTATCTGAAACAATATCTTGGATGGAATGAAACTGACAAAGTTGACAGATATATCTTCTTGAACACTCATGAAGAAAAGATTTGCAACATTGAACGAAAGTTTGCAGAGAATGCTCACAAAAATGCGCTCTTTAGAGGTCAAGACAAAAAACGACTCAAGTATCTGAGGCAGCAGTGTGAAACACTAGACAGAGAGGAGCTTTATTCACGAAGTGTAATTACAGCTAGAAACTCACTTGAGAATCAGCTAAGAAAGGTCATAGAATCGATACCTGAGCTTGGCATTAAAAACGAAAATAGTAGAAACTCGATTCACTTTCATGCCTTCCGAGCTTGGTTTAAGACACAGGTTACTGACGCACACCAGTCTGACTTTGCGGAAGCATTGATGGGCCATACTAGCTTGAAACTCGTCTATTATAGGCAAAATGAAAAAGCTCGCGCTGAAACATTTCTTGGAGTTGAACATGCACTTACTATTTCAGATACAGAAAAAATTGATAGAAACTATTCGGAGCTGCAAAGAGACAATCTTGAGCTAAGAGGAATTGTAGATAATCTATCAAGGCAATTAAGAAATCTTGAAAGAAAAATCATGAATTAATTATTTTTCTAAGCCTTTTGCTTTTTTAATATAATTAGTAATTTCAAATAAATATTTGTCAATCTTATTTACTTGGTCAAATGAATAATTATATTTGTAATACGCCTCTTTGTATTTTGACTTCAAAATAAATTTCTCACCTTCCTTTTGGGTGGTTTCTGCATCTTTAAGATATTTTTTGACCCACCATAGAGCTGTCCACGCCTTCTCATGCTCTTCTTTGGCTTTTTCATTCTTGAAGTTTACAGAATAAATTAGCTCTTGTGCTGTGTAAACTCCTGTTTTAATTGAGTCAATTTTTGAATTAACTGTAGACTGTTTTTTCAAAGTCTCCTTTTTATAATCAAATGATGTTTTTTGCTTGGTTTTTTCTGTTGATTCCTTCTTCTTTTCCGTTGTTTTCTTACTTTTTTCTACAATTGATTCTATCGTAAATTTCTTTTGTGGTGGTTTGGCATTGTATGCTTCATCGGAGATATTCATTACACTATAACTATAGCTACTGCCTTGTAGCTTTGCAAATATGGGAGGACAGTGAGGATCCCTATAATCCCCATCTTCACAATACGTATAGTAGATATTCTGATTATAGTGTACCCAGCCTTCAAAAATTTCTCGCTCAAATCCTAAATAGTATAGAGCAAAATGTGAGAGCTCATGTGATAGTACCCATACAGGATCTCCATAATCAAAAGAAGGACAATCACATACCTCTATCCTTAATGGATCTTTTTTGTCACCATTGACCCAAGTAAAAAAGCCCCCAATATTATTTTCATGTAGAATCTCTCTGCCAAGACTTTTTGAATATACCACTATGAGAATGTCAACATATGGGGGCGTGCTATACGATTCAAACTTTTTCTCTGATATACATAATGGTTCATAATAGAAGTGTTGGAGTCCATATGCAGAAAGATAAAGTGTAGTAATTTCGTTGTATTTGTTTGTAATTTGTATGTCGTAATTGTAACAGGATTTGTTGTGTGTTACGTAGACCATTTGATATGTTAATGTATCTGATGCAGAGTGTGTTGCATCTACTTGAGCTCTTGTACTTACTGAGAACAGTAGAATAATTATTAAAATTCCAGCCTTGGTAAGGCTAGTTTTCATGAACTGATATTCTACGGAATTTTAAATAAACCTGATCTTATTTTTTTGAACATTATGACGGTTTTTTACAATATCTAGGCAATAATCCTAATATTCTTAGCCTTTGGTAAAGGTTCACATTTTTTGAAATACTGTCCATTTACTATAGCATATTCACTTTCTGTTTTGATACTGTGATTTAATTCTGGGATGATATTCACTTTGACCGTGAAATTCTTGCTTGCGTCAGTAGAATTAGGGTTCATATTAGTTTGTTTTAGCGAGTCTTCAAGCAAGCTTCGAATCTTCTCACTTACAGAGCAGTTTGATTTACCACATGATTCTAGTAACTGTTGGTATACCTGTGAATCTACCTTTGTACTTACGGTTTTCATGTATAGTTTACCTGAAGTTTACTAAGATCTAAAGTTTGTGATATCTCAAGAAAACCATGAATAGTAAATCTAACTATTTATTTTGAATGGAATCTAAAAAAACAGAAGGTAAATTTGAGTTAGGAAAATGGACAGGCGGACCAGTAGGTCTTGCACAATTCTCCACATTTAAAATTGATACCACACCTGGTAATGCATTAGTAATAGAATATGATTTTCCTTGGGGAAGGGGTGATAGTTCAAACAAAGATTCTGCATTAGTACGTCCTTTTAGGAAAATACTTAGAGATGGTAAAGATCCAGGCAAAATAAATTATCTTTTTCATACAGATAATGACAAATATTATGTGTTAGGGTCTTTTGCTTATACTAATAATCATATTATTTTTTTTCCAGCTTTTGTTGACAGAACAATCGTAAATTTTTATGAGACACAATTTATTGAGCAAGGAATACAACTCCATGTTGATCATTTCACGTTGGAAAATAACCTCCGTACTTGGCATGTTACTTTTGATGAAAAACAGGAACAAAAGACAAGAGTAAGAAAACTGAACACCAAAAATATTGATGAATATAATTTTTTATGGTTTATTTTAAGAATAAAATCATTAAGTGCTATAGAGTTTGCGCCACAAAGACAAATTATGTTGCTGGAATCTACAAAGAGCGAAGTGATAAGACGTGCACCAATCATTAATAAGGCAAGGGAAAATGCTGTTTTTCAAGCCACAAAATTAGATGATAACTTGACGGAGGAATATTTCTGGCAATTCGAGTTTTTTGTTAATACCACACAGGATAGAAAAAATATTCCAAAAGTGCCAGTCACTGTGCAAGGAAACATAGATGCTGACATAAAAGATGCCAGAAAACAGGCTCATATTAGAATTCATCAAGTATTTCTGGATGGATTTAATGGTTGTATTATTATTAGAGTCTCAAAGATAATTGGAACTATTAAAACTCCAATACAATTCATAAGTGGACATGAGATCCAATACACCACGCCATCTTAATTGTCAAAAGACATAGGTCATAGTTTACTTACGGTTTACCATGATCTAAAAGTTGTGTTTCAAGGGTTCAAGTATTGCACTAAAGTTTGAAAAAAGTAACCACTTTTCTTGTATAAAATTAACAAATTAAAATAAAACTTTACTCTGTGAGGACACAAAAATCACTATAACATAAAATTACTTCGTGGCTATGGCTTTTAGATTATCTACAGAATCCAGCTGCCTGCAATTCTACAGTTTTTGTTGAAAATATCGAATAAGTATTTGACATCACAATATAGTATGTTCCTGGATTAAGAGTGAGATCAAATGTGTCATATCCTACTTTTCCACTATTATAGTATGTAGACGCACTTTCTCCCCTATCAAATAGATTGAATTGATTTTCATCAAGAATATACACAATTATGTCATCTCCAAGGGCAGCACGTGCAGAAAATCCACCTTGTATTGTTGCTGTACATTGTAATGTAAAGTAGATAGAGGTATACGTGCCTGGTTCTACTCTGTAAACAGAATCTACAATAGTTTCTCCTGAAAGTTGAAGATCTAATTTGCTTTGTTTTTGCTGATTTTTTTGGATTTCCTTGTTTAGTCGACTTTTAATTTCATCGACAATAGAAACTTGTTTTGTAGATTCAAATGGAATTGGAATGGTTAAGCCTAATAATTTAAAATATGCAGTACCGCTTACATGGAGATTAATTATTCCACCTGTATCAATTATAGATACAACAGCTGGGCTCAAACTGCTTTTTTGGAAATTTTGTAAAACTGAAATTTCTCTAGTTTCTCCAGGATTGATTGTAGTGTCGATAGTACTATAACCACTGCCTACGGGTATGCCATTAATTGAAAGATCATATGACAAATCAGGAATGTATACTGGTAAAACTCCATAATTGCTTAATCCAAAAATTAGATTCAGATTAATTCCATCAATTAAGTCAAATGCTGCACCAAGCCAATTGCCTGTCAAGAGGTTTAGTCCTAACTTGAGAAGGGTTGACCATGAAAAAGATGCCCAATCTATGCTATGAAAAGATACATCGTTTAGACTGACATGAATTTGAGTATAAGAATAAGCAACAAGTCCCAAAACAATGACGATTATACCAATGATAACAGATATTGCTGCAACTATTGGTTTTCTCACAAATATTTGGCAATGTATAAGTTTATGAGTTTTTCAAGGATTATTTGATTAGTTTGTTCGCGAAAATCTGCAACTGGTCGTAAAGTATTTTGTTTAAAGTGCATTTTAGTAAATATGATTCAAAACAAAATTCTGGAATTAAGAAAACAACTCAGGAAATGCCAGATTGAACTAGTACAAAATTTCGGTACGTGGGAAGTAAAACGAAAAGAGGACGAATCTAGTGGTTCTTACACCGCTCCACAATACCTGATTATCACGATCCAAGTTAAGTAAGAGATTAAGGTATAATATTACGGCAAAAGGAGTTGAACGAGCCAAAATGTTACCGATGTGGGAAACCAATAAGCTTTGATTCTAAAATAAAATCCAAAACAGGAAAATTCATTCCTTTAGATCCTAATACAAACACTCCCCATAATTGTTCAGAATTGGCTTTTGATTCTAATATTCCATCAAAACCAAAGCAAACCATTAAGAAGGGAGTTCCCATTGCAATAGCTTCGGTTTTAGTCATAATCATTGTAATTGCAGGCATTGGATTTCTTACCAATTCAGATAATATTCAAAATAAAAACAATATTCCAATATCAAATTATAATTCTGATAATGCACAATACTTTACAGGCAAAGTAACTGGAATCATAGATGGTGACACCATTAAAGTTGATGGTAAATCCGTTAGACTGGCTTTGGCTTCTACTCCAGAACTAAACCAACCTATGGGTCAAGCAGCAAAAAAGTATATTCAAGAAATATGCCCTATAGGCTCAACAGTTACTGTTGATGAAGATAATGGCCAAACACAAGGTAGCTATGGTAGAATTGTTGCAAAGGTTACATGTAATGGTGTGAATCTAAATCAAGCAATTATTGAAAAACTCATATTTAATGATCGAAATATTTTATGAAATTATGTTTGAAACAACTTTTTGTAACATTAAAACTAATCTTAAATAATTGTAGAGATTTAATGATTCAATGAAAAAAATGATAATTATAATATCATTGACTATCATAATAGCTGCAATTACTACTTCAACATTTGCAAGTGCTGCATCTGGAAAACCTGCACATATACTTGGGTTTTATCAAGTGACAAACTCTGTTACTTTATCTAGTAATGGAAATGTTGAGATGGTTTGTAATGATAACGATATTGTAACTGGCGGGGGATTTTCAACTTCCGGTGGTCCTTATCAAAATGTACAGCGTAATGGGCCATCTTCAGATAGCTCTTGGATTGTAGCCATAACTATAGGTCCGGATCAAGGTCCGATAACTCTTAATGGATGGGCTATCTGTACGAATGTTCGATAAAGATACTCCACTAAACTTTTTTGTTTTTCCAAACAATACTCTACTACTCCCACTATACATAAAAAGTTGGCAAATACTTAGACCTAAATACATTCTATCTTTTATGGAGAATAATAGTGACCACAGAAAAAAATATGAAGCATTTTATCAAATGCAAATTCTATAATGAAAATAACGTCTATTAATGGAACTCCATCAGGGTTTATTTTTAAAAAAAAATAGGTTTCAATTATTCAATGAAAAAATTTTACCGCCAGGTAAGAGTTGAGGTAAAAAGATTTGACACTTTTCTAATTATTAGACATGAAATTATAGATGTAATATAATTCTAGAATTAAGCTAATCTAACATATCTGGAGATAATTGAACTATTTACATCCAGTAGTAACTAAACTATCTGTTCCAATTATATCAGTTCCACCAAAGGTCTTTCCTTTAAGAACAGAACTAGTATCACCACATTGGATACCTGTGTCCTGAGTTGCAAAATGTAACACCATATCTAAATCACCGTCACCATCAACATCCCCCATGTGTCCTTTTCCATGAGACTCTACTGCATTATTAATTCCAAATTTGACTGTAAGTGGGTTTACAGATGATGCATCAAATGTACTAGTAGTAATTATTGCAACAGGTGTAACTCCATTTGATTTTGGATTAACAGAATTTGGATAAGATCCTGGTTTGACGTCAATTACAATACTAATTTCAGTTGTATCACATGCATCTCCAATTCCATTATGATTAGAGTCTGCTTGATCTGAATTTGGTACTGTAGGACAATTATCAACCGCATTATCTACTCCATCAGAGTCTGAATCACCTGTTGGGGTAGGGTCGCAAACATCTCCAATTCCATCAGCATCAGTGTCAGCTTGATCTGAATTTGGTACTGTAGGACAGTTGTCTATTGCGTTGTCTACTCCATCATTATCATAGTCACCATGTGGGGTAACATCGCAAACATCGCCAATTCCATCAGCATCAGTGTCTAGTTGATCTGAATTTGGTACTGTAGGACAATTATCAACCGCATTATCTACTCCATCAGAGTCTGAATCACCTGTTGGGGTAGGGTCGCAAACATCTCCAATTCCATCAGCATCAGTGTCAGCTTGATCTGAATTTGGTACTGTAGGACAGTTGTCTATTGCGTTGTCTACTCCATCAGAATCATCATCACCGTTTGGTGTTGCATCACACAAGTCACCGATACCGTCTCCATCAGTATCTAGTTGATTTGCATTAGAAACCAAAGGACAGTTATCAACTGCGTTGTCTACTCCATCAGAATCATCATCACCGTTTGGTGTAAGATCACATGCATTGCCTATTCCATCTCCATCAGTGTCTGCTTGGTCTGTGTTTGGAGTAGTTGGGCAATTATCTACATCTCCTGAAATTGTATCTCCGTCAATGTCATTGTCTGGATCTAATGGATACAAATCGCATACGTCACCAATACCATCGCTATCGGTATCTAGTTGATCAGGATTGTATACCGTGACGCAATTATCTACAAGATTATCAATTCCATCGTTATCCGTATCTCCATTTGGAGTTGTATCACAAACATCCCCAATACCATCTCCATCAGTATCTAGTTGATCTGGATTAGTAGTAGTTGGACAATTATCATTGGCATCAACAATTCCATCGTTATCTAAATCAGATACAGAAAATGATATGGATGAAATTGCTGTACTTTCTGAATTTCCAATTACCGATACAGTGTTAGATTGTTGATTGGCTACGTATATGATGTTAGTTGCAGAGTTTACCGCAATACCACTAGGCTCTATGCCTACTAAAATGGTATGTGTGACAACATTTGTTACTCCGTCGATTACTGAAACTGAACTTGATTGAGAATTTGATACATAGATAGTATCAGTAGATGGATTTACTGTGACACCGCCTGGAACAGAACCTACGGGAATAGTTGTTGTAACGGTGTTTGTTGCTCCATCTATTACAGATACAGTGTTAGGGGTAGCACTAGCTACATAGATTGTGTTTGTTGTTGGGTTTACTGCAATTCCGCCAACCCCAGAACCTACTGGAATGGTAGTTGTAACGGTGTTTGTTGCTCCATCTATTACGGTTACTGACGCAGAATCTTGGTTAGACACATAAATCAAATTGGTTGTTGGGTTTGCTGCAATCTTGCTTGGACTATTTACACCAGTAATTGTTGAAGTGATTGTATTTGTTGCACCATTAATTACAACAACATCGTTGTTAAAGTAACGTGATGCATAAACTGTGTTGGTTGTTGGGTTTACTGCCACCCCAAGTCCATTAGATGACAATGGTATGGTAGTAGTGACAGTATTTGATGCCATATTGATTACATGGATAGAACTTCCTTCAAAGCTTACAACATACATTGTGTTTGTTGTTGGATTGATTGCTATTTGTTGTGGATTAAATCCAACTGGGATGGTAGCTGAAACTGTATTTGTCAACCCATTGATTACAGAGACACTTGAGGTCCCATAATTTGATACATAGATAGTGTTTGTTGCAGGATCTACATTAACTGCAATAGGAATAGAAAAGCCTGAAATTGATGATGTTACAGTTCCACCAACATTACTTGTTGCTTTTGCATCGATTGTATGAGATCCTGGAGATAACACACCTGTAGTAAACGACCAAGATGTTGTTCCAGTAGCTAATGCAAACGCACCACCATCGATAGACACTTCCACTTTTTGTATTCCAGAAGGATCTGATGCAGTACCAGTAATTGTAATGGAATCAGTACCAACAACAGAAGCATTTGCAGGAGAAGTGATTGTTATGGATGCAGATGGGGTAAATATTTCCAATGCTGCGCTAGGACTAGTATCGAATCCTCCTGCCACATACAACTTGCCGTTAATTACATCATCACTAGTAGAACCTCTTGGGGACGGCAGTGACGTTTCTGTAGCCCAAGTATTAGCAATAGGATCATAAACTTCAGTTGTATCAATCGAGCCGAGCCCGTTGTTACCTCCTGCAACATAGAGCTTGCCATCAATACCACCAACAGATGCCACAAATCGTGGAGTTGGCATAGAGACTTTGGTAGTCCAGCTGTTTGTCACCGGATCATATACATCAAGGAACGCGCCTAGTATTGCTCCACTTGTATCATAACCACCGACAGCATAGAATTTTCCGTCGAGTACTCCGCCACTTCCAGATCCATGAGTATTGGGCGGAGACGATAAAGATGCCCAAGTATTAGCAATAGGATCATAAACTTCAAAGATTTTTCTATATCCGCTAAAACCATCACATGAGGTCAAAAGGTAGAGTTTACCGGCAATAACACCAGAAGATGAGCAACCACTCAGATGAGACAGTGATGCTTTGGCAGTCCAGCTATTTGTAGCAGGATCGAACTCGTATACTTTATTTGTAGGAATAAAAGAACTTGGAGCATTCCAGCCTCCAACGACGTATAATTTTCCGTTAATAGATTCAGCAGCACCTTGGTACAGCCTATCAGGCATTGATGGCTTTGTAGACCACGAGTCAGTTACAGGGTCATACACTTCGACGGCATAAGAAGCACCAGCCGCACCAACATTACCACCAACGACATACAGATTATCATTAATATTGGCAGCCATCGGAGAGTGACGTGCTGTCGGCATCGGGGTTTTTGTCTCCCAGCTGCCCACAGCAAACGTCTGCATCGGAACAAACATCAAAGAGATTAATGCAAAAATCAAAGCAACAGAAAAACAAACCAAATATTTCAATTTAAATTACGACAGATTGCCAATATTTAAAGAAGATCATTTTGTAAAAAATTCATATCACGATATAATTATTCTATTATTATTTGTAAAAAATTCATAAAATATTAAAGTTATAGTAAAAATTACAATATCTATTTTTGCCATGATGCTATAATCCCGGATTTGATTTAAGCGGCCAATTTTGTTCATTGTGGGTTATCATAAACAATAGTAACGCAGAAGGAGTACAACCTAGCCTGTTACACGCATCAAGTAATTTCATATGTTCATCTTCGTTTAGCTTTGTTGAAACAACGCGGTAGACCATGGTAGACCAGAGGTAGACAGCTCGATCTAAGTTTTTCGATTATAGACACACAGCATGTTTTTTCGAACAAATCGGGGGGATACTATTTTACTCTTTATCGATAAACTCATTTGCTGTTTTATGTGTCAATTTAGCACAGAAACCTGTAACATCATAAGTTCCATCATGAATGTTCTTAGTAGAATAACTAGTGATACAATCAAAGTATTTTTTCATTGTCCTCTCGTCGACTGGTCCTAGCTTCACTTTAATTAGTGTCAACAATAGCTTTGTACCGAAAAATGGATAGATTTCTGATTGTATTCTCAGCAAATCAGCTATTTCTTTTAGTTTTATTAACACATCACTCCGAGGTGGTCTTCCATCATAAAGCAAGGATGATGATGTTGTAGTATTTAGTTCACAATCGGCTGCATCTGCAAACATACCCAAGTCAAGTGCTTTAGCAATATTTCTTAGAATTTCTTTAACACTTTCAGTACTAAAGAGAGAATTTGTTATAATGCCATGTTCATTCTTAAAGTGCCACCAAAGACCAGCCAAGTTTTTGAAAACCCTTACATGATTATCTCCCTTGATGGTTCTAACACATTCTGGACACTTTACTCTGATCTTGGTATAATTGTGAGCAAAATCCACGCAGTGTTTATCTAAAGTAGAATCTAAAGTCACGTAGCAATCTCCTCGCTTGATTGCATCACTCGTTGGTTGCCAGGAACACTAGGCCCAATGAGTGATAATTTACCGTCTTTTACTACTAAATCAAAGTCTAGATTATCGCCTGTTACTCCAGTTTCAGCAAGTATAGGCTTTGGAATTATCATTATGTAAGATTGGTCTTGTAGTTTTAGACTGGATGCAAGTTCACTAGACAAAAGAAAAGAGGGGATTTTGGCTAGCTTTTTCATTGCTCTACATCACCTGACACAACATCATCATTATCTGAATTCTTGTTGCAGAGCTGTGCTGCATTAGTCATTACTCGCTGTAAGATTTCGTCAAATGATTCTCCTTTTGCTCCAAACTTTGCTAGCTGTTCTTTGGTTTCCTCGTTCAGTGAAACTGTTGTTCGTTTCATAACCATAATATGGTGAATAAACTTAATAGGAAAAGTTGCCCACTTTTTAATGATTTGTTAATGAAATGTAGATGGTGTGGCTTCAATTTGGTAAATATCTATGTTGCCGACAAAAGAACCAAAAACAAAGAACCGATTGGAAAAATTTGTATACACTGTGACCTTGTTACAGCACCTACCGAATACTTTCAAAAGATTAAACAAGAAAAACATCAACAAAAAGAAGATCAGAACAAGAAACCTCAATTTTCAACGTTTAAGGAAAAATGCTACAAATGTCAATCAAAACGATATTGGAAAAGAAAATTTCCGCCAAAGAAAGTCAAATATCAACATTCAGACGGCTCATGGGGTGAACAATTAAACAATCCCTACATTCGTTATACCTGTAGAAGATGTAACAGTGTATGGAGAGTATCCCTACCCATGCCTTACCCAATTCCCAAAAAATATCTGAAATCTATTCTTTCAAAATAGGCACAAAATTGCGATGTTAAACCAACCAACAACTTTTAATAACTATCGATAGTTTGTTTACAAATTCCATAATTTTGAAAAATTTGTTGATTTTTACATTCAAATTAAAAATAAACCCGATCTGCCAACACTATATAAGAAACTACCCTAAACACGATCATGTGTCTGGGATGTCAGCATTAGAAGGAGGTTACATCTGTGCTCCCTATTTGCATAACCACCCTTCAATAGAGCTGAAAGATAGCTGGGAAAAATCAAAAGAGGTAGAGGACATGTACTTTGTGACTGCTACGTTTTCTGAAGACGGCAGCGCCTATTTTCCTTCGTCCTCAAACCACTATATCCTTGCCAGGTTCAAAGACAACAAAAAGATGAAAAAAGAGATTGAAAAATTCAGGCAGGACA
>JBBDNF010000020.1:0-20598 GCA_040877685.1 Nitrosopumilaceae archaeon
AATTCTACTACCACCTTACCGGCTGGCAACTCAACTTCACCATCAGCTGAGGATCCAACTTTACAAACTGAATCAGTTCCTGACAACTTTACTTCAAACGAGATAACTCAACCACTTCCAGACGCAACACTATCCTTGCAATTTGATGACTTTGATACACAAACATCAGATGTTGCAGGTGATGCTACTGTAGAAGAAAAGCTAAATGTCACTTCGCTTAATTTAGATGGTGAAGGCGATTTTGTCCAAGTAACTGACACAGGTTCTTCAAAAGAACTAACTGCCATGTCGCTGTTAGCATGGGTTAAACCAGATTATAGTAGTGGTTCATCAGAGTTTACAGTTGTAAGCAAAGACAAAACATTTGTTCTTGCTATTAACAACAATATCCCACCATCAAAAATAGCGAAGTTCTCTATATTTGATGGAATAAAGTGGAGCACTGTAGAATCTACAACTCAAATTAAGGAAGAGTGGACACATCTTGCAGCAACATTTGACGGTTCATCAATCGGAATTTATGTTAACGGAAATCTTGAATCCACACTTCCAATAACAGGGATTCTATCACTTACCGTTAATGGACAGCTAGAGCTAATAACAGTGGACAGCATATCATCTGATTCAGATATTGTGATTGGTGCATATCTTAGTGAAAAGAGTGGTCACAGTGAAGTAAGTAACCAATTTTCAGGATTGGTTGATGACGTGCATCTATATGATTCCCTTTTAGAAATATCTCACATTGCTGAAATTTACAATAAAGAAATAACATTACATACTGACTCTCCAACACTAACAACAGACAAGGCAGACTATTCACCTCATGAAACTGTACAAATCGTTGGTAGTGGCTTTGCATCAGGCGAAAGTTATGATCTAGTTATAATTCGATCAGATGGCTGGATCGTCAAGTCAGATGGAACAAATGGTTTTGATAGTATTACTGCTGATGAGAATGGTAGTTTTGTCTATCTTTACAAGCTACAAAGCATTGCTGGACTTTACACCGTAAGAGCTTACAACTCTAATGATATAGAGCACTCCACTGTTTTGGCCTCAACGGGCTTTACTAATGTGGCACCGACACTAACAACAGACAAGGCAGATTATTCACCTCATGAAACTGTACAAATCGTTGGTAGTGGCTTTACACCAAGTACAATTAATGATATCCTAGTAGTTCGACCAGGTGGTTCAACTGTGAAGTCAGATGGAACAAATGGTTTTGATAGTATTACTGCTGATGAGAATGGTAGTTTTGTCTATCTTTACACATTGGACGACATAAAAGGATTTTACACCGTAAGAGCTTACAACTCTAATGATATCGAGCACTCCACTGTTTTAGCATCGACCAGTTTTGCCGACCCACCCGCAGTAGCAGGTCCAAACTTTGGCCTCACTGCGGAAAATTCTGGTGCGGGTTGGCTTAACCCAAGTAATGCAGCTGGAAGTGTTGAGGGCAGCTGTGCTGTTACAAGCGGCAATAATGATAACTCTAAGAATATAGATATAACCAACTTTGGTTTTAGCATCCCGCTTACTGCAACAATTACTGGAATACAAGTTGAACTCAAATTTGCGCGAAGTAATGCTGCTAATACCGCAGATGCCCGACTAATAATTGGAAACTCGCCTGTTAGTAACCCAGTAAGCTTTGGTCGCCCAAGTGCTTCTGCAATAAACTGTGTAACTAGCAGCTTGCTAAACTTGCCTACAGAAACAAATTATCTGTGGGGAACAGTATTGACCCCAGCTGAAATAAATAATGCTGGTTTTGGTGTACGGATAAATTCAGGTACTGGAGGTGGAGACAGATTTCTTGACCACGTCAGAATTACAGTATTTTATGATGTAAATACAGCTGATATCATTCCGCCTGAAACATCAATTGGTTCTGCTACTGTATCTGACGGTGCAACAACTTCTTCGACATCAAACTCAATCACATTTAGTGGCACTGACAACGTAGGTATTGCAAGTTATGAGTGCAGTTTAGATTTAGCAACGTTCTCTACATGTACAAGCCCAATGAGCTATGGAGGCTTAGCTGATGGTCTCCACACCTTCCAAGTCAGAGCTATAGACACTGCTGGTAACACAGATCCAACGCCAGCTAGTATCAGTTGGACAGTAGATACAGTAGCACCAGATACCTCAATCGTCTCTTCTACTGTATCTGACGGTGCAACAACTTTCTTAACAACAAATACAATCGCATTTGTTGGAACCGATAGCATTGGTATTGCAAGTTTTGAATGCAGTTTGGATGGTGTATCTTTCTCTACATGTACAAGCCCAGCTGTCTATACCAGCTTAGCTGATGGTCTCCACACCTTCCAAGTCAGAGCTATAGACACTGCTGGTAACACAGATCCAACGCCAGCTAGTATCAGTTGGACAGTAGATACAGTAGCACCAGATACCTCAATCGTCTCTTCTACTGTATCTGACGGTGCAACAACTTTCTTAACAACAAATACAATCGCATTTGTTGGAACCGATAGCATTGGTATTGCAAGTTTTGAATGCAGTTTGGATGGTGTATCTTTCTCTACATGTACAAGCCCAGCTGTCTATACCAGCTTAGCTGATGGTCTCCACACCTTCCAAGTCAGGGCTATCAACACTGCTGGTACTACAGACTCAACGCCAGCTAGTATCAGTTGGACAGTAGATACAGTAGCACCAGATACCTCGATCGATTTTTCTACTGTATCTGACGGTGCAACAACTTCATCAACCTCAATCTCATTTACATTTACGGCAGAAAGCGATTCGATTTTTGAATGTAGTTTAGATGAGGCACCCTTCTCTGACTGTGCAAGCTCCATAAGCTATAGCGACCTGTCTGATGGTTCACATACTTTCCAGGTCAGAGCTATAGATGGTATTGGCAACATAGATCTAACACCAGCTAGTCTTAGTTGGACAATCGATACATCAGGACCAGAAATAATAACCCTGTATCCCGTTGTGGTAGGAAATCATGATGATTGGCTTCTTGGAGCAGGTGATGGCAAAACATCTGCAGTTTTAGAAAATGATGGCGACACTTCATACATAACGAGTAGCATAAATAATCAAATAGAAACCTATGATATTCAAGACGTAACTGGTGTTCCAGATGGTTCAATTATTAATGCCGTAACACTGCATGCTGTTGCAAGAAAAGATGATCAAGCCAATCCAACTAAAATACAGTTGACAATTACAAAAGGAACAGACATCATAAGTGAAGGTCTTGGAATTCATCTGACCACAGACTATATACACTACAGCAGAACGTTTACGACAAATCCGTTCACAGGTTTGCCCTGGACTGTAGACCAAATTAATACATGGACTACTAGTGGTGATGAAATCCAGTTTGGCGTAAGTCAAGCTACTGCAGCCAAGCCATCAAGAGTAACGCAGATTTATGTAACTGTTGATTATACTCCCGCTAAACTAATCGTTAACAAAGTAGTGATCAATGATAACATAGGCACCTTACAGCCAAGCGACTTTCCATTATTCGTTGATGATACCCCAGTTCTCAGTGGGGCAACCATTCTTTTCTCGCCAGGTGTGCATACAGTTAGCGAGACAAACCAGCCCGGTTATACAGCAACATTTAGTGATGATTGTGAATCTGATGGAACAGTTATCCTTGTAGTAGGAGAAACCAAAGTATGTACAATAACCAACGATGATTTATTCACTGCTGCTCCAGGACCAACCATAACATCACTAATAGCAAGTGATCCTGACAGCAGCGACCCAGCATTCTCAAACGGCGACACAATCACTCTGATATTTTCCTCATCTACAAATAGACCTGGTGGAACAGGAGTGCAAAACAAAGCTGCTGTTGATAGCCTGTTTACATTCACACAAAGTCTTGGTGCAGATTATTCTGGACAGTGGATTTCAACAACTACCTTTAGAATTACAGTAAATGATGTCACAGGCAATGGTAATCCTACGATTGGTACTACAACAGCAACGGTAATTGGTACAGCAAATCTCAAAAACGCAGCAGGTACATCAGCGTCATCAACATCCACATCTCCTGTTTTGACTGGCAGCTTTGGGGCCGCACCGGGACCATTTATTAAAGCTCTAGTTGCTGATGACCCAGACAGTGGAGACGCTGTATTCTCAAACGGCGACACAATCACTCTAGTGTTTTCTGAATCTACAAATAGACCTGGTGGAACAGGAGTGCAAAACAAAGCTGCTGTTGATAGCCTGTTTACATTCACACAAAGTCTTGGTGCAGATTATTCTGGACAGTGGATTTCAACAACTACCTTTAGAATTACAGTAAATGATGTCACAGGCAATGGTAATCCTACGATTGGTACTACAACAGCAACGGTAATTGGTACAGCAAATCTCAAAAACGCAGCAGGTACATCGCTTCCATCCACATCTACATCCCCAGCTTTAAGTGGAAGCTTTGGAACGTTTACAGTTTCAATACCTGTTGATGCAGGTGGTACTGCTGTAACTACTCTACCATCTGGTATGACAACTGAAATAACACTGCCCCCAACCAGCTCGGGAACTATCGAAGTAGTAAAGATAAGTGAGGATGATGTCAGCGACATTACAAGCGACGGATCTACACTTGGGTTCCTAGGAAACATAGTAGATATTACGCCACAAGATGGTGCAACTTGTATTGATGGATGTTTAATTTCATTTACATTTACAGACGATGACTTGATTGCTGCTGGAATAGCATTTGATGATGTAGTAATGCTTCATGATATCAATGGCGACGGAGACTTTGCTGATGTAGATGAAACAATTGTTCCAACTAAAACCCCGTCCACTCCACCAGGCCCATACACTGCTACAATAACGGCTAATTTTAACTCCAAGTTTGCAATAGGCGGTGTCAAAGCTCTGTTGGGCGCATCTCTGCTAACAGGTGGTGGCTCAAACACTTTGCCGCCATCAGTTGTTACTGTAACATTTAGTGGCAATGATCAATCATCATTAACAGATAGTACAGTGATTGGATTTAGTGGTAGACTGGCAGGATCAAACTTGAGTCCAGGTACATTCAAGACAGGAGAACCGGTAAAGATGAGTTCAACAAAAATAATTAAGACAGGAGATCCACTAACGCTAAAAGTGGTACTGCAAGAAGAGGAGGGCGCATTAGCAATAGAACACGTAGCATTTTATGTTAATCTACTAGGAAATGAACCACAAGTTGATAACAGCGACACATACATCATCTATGATAAGTACAAACCTACTGTAGTAGTTGACCCACATGGATTCTTTGCAGAAGTCAATGTAGCCACATCACAAATAGATGCCATGACACTTGCGTTAACCTATGATATAAAATTTGCAAAACCGATGGCAAAGTCTGATATCATCATACGATCATGGGACATTAAAAGAAATGTTGACGATACTAAAATCTTAGACGCACTAGAAGTTGTCGAACCTGAAACGCTACCTCACACCATACCATCTTGGATTAAAAACAACGCAAACTGGTGGTCTTCAGGGCAAATAGCAGATTCTGACTTTGTGCAAGGAATTCAACATCTAATCAAAGAAGGAATAATTACCATGCCTGAAACCAAATCTGGCTCTGATTCGTCACAACAGATACCTACTTGGATTAAAAACAACGCTGGATGGTGGGCAGAAGGTCTTATCTCAGATGACGACTTTATTTCTGCAATGCAATGGTTGATCACTAACGGAATAATGAAAGTGTAGGCTTTCTATTCACCAATCTTTGCTAGAAAATTCTTAATTGAATCTTGTAAAGACACCTCTTCTAGGCGTCTTCTTATTGATTGTACAATTACGGTATGAGAGTTGCCAAATAGTTCCTTGAGTACCCTGTTTAGATATTCTGGTTTGGTATAGCAATCAGGTATGTAACAATGATAGTACTCAAACAGCTTGTTGCTGACTTTTTCCAGTGTAGGCGGTCCAAACTCAAGCAGTGTTTGCTCTATGGCCAAAGCCACTAGCGCCTTTTTTATTTGCTCATCAGTAGTTTCAATCATCTTCTTCATCCATGAGTAAAAAAATTAAAGGGTTCGCGTAGCAGTACCTCTGGCAGTACTGATAACGAATCCCTTTAGAGAGATTATTTTTGGCACCTGAGGATAATTTGATATCTTCATAGTGCTGGTGCCTCGTCGTGTAGACAGCACTGTTCCAAATGGTACCAAAGACATTTTCTTTTTTTGGTCTTCTCGGTACAACTCTCCGACCCAATAGGATGGTTTTAACTCACCTTCATGGACCGATGTGCCTTTGTCTGTCACTATTTTGGTTTTCATAAGTTCTTAGGTTCTTATTGTTTAAACAGATTGATAGTATCTGCTTAGCTAAAACAACAAATGCTTAGCTAATCTGTTAAATTGGACTAATATCTGATATTGCTGAATACATCAGCATGACAGAGCATGAACAGGTTGAATGTAGGTCATGTGGTTCACCAAAAGCTCGCATCTTTGTGGAACCAAAATATAACGGTCTTAGGGGTCGCTGTCCTGAATGTGGCGGCGATTGGCCTGAATCATAAATTTATTTGTTCAAAATTAATTATGATAGTTTTAATTTATGCAGAAAAAATCCATCTTCTTAATTTGTGATATTTCACAGAGTATACTGGATATTGAAGCTTAAAGCCTGATGAATACACTGACACTGGTTCAAACTGATATCCATCAAAAGGTTTTACAATTTCGTATAAATCACTGCCTATCACCATGCTATTTGGTGTTGCGATATGATTTATCTTTACACATATGTTTACTGTAGCACCAAATACATCTTCGTTGGCCGAAGTTGCCGTTTTAGCTGTCACTACACTGCCGTAATCTGCGCTAATCCTATAATTGACAGGTGGTAGTCCTTCCTCACGCATTTTTTGATTGATAATCCCATGCGCCTCAATCATGGCCATACTACACTCAAGTGGATCGACAAAACCATGTTTATCAGAGTTGTCTGATGTTTGTGGAAAATAATACAGTAGGCTGTCGCCAACGTTCTTTACTACTTTGCCGCCAAACTCTTTTGCTATCATGGCCATTGAGTTTAGAAAGATGCTATAGTATTTGCACACCTTTGCTTTAGGCAAGGCAGCTGTAACCTTGCTAGAGTTTACTATATCTACAATGCATATGCAATAATTCTTGTAGCCTCCATTAAATGATATTTCGTTATCAAGCGCATTTTTTAAGCGAGTAGTAAAACTCTCAGATACTGGCTCTAAGGTAGGAAAGTCCGCTTTTGCATAAGATGGGTTTTCCATAACTAGGGTTAGGAGAATGAATTGATAGGATCTGCTTAGCTAGAACAGCAAACGCTTAGCTATCTTGTTAAACTACTCTAATATACAGTGCGTGGCTATACAGTGCATGAGCTACTACAAATTGGAATGGGTGTACCATGTATGCCCAGTATCAGCAGGCGGTGGAGGCGGTACCGTCCCTGGCATACTATAACCAATTAAATTCTTGCAGTAAGATTTAGATTCATAGACTTTTAGATTAGCATGTGAGTTATCAATACGAAAGTGCGGCAAATGACTTTTTGGAGCTTGCTAGTGAACAACGACTTGGCATACTGTTGAAGCTTCTAGAAAAAAAATCAAAAATCTCAGTTATAGCAAAAGAGATGGACGCAACTGTACCTGAGGTATACAGAAACTTTGAGCGCCTTATGAAAGCGGATCTGGTTTCAAAGGACGCAGACGGTTACTATGAACTTACTACATATGGGAAGACAACATGTTCTTTGATTCCCTCACTGCATTTTGTCTCACAGAATAGAAAATATTTTAAAAATCATGATTTTGGTGACATTCCACAAAAATTCATTCAAAGAATAGGTGCATTGGTTGCTGGTCAGTATGTAAAAGGATTTGTAAAGGTACTAGAGCAATGGAAGGAGATTTACAAAAATTCAGATGAATACATATGTAACATTTTATCTGAAGTGCATTACAGTGTGGATCTTATAGAGCCGATTGTGAACAAAGTGAAGAAGGGTGTCAAATTAAACTCTATTCTTTCCGAATCTGCTATAATTCCAAAGGAAAGAAAACAAATTCTTGAAAAGCTTGGCTTGAAAAAACTTATGGAGACTGGGAGCATTGAAAGAAAGATGAAAAAAGATGTCAAAGTGGTTGTTGTTTTAAATGAAAAAGAAGCATGTGTCATGTTTCCTACAATTGATGGTGAAGCTGACATGAGCGAGATGTTTTACAGTGATGATCAATTATTTCACGAGTGGTGTCTTGACTATTTCAGATATTGTTGGGATATTTCTAACACTTTTCAAGAAAGCAAGCTCAAGGAATAACAAAAATTTACCACTCAAAGCGGTATGCATCATAAGCATGCAAATTAGTAGATTGCCATCTCATCTCAGTTCTATTTTTTAGGTACTTGATGTTTGCAGGTGGTGTGGCATGCGTCTTGTATCCTGTTTCTGGATCAACTCTGAGTACACGAAGGTTCTTTAATTCAACTTCATTAGGTAGAGTAAGCAGGAATGTGAATTTTTTACACTCCGATGATAACTTGTAAACAAAATTCCTATCTGGCTCATCCCAATCGTATTCTAATTTTAAGGATCTGCCTTTTTGATTAAGTTTTAGTGGCTTATTCAGTTTAACAAGAAATTCTTTTTCATAAGGCTTGTTCACATTCAAGCTTACTATTTTGAGTTTATTTCTGTGTTCATCAGTGACTCTAACATTAAGTTTGGAGAAATCTTTTGGTGTATCACCACCTATATAGTAGAAGATGTGTTCTTTTGGCGACTCGGTGATATTTTTTATGTTCCAAATCCACGTATGATGGGTCATCATAGTTTTAGGATTTGTTATCTCAAGAATTACATCAATCTTAGAAAATTCAAAAGTGTATTTGCTTTGTTGATCTTGTTCACTAATCGTTCTTTGTTGTATCTTGCCGGTACGAGGCATATTTTTATTTCCAAAGCCATCACCATAAATATTGTAAATTTGCAGTTGTTCTTTGTGCTTTATTGAGTAATCCCCAATTTTGTGCATCATTCTCTTGTATTCAGGCGATAATTTACGAATGTCATCCGCAATTTTTTTTGATGCAAGCACGTGCATTGGCCCTCCTAAATCCATGACACGCTTTGCTGTAATTATGCCATCGCCCCAAACATTATCTTTGCCATTCAGATCATGGAAGATATACACTGGACCAGTATGAATTCCTGTTCTGATCTTAAGCTTGTCTGGGTCTTTTCTTAATGTGTTATATTTGTAAATAGATTTATGCAGTTGTATTACTAGCTGTAGTGGTTTTTCCGGACTGTCAGCAAAGCCAATATACACACCATCTCCTGCAGGAAAAATAATAGTGGTGTCAGGGTTTCGTTGCTTGAAGCTATCTGTTTTTTCTATCAAACCATTTAATGCGATAATCTTGTGAGCTTGCTCTTTAGTAGTTATATCAGGACGAGCACTAGCAACTATGTCAGTATAGAACCAGTGGTAAGTTTTTGTCAAGGTTCGAATCTCTTCAAAATCTTCAAACTCATCACTTTTCAAAACACGAAGGAGATGCGAAATAACTCCTTGAGGACATGCTTTTAGGATTCTTGCACTATTTGTTGTAGGTACATCGAGTTTTACACGATGGCGTTTCAGCTCTACAAGTATCCAGTCTTTACTTTTACCTTTTTCTTCCAACAATCCAAGTATTTCTGTGATATCAGCAAGCTTATTCTTCTCTTTAGTATCACTATGTATCTTATCATGCTGATCTCTAAGCAAGTCTATACCCTCTGTGAAGGAAATCTATCTAATAAATTGTTATTTAAAATAAATACAAATTTGAATATGCTAAAACTAATATAGAATCTAACAATTCGAAAAAACCACACACTGCATATTAGCGTAGTTTAACAAGATAGCTAAGCATTTGTTGTTTTAGCTAAGTAAGTGCTATCAGTTCAATACGTAAAGTCATATCGTGCGATACAATGTATATTTGGTGCCTAGAAAAGGAAATATGGACGTATTAAGGTGAAATGATAATAAGAGAAATATTAAGTGTATAAAAATGGAATACAAGTTAATAAAACAAATTTTTGATACTGTAAATAGTCACACTAAATTTTTGTTAGCTATTTCTATTTTAGTAATTTTTACACAGATGCCTTCTGCAACTGCAGATCCTCCAGTGTGGGACAGCATATCGTATACTCTTAATGATGGTAATGTTTTCACAGGAGTGCCTGTAATTATTAATGTTACAGACGCTAGTTATGCTATTGGTAATCCTTCTGATGGTGGTATTGATACCATAACCATTACCATAACATCTACAGATGATCCAACCGGTATCACATTAACTCTAACAGAAAATTCTGTAAATGATGGCGTGTTTGGAAACACTAATCTGATTTTTATGACAGGAGATGATCTGTATACTATAGGAAGCACCACCACAGTTACTATAGAAGATCCCGTTGGAGTTGGTGATCCAGCAATACAAACATTGACTGGTGCTGATGCTGTACGGGTAGTCTCTACCAGTGACCCAGTGGGATTTATAGTAGATTTGACCGAAACTGGTTCTACTACTGGCGTATTCACCGCTACGATACGATTTGGAACAAGTACCGATGATACAACAAATACTATTGGGGTAGCGCCAGGAGATATTGTGAGTGTTCGCGATAATTTCAATAGCGAAATTACAAACGGACTCATTATTCCAAACCCAAACTCTGGTTTAGGTGCAATAAAAGCATCAATTGGAATAGACGCTGTCACGGCCACTTATGGAGTAGACTCGACACCGGTTGAAATAAGTGACAGTTTTGCGCCTGGCAGAGGAGGTGGAGGATTAGTTCGTCCTGGTCTTGTGCTTGACGTAGTAGCAGCGTTAAGTGGAAATGGGGGTAGAGATAGATCCCCTCCAGCCTTTGCATTAAGCCTAGAAACTCTTCTAAGCATGCCGCTTTCAGATTCAATAAAAAGCATCATACAACTTGGTAATCCATTCATACCGATTCCACCTGTGGAAAATTCACTTTCTGATTTACCGTTAGTGATTGATGATAAAGGTTTTGCAATATCGGCATATTCTAACACAATAGAAACCCAAATTGCAGAAACAGGAGAGCCAATGAAACTCAGATTAAACTTACGTGATTCTACGGGGGTAGAACATATTGCAATTTATACAAACTTACGTGGAAATGAGAGGGAAGTTTCTGACAGTGATACTTGGATATTTTATAATGAAAACAAACCACTTGAGATAGTAGACCCACACAATTTCTTTCTAAATGCTAATTTCACCGAACATGAGGAAGGGGACAAATATACAGCTGATTTTGATATTGTTTTTGCAAAACCCATGGAAAAATCTGATATCATAATTAGAATATGGGATCAAAAAAGAAACTCAATAGATACAAAAATTTTTGATGCTATTGTAGTCAAAGGCGATGAGCTAGTAAAAGACGGCATTCATATAGACACACAATCTGCCATCATACCTCATTTAGAAGTTTCAAAATATATAATGCCAATGCCAGATTACAACGGAAACCTGGTCTACTACAACTCATTTGGCACTGTAGAAAACAAGAAAACACATCCATACCATGATCCTGCTGTTTATCCTGATTCTATTGGTAGATTAGAAAGACATCAAGAAAAATTTTCTGTGATGATAGACAATGAAATAGCAAAAGCAGATGTTGTCGTTAAAAGACTAATTATTGACCCATTTGTTAAAGAAGAAATTAGTGCAGAACACAAACCATTCAACTACCCGTCATATGTAGGTGCATTAGACAGAGAAGATATAATAAAAATAGAACAAGAGAAATTACATCAACATCTCGTGGCAGCAAAGATCTTTGCAAAGTATAAGACAAATCATATTGAAGATTAGGTAGTTTCTAGCTTCACACATTTAATGCTATGATAACTAAAAATTATGACAATATCCTAAGAAAAATCGTATAATTTGCAATTAAAATGAATACAAGAACAATACTCTTAAAAACAACCTGTTAAGATATGGACTAGGGGATTCAGGGCGTACTTCAACACATTAAACATAATTGTAGTCGTATTTGCTATTGCTGTGCTATTTTTACTAAATGTAGGTTATGCTGATGCAATCAGTGTTACAATTAATCAGCCATCTGCAGTAATGGATCATAGCTTCATAATAACAGTTATAGATTATGGAAGGACTGGTGCTGGTTCTGTTTCAGTTGACGTTGCATCTGCACCTGGAGGAACCATTGCAGGTCTCACAGTGCCTCAGGAGGGAGATCCTGGGGAATTCGTTTTTCGTTACATAGATGTTGTTGGAGCTGTAGGTGATTCAAATGATTTGGTGTCATCAGTTGGTTCTCTAATAACGGTAACTTACGTAGGCTCTGACGATGCATTTTATAGCGATACCGCAGTTGTAGCTCATTCAGGTTCCCCTGACTTTGGAACAGCCATCGTATTCAATGGAAAGCCATCATGCATCTCACCTAATCACGATAATGATAGAGATGGTTTATGCAGTAATTGGGAAACTGGAGCTGGTTTGAGCATCCCGTGGGTTCCTAGTGGTGGTGATGCAACACTCCCACCATATGCATATCCATGCGACCCATCTTGTCCAAATCCAAACGCAAAGGATATTTACATTGAGATTGACTGGATGGAAGGTCATTATCCAGATCCTGATTCCATAGAAGCCGTAAAAGCTGCATTTATTGCTCAAGGAATAACTCTACATGTTCAAGTTGACGATATGGCTACGCCACATACTGCCACGATACCTTTCCCAGGCAACTCTGACAACCCTGGTTTTGATCAGATTAAAGCTAAAAAATTTGGCACAATGGCAGAGCGAGATCAAAATGGTGATGGCATCACTGATCCCGGATGGACTACGACAAATTATGAAAGAAAGAAAGCCGCATTCCATTATTTTTTGTTTGTTCATGACCAGCCTGGATCAGCTTTAGGCTCCTCAGGAATTTCGGAAATACACGGCAACGACGCGATGATCTCTTTAGGCTCGTTTGCTGGGCATGTAGGAAGTACAGATGAGCAGGCTGGTACATTTATGCATGAGCTTGGGCATAATCTGAGATTACATCACGGTGGGGGTGCTAGCGATCAGAAAAATTGCAAGCCAAACTATCTTAGTGTTATGAACTATAACAGGCAAATGTCAAATTTGATAAGTGATAGAGATTTGGATTATTCATATAAGCAATTAAATTCCTTATCTGAAAGCAGCCCAGTAGAAGGAGGTGGTACAGGACCTTACACTCCGGAACATACAGACGAAACAATAGTCTTTGGTCCAGAACTGCCTTGGTATGATATGACGGGACAAAACGTAAACTGGGATAGGGCTGATGGTGACACAGGAACTGGGGCTGCCTCTAATTTGAACAACTTGAATGGATGTAATGGTGCCACTGCCGGTGAAACATTTGCAGGGTACAATGACTGGGGAACAATAAATGCCCCTGGAAGTTACAACCTTAGATTCATAGATAATACAGGTAATTATGCTGATGGCGCTGTTACTCCTGAAATTATTAATGAAGATGAGCATTGTGATGAACCACCTGAAACAAACAATTGTGTGAGACGACCAGTCGGTGTCATGGATCCAGAATACAAGAATGTTCAACAGACATACTACGACAGTGGTGAAGAGGTTACAAAAAGAATGGTAATTGACCAACGACTAAGCATGATTGACCGATTCGATGAATTAACTGATAGCCTTCCTGCTTCTGCATTTGTAGGGGGAGAATCTGGCAGGTCAGAAGTTAAAACACTTCTGGATCAGTTTGAAATTCTACTTGCAAATGATCAATTAAGCAGAGTACTTGAATTCATTAATGAAGAATGGAGACCATTGTTTGATGGAGTATAGGGAGTAGTTAAAATGAATCACACAAAAAGTTTTGACAAATCAAAAAACCAGTGGATAAAACAGACCGTTAGAAAAAATCAACTCTACTCAAAAATATTTCTAATACTCTTTGTTACAGGCGTGTCTATGATTCCTTATGCGCTAGCTCAGACTTCAAAGGAAGGGGACGGTACAGATGATGTGATAAATAATGATAATGCGAGAATGAAATATCAAGAAATCACAAATGATGCCGAAAAAATAATTGAAAAAGGATCTTCTTATATGCCTACTGATATCCACGGATCAGAAGCAGATGTTCCAATAAATTGTTCTACTATAACTGTAACAAATGGTGGATCGGAAGGTGTTATTCCATACTGTATCGCGAATGGCTCAGTAGAAAGTGCAAGTCTTGATGCAACGTCACACTCTTTACTTATCGATATTACTACCGCAGCCGATGGTTGGGTTAGTATAAAAGGTCCTAAACATGTTTTTGATGCAGCTAACACCGCCAACGAAGATATCGGCTTCCTTGTATCGATTGATGGTGAAATGAGTACACAAAAGACGACTAATCCAGAATTAATTTTGCTTGATGATGAAAAAGGTTTTGCAGAAATAAGAACTACTGATGATGCAAGAACACTTACTATTGAATTTGAAAGTGGAGCAGACAAAATAAAAATAGAAGGAACATCGGTAATTCCAGAATTTGGCACGGTTGCAATTCTTGTATTAATATTTGCAATAACATCATTAATTATTTTCTCTAAAAGAGTGCAATTGCCATTTTCAAGTACCTATTGATAAAATCTATTTGCCAATTAATTTAATTAAAATTTTTATCGATACTACGATTGGATAGACAATTAGATATTTTATTAGCGATTTTGCAAATCTATTTTTTTCCATCAAATCTGCGATAGCTGGGCTAAAGGAGTAGTAAATATCTAAAATTCTAAGAAAGGGTTCCTTATATTCTGATTTTAGTATGAAAGAATCCCTGTATTCTCGTAGCAGCTGAACGTGTGGATGCAATTCTGAGCCCATTGCCGCAGTGGCTATAAAACAGCCCTGTTTTTTGGCTTCCATAATTATTGGATTTTTATCAGCAAAATCCTTTACTTTTTTCAATATCTCGTCTTTATTGTTATAGTCTTCAAGCCAGGTGGTGCAACCTGCAAAGCCTTTAGAGTTTGCATTTTTGAAGAATTTTTCTATTACAAATGGCACTTTTATTGAGTCATTGGAGTCCCCCACTGGATATCCACATTCGCCTATTATGCATGGTTTTGCAGTTGTCAGTGTTATACTATTGTCAAATACGTTTCCATCATGATTGTATTCATGGAAATCAAAAAAATTCAAGTCATTGACAATTTCCTTGGCAATGTCGTTAACAGTTGAAAAACGTTGAAATCCACAAGAAACCATGATAGAAGAATTAACAGAATGAATATAATTAGCTGATTCTTTTATGAAGTTTTTAACATCTGTAAGATTGATCTCAGGATCCTTTTGTATCAGCCCTTCTGGTTCATTCATTATATCTATAGCAAATAAGTTCTGATTAAGAGAACTTTTTCCTAATAGAGTATGTATGGCACTGTCGAAAAATTTTTGACGAGCTACGGAGTCTTTCACTAGCATTCTCACGATCTTCTTCCATGTGTTTTGTAGCTGAAGATAATATTCTTGCTTACCATTTTGTATTATATCTAAAGGCGGATCATCATAAATGGACCATGAATCCAAAAGACAAAGGTATACTTTGATGCCAAATGATTTTGCCATCTCAAATATCATAGAAAGGTTGTACAAAAATTCTGCATCGACACCAGTAACATAGCAGTCATTATCAAAGCGTAGTCCTTCAAATCTTTCAAAAGCCCACACTCTTATCATATTAACATTTTTTTGGTTTGTCTGGAGTTTCTGAAAGAAATTAATCACTTCCTCAACATGAAAGTGTAGATAAGGTTTTTCAGGATTAGGGCTGGTAGTGAAGGAGGAGGTATATCTTCTCGGTATATTCTCCCTATGGAAAATTGGTTGTAGCCAATATCGTGGTCGTATCCCTTTTTGCCTCCAAACCAACCCTTGTTTACACCAATAACAAACCTATTTCCAGGAGATAACGACATGGTTATAACTTATCAACTGCGTGGAACTATTTAGTTTTAATTATGACTGATGACTTTATCATCAAGATAATCGGTGGTAAAAGATCATCAAAAAAGATAATTCTTAGCAAGGTAAAATACCTGAATATGGAAGTCTTTTCGCCACGGTGTACATATGGCTCTTAAAGATTATTTGCTAAATACTGCAAAATCATTTGTCACCACCCAAGCAAGGCTATTATACAAGGAAATTCGTGACAATCCTCAATACCTAAATGAATTTGCCAAAGGACAAATTCCATCAGAATTGGGTTCAAAAGCAAAAGATAATGTTATGAATTATCTAAAAGATGAGCTTGATTCTCCTGAATTTGCAAACAATGCCAAAGATGCAATAAGTAAAGGTCTTGGTATGTTAGTGGAAAGAACGGTAACTGAACATAAAAAGGAAACTGACCAAAAAGTGCATCAACTCCTAAAGGAGATTGTTCCAAATGCAATAGATGCAGCATTACTAGATTATGACACGACATCATCTATAAAAAAGAACAAAAACAAGATTATTGATAATGCGTTAAAGTCAGTAGAAATTTTCTTTGATAGTCAACAACTTCTTTTTTCAAATGATGTCGCTCTTATGCTAATAAAATCAGAGCTTATGAAAAGAATGAGTAAAAAATAACACAATGAAATTGATAGTTGCTTTCAATGGTTTTTCTGTGTCATTCTTCCAATACGCATTAATTTTAATTACAATTTTTACCTTAATCTCAATTAGCAGTGAACAATTTGCATGGGCACAACTCCTTCTTGAGCTGGCACCAATTCCATCCTCAGTGCAGGAAGGACAAGAAATAACATTTTCAGGTAGAATATCGCTTGAAGGACAGCCGTTGGCTGATCAGCCAATAGACATTGTGAATGCAATAACCGGTCAAATATTAGACACAACAGCCTCTGACTCAAACGGTGAATTTATTCTCACTTGGATTGCAGTACCGCAAGATGATGTATATCTTTTTTATGCTGAATTTACATTCCCTGGCGCACCTGTACCTGTAAGAAGTGTGCCTTACGAAGTAGTAGTGACTAAAACTGTAGGAGGAGAAACGACTGATGCTATCGAAACCGGAAGTGATTCTCCGAGTGAAGAAGACTCTGGGAGTATTAATGAAATAAGCGACTTAAATAGTGAACTTGTAGTTGGATCAGATTATGTAAATCCTGATGTCTTGCTCTTGATAATTATTCCAATAGTTGCTGTCGTAGGATACTTCATCTACAAATCAAAGCATCATCAGACTACAAGGCCATCAATTGAAATCAGAGGGGGATTAGATTAACAAAAGAAAATGTCACTAATCGAATTAATTCCAGTAATTAAAAAAGGGTTGTTTCAAGTACTAGAACAAATTATTACGAATAAACAAGATGTTGCCAAACTAGAAGCGGTTAGTACGACATTAGACTGGTACAAGGAAGCAGCCGAACAAAGCATGGATTTTTCAAGTTTATCAAACAAGATTGCAAGCACTATAATTGATAACGTTATAGAACCAATGGTTAAACCATTATTTGAAGATATACAGCTCAAAATACAAGGCAATGACGTTGAGGTAAGTTTTAACACTGGCCGGTTTACATCTGAGCTGAAGCCTTATGTTGAATTTGTTAAGAAAATTAACAATGTGGACATAGCAAAGATAAAAATCAAGTTTCAAATAAATTCTGATTTGCAGATCAAAGATATGCAAGTAAAACATGTTAAGAAAAATACAACTGTAAATTTTGGTAATCTTGAGGGCTCTATCAACATGTCTATAATCAGTATAAACACATCACTTGCTAATTATGAAGAAGCCATATCATTAGGTAGCAAAAGCTTCTCATTTCCGCTACCATCGATTAGTATCTAATCAGATCTGATATTTTCAGAAGACTTTTACCAAGTAAACCTATGAATTTGAGCTCGTATAATGAAGTCCATTAATTATTCGCTACTTGGTGATGAATCAGTCGCTAAGGAATTTGGAAAAAAAGGTACAGCCACAGATATTACAATATATGATAAAAAAGAATCCGAATATGTATGGACATGGACTTTGCCTACAGGTTTTCCTGAAAAGATTCAACCCCTTTTTCAAGCAATAAACATGGGAGAATATGTTATATTTTATGTGACAAAATTGGACAAATTTACAGGAGAACAAATTGTTGCACTTGATAGTCTAAAAAAAACTCAAGGAATACTCTGCCATTCATATGATGTTGATAGAAACAAACTTCTTACATTGACAAAAGGAACCGTTGTGGAACAATACAAACTAGTAGAACTTCAAGATCTAAAAAAAGAAATGGATTCAATGCAACCAGTATCAAAAGATGGTAAAACCAAAATTGCAATAGATCATTGCTTTGATGTCAAAGGAGTAGGAACTGTCATACTTGGAAAAGTATTACAAGGAAAAGTAAAGACATATGACAACCTCAAACTCTTACCAAAAGGCGTTGATGTTTTGATAAAATCAATTCAGATGCATGATGATTCTGTAGACGAGGCGATATCGCCTGCAAGAGTAGGACTTTCAGTTAAAGGAATCACACCAGATGATGTACAAAGAGGTGACATGTTATGCGCGCCTGATTCGGTGCAGGTGGCACAAGAAATAATCCTGGACTACGTGCAGAATCAATTTTTCAAGGACAAAATAGGAGAAAACCAGATGTTTTTAGTAAACATTGGATTACAAATAAAACCCGCAAAAATTGTTTCACTAGCCCCAATGAAATTATCACTTGGCAAACCGGCTGTATTTGATAAAAATGATATTTGCGTCATACTAAAACCAGAGTCACAGACTATACGAATAGTGGGCAGCGGTGCAATAATTTAATGGCAAACCCAGACATGATTGCATTTGGAACGTGGTCTGCAATTACTACTGTTTTCATTGTGATAATAAGCTTGGTTTATAGAAGATTTTCTAGGCGAAAGCAAGATGAACCACCTACACATTGAAAAAAAGGGACTACGTGGACTTGCCATAGCAGAAAGTTTCAGAGAAGACGAGAAGATCTCAACACTTGCTGGTGTTGTTATGCGACGTGACTTTATTATAGACGGGTTTGTGTTTGGCCAAACCACAATAGAAGGAAATGATGCAACTGACTCTATACTTAAAATGCATCAAAAACTAAACCGTGATGATATTAGTTTTGTAATGATTTCTGGATTAATTATATCAATGTACAATATTGTGGATATAAAAAAAATCTGGGACAAGCTAAAGATTCCAGTAATTGGGGTAACATATGACGATTCAAAGGGAATTGAGGCTGCCATAAAATACCACTTTCCTAATTCATACCAATCAAAAATAGAAGAATATCATAAGCTTGGTGAGAGAACGAAGATTAGACTTCATACAGGACATGATTTGTATATCAGAATAGAAGGCTGTACAGTACAAGAGACAAAAAGTCTCTTAGATACGTTTACACTGCAGGGCGCTATACCGGAGCCACTTCGCGTTGCACACATGCTTGCAAGAACAAGATTACAATCATAGCATAGATACGTGAATTATTTTCTCTCTTCTAACTTTACTATCCACTTGCTGCCAGTTAGTCTTGAAGAAGAAAATTCAATATGACCTATCACTCTGTCACCTTTTCGAACCATGGCGTAATCGGTTTTCTCAAGCTTTAGCATTACCTCTTTTGCCTTGTAGCCTCCCTCTATTACTTTGATCTTGAACCGTTTGCTTGCTTTTACGACAAGGCTTCTTGCTGCCTTCGTATCACCAATCCACGAAAACATCTCAAAAGGACCAAAGTTTTTTGTTTCAATCTCATAACCATAAAGCCTTGCCTCAAACTTCCAATCTAACTTTTTGGCTTCTTCATTCATCCATTGTACAGCTTGCTCTCCATATCCTTTCTCTACACCAAAAGTCTCCGCGTCTCCCATTTGCTATGTCTCCTAAAATATGGTACATGAATGTAACTTTTAATCTATAGAAATGATTTAGAAGCCTTTTTCAGGCAAGAGATCATAATAAGATGTAGTGACAGACGAGCTATGTAGGAAATGTGGCGCGGACATGATAGACAAGTTATTTTGCACTGAATGCAATGAGGCAACACAGAAAATCTGTACAAAATGTGATTATAAAACCGATGAACGTATTCATATGCACGACTTATACCAAAAGGCTTCTTTTGGTTTGCTTGCTGTTAGTTTTCAAGCACTCGATTTATTTCCGAGCATCTCGCTTGCTTGATGTTTATCAAATGTTGTTGTACCAAGATTTTGATTTGAATGTAGCTAGACTGCAAGCTAGTGCTGATTGATTGTGCAAGATTATTAGCCAGACTTTGATGTAATATAATGATGAAACGAACTTCGGCAGACATTCGCAAGGCAATTGAATCAAACTGGAAAGAATATCTGTCACGATATGCCAATCTTTTTTCTTCTAATTTTATAAGTGGTTCCAGCCCCCCTTCTGTTTTTGTGGGCTCGTATGGTTATCCAAAGGTTTTGG
>JBBDNF010000020.1:20698-22620 GCA_040877685.1 Nitrosopumilaceae archaeon
GGTTCCAGCCCCCCTTCTGTTTTTGTGGGCTCGTATGGTTATCCAAAGGTTTTGGCAGGTCCAATGGTGCCTCCATTACATGGCGATACAACAATACTTGATCTGCCAGAACACTGGCTAGGAAAAAGTCTTGAAGAAATTGTAAACTATAGGCTAAGTTTGGTACGAGGAGTACAAAGTGTCCCAGTCACAAACCCACATGGAAAATACATTGAAAATCTGCAAGAAGTAGCCATGTCATCACGACCAATAGATTCTGACATTGAATTTTTCAAAAACACAACTCCAGTTACATCAATTGATGGTGAGAATCCGCCGTTTGGACCAATAGGCGAGATAAAGACAGCAAAATTTTCTAATTCTGCTTCAGACAGAGTCATACAAAGAATTTTTTATGACAAAGATGTGTTGGCCCAAGACTCTGTTTTAGAGCTTTACAACAAAGGAATCGAGATAACCAGAATCCAAAAGTGCTTTAGCATTGGAATGCTTGGCAAAAATAGAAGGCTTGTTCCTACAAGATGGAGCATAACTGCTACTGATGATATTGTATCAAAATCATTAGTAGAACAAATAATGGAGTTTGATCTAACTGATATCTGCCAGGTATTTTCCTATAATCACATCGGAAACTATTTTTCCGTTATTATTTTTCCAAGTAGGTGGATGTTTGAGATGCAAGAAGCTTGGCACGATCAGCAAGGAAACATTGGGTTTGGTTCTGACTTTGAAGACGCAAGAGGCCTTGATCATTATCCTGCCACAGCTGGTGCACACTTTGCAGCAAGACTTGGTGTGACAGAATATCTTTTTAAAAATCAGATACAAGCTGCAGCTATGGTGTTAAGGGAGATAAGACCAGAATATGCCGTTCCTGTTGGCGTATGGCAGGTACGTGAGGGAATAAGGATGGCAATGAAACAAAGCCCACAATTAGTATCAAGTTTTAAGGAGGGACTTGATCTTGCATGCAAAGGTCTTAGCATAGACAAAAAAGAATGGCTTGCAAAAAGCAACCTACAAAAAGCAAGAAGTCAAAAATCAATCTCAGACTATTTTTAGCTCCTACGTTTTTATTTGCCCCATATCGCTGGTTAGATGATGCAGGACAAAAGCACAATTTTTGCAATTTTGTTGATTGCAAGCCCAATCATATTTGCACTTGCTGTCTTTCCTGATTCGTTTAGCTTGAGTTGGAATCAAGGGAGAGGTGGGTTCCTTTTCGCACTGGCATTTATTGTAGCAGAGCTTATAGGGGTAAAGATTGGCATATCAAAAAAAAGACTACTTGCAGTAGTACCTCTCGCAGCACTTACAATAGCATATCTTGTCAGTCTTGAGTTTGGATTACGCGATTATATTGTCTCGATAGCTCCGAACTACAATGTCCAGCTGATATTTTCTTGGACTTGGATGTGGGATTTTGTCGTCTTGGCTATCTTTCTTGTTGCCACCATGAGCATATTGTTTGGTAAAAAATGGGTAAGGATATCCCCAGCTGGACCAATATTCATAGCTGGAAGCGCCGTGATTTTATCACTTGACGCTTTCTTTCCATATGATACTCTAGGACCATTACAGTACATAGTACCATATTTAGTGCAAACAAACGCATGGCTGATAACTACTTTAGATCTAGGAATTGCAAGTGCAAGAGACAACATCCTGTTTTTAAGAGGCGATCATGGCCCATTTGCTTTGCAGGTGTTCTGGCCCTCAGCTGGGGTGCACAGTGTCATAATCTACTCCCTTGTAATGATGGCTTTCTTGTTTAAAATGAATATTCCACCAAAGAGAAAGGCAGTGTATTTCGTGTTGGGTATATTTGGCACAATTGGCGTCAATATGATTAGAATATTTTCATTGTCAATTTTTGTGTTAAAGGTATCAACAAAGGTATCAGAATTTGAAGAATTTCATTC
>JBBDNF010000020.1:22720-25610 GCA_040877685.1 Nitrosopumilaceae archaeon
AAAAATCAGATTCAAAAATTCTGTATCTTGATATAGTGCATGAACTTGTACATGTGAAACAACAAAGATGTGGTCTTGATCTATATGACAAATTATACTCGTATGTTGACAGGCCAACCGAGATTGAAGCATATGAGATAGCTGTTAGGGAAGCAAAACGCCTTGGGATGGACAACGAAGAAATCCTAGATTATCTACATGTAGACTGGATAACTCCAGAGGAACATAAAAGATTGGCCTCTCGTATGGGAATTACTACCTAGAAGTATCTAGTAATGCTGTCTTGACCAGATACCTGTGATAACTCTGAGACTTTGACTCCAATTCTGCGTACTGGTATTTTCTGATCCTCTAAAGATTCATGGAGGAGCTGTAAGGCAGTCTTTTTTAGCTCATCAAGGTTTGAAGTAGAATTTTTTAGCATTTTGGATTTCGTCTTGTTTGAAAGATCAGACTGAACAAACTGTATGCCAACTGATTTGAAAAGCATATTATCCTTTAGTATCGTGGCATGTACATCTTCACACAACCTTTCAAGATCTTTTGCCAAAAAGTCATAGTCCTTTGAATCCTGTTTTAAAGTGGTTATTCTGCTGTATTGAGTTGCCTCTTGTCTTTGAGAAACTGGTTCGTCATCCATGCCTCTTGCAGCATTGTAGATGTATGCTCCGGTCTTTCTTCCAAACATGCTGTTGAGAGAAAAGACATCCCGTTTTTTTAGATCCGAGATTGTTTCAAGCCCAATTTCTGCAAATTTTTCTTCTGTCTTTTTTCCTATTCCAGGAATAGATCTTATTGGCAACGGATCCAAAAAAGTTTCTACTTTGTCTGGTGGAACTATTGTCAAGCCATCCGGTTTTTTAAAATCAGACGCAATCTTTGATACAAGCTTGTTAACTGATACTCCAACCGTGCATGAAAGTTTTGTAGAATTGCGTACGGCGTTCTTTAGCTGTTGAGCAAGATGGCCTGCATTTACAAAGCTACCTTCCGTTCTCTTTGAAACATCTAGGTATGCCTCATCTTTTCCAACATATTCAAAAATGTCTGCATATTCTTTTATTGTATCCATGGCTTTTTGTGATATTTCAGAATAATAATCAAAATCAGTAGGTAAAAAGACAGCATCTGTGACTTCCTCAAGTCTTTTTTTTGCGAATTTTATTGGCATGCCTGACTTGACCCCATATTTTCTTGCAACATAATTTGCGGTTGCTATTGCACCACTATCACCGCCACGATCTGAAAAAACACAAACTGCAACAGGTTTTGTCTTCAGCTCTGGATTGCGCAGCTCTTCACACTGGGCATAAAAATAATCAAAATCAACATGAAATACAATTCTCTGTTCCATCCTATTCTAAAACTAGAAAATTACTTATTACATTATCGAATCCAATAATCTAAATATCTTCTGTGAATAAGCCAATTGTGGATTATCCAGTTACAGCAGAACCAGAAGGAGTAAAAATTAAACCAGAAAAGATGGTGACTGACAAACTCTACTATTGTATATACAAAGACAAAGTCTTGCTTTTTTACAAAGATGCGGAGGAACTTCTGAATTGTTACGAAATTGAAGAAAAAGAGATTGTAGATTCAATAAAGCAGTCTTCTTCGCCAGATGCCATTGAAAACATACTGCAGAAATTTATAGAAAAAGAAAATCTTAACCATTAAATAAAACCCGAATAGAGAGGGCCTTTGTGAGCCGTCCTACAAACATCATTTTCATTGGCAAAAAACCAATTATGACTTATGTCAACGCAACTTTGACTCTATTATCAAATGAGCCAACGGTTACTGTCAAGGCTAGGGGAAGAAACATAACAATTGCGGTCGATGTCTCCCAGATGATAGTAAAAAGAATGAATGCAGTAGGTTACAGAGTAAGTAGTGTGAGAATATTTTCAGAGAGGATGACCTCACAGGATGGAAAGGAAAGAAACGTCTCCGTAATGGAGATAGACGTTTCACGTACCTAACATGACAAGCACAATTGTCAAGTGTGCAATAATAGGCCTTGCAGGGATTGCATCAATCGTCGTTTTGTATAGTGTTGGTTTCGTGGACAGCTGCTCGATAAAACATGTTGGCGTTGTAAGTGATTTAAAAAAATATGAAGAAACATTGGATGCAGAGCTTTGTGAAGACCTTGTAAACAGAATAATTGAGCTTAATGATCAATGCGGAATTGAAATCGAAATTATTGATTGCGGTTAGCCTAGAGCCTCAAGAACAAACATAATTCCAAAGTATACTAAAATGCCGCTTATTGCAACCATAAATAGCACATAGTTTTTGCTTGAAAGTATCTTTTTGCCCTTTGAGGAAAGATAACCTACAGTACCAAGCCATGCATAGTCCATCCAGATATGAAATGCAAACATGATGCCAATTCCTGCAAATGATGCAAGAATAAGCGCGTCAGAAATTAGCTTAAACCCTATGGTAAACCACCAAATGAGAAAGAAAGGATTCAATGCACTAAGCATTATTCCTGCAAGAAAAGGACTATGCCTTCCTTCAAAAATGGATGATGGTTTTTTTAGAACAGACTTTATCTGTATTCCAGCAAAAACAAAAAGACTAATCGCACCAAGCAGTGCTACCGCTTCTCTAAAGTATGGTATGGACTCAAGTGAAAGAACACCAACACCAAGCAAAATTACAAGAGGCAATTCCACAACTGTGTGTCCATATGCCATCTTCAACCCTGCCCGTGCACCACCTTTCAGCCCATATGCAAGGTTGGCTGCAAAAAGTGGACCTGGTGACATGACCCCAGAAACTGAAATAGTAATCACAGCTATTGCAAATTCAAAGAGCTGTACCATCTAGAGCTAAAGAGAGATTTTTGATATAAGCGTTAATAGGAAAATATTTTGCA
>JBBDNF010000020.1:25710-32118 GCA_040877685.1 Nitrosopumilaceae archaeon
TTTATGTCATGTTCAACTATTTCTGCTTCGTGTAAAAGTGTACTAAGGTCACAGGCTACACCTGGCACAAGTTTTGACATTGCCATGCAAATCTGTGCGCCAGATCTGAAATCTGGTCCCTTCTCTCTAGCATTAAACAAAAGTACGATTACGTTAGTGTTTGACACAACTCCCTCGTTTAGTAAAATGCCTGGAATGCCTGGAACCGTTCCATGAGATAAGGTGGGTATTTCTGCACCCTTTAGTTTCTTTTTAGCTTCAGCAGTACTGCCTACACCTATGACAAATGGTTTTTCATCTTCTGACTTGATTGCAGAACTACTGACAACTAGGGAACACTTGTGTTTGTTTGCCCATTCTAGCATAGTTTTTGCGACCTGCCTGTGAAGAGATTCATGCGGTGTAAGATAGGACGAAAATACTGCTACTTTGAGCTCGCTATTTACAAATATCCTCGCTGGAAAATTTGGAACACCATCTTTGATTATACTGATAGGTGGGAAAAGATCTGAATCAAGAACCCCGACCATCTCAAACTGTATGGTGTTAATCATGGACTCGGTTGCTATTGCATTAGCAAGTCCTGCATAAGGAAAACCATCAATCAGATAACCACCTTCTATATTGATTGGCTTGAGTTCTCTTACTGTAATTTCAGAGCCCATAATTTTTGCTACGAATAACGCCCTATTAAATCATGGATATCATTTTATGTGGTAATAATAAATGCCGTTTATGGAAACCTTATACATACTCATTAACTGTGACTTGGGTGCTGAGGTCGATATAATAAACGAGCTTATGAAAATCCCAGAAGTAAAGGAAGTAAGAGGAACTTATGGAGTATATGACATATTTGTCAAACTACAAGGTGAGACAAAAGAGATTATGGAGAATATTGTAACTCACAAAATTCGCACAATCCCAAAAATTCGTTCCACAGTAACACTGACTCCGATTCTTGCGCAGGGCGGACGATAGGTTCAAAGATGCTCAAACTGTTCAATACATTTTCTTTGAAAAAAGAAGATTTTGAACCATTTGATAAACCCAATGTAAAAATATTCATCTGCGGCCCTACACTATACGATTATACGCATCTTGGTCACGCAAGAATATTTCTTACATATGATCTACTATGCAGATATCTGAAAAGCCAAGGCTACATGACAGACATTCTTGTAAACATGACTGACATAAACCAAAATGTCTTTAACAAAGCCATCGACCAGGAGACTAGCTATGTCACCCTAACGCGATTCTACTCCGCTGAATTCATAAAAGATCTTGCGTTATTAAACATCTCAAGTATTACAAGACTTGCCCACGTTTCTGATTATGTCAGAAATATAGTCAAACACATCGCTTTTTTAATCGAACATAAAAGCGCATATTCTGCAAATGGAAATATCTATTTTGATACCACAACGGTAAATGATTATGGCATAATTTCAAAGCAATCCAGACAACAGCTAAACTTGCACAGACTTGATATTGGTCCAAACAAGAAAAATCAAGAGGATTTTATGCTATGGAATTGTTCAGAAGATTTTGGCTTTTCTTGGGATGGTGATTTTGGTAACGGTGTCCCTTGGTGGCATATACAAGATAGTGCAGTGGCAGTAGAAAATTTTGGTTTACATTATGACATCCATGGAGGTGCAAAGGAGCTAGTATACCCTCACCATGAGGCCCATCTGGCTCAATACAAAGCGCTAACTGGTATGGAAAACCCAGTTAAACTTTGGATGCATGTGGGTCTGGTATTATCAAAAGGAGAAAAAATGTCAAAATCCCTTGGAAACATGATTCTAGCTCGTGATCTGGTTAGTAAGTATGGGCAGAACTTGCTGCGTCTATATCTATTTTCTACTCATTACAGAGATGAAATTGATTACAAAGAGAATGATCTGTTAAGTAAAAAAACACTTTTAGAAAAAATTTACAAAGTTAATAACATGACATCTGACCAAACATCTAAAAATATTTTCAATCTGATGACACAGTTTTTTACTTCATTTGAAGACGATTTGAATTCGCCTATGGCATTGGATGTATTTGAAGAAATATGTTCGGCTGTTTTGGAAAATGATAGCATCAGCACCGCTGATTTTATGAAAATTATTAGCGTTTTGGGTTTGTCTATATGATCTCAAAAATGGAAGAAAATGAATTGGGGTTCACGGGTATATGGAGTGAGCTAACCGCACTAGAATGCGGTGTTCTTTTTTTAAACCCGCATCTTCCCAATGATATATTCTTTGACAAGCTCACTAGCATTACCTGCTTGAGTGAAAAAATGATCGATGAGGCACTATATCTTTTTCAGAGACATAACACGCGTCCATTTATTTATGTTCTAAATAATCCTGCACTTGAAGAATTACTTCGTAAAAAGGGTTTTACGTTTTATGATACTCAACATGTTTTAAAAAAATCAGCTGGTAATAGTTTAGAAAATTTTTCAATACACCATATTGCTCGAAAAGATTCTTTGTTATGGGCAGATATTTTTTGCAAATCATATGATTGTCCTGACTGGATCGATGAAGTAAACGCTATTGTAAGAAAATCAGTTTCCGAAGTGGAATACCTAGTAGACTCTGAAAACAATGCCTCATGTGTGGCACTTTATGAGAAAAACTCTGTTTTGGGACTATACTGTCTTGGGACAGTACCAGAAAAAAGGAAAAAAGGCCTTGCTAACTTGTTAATCACCTATGCACTAAATCAAGTCAAAACAAAAAAATTAGATTTTCTTATGCTTGAAACATATCAAAGGGATAGTTTACTAGAATTTTACTTAAAGCTAGGTTTTGAAAAAGTCTATGAAAAAAAGATCTATACTATTTGAGTTTTGCAAGTAGCGCAGAATAAAGAAACGGAAGTATGGTTGTGGCTTCAGCATGTATAGTTGTCTGTTTTGCTTTCTGAGTGACCTTTCCCCACGATATTGCTTCTCTTACAAGAGCGCCACTCAGGCTACCATCGAACTCCTGTGCGGTTGTGATATAGACTGCATAGTCTAATCCATCACGATATTGATTCCACCACAAAGTATGATGCTTTGATATGCCACCGCCAATCATGAGTGCTCCAGACTTTTTTGCTTTGAATATCAAACCAGATAAAAGATCACTATCTGCGGCCACGTTTAGCTTAAAGTCACCGTGTTTTTGTGTGAAAAACCAGATTTGACTTCCTACTGCACCATCCATTATGCCAGGAACTATGACTGGAATGTTGTTTTTGTATGCCCAATACAGAAAAGAACCTTCGCCAAGATTTTCACCTATCATGCGCGTGATTTTAAAAGTGGACATTTCTTTTTTTCCACTTTTGTAAGCTTTTTCTAAAAAGGCCTGCATCTTTTCCTCAATTAAAGGACCGTAGCTTTCCATTGGAACAAGTACATTGCCTAACCTGTGGATGTGTTGGTCCACAAGCTCACTGTCATCAAGTGTGAACGAGCCCTCTAGATAGTTTGAAAAATATCTGGCAATGTCGTGATCAAGTGCACCACAGGTTGTAATTACAACATCAAACATCTTGTTTTTTAGCATGTCACGTATTATTCCACGAAGACCTGTTGATGTAACTGCCGCAACAAAGGAGAGAAACTTTAGGCATGCTTTGTCCTGGTTCATTGCATACAAAATATCAAGTCCCTCAGCCAGATTTCTTGATTCAAATCCTCCAGATTCTGACATGGCATCAAATATGCTTTGTATGCTGTCATCTTTTTTTATTGAAATATCTTTTACTGGTCGACCTGGCTTTATCACAAAACTTGAATTAAAGGAGGGTTATAAAATCCTCTGCACACAAGATTCTGTATAATTGCAAACACAAGTAATTAATATGATGTAATAATTTGCGTAAATATCGAGATAATTTGGGCAAAAAGATTCGCATAGCAATTGCAGGTGTAGGAAATTGTGCCTCCGCATTGATCCAAGGTGCACATTATTACTCAAAAAATCCTAATGACATTGTAGGACTTACTGCGTATAATATTGGCGGATATGAGCCTGGCGACATTGAAGTTGTTGCTGCCTTTGATGTAGCTGATACCAAAGTGGGAAAAGATGTTTCAGAAGCAATATACGCAAAACCAAACAATACTGTTACAGTCGCCCAAGTACCTCATATGGGAATTACAGTTCAACGGGGGCCCACTCATGATGGGGTTGGCAGGCACCTAGGGCAGATTGTTACTCCTTCCAACGACCCAGAAGTTGATGTAAAAAAAGTCTTGAAAGACACTGGTGCAGAGATGCTTGTAAACTATTTGCCAGTTGGCAGCACCAACGCCGTAAGGTTTTATGCTACTCAGGCTCTTGAAACAGGAATTGGGTTTTTAAACGCTATACCTGTGTTTATCGCATCAGAGCCAAAGTGGCAGCAAGCGTTTGCGGAAAAAAAGCTTCCTTTGGCAGGAGATGATGTGATGAGTCAGCTTGGTGCAACAGTTCTTCATAAAACTCTGGTTAAACTTTTTGTAGATAGGGGAGTGCTTGTTGATGGCACGTACCAATTGAATATAGGCGGAGACATGGACTTTTACAACATGCTTGACGAAGAAAGGCTCGAAGACAAGAGGATTAGTAAGACAAGCGCAGTAAAGGCAATGGCAGACTATGACATTCCAATGAGAATAGGCCCAAGTGACTATGTTGATTTTATTGATAATGAAAAAATTTGTTACATAAACATTGAAGGAAAGTATTTCGGCAAGATTCCAGTCAAGCTTGATCTGAAACTAAAAGTGATAGACGCATACAACAGTGCTGGAATAATGATAGATGCAATTAGAGGTCTAAAGATTAGCCTTGACAGAAAGCTTGCTGGTCCGATGACTAGTATCTCCTCATATTGCTTTAAGCATCCCCCAATACAAATGCCATATTCTGAAGCAAAAAAGGCATTCCTCGAGTTTGTAGAAGGAAAACGAGATAGATAGTTTTAAGAAAATTTACTGAAAACTCGCATTGTAATTATTGTTAGCCTAGTCAATGAAACTTGTTAATATTTGGTTATCTTGCCTTTCTGGGCATTGAGACTATTGGTTCATATTCGTAAGGTAGAGATTTTTGGCTTCAAATCATTTGGATACAAAAATACTATAGTAAACCTTGAACCTGGTCTGGTAGCTATTTCAGGACCAAACGGTTCAGGAAAGAGCAACATACTTGATGCTATAACTTTTGCACTAGGCGAAAACTCCACAAAGACAATGAGGGTTGATAAGCTACGTGCTCTTCTTCATGATGTAGACAACAAGCACCACGGAGCAAAGATAGCACGCGTAAGCTGCCACTTCGACAATACTGACAGAAAGATACCAGTTGACTCTAACGTCGTTACCGTAACAAGAGAGATGGATGAATCCGGAGAAAACATTTACTATTTAAACCAAAAAAAGATGCAGCGAAACCACATACTTGATCTCCTTGAGGTCGCAAATGCAGGCATACACAAACTGAACATAGTCCAGCAGGGTATGATTACGAGAATTTCAGAGTTTAACGCAGAAGAGAGGAGGAAGATTATTGAGGATATCATAGGGCTTGCGTATTTTGACGAGAAAAAGATCGAGTCACTAAAGCAGCTTGATGAGGCAGACAGGCGTCTTGAAATTGCACTTGCCAGAATGGATGAGATAAAAAAGCGTATAGACGAGCTTGAGGAGGAAAGAAATTACCAGATGCGATACGAACTTTTGGAGCGTGAACTTGACAGGCTGCACGCCATCCAGGCTTCAAACAAGATACGTGATATAGAAGTGCAAAAGACATCAAAGGAACGAAACCTAAACGCTATTCTTTCTGAATCAAAAAAACTTGAAGAACAACGCGACCTGCTAAAGGAGGAAATAAAAAAGCTTGAAGAAGAAAAGCACAAATTCATGGAAGAAGTCAACGCCTACAACATCGCAAAGGCTGCCATAGATTCAGAACTTAGTATGTCACTTCAACAATCAGAGCAAGCAAATAGCAAGATAGCAACAAACACCAGGAGAATTGGGCAAATCGATTCAAGACTGCCTGAGATCGAATCAGAACTTACCGGTCTGCATGAAAAGAGATCCTTATTAGAGTCACAAATTCTAGAGTTAAAAAATTCAATTAATTCAATTAATGAAACAAAAAAGGCTACGAACACTGAATTATCTTCTGTTGACTCTGAAGTTAATCAAGTACTAAAGCAGCAGTCGCAGGTAGCAACAAACAGGCTCAAAATTGATGAAAAAATAAAAACGCTTACACATTCACTAAATGAAGCAAAACTTTTACTTTCAAAAGCTGAAGCAGAAATAAACGACATTGAAACTAAGATAGAGCAAAACTCTGCAAAAATTAAATCACTTTCAGAAGAAAAAGAAAAGCTACTTGATCTTGAACAAAG
>JBBDNF010000020.1:32218-34613 GCA_040877685.1 Nitrosopumilaceae archaeon
AACTTTATCTTTGGAAGTATAATTCTTGTTGATTCCAAAGAATCTGCTTATAATCTTTCAAAAAAAGGATATAGTGCAGTAACTACAGATGGACAGTTCTTTGAAGCACAAGCAAATGCCGTTGTAGTGGACATTAATTCAAAAATATCAAACCTCACAAAAGTAATTCTCCTTAGTGCATCTGTCGATGGTCTTATTCAGTCATTAAGCATGTTGAAAAAATTTGTGCAGAACAAAAAGACTCAGCTTAAAAAAATTGAAAGAATCACAAATAGCTATGATAATAGATACCACGCATCAGAGACTGGTCTTGCAAACGTAGATCTAAGTTTCACAGATTTGAAGGCAAAATTAAAATCAATTTCATTAGCAGAAAACCAGATCTCATCAAGAATTTCACAGCTTGAAAGAGGAGAAGAAAGCCTCAGAACTAACGCGGCTAAGCTTGAATCATACATTGCCTCTTTAGAAGAGCGCATATCAATGACTCAAGAAAACTATGCTGACGAAGAACAGACACGGATAGCCAACTTGCTTTCAACCCTGAATGAAAAAAAGTCTGCTCTTTTAAGCACACAAAGCTCGATTACTACGCAATTTCGCGAACAGACTACTCAGCTTACTGTACTGACAAATGATGAAAGCACACTTAAATCAAGCATGAGACTACTTTCGCAAGAACAGTCCTCTCTAAACCACGAAAAGCATGATCTTGAGGTAGAATTGCGTGCGATGGCAAAAGAAAAGGAAAAAGCAGATGCCGCTCTGGTTTTACTAAGAGAAAAAGAACAGCAGCTCATATCGACATCAGGAACATCAGTAACTACGCTCAAAGAATATGACGCGAATCTAAAGGGATTATATGACACAGAAAAATCGATCACAAAAGAAATTAATAATTTTGAAAGACAATCAGACTCTCTTTCACGTGATATAAGGGACCTTGCCGAAAATGAAACAAAGATACGAGGTGCTCTTGCTGTATATGGATATGAAGAACTTTTGGAAACCTTTGATGTTGACCAAATCTTATCTGCACTGGAATCAGAAAGAAAATCATTGATTGGAAACCTTAACACAAAAGCTCCAGAGACATATGTTGAAATTTCAAATGGATATCGTTCAATGTCAACACGTAAAAATGAGCTTGAAGAAGAAAGAAACTCTATCGTAAAGTTCATTGAAGAAATTGACAAAGATAAACGACAAACATTCTTGGAATCATATGACAAGGTAGACAAAGACATACGTGAAGTCTTTAGCAAGATGACCGGAGGAAACGCTTGGCTTGAAATTCAAAACGAAGATGACATCTTTTCTTCAGGAATATCATATCTTGTCCAGTTGCCAGACAAGCAGAAAAGGGAATCCTCCTCGCTTAGTGGTGGTGAAAAAACGCTTGCAGCAATCACATTTTTGTTGGCCTTGCAGAAGCTAAAACCATCTCCATTCTATCTGCTAGATGAGGTGGATGCACATCTTGACGCCTTAAACACAGAAAGGCTCTCAAAAATACTTGAGGAGCGTTCTGTTGGAAGTCAGATTATAATGGTGTCACTAAAGGACTCTACGGTACAAAAAGCCCAGCTCGTATATGGGGTGTATCCAAAGAATGGTCTCTCTCAAGTTGTTGCATACAAACAATCCAATGTACCACCGGTAGCAAACTAATCTAATTTAACAAAACATGCAGCAAGTCTGTCAGATCCTACTTCTTCAAGTGACGGTTCGTCCTTGCATTTTTCAATTGCATATGGGCATCTTGCACGAAACCTGCATCCTTGGTAGACATCAATATCAAGCGGATCATTGATTCTGATCTTTTTTTCTCGGAAAAGGTTGTCTGGGTCTGGCTCGGAGATGGCATCAATTAGAGCCTGAGTGTATGGGTGTTTTGGATGTAACAAAACATCCTCAATAGGTCCGCTCTCTACAATTTTTCCTAAATACATGATGGCAATTTTTTGTCCAAGATATCTTGCTGTGGATAAATCATGTGTTATGTAAATGTAGGAGATTCCATGTTTTTCTTGTAGCTCACGCATAAGTTCCAGTATTTCGGCTCTAACAGAAACATCAAGCATAGAGACAGGCTCATCAGCAATAATCAATTTTGGTTTTAGAACAAGAGCTCTTGCAATAACTACTCTTTGTCTCTGGCCTCCAGAGAGTGTATGGGGAAATTTTCCAAAAATTTCTTCAGCTGGTTCAAGTCTTACTTCATGTAACGCATCAAGAACCATTTTCTTTCTTTCTTGTTTTGTACCAATCTTGTGGATCTCAAGTGACTCCATTATAATATCAGATATCTTCATGCGTGGATTAATCGAGGCATAGGGGTCTTGGTGTACCATCTGGCACTGCATTCTAAGTTTCTCAAGACTCTTACCATCTT
>JBBDNF010000021.1:0-33021 GCA_040877685.1 Nitrosopumilaceae archaeon
GCTTCAAAGAAACTAAGTCTAAGACTTCAAGAACTCTTAGCGTTGGATTCCTTGCTGATGATACTCAAATCGAAATTGTCGGTACGCAGATAGTTCCAGAGTTTGGTCCAATAGCAGCTTTGGTACTTGCAGTTGCAATTATATCCATAATTGCTGTATCTGCAAAGACTAGGCTACGACTGATGCCAAAATACTAGAACTTTCAACTTTTTTCATTTTGGTTAATACTTAGATTATTATATCTCTACGACAAACAAATCGTAATGAATTTTGAGTTTGAAGAATTTGATTCACCGGAGGACATCTTCATGTATCTGTCCACGATAGTACCTCCAATGAAAAGCACTATGCCAATAAACTCTTACAAAGGGTATATTTTTTCAGTCATTCCACTCAATCTTACTACAGGAAATTTGTACCTTATGATTTACACAAAAGGCAAGCTTGACGGAAAGCTGTTAGAGTTTGATATGAACTTAAAAAAATACAAACCGGTCGAATCTGCAGAAAGAGCAGATAAAACCTATTTTGTGGTTCTAACACCTAAAAGAAATACGATTGCCGACGCAGCAATAAAAGAGCTGGAGAAAAATTCTACCTAGTGTATGCAGGAGCAGTAACTGATCTGCTTTTTGAATAATGTGATATTATATCATCAGGAAGCTTTCCGTTGAATAATTCCTTGCACAGGCCTCGTAGATACCTCATAATTGCCCATGTACCTACCTTTATCATTCCATACATTATGACTTTCATTGGAGGGCCAAAGGATTTGTTTCTAATTATTATGGGAATGATATCATTTATGACGCGTAGGTTGTGCTCCCAGCACTTCCAGAACAATGTAAACTGAGCTTCATTTAGGTTACCAAAATGCATCGAGTTCTTCTCGTTAAAGTCTTGGTATAGAAGAGGCGCTACTAGACCCCGCATGTGCATTTGTTTAAAATCGTCGATCAAGTCTATTGTGTATTGGGTTTCGTCAGGAGTTTCATCTGGCCATCCAATTATGAGAGTAGCTGCCGGGAACCAATGATTTTCATTTAAGATCCTTGCACCTTCTCTGACAACCCATCCCCATTCGTCAGTAGAAAATGGTTTTGTCTTCACTCCGAGATGTTTTTTGACCATTTTTGGTGCAACAGTTTCAATTCCCAAGTTTGTAGCAAGCCATTTCTCGTTACTCATACCATTAATTTCTGACATGTCATGGAGTAATTTCGGATCAGCACAGACAGCAGAAAATGTCATATGGGTCGTACCTACAAATCTAGCGCCAAGAGATTTCAGTCCTTTCCACAAGTCAGTTATTGCATCATAGTTTGGTTGAAAATCTCTGCTTTCACATCCATAAAGTAGCATTTCGTCAGAATGTAACCAAATTGAATCAAAACCGTAATCAAGATTTATCTTTGCCTCATGTTGAAGTCTTTCAAGTGGTAAATCTTTTTTAGATCTCTTATTGACATCACAAAAGTCGCAACCTCTTCCACATCCTCGCATTGCTTCGATAAGAGAGTTAACTGTGGGGCCTTCAATAATTGGAATGTTTTGTATATTCTTAACAAAACAATGCATTAATTCTGGCGCATCACCTTTTTCCAAATCATGAAACAAATCTAGTGCAAGCTCATCTGCTTCACCTACTACTACAGTATCAATTCCGTGAATTTTCATCCTATCTGATTTTGCAAGTTCCCATGCACCGTTTCCTCCAACAACAACACGAAAATTGTATTTTTTCTTCAGTTGAATTATGCTAGCACACATTCTTTTGAATTTCATTGCTACATAGGAAAGTTTTTCTGGTGACATTGTAGTTGTGACCGGCGCCATGCCAAGAGGATCCATTACATTAATTCCTACAACTTTTGTATCAGGTCCTATGCAATTTGCAAGATAGTCAGGATGTGCAACAAAGACCTCGTCTCTTTTATATCCCTGCAAGAGTGCGCTCTCAACTCTTCTTAAACCGACTTGGGCAACTTTTGCTTCCCCTGTTACCTTGTCAGTCTCTACGCTAGGACAGAAGACCTTGTCAAAGACCCACTCAGGAAGAACCTCATATGGTCCACAAGCAATAAATCCATAAAGAAAGTTGCCACGGTAGTTAGTCATCAAGCTGCGGTCTGCACTTAGAACTATTCTCTTTCCAGCCATTTTCTTGTTGTATCTCCTTTTACTATGATATAAATCGTTTACGACAAGACTATTCAAACATAGCACTGCGTTTTTGAATATGAGGTTGTGTAGATAGTATATGAGAGATTTATCAGAACCAAGGCATGTAGAAAGACACCAATCTGAAACAAGTGCCATAAGGGATTTTGTCTTTGGTTTTGGAGATGGCATCAATACATCATTGGGGATAGTTGCAGGAGTTGGGGGTGCGGATATTTCTTCAAACATAATCATACTTGCCGCAATAGTTGCAATGTTTACAGGTGCCAAGGCAATGGCTGTACAAAATTATCTTGCGGTAAAATCACAAAGACAGCTTCTGCATTCTGAGATAGAGCGAGAAAAGTGGGAGATTGAGAATGTTCCTGAAAAGGAAAGACAGGAGATAGAAGACATTTACAAGGCAAAGGGATTTTCAGGAACTGATCTTGAAATGGTTGTAAAAAAGGTAACTTCAGACAAAAAGGTCTGGCTTGACACAATGCTTAATGAAGAACTAAAGCTGAACTTGGAAATTGTCGGCAGCCCTCTTAAAAGTGCACTAAGGATGTTTGGATCTTTTCTAATTGGTGGAATATTGCCAATTATTCCATACTTCTTTGCAGATGGATATGTGCCACTTCTTGTTGCAATAGGAATTAGTCTTTCGGCTTCGTTTGTAATAGGTGCAATCAAATCAAAGTTGGCTAATCTTAGTATCATAAAAGGTGGATTGGAAATGGCAGGACTTGGAACAGGCATTGCACTTATAGGATATGGAATAGGATCCGAACTTGCAAATCTTGGTGTTGTTAATGTTTAGTTCTTTTCCTTGCAGCTCTGTTAGCAATATTAGCTGCTATGGCACCTGCTCCTATACCGTTGTCTATATTCACAACTGATAGGCCAAGAGTACAACTTTGTAGCATAGCGGCAAGTGCTGCCACGCCTTTTTCTCCGTATCCATATCCTACCGACGTTGGCACTCCTATTACTGGCATATCCACAAGTGAAGAAACTATTGAAGCAAGTGCTCCTTCCATGCCAGCAACTACTATGGCAACATCAACCTCTTCTTTTATCATTTTTTTTATAATTGGAAAAACTCTATGCAGTCCAGCAATTCCTACGTCATAGCTACAAATACATATGCATCCCATTGCTTCGCACATTAACCTTGCCTCTTCTGCCACACCAATATCTGAAGTTCCAGCAGTCAATATTCCAACACGACCACCTGAATAACGTGACATATTTTTGAAAATTAGAATTGATGTAGTGTTTTTCCCAAGCTTTGTCTTGAGTCTGTTTGTCTTTAAAAATGAAAGTACCTTTTCATAATCATTTTTGCTAATCCTTGATACAAGTACTGAATCTGATCTGCGTATAGCGGCAAGAATTATTTTTTTTATATCCACAAATGATTTTTTTTCTGCAAAAATTACTTCAGGTATTCCACGCCTGAATTTTCGACCAATATCAAGTTTAGCAAAATCTTCAACTTTTTCTATAGAATGTAAGGAAAGAAGTTTTTGTGCTTTGGATACACTAATCTTACCCAGTTTAAGTGATTCTAAGATTTCTATGAGGTCCAATGTTATCAGTAATCCTACGTGTGGTTAAAAATTTAATCAGAATTCCATGGTAGATATGGCATTTTTAACGCTATCAATTCCTTTTTTGAACCACTCTTTTTCATTAGCATCAAGTTCAAGTTCCAATATTTTTTCTACCCCCTCTTTACCTATGATAGCAGGTACACCTATAGCAACATCTGAATAACCATACTGTCCGTCAAGACAAGTTGTAACTGGTATTACCTCTTTGGTGTCACGTACAACTGCTTCTACCATATTTGCGATTGCATTTCCAGGTGCATGAACTGTAGCACCCTTTAACTCTATCACCTTAGCAGCGACCTGTCTTGTATTTTGTATAAGAGCCTCAATTTTTTGTTTCGATAGGAGTAAGGTAAGGGGTATTCCTGAGACAGAAGAATATCTAGCCAAAGGCAACATGTTTTCTCCATGTTCACCAATAACTATTGCGCGTATGGAATATCGTGACATGCCAGTTTCTTCATGTATGAATTGAATAAATCGTGATAGATCAAGCATGTTGCCCATACCAAACACCTTATTCTTCTGAAACCCTGAGACCTTGTATGTAAGGTATGTCATAGGATCAAGTGGATTTGTAACTGGTATAATCATAGAATCAGAAGCGTATTTTTTTATGTTCTCCACAACGCCTTTGACAATTGATGTGTTTATTTTCAAGAGATCCATTCTTGTCATTCCAGGTTTTCGTCCAGAGCCAGCCACTACAACAACAATGTCTGAACCTTTCATTTCAGAGTAGTCATTTGAACCACGTATATTCACATCGATTCCCTGTTCTGAAAGCGTGTGATTTAGATCCATGGCTTCGCCTTGTGGAAGTCCTTGAACAATGTCTAGAAGCAGAATTTCATCAGAGAGTTTTCTAAGTGCGGTAAAAAGTGCAGCAGCTCCGCCAACCTTTCCAGCCCCAACAATTGTAATCACAATCAGGCGTGATTTTGATCAATAATTAAACTTGGCGATTGGAAGAATTTTTTAAGCAAAATGAGATTTGTTGTTAATTATTCTAGAATTAAAAAATTAAAATGATTTAGGAAACGATCTAGAGCCTTTTCACTTTAGTCTTTTCCTAATCTGGCTTTTCGTGTCCATATAATCAAATAATGGTTTCAGTCTAGGAATATGCTGCAGTTCCCTGTTTGTTCTTTTTCTTGGAACTTGAATTTCGGAATATTTCAACACCCATCTAAACACCCTCAGATTCAATAGATCCAAATTTTTTTGTTTTTATATGACATATATGTAATAATTTATGTTTTCAAGTTAGTTTAGTTATATTATTAGATTATGTATAAACATGTTATTACATGTATCATGTCTGAAATTCTTTCAGAACCACACAATGAAAATTTTACCAACCAAAGAAATTACAATTTATATGCATTCTGATGGGTTTGCAATTCCATGGTAGTCATCATAGATTCGCAGATAGCTGGGATCTCAGGAGACATGATGCTTTCTGCTTTGATCAACATAGGTGCAAACAAATCAAAAGTAATTGATGGAGCTCACATAGCGGAGAATTATCTTTCAGGCTCGAAGATCCAAAAGTTTGAGTTTGGAAAAACAATCAAACATGGAATAGAAGCAACAGAGGTATTGTTAGATATTAAAGAGAATGTATTTGATAGAAGAGGAATTGAGATTCAAGAATGCATCTTACTTACATCAGATAAGATAGGTCTTTCTGAAAATGCAAAAGTCTTTGCTAAAGAGAGTATCAAGTCTTTGATAAACGCAGAATCAAAAATTCATGGAGAGTCTGTAGAGTCTGTTCATTTCCATGAAACTTCAGGTATGGATACTGTGATAGATATAGTTGGATCTGCAATTGCCTTAGATGATCTAAATTTTTTTTCAGAAGAAATAATTTCGACCCCTGTAGCAGTAGGTAGCGGAACACTTACTTTTTCACATGGAACTGTATCAAATCCAGCAAGTGCAATTTTGGAAATTTTTCGTAATTCTAATATAATGATCTCTGGCGGGCAATCAAAAGATGAACTCACGACCCCTACTGGGGCTAGTCTTCTTGTAAATTTAACAGATAAGTGTTCAGAGTTCTATCCTTTGATGAAAGTGCAATCAATAGGTTATGGTACAGGAAAGAAAAATTTTGATTTGTTTGCCAACGTACTTAAAATTGTCAAAGGTGAAAAATCTGACTATTTCCAGCAAGATTCTGTTCAAATACTTGAGACAAATGTAGACGATGTTCCTGGTGAGGTTTTAGGACATATGATTGACAAGATCATGGCAAATGGCGCAAAGGATGTTACAATTACGCCTGCCATAACCAAAAAGAGCAGACCAACCCACCTTATCTCTGTAATATGTGAATCAAGTTCTGTAAACGCCATATTGGATACACTTGTATTCGAAACAGGTACGCTTGGAGTTAGAGTTAGAACCTCTGCCAGATTTGTTGTTCCAAGAGTAATAGTTACTGTGCCTTTAATTATTCATGGAAAAAGCTTTGCCGTAAAGTGTAAGATAATAAAATATCATGGGGTTATAAAACACTACAAAGTTGAAGCTTCCGATATCAAATCAGTTGCTGACTCACTTTCATTATCATTTAAAGATGCAAATGAACTTATCAGATCTGAGATTAAGCAGAAATTGGATGTAAAATGACAAAGCTTGACAATTTGATACAGTGGTTTGATGGAAAGGGTAAGGTACTTGTGGCACTTTCTGGAGGGGTTGACAGTGCACTTGTTGCTTATACGGCGTATCAGTCTCTTGGAACATCAGCGATTGCGATAACAGCTGACTACAAGACACTTGCTCAAGAAGAGCTAGAATCTGCAAAAAAAATATGCGCTGAAATTGGGATAAAACATCTTGTTATACAGTATAATGAGCTTGAAAATCCAGACTTTGTAAGAAATGACAAAAATAGGTGTTTTTACTGCAGAACCGAGCTGTCAGAGCATCTAAAAGAAATTGCCCATAAAGAAGATGTGAATCTAATAGTAGATGGTACCAATCTTGATGATCTTGTAGACTATAGGCCTGGTATAAAGGCTCTAAAAGAAAATGGTGTAAAAAGTCCGCTTGTAGAAGTTGGATTTACAAAGAAGGAGGTAAGAGAACATGCAAAAAAGGTTGGTCTTTCTGTTTACGATCGACCTTCTAACTCATGTCTTGCTTCACGCATTCCATGGGGACAGCGTGTAACTGCAGAAAGACTTGCAAGAATCGAGAGGGGTGAAATTATGATAAAGCAAATTTTCGGTGCAAAGCAAGTTCGGATACGCGATTTTGATGGCATCGCAAGTATCGAAGTTGGAAGTGGTGAGATTAAATTGCTTTCAGACAAGACCAAATTATCAGAACTTATTTACAATCTAAAGCAAATTGGATTCACAACGGTTACTATAGACCCTGAAGGTTACAAGCCGGGTAAGCTGAACGTGATTGTGGATTGATTTACCTAGATAACGCTGCATCAACACCAGTGCATGAAAAGGTAATTGATGAAATGATTCCATATTTTAGGGAACAATATGGAAATCCTTCGTCTATTCATAAGTATGGTCGTCTTGCTAGAATAGCAATACAAGATGCAAGAAAAAGAATTGCAGCATTGATAAATGCTGATGACACAGAAATACTTCTTACATCAGGTGGTACAGAATCAAATAACACTACGTTTTATGGAATTACACACCAAAACAAAGGAAAACATATTATCACATCATCTATTGAACATGATGCAATACTAGAACCATGTAAGCGTCTTGAAGCAGAAGGTTTTCAGATCACATATCTTCCTGCGGATAGGCATGGTCTTGTCAATCCTGAAGATGTTGAAAAGGAAATCTCTTCTGATACATGTCTTATCAGCATAATGTTTGCAAACAATGAAGTTGGTACGATCCAGCCAATTAAAGAAATTGGAGAAATAGCTAATGAAAAAAAAGTTACTTTTCATACAGATGCGGTGCAAGCCATTGGAAAGATACCAATAGATGTGAAAGAACTTAAGATTGACTTACTTTCAATGTCGTCTCATAAAATAAATGGACCGAAAGGCGTAGGTGCTTTGTATATTAGAAAAGGAGTGAAGATAGATCCTCTCATCCTTGGGGGGGGACAGGAAAATGGTCTTAGATCAGGCACAGAGAATGTGGCAAACATTGTAGGGTTTGGAAAAGCATGCCAGCTTGCAAAAGATAACATGAGCCAAAACCAAGAATATGTAAGAAAGCTTGGCAGAAAGCTTGTCTTTGAGATCCTAAAGGAAATACCTCATACTACACTAAATGGCCATCCTGAAAAAAGAATACCAAACAACATACATTTCACATTTCTAGGTGTGAATGGTGAAGATCTAATAATCAAACTTGATGAAAATGGAATTGCAGCATCTACTGGCTCTGCCTGTTCAGTAAGAGTGCAAAAAGCATCACATGTTCTAAAGGCAATGGGTTTTTCACATGAACAAATAGCTGGTTCGTTGCGTTTAACAGTAGGAATATCAAATACTGAAAAAGAGATTGATGAAACTGTTCAGATTTTAAAAAAGATAGTAAAGGAGTTACGTGCAGTATCTCCCTACAAAGAAAAATATAACTTTTAGATAATGTTAAATGTTTGAAAATTATATTTTATCTATTGATTTCTGATTTTACATTCATATGAAATAGCTTTTGTTATTGCATAGTAAGTGTAGCCCAATACTGCTAATGCAGCAAGACGTAATGGTATTTCATAATTTGTTAGAAACGAAGTAGCAATGCCTCCCACAGTTCCGAAAGTAGAGATCACGGCGAAACCGGTTGGACCGCAGCTACATGCTCCTGCTGATGCGCCTATTATTAAGCCTAAAAATCCACTTCCCATCTTTTTCATGTTATTTTGTAATGCTTTTATTCTATACATATTCATGCTTACTACTAATCCTGACATGATAGAAACACCAGTTATTAATACAAATCCAATTAGTCTGTCTATTGGGATATGCATTATAAAATATGGTTCAAAAAAGATATACTCTGAGATTATGGATAGGGGAATGAAAATACTTACAGATATACTCACTGCAAGCAACATGTAATTGAATTTAGAAAAAATAGTCGTAAACATCGTAAGAATTTAAATCATACAATCATATTTGTCTTTTTTACGCTTTGTTATACTATTAACATGTTTACTAACAGGAAAGAAGCTGGCAAACTTCTTGCAGAGAAGCTTAGTCACCTCAAAGGCGACAAGATAATTGTTTTAGCTATCCCAAGAGGTGGAGTTATAGTTGGTGATGAAATTGCTAAAAAACTTGCTTGCACTTTAGATGTGGTGATTTCAAGAAAAATTACACCACCAGATCAACCGGAATATGCAATAGGAGCCGTAATGCATGATGAAACACTACACATACACTGGCCGTCTTATTCCACAGATCCATATTTCATCAAGGAGATAGAAGACAAGAAAAAGGAAGCACGAAGAAGGTTGAAAACATTCAGAGGTAAGTATGATTATGATTTACATGACAAGACAGTAATCTTGGTAGATGATGGCATAGCAACAGGATCAACTGTTTTTGTAATTTTAAAATGGTTATCAAAACAAGGTGTAAAGAAAAAAATTATAGCTGTACCAGTAATCCCAAAACAGACCTATGATGCTATGAAAAGAATCACGGATCACATTATTGCTCTTGAAGTCCCAGAAGAATTTATATCAGTAAGTCAATTTTACAAAGAATTCGATCAGGTTTCCGATAATGAAGTCTTATCAATTCTTAACAAATATAATAATTAAACAAAGCATAGAATGTAATTCTTCCTTTTTGCGCTAAGACTTTTGTGTAATCATTTTTAGACAGATCTTTCAGGCATTATCTTGAACCTACATTAAGAGGATATTCTGTTTTTTCGGCAAGTGGTGTTGCAGAGTCTATCCCATCCCACACGAAAATTTCTACAGTATAATCCCCAGGAAGTATTGGTTCCCATGGAATTGTTACAGTGTTTGTCTTTGTTGGATCCACTTTACCACTAATCCATCGTAGATCCACAACACTATTGTTCTCATCCCGTACTTGTATTATATAGCTGTAACTTTGTGATTGTTGATCTTTATTTGATATTTCTGTTACAAAGTTAAGCTTCTGACCGACCACGGGTTTTTGTAACATAGGTCTGTTAAAGGAGTCTTTTATTTGAGGAGTTTTTATATTGATGTTTGGCACAGACCCTCCTTCTACTCTAGGTTGATTTGATGCAACGCCAGAGGTTGGCTTGACAAACGTTAATCCAATTTCTCTTGATTGCCCTGATGCATCTCTAAAATCAAAGTAATTTACTTCAATGCTTCCACCGGCTGTATAGATTAGCTTTGTGCCATCTTCATTACAAATTTGTGAAGGCATTTTGAAACTTCCTTTGAATACTCCAGTGTCTGGACCAGTCTCTACAAGTGCAAATCCAGTTAATGCTAGCCCCCCAGTTTCAACTCCGTTTATGGTACAGCGATGGTATCTGAATCCCTTGATCTCTATTTCTAGTAGAATGTTACCATTTGTATTTCCCACCGTATCATCTGCTGCAGACGAGGGATCGTCTACCACATTATAAACATCTATCACATCATGTTTTGCATTTAGGTCCGAGTCTGTTAGAATTACAACAACAGGTTGACCAAACCTGTAGGTTTTTGAATCAAGTGTGACTGTACCAGAATGAGTTCGTATATCAGTTTTTGAAGACACTCCTATTGTTACTCCAGTATTTGCAATATCAGAATATGCCAAGTTTATTCCCTTTTCATCAGTAAGTTTGTCATTTACCAAGAATTTTATTTCGTAACTAATTGGACGAAGACTTTTGATTAGATTTGGATCAAATTGATTAAGTTGGTTTATCACTGCGTATTCCATTGTACCTACAAAGGTGCCTGAATTGATCGAAGTTTCCTCAAGCTCTACCCGGTATATTGCATTATTTACTCGTTGACCATTTCTCTCTCCAAAGGAGAATAGATCAAAGACTATAGGTTGTGTATCGGTTTCACTTGAGATGGTTCCCGCATTTGTAGTATCACTTGAGTCATCAAAGTTTATCACCAAAAACACGGAAGAAGAAGGAGATACCGCGTTTATCACATCTATATCTGCATCATCTATTTGAACAAGTCCTTTCCCTGATGATATGTCACCGCCATCTAAGATTTGAACTACAGTAGTACCAGGCAATACACCAAATTGTAATGTCATGTTTGTATCTGAAAAGGAACTAATTGCAAGCTGCTGTTCAAATGATCTTAGATCATAATTTATCCAGTTTGTTCCACCAGTGTTTGGATCGCCTGGATCTATGTCTATGAATAGATCCTGTAAAGTGTTTGCTGTAATTCCAAGGCTTATGGCAATTTTTTCAAATGATCCATTTGGAGTTGAGGTGGTATCTATTATCAACCTATCAGATTTAGTATCTGGTACACTTGACGGAACATCTGTTCCTCCACTAAGAGAAGTAGCAGATGTTGCATAAAACTTGACACTTGATACACTTTGTAAAGTAACAGGATTTCCAATCTGTAGTGTTGGTATAGTTGCCGTACTCCTAAATACGTCCAAGTCTTCATCAGCACCAGGATTGAGATTTTGATCATTATCAACTAGGGTTATGGTTGCCTTTTGGCCCGGGTTGAATTGTCCACTCTGCATACCTAGTGAGAGTATTGCAGTAAATGTACCTGATACTATGGAAGTTGATTTTGAATTATATTCTATTGAGGCTGACTGGCCACGCGGTGCATTGCTTGAAATTCCAATTGTGGATCTGTCACTGAAATCAAAACTTTCAAAGATTCCAGAATTTGGTTCTGATTCTACAAGCGTAACTATTTGAATGTAGGGTATTCCGTCAGAGACAAAACTGAAGGGTTGGCGTTGGTTTGTTTTTAATACTGCCACAGAACCTAGATTTAACCCCAAATTGCCATTTTTCTCAAAACCCAAACTTCCCAAGTACGGCTTCAAATCTACCAAGCCAAGTCCACCATTTGCAGAATTTGCACCTGATTCTGTGAATGCTTGGTAAAAGGTTGCTTTAGGAGAATTGATGTTAAATGTCCAAGAATCTACGGATGTAGGATCTTGGTTTAGCTGCATATCTTTTATGGTTACGAAGACTTCGGCTCCTTTTGGATATCCGTTTCTATCAAGCGTTAAAGAAATGTTTGGTATATCAGAATAAGTGAGATCTACTCTTTGAGAGCCACCCGCTCTATTGTAAACAATGCTTACATTATCATTGAAAGAAAAAAGTTGGATAATTGGCCACGCACCAGCTGCTATCCCAATTTGGCCTAAAGGTACAGATGGGTTTGAATTAGGACTGCGTGATTGTCGTACTACATTATTTTGATTAGTTGGTGGGGTTGGTGAACTTGTGCATGCGTTGAATGAAGATGTGCCTTGTGTTGAACCGGTTACAGATTGTGGAATTGCTACACCGTCTGTTTGTGAGAAACTTACACCAAGTATAGATGCGTCTGTAGATTTATCACAAAAGGCACCAAAATCAAGACCAAAGCCAGTAAGACCTACAGTCGCATCTGCTTGCTTAGCTTTTTCTGTATTTGCAAAATATGCATACCAGTTTCCGTCAGAAGCTTGTACCATCCTAAGTTTTTTTCCATTTAATGTGACATCTGGCTCTCCGTGTGCATCGTCCTGAGAGCTTATGTCGTTGTCTCTTATGACGACTTCAACAACCATAGAGCCAGAAAAGTGATTCTCAAAAAAACTATTTTCTGCAGAGACAAAGAGATTTGGATTACTAGATTGTGCTTCTACAGTAATACTTGAGAGTGGGGTTGCTATGAGAATGAAAGCTAGGGGGAAAACTAAAAGTTTGTGCAATTTTACTCGTCGATTACAAGATCTGCTGAACTACCAAATATTGTTGTCGTATAATTAATACATATTTTGCGCAGTGAGCCCTGATTGAAATCACTTTCTTTAAATAGAGTTTTCAAATCCCCATCTAAACATTGAATTTAATTCCAGCCTCTCCCGCTCCCGAGTTTATAGACATACATTCATGGATAAACTCGGAACCGTTAGAGATAAAGAAACTAAAAGGGAAGGTTGTGTTGCTTGATTGTTTTACATACAGCTGCATCTTTTGTTTAAGATCGCTTCCTGTAATGACAGATCTTAAAGAAAAGTATGGTGCATATGGCCTTGAAGTTGTAGCAGCTCACTCATCAGAGTATGAGTTTGCGAAGGATCCAGAAAACATCAAAAGAGCGCTGGAAAGATATGGCGTAAAAATTCCTGTTGCCTTAGATATTAACAATAAGACTTGGGAAGTATATGGAAACATGTATTGGCCAAAGCACATACTAATTGACGCAAATGGATTTATCAGATATGAGCATGCAGGTTTTGGCATGGTTAGGGATTTTGATGAGTACATCTTGGAATTGTTGCAGGAATCAGGCGCAAAGATTCCTCCCATAAAACAGCAGGGAAAGATTGCAAGTGAGATCTATGATACCTATGGAATGCATTTTGCTGGAATAAGTCCAGAAATTTGTGTTGGCTATACAAGATTACGTAGGTTTGGAAACAACCAGACTCCAAAGCCAGACGAGGTAAACCACTTTACAGATTCTGGTAAACATATGGATAATCTGGTGTATCTTCGTGGAAAATGGATATGGAAAAGTGAAGGAGTACAATATCCAGGCGAATCTGACTCTGCAATAATGATAAAATATACTGCAACAAGAGTACATGGAATAGTGGGTGCCTCAGATGGTAAGCCGGCTTTGGCTGAAGTAAAAATTGATGGAAATTATCTGACAAAAGAAAATGCTGGAAAAGACATTACATTAAGAGACGGAAAGAGTATTCTTGATATAAAGTGGCCCTTTATGCACAACCTTGCTGCTACAAAAAATATAGAACAGCATGAGATAGAGATAATTCCAAAAACTGACAACTTTGTCTTTTACACTTTTGTCTTTGGTTAGAATGATGTAGTAATTATTGCATTTTACAGACTATACAAGAATGCTAGTCAGATACATTACTAGCATTCCTACAGCAATTCCTGATGCTACGGCTGCGTTTGAAAGTGTTTTTTCTCCATCCTGCCTTATCCAGTTTATAATGGCTGCAACTACTTGGAATATTGCACCAGCTCCAACTGATAGAAACACTACAGCTGTAAATGGTGAATAAATGAAACCACCAATCCACGCTCCAAAAATTGCTGGTGTTCCTGCAATCATACCCATGGCAGCAAGCTTTCCTATCATTGGTTTTATGCGTGCCATTGGAGCCGCGATTGCAAGACCCTCTGTAGTGTTATGGATAGTAAAGCCTACGATAAGAAATTTTGACAAGGCAATTGCACCAAGACCTATTGCGGCTCCTATGGCAAGTCCTTCACCCAGATTATGTAGCCCTATTCCTATTGAGATCATCAAGGCAATCACAACTGGTTTTGCCATAGTTGACGTAGCATATCTATTGACTAGCTTTTCCGAAGAATAATACAATCCAAGAAATGATGCGATAACTACAGTTGCAACAAGCAGTGGACCGTTGAATGATTCTGCCAGATTTTCTGTAGAAATTTCTAGGCTTTCTTCTATGGCATCAATTCCAAGAAACAACAGCAGTCCAGCTGTGAGTGCAAGGAAGAATTTGTACTTGGGTGGACTCATTTTTGCTATGAATGGAAACCAGAGCAACCCTATCATTACAGGTATAATGCCGACATAGGTTCCAATTACAGCAAAATATGCCACAAGCTCAAGGCTCTGTTCTGGTGCATGAGCTGCGGCATCAACGGATTTTGCAAATCTTGTTCCATCATCTACTGTAAGTCCGATTTCATATGGCTCAGCTTCATTCCATTCAAAGGGGATTATTACCTTGGCAACTTCAAATCGTGTAAGACGCATGTCTGGTTCAACGGCAGCGGGCTGAATTCTGTCATTGACATCTGCTTGTACAATATCAACATCAATAGGACCTGTGTTTCTAACAGTGGCAATAATTTTTGAATCAAGAAAGTCGATTTTTTCTATCGTTATTTCTGGTAACGGTGTGCCAAAATCAAGAAGGTCAGCTCCGGGGCCAAAAATATAGAAGATCATTCCCGCCAAAATGATGACAGGAATTACACCACTTAGGATGAGTTTTCCTTTTGAAGTTTTGTTAATTTCTTGCATTTTAATCACCATATTGTTTTGTGTTTTCTGATTCTTTTACAAGAAAGAGTCCTGTCCATCCCTTTTCGGCAAATTCGGTTTTATGTGCATGGAACAAATATTTTCCAGGATAGGTATAATTGAATTCCATAATTCCTCGCTCTCCCTGGGATAGTGTAATTATGTCAGTGTATGCAGAGGGCACTCGATACGTACCAGTCGGATAGTAATCAAATAGGTTACCGTGAAGATGGAGGTTGTTTATTTGATCAAACTCTAATATGTTGACTACATAGACTCTGATCAGCTCATTTGTGTTGATCTGTATTGGATGATGCTGATAGTAGAATGGAATTGTATTTGCCGCATAGAAATTGTTTTCCGTGTCAAAATCAGTGTCAAATCCGTTTAATACCATAACCATTTCGTCTGCTTTTGGCCTTCCTTCTTTTGGATCAACAATATAGACGCCGTACATTCCACGCGATATGTGTTCTTCAAGTGGCATAACATGACAGTGATAAGGATGAACACCCACTGGTCCGGCTACGAATTCATACGTGAATTGTCCACCACCTTGTCCTACAGACTCTAAACCATCCATCTCTGATGGGTGTATTCCATGAAAGTGCATTGAGTGGGGTTTTGATCCGTTGTTGATAAATTTTATACGTACAATGTCGCCTTCAGTTGCACGAATGGTGGGCCCCGGAGTTGTTCCATTAAAAGTCCACACATTAAAAAATACACCGGGAGAAATTTCCATTATTTTATTGTCTTCTGCAATAATAGTAAACTCACGAAGTGTAGTTCCATCTGAAAGTTTTGAAACCCGACCATAACTAAATTCACGCAGATATTTGTCTGGATTAAACTCTAATGGATCTCCAGAATAACCAATAGGATCAATTACATCACCTGTTGTTTGTATAACCGCACCAGAATGTGTTAAGAAAGTCTTTGGTTCTTTAGTTGCATCGATATTCAAAATCGGTAATGAAAAATAAATAATAGCCACAAAGGATGCCGCGGTTAAAGACAAAAGCATTCTTCTTTTCATTGTTTTCACTAGCTGCATTTGATCAAAATAGCATGAGTGGGTTATTTATAATTTAGCTTAGACTAAATTTTTTACCTTAGGCTAAATTCTTTAAAGAAAACCAAATCCTAAGTTTTAACTAAGGCTTTATTGTATCCTCGCTGTGAAAAAACCGCTGCTATTTCTTGTAATGGGTGGATTCCTAGTAGCCATAGGAATTGGACTTTCGGTATATGCAACTCAACTAGTAATTGAGAATCTCACTACCCAGGAAGGCTTCATAGGAGGCGGAATGACGATGGAAGTATACAAAGAGCTTAACCCAGCTAAGAATGAAAATGGAGTGTATGTAATTCAGATTGATGATTTTCAGAGTGTGGGTGGGATAATCATATCTGTTTTTGATCCTTTAGGCAATGTTGTTATCACAAAGTCCATAGATTCTAACCCTATTCAAGATGGTTTTAAAATTTCTATGGCAGGAACGTATAAACTACTAGTGGAAAGTTCTGTAGATAGCGAAGTTCATGTAATAGCTGTTATAGGTTACCTGCCTCAAGATCAATCTTTGACGGTGAGTATTTTTGGGTTTGTTGTAATATTGGTAGGATTAGTTGGTCTTGTAGTAGGAACATTATATTTCATTAAAAGTCGTGGTAAACCAAACGTTAGTTAAGAAATGAATCCATCTTTGTTAAACCGTCTACAACACCTGAAAAGTTTTCATCGCTTTCCATAATTTTATTAAGTTTTTCTTTGTCGGCAGTAAAAACTATTATTTCCATTTTGTGTTATTTTAACGAAGCCATGCTGTATCACATATGACAGTCTTTCTCTTATCTGGACATCGGTAAGCTGCAATTTTCCCGTTAGATAGGAAGATTCTTTGTCCCCATCTTCCAGCTCTGATAATATTACTGAGATGTCTGGATCAACTAGAGTTTCAATCATTTTTTGTTTGTCATATTTTTCTTCCAGCTTATTTCACCATGTTTGCTTTGAACTTAGAATTTTCTTTTTATTTGAAATAAAGTCGTTTATCAAAACCTTGTCAATGTTTGCTGGATTGATGTAATAGGCTCTTCCTTTTAGCTTCATTTCTAAACCTTCTACATAGCTTAAAAGTTCGTCTTCTTCACTTACCATGATTGTATCTACATTTATTCCCTCACGTTTACACTTTTGTGCTTCAGAAAGTGTTTTAATCTCTATGAATGGATCAACCTGTCTGTATCTATAGCACAGATATACCATTTGACCGCCTGCTACATCTAATTTTATTTCTCTATCATCTTTTAGCTTCAATAGTGTAGCTTCATCAGGCGTGTAAAAGTGTGAATATGGCTTGTCTGTAAGTATTTCTTTTTTTTGAGACTCGTTGTCAATAAAGCACGCACTTGGTTGTCCATCAGTTATCATTACTATCCTTTTGTTCCGTGCTCCATCGCGTTTTAGAATCTTAAGTGCTAGTCTGAAGGCAGCTTGATAGTTTGTATAGTGCAAAAAGTTGTCATTTGCATCATATGTTTTCAAATATGGAATGTCACGAGGATTCACTTCTGATGCAAACGAGCCAAAGCCAGCTACATAGACAGAATCATTTGGAAAGAACTTTTTGTTTAACACATACAAGCTCCAAAGTGCTTTTTTTGCAGCTTCAATTCTACTGCCTTCTCCCGCGCTAACTGAATATTTCATAGTGGAACTCAGATCAATGCAATACACTACAGCAACTTTTACTTCTTCAATTGTTTCAAATTCCTCAAAATCTTCTAACTTTACTGCTATTGGAAATTTGATCTCAGATTCCTTTTTTGCAATTCTTTGGATTGAATTTAGTACAGTTTGTGGAACATTAAGTAGATTCATATCGTCACCAATCTCAAACTTTTTTGTAGTATCTAGAATAGTACCGCCAGTACCAACATGTTTTATTTCATGAAAACCAACTCCTCCCTCTTTGATAGCTTTCATCACATCGCGAAGAAGTTTCCCACCAATTTCAATGAATCCTTTATTTGTTAACCATTTTTTTTTATCTTTAAGATAGCCCATTTTTTCTAGATACTTTGTGAGAGGCACACCGCCTCCTTGAATATTTGTCTCCGTTCGCTCTAAATTTTTTTCAAGTTTTTGGTTTTCTTCGGATTGCTGAATCATGCCTTGTAAGATACGCTCAAGTTCTTGCATATTGGGAGTCTTTTCTTTTAATGCTTGTCTTGCTACAGTTTGGAGGATCTTTTGTAGTATCTCGTTTGATACTTCGTCACTTGGTCTTTTGTTCTTGTTTTCTTGGTTTGTAAAATAAACAAAATTTGTTATACTATGTTGCGACATACCCAGTCTCTTTTTTATCAAGAACTTTTGGTTCAACCCAACACAACCCTTCTAGTGCAATTTCTGTAGCCACAGCACGAAATTCACTCTGTACTTTTTCTGATGCAAGCAAAGATTCAGATTTTATGTTATGCAGTTGAGCCTTCTTCTCAAACTCAGTCTGTTCACTAGACAGCTGTTCGTATATAGTGTCAACTAGGTTTTGAATAGTCCTGAAGGTTTTCAGTTGATTTTCATATGTAAATTGCATGCTATTTTTTCCAACTATTTTTTGTGAAACCTGGAAAGTTTTTCCTACGAATTCTTGTTTTATTTTTTCTACAAATGCTGGCTCTATTCCTTTTATATATTCAAGTGAGGCTTCCTTGAGGGACTTGATAATTAAATCTCGTAGTATTTTTTCCCTGTTCATTACTGTATCATCCATTTCTGCAAGCTCAAACTTGGTAGCTTGTCCTATACAAAATATGTCACAGGGTCTGGGCACTGCCAAGATTTTATGAGATAAAGCTCGTGTCCTTTCTGCTTCTCCTACAAGAAGTTCAAGAGCATGAATGCCCATTCGTACACTTACACCTTTGTCTTGATTTATCTCCTGACTTGCTCGTGCATTTTGAATTATTCTTGCAAGAGTTCTTAGCATGAAAATCGGTATGAATGATTTTGCAATTTTAGCTTCCTGTATTATAATTAGCATTTCTTCATCGAGCGATTTTGGGTAGTGGGTGTGGATATGACTTTTTAGTCGGTCATAAAGAGGTTCTATTATTTTACCAGAATGAGTATAATCAATTGGATTTGCAGTTGCAAAAAAGGCGGTTTTTGGTTCAAAAATAACTGGGTACGAACCTGTAGTGAATCTACCCTCTTGAAGAACGGAAAGTAGTGCTACCTGTTTTCTCGTATCAAGTACAGGTAACTCATCTATACAAAAGAGGCCGTGCTTTGCTTGCATTAACTGACCAGGAGAATACGATTCAATCTGGTACATCTCAGCCCCTTTTTTTGTAATTTTTATGGCGTCTATCTGACCAACTAAGTCTTTGACTGAAATATCAGGTGTTGCAAGCACATACTTGTATCTTTGTTGTCCCTCAACCCACTCTATTTTTGTATCAAGCTTATTGTCACGTATTTTGTCCATGCTGTTTGAATCGACATAAAATTTTGGAGTAGATATTGCATTTTCTTTGTCTTCTAAAAGAGAGATCAATTCATCTTGAGGTAAATCCATTGGAGAGTCATTCGTTATGCTTCCTTTTATTACTGGAATTGGAGATAATAGGTTCTTAGATATTGTTTGGGCAATTCTAGTTTTTGCTTGACCTATCTGTCCCACTAACATTACATCGTGGCAAGCCAAGATTGCTCTATCAAGTGCCGGAATGACATCCTCTTCAAATCCAATAATTTCAGGATATCGTATATCATTTCTTTCCATCTTTGAGATAAGGTTTTGTCTGAGTTGTTCTTTTGCGCTAATAATCTTATAGTTTATTTCCAAAAGACCGCCAAGTGTCTTGATTTGTTTATAGTCTTCAGGAAGACCGGCCATTATTTCCGTATATTTTGGCGCAGAACTATAGCTACGTTTTACAAGCTCTTCAATTTCATATGCCAATTTGATAAATTATGCTAGAACGCGATTTAAAGTATTGTCTGTTTTAGCATGGTTTTTATCGGGGCTAGAGGAAATTTTTGCTCACTTGACTTCACAAGAATATAGGCACATTGTTAGGATTGCTGGAAAAGACGTCCCAGGAGCAAAAAAAATGATAATTGGTGTGAGCCAAGTGAGAGGAATAGGGTATAACTTTGCAAAGGCCATTTTGGATGTACTTAAGATTGACCAGAACAGCAACATAGGTTTTCTGACGGAATCTCAAGTAGAAGCAATAGAAAAGGCTATGAGAAATCCTTCCTCCCTTAACATGCCATCTTGGTTTCTAAATAGACGAAAAGATATTGATTCTGGAAAGGACTTGCATCTTATTACTTCTGATATAGAGTTTAACGTTAGAAATGATGTTGAACGGGAAAAAAATACAAACAGTTGGCGTGGTTTTCGTCATACTTATGGATTGAAGGTTAGAGGCCAGCGAACTCGCACAACTGGACGAAAAGGTGGTGCAGTTGGAGTTCGCAAAGGAGGCAAGATTCTTCCACCTGGTGTAGTACCAGCTGAAGGTGCAGCAGTACCAGCTGAAGGTGCAGCAGCACCCGCAAAAGGAGCTACGACGCCGGCAGCACCAGCAAAGGGAACAGCAACTACACCAAAAGATACAAAGCCTGCGGCAACAAAACCTGCAGAGAAAAAACCAACAAAATAGGTGTGTGTATTGGGAGATCCTAAAAACCCTCGCAAGATCTGGAGAAAACCAAAGCGGCCATTAAACTATGATTTGTTAAATGAGGAACTTTTTGTTTTAGGAACCTTCGGATTGAAAAATAAGCGTGAGCTATGGAAAGCACATACTGAGCTTTCAAGAATACGAAACCAAGCAAGAGCACTTTTAGCTTTAACGCAAGAGATAAGAGAGAAAAAAGAACCGGTTTTGATGAAATCCTTGACAAGAATAGGATTAGCAAAAGAAAACTCAACACTTGATGATGTTTTGAATTTAAAAGTAATTGATTTGCTTTCACGCAGACTACAGACGGTGGTTCAGAAAAAAGGGTTGATTAAAAGCCCATATCAAGCAAGGCAGGTGGTAGTTCATGGTCATGTAATGATTGGAGAGAGGATTGTTACTATCCCATCATATATAGTGAAAATAGAGGAAGAAAGTCAGATACATCTAGTTCCAGGTACCAACCTTGGTCAATCAAAAAAGGTAATTGAGACTATTCCAGTTGAAGAACCGCAAAAGTAGATTAGTTAGACACAATTATTATTATTTGGAGATAGATAAGAAGACCAAAACATGTGCTCAATTATAGGTTATCTTGGTGAAAATTCAGCTGCGCCCGTTATAGTCAAAGGACTCAAACGTATGGAGTATAGAGGATATGATAGTGTTGGGGTTGCCACATTTTCTGGAAATCAGATTTTAGTAAGAAAGGGGGTTGGAAAAGTGGCAGAGGTAAACAATACAGTAAAACTTGACGCACTTTCCGGAACTGTAGGCATTGGTCATACTAGATGGGCAACGCATGGTGGAGTAACTGAAGCAAATGCGCATCCACATCCATCCAGTTCTGGCGAAGTTGCTATAGTGCATAATGGAATAATTGAAAATTATCTTGAATTAAAGAAAGAATTGCAACAGAAAGGATACACTTTCAAAAGTGAAACAGATAGTGAAATTATTGCAAACCTTTTGCAGTACAACTTTGACCAAACAAAAGACATTAAGAAATCCATGATGCAAACAGTATCAAAGTTAAGGGGGAATTATGCTTTTGTAGCTGTATTTGAAAATGGAATACTTACCGCAGCCAGATTCCATGAGCCATTAATAATAGGAGTTGGGAAGGATGGTTATTTCATTTCAAGTGATGTTTTAGGGTTTGTGGAACATACTGACGAAGTAATTTATCCAGATAATCGCGAATTTGTCATAATCAATTCTGAAGGAATTCAGATGTTTAATTATGAAGGAAATCCTGTACAACATCAGATTACTAAGGTATCAAAAGAGCTTGCCGATGCTTACAAGGGAGATTATGCACACTTTACACTTAAAGAAATTTCTGAACAACCTCTTACAATATTGAAAGCAGGAGACAGTACGAAGCGTGAACTTGATTTGGTTACTGAATTTGTAAGGCATGCAAAAAATCTCTATATAACAGGGAGTGGAACAAGCTACAATGCCGCTCTAGTTGCAAAACATCTTTTCTCAAAATATGCAAAAATAAAGATAGAGCCACTAATATCAAGTGAGGTGCAGTTTTCTTCCAATCTTTTTGATCATCAATCAATTTTAATTGCCGTTTCTCAAAGTGGTGAGAGCGCAGATGTACTTGAGGCAGTAAACATTGCTAAAAAAGAAGGTGCGAAGATCATTTCCATTGTTAATATAACGACTTCTTCGCTTGTACATGCCTCATCTATTTCCATTGGACTAAATTGTGGACCAGAAATTGGTGTTGCAGCTACTAAGAGCTTTACTTCTCAACTTGCCATATTGTATAAAATAACTGAAAGGTTGGGCGGTTTTAGTGTCCTAGATTTAGATATTGTTTCTAAGCATATAACTACAATACTTTCTGATCATTCAAAGATTCAAAACGTTGCAAAAAAACTCAAGGATGTTTCAGATATCTATGTTCTTGGGCGGGGAGTACATTACCCCATTGCCTCGGAAGCTGCTCTAAAGCTGAAGGAACTAACCTATGTTCATGCTGAAGGCATACCTGGTGGAGAACTAAAGCATGGTCCATTAGCACTCATGGATTCAAATGTCTATGTCATAATAATTAATCCAAATGATTCTACATATGTTGATACTTTGGCAAGTGCGCATGAGATCAAAGCTCGTGGTGCAAAAATAATTGGAATCTCAGATAAACCAAGTGAGGTATATGATTATTGGATTGAGATTCCGTCAGTAAGCGAGATATTATTCCCTCTAATTGAGATAATTCCAATTCAGCTTCTTGCGTACTATTCTGCACTTGAAAAGGAAACTGATCCTGATTATCCAAGAAACCTTGCAAAATCTGTCACTGTAAAGTAATTCGCCTATATTCTTTTTCCGTTAATGAGAGAAGTTTTTCCGAATCAAGGCCTGTTTTTATCATACAGGCTATTGATGTGCCGCCAGCACCAGCACCTTCCTTCACAAACCCTTCAGCATAGGAACGCAGTCCTATAATTCCTGATTGTCCTAATCTGAGTTTTGCAACAAGCACTGGAATATCAGAAATTTGTCGCACAGTATTTAAAAGATTTGCAGTTTTATCTTCCACGATATAAGATGTTGTGCCGATAACTGTATTTTTTTCATTAAAGCCTATGTTTTTTGCAAAAGCCAAAACCGCTGCCATCTGTGTTCCACCTGCCAATATCACATTTGTAAATTCTGATGAGGTACTTAGCATTCCCGCAACAGCAGGAATCATAGGATCTCCAAGCTGCGCAACAATATCGAATGGATCTCTGGACTGAAGTCTTTTTAGTGCATTTTGTACAGTTCTATTTTTCAAATCAGTTGGATTTTGTGACATACTACTGCTTACAGATGCTTGTATTCCAAATCCTTTCAATACTCCAAGTGCGGTTGTCGTACCACCCGGAATGCTTTCTCCTATTATAAGACAGTCCGTAGAGGCACTAAGTGATTTTCCTACAATTTTTCCATGTTCTACTGCTTTTTTTACTTCTTTTTGATCGAGTGCAGATTCATGTGCTATGTTTTTTCCAGGTTCCAAGCCAAGCTCCACACAGGGAAGCTTTGGAATAACTTTGCTTCCCGCATTAACAACAAAGTATGGTATACTTGCAGACTCAATAGCAACTTTAGTTAGAAGAGCTGGAGTTGGCTTACCATCAGGTGTCATCGGTATGGCATCAATGCTTTTACAATAGCCATATTGAATAAATTCAGCATCCGCTGCGGCTGTAAATTTTAGCAAGTTAGGATTTGCACCTGCAACTGTAATTCCTGGGATCTCACAAGTCGCAGTATAAGAAATAACAAATGAAAATACAAATTTCTTATTTTTGGTTTTTTTTATAAAATCAGTACCTTGGCTAATATTTCCTAAAATCTCAATGTCTTGCACTAGTCATTCACTGTTCATAAATTTTACAAACTCGTCCTCTGTTCTTGGTTGTAGGACAAAGTTTGTCTTTTTTTCTTTCCCTATTGTGGATATAAGTGATTGTCCATAGTTGTGACCCGCATAAAGTTCAAGTGTGTCATCCATATTACTAATTACATCAAATAGACTATGGTAAAGCTCTCTTGCACTTCCACCTGGAAGATCAACCCTTCCACAGTTTCCTACAAAAAGCGTGTCTCCTGAAAAAATTTTTCCATTACCTACTAAACATATGCTGTCTTTTGAGTGACCGGGTGTATGAAAAATGGTAAGCTTGGAATTACCAAACTTAATCTTGTCACCGTTAGATACAGTGATGTCATGTTTTAATGTAGAGTTTTTGTGTTGGATTATCTTTGCTCCTGTTGCCTTAGACATGGCTTCGTTTCCTATAGTATGGTCAAAGTGGTAGTGTGTGTTTACAATGTATTTTATTTTGAGATTATTTCTTTCTATTATTTGCAATACGTCCTGAAGGTCCCAAGATGGGTCTATGACTATTGCCTCATTTGTTTCCTCATCTTCTAGAATGTAAGTAAAGTTCTGCATGTCACCTACTTCAAGCTGGTGAACTTTCATAGCACACTGGCCTCAGCCTCTGGCGGGATACCAATCTTTTCGACCAGAATAGTTCCACAAATATCCTTTCTTTTTGGCATACCTACCTTCATTTTATGAAATGTTATTGTTACATCTGCCTTTACACATTTGTCATTTGTATTACCCGTATCTGGATCAAGACCTGAAGGAACATCCAAGGCGAGCTTGAACGCCTTTGATTTGTTTATGAGGTTTATTGCTGATGCATATGGTTCTCTTATTTTTCCAGAAATTCCTGTTCCTAAAATTCCATCAACAATAATATCCGCTTTTATATCTAGATCGCTAACATCAGATGCAACAATCAAATCTACTGAATTCATTTTTTCAAGAATCTTCCAATTTGTCTGTGCCTCATCTGTTTTTATTTTGTTTGGACTTCCAAGCAATATTACTCTAACATCACAACCAAATCCAGCCAAATGCCTTGCTACAACAAATGCATCTCCACCATTATTCCCAAGACCTGCAAAGACTAGTATTTTTTTCGAAGAGATATCAGGAAAGTTTTCTGTCAAATACCGTGCTGCAACGGCACCGGCATTTTCCATCATGAATTTTCTTAAAAAGCCCATTTGGTGACCATTTTCCTCTATCTGCATCATCTGCTTTACTGTTATATCCATATGATATCTCAAAAATATCTATCAGATAAGGACTTACCAACCCAGTTTTTAATTTTATATTCCTGCTAAAGTGAGTGCTTATTGAAGCAAAAGTAACTGAAGCCGTTAACCTTATCTATACAATAAATAAACTGAAAAAGTGTTTATAGAATAATTATCTGCCGTGTCTTGGCAATTTTCCTGCCATGTTAAGTTGATCTTGTGTTTTCTTGTCTGCAAAACCATATTTCACGTTCAGATCGTTGTTAAACTTGATAATCTCGGCTCTTGAGCTTGCGGCTTTTTGAATGAATGCTTTTCTAGCTTCCTGCTCACTTCCGCCATTATCTAGAACCTGAAACATTGCAACCAAGCCCTCATTGGTCTTCCGCTCTGTAAAGTTGAACTGTTCCCAGAAAAGTCCTTGAAAAGTTTGATTTATCTGAGAGACAAAACTGGTATATGCATTCCTTGGAGCGAAAGGATCAAGTGACTCAACCCATCTGCTAAGGTCATTTTGAAGCTCCTTGTCAGCCAGTGCGCGTTGCTGGTCCAAGAATTTTTTATTTTCCTCAATCTGTTTTAGTTTTTTTTCTTGTTCTGCCTGTCTTTTCTGAGTGATTTCCATATTTTTTAAAATCTTAGAAGCGATTGGATCATTTTTTATCTTGTCTCCAGAAACAGTCTTGAGTTGTAATTGGTTTTGTGTTTGTATAGATGGCATGCCCTTCACAAAGAATGTTGTACTTTTCAGACCCACACCGTAGCCGTCTTTTTGTGCCTTGACATTGACCATATACTGTCCAGGTGAAAATGAGTTAGAAAACTCATACCTAAATTTACCACTCTCGTCAGTCTTTGTTCCTACTGTGCCTGCTGCAGTACTGATGTTTACGAGAACATTTGATATAGGTTTGCTAGCCTGGTTGGTAACGGTTCCCTCTATGACTGGCGGTTCTCCTACACCAATGCTACTTTTTTCTGGCTTTACGGAAATGACTAGACTCCCCATAGGAATTGCAAGGGCGTTGCTTGTGATTAATAATAAAGGGAGTACCAATGCTAGGAGTACTCTAGTTCTCATTATCTGCCAGTTTTTGTTTTGAATCTTAATCACAGGTATCAATTTTTTTGATCCGTTGGTAGTGGGAAGTTAGAGCAGACTAACAATCATGTACATCCTTAGGTGAATTATGAAAGTGGTGCGGGAGAAGGGATTTGAACCCTCGAAATCCTAAGATACTAGCCCCTCAAGCTAGCGCCTTTGGCCAGGCTGGGCGACTCCCGCATTATGCAAATACCCATGCATGGTTTTTATAAGCCTTGATTACTTTTTGAAAATATGCTGGTTCCTGTCAGATGTTTTACTTGTGGTAATTTGATTGCTGACAAGTTTAAGGAATATCAAAACAGAGTGAAAGGTGGAGAAGATCCTGCAAAAGTTCTTGACTCCTTGGGATTCAAAAGATATTGTTGCAGAACTATGCTACTAACATCTGTTGAAACAATTCACCAAGTAATTCCGTTCTACGAAGCCATCAGAAGAAGACAACAAGAAGTACAATCTGAGCTAGAATAGGATGCCAAAGATCACTTCCGTAAAAGGAAGACTCCTCTACAATAGTAGGGGAAGTAAAACAATCGAAATCGATGTTGTTTCTGATAATTCACATCTTGGTAGGGTTAGTGCCCCGTCGGGTGCAAGCGTCGGCAAACATGAAGCAATAAGTTTTCCAGAGAATAGGCCTGAAAAAAGCCTAGAAGTTCTTAATACAAATTTAAAAAAATTTATTGGTCTTGACCCTTCTGATTTAAAAGTCGTTCATAGTACTATTAGGGAAATTGATTCTACGGCTAACTATGCCGTGATAGGTGGGTCAGTTGCATTTGCCCTTACCATTGCATCCCTAGATTCAGCAGCAAGATCACTCGGTATTCCATTTTTCAAGATCATATCAAAAGAACAGGATTTCCGGTTTCCTTTTCCACTTGGAAACATTTTGGGCGGTGGAGCACATGCGGGTCCGGGAACTCCAGACATTCAAGAGATTTTGGTTTGTGCCACAGGAGCAAAGACAGTCTATGATGCTATTGAAACAAACCTTGAGGTGCATAGAGAACTCCGCAAGGTGCTTGAAAAACATGATCTTAGCTTTACAAATGGACGCGGTGATGAAGGGGCTTGGGCTCCTAAATTAGATAACGAAAAGGCACTAGAACTTTCTGCTAAGGCATGCGAAAACCTTGGTTTTACACTTGGTAAGGAGGTTTCTCTTGGTGTGGATTTTGCCTCTTCTACACAGTGGGATGAAAAGAAAATGAAATATGTCTATAAAAGAGCTGGATTTGAAAATACACCAGAAAAGCAGCTAGAGTTTAGTTCTGAAATAATAAAAAAGTACAAACTTGTTTACGTGGAAGATGTAGTCCATGAAGAAGCTTTTGAAGATATGGCTATTCTGACTTCAAAATTTCCAAATGTTTTGATAACTGGGGATGATCTTTTGGTAACAAATACGGAATTACTCAAAAAGGCAGCTAAGCTAAAATCTTGTAATGCAGCAATTCTAAAAGTAAATCAAGCAGGAAGTCTCTATGATGCACTTGAGTTTGCAGCAGAAGCTCACAAAAGTAACATCAAATTGATCACATCACATCGATCAGGAGAATCCGTAGATCCACACATATCACACATTGGCATTGCAACAAAATCAAAGATGCTAAAAGTAGGAATTGTTGGTGGAGAAAGGATTGCCAAGCTCAATGAATTGATTCGTATTGCAGAGTATGATTTAATACGTGGTATGGCACAGATTTAAAAACACAACATGAGCGAACAAACCGAGCTTGAACGTATTGAAAAAAGCATCTTATCCACAGGAATAAGGGTAGGAACACCAGTTAAAACAAAGTTCATGATGCCATTTATTACGAAATCTACTCCCGAGGGACTTTACATTATAGATATCAAAAAGACTTTATCTAGAATCCAGACTGCTGCCAAGTTCATAAACAGAGCGGAAATTGACAAAGTGATAATGTGTTCTGGAAGGGAATATGCAAACACCCCAATAGAGAAATTCTGCGAAGTAACAGGTGCAACACAGATGCTTGGAAGGTTTATGCCAGGTACACTCACAAATCCACTCTTGCCGTATTACATAGAACCACAGCTTGTAGTAATCTCAGATCCACAAACTGATGCGCAAGCAGTTCTAGAAGCTACAAATGCAGGAATTCCAGTCATTGGCATATCAAATACTGATAATGTTACTTCCAAACTCGATCTGATCATACCAGCCAATAACAGGGGTAGAAAATCTTTGGCAACTATTTACTGGCTTTTGGCAAGAGAAGTATTGATACAAAAAGGCAAGCTAAAAGAGGGCGAGTCAATGAAGTATGAAATTGACGACTTTGAAACTAAGATAGTTGAAGAAGAGATAGAGGAAGAACCAGTAAGAACACCTCGTTTTGAGAGATCTAAGAGGCAATAGAATAATGCAGATAAGAACACCAGCCGTTGCTGGAATGTTCTATCCAAAAGAAAAAGATGAACTGGAAGCTGTAATACGTGATTGTTTTCTTCATCCATTTGGACCAGGAAAAGTTTCTCCCGCTACTAATGATGAGAATATTCTTGGAGTAATTTGTCCACATGCGGGATACATGTATTCTGGACCTATTGCAACAAATTCCTTTTACTCAATTTCTTCACAAAAACCAGAGATTGTCATAATAGTTGGCCCTAATCACTGGGGGATTGGCTGTGGCGTTGCAGCAATGAAGGAAGGTCAGTGGCAAACACCGCTTGGGAATGTTGAGGTTGATTCAGAATCTGCTATACAAATAAACAAAATTACCAAAATTATCGAATTGGATTTTTTTTCTCATACAAGGGATCACAGTCTAGAAGTTCAGGTTCCCATGTTACAAGAAATTTATACACATAAGTTCAAAATTCTTCCTATAATTTTAATAAACCAAGATTACCGAACTGCAAAAGAAGTTGGTTCTGCAATAGCAAAAATCGCAAATACCAAAAAAACTATGATTGTAGGTTCATCTGACTTTACTCATTATGAGGAAAATAGTTATGCCCATAAACAGGATAAGATGTTGATTGAGCCTATCTTAGATTTGGATGTGGAAGGATTCTATAGAATTTTACAAGAAAATCAAGTCAGCGCGTGTGGATATGGAGCGATTGCATCAACTATGGTAGCCTGTAAAGAGCTTGGAGCTAAAAAGGGTAGGCTATTAAAATATGCTACAAGCGGAGATGTAACAGGGGATAAGAGTTCTGTGGTTGGATATGCATCGATTGTATTTTCATGAAATCTGTTGCTTCTGCACCAGGTAAAGTAATTTTGTTTGGTGAACATTTTGTTGTATATGGTATAAGGGCATTACTTTGTTCTATAGATAAAAGAATCACAGTTACTTCGCAAATAATTGACGAAAAGATGATCAAGATAAAATCTGATATTGGTCATATAGAAATAAGTAATAACTCCTTATCAATTATGAATAAATCGACACCAGAATCAATGAAACCATTTTTGTATATTATAAAAAGAACTCTTGAAAGATTCAAAAAAGATGTTGGAATAGAAGTTAAAATAGAATCTGAAATTCCACCTGGCATAGGCCTTGGATCATCGTCTGCTTGTTGCGTGGCAGCTGCGGCATCAATTACTGCACTATTTGAAAAGATTTCAAGAGAAGAGATTCTAAAACTTGCAATAGAGGCAGAGCAAACCATATTTGAAAATACCTCTGGTGCAGATTGCTCTGTTTGTACTTTTGGCGGTCTTATGGAATATGATATAAAGAGTGGTTTTAAAAAAATAAATTCAAAAGCTGACTTTTCCCTTGTTATTGCAAATTCAAAACAAATCCACCACACAAGTGAGCTTGTTGAAAATGTAAGAAGGTTCAGAGAGAATAATGAAGATCTTTTTGCATTTTTATGCCAACAAGAGTCAAATCTTGTTCAAAGTGCTCTTTTAGCACTACAACAAAATGACTTGGCAGCATTAGGTTTACTTATGTCTGAAAACCAAGCCCTGCTTGAACGAATAGGTGTTTCTACTGAAAAATTGGGTCTTCTGATAAAAGAAGCAAAAAAGACAGCCTATGGGGCAAAGATAACTGGCGCAGGTGGAGGAGGGTGCATAATTGCGCTCACAAACAAATCAAATCTTGACCAAACTCTTTCCAATTTAAAGAACTTAGGGGATTGTTTTGCTGCCAAAATAGACTATAGAGGCCTTTTAGATACTTTTTAAGCCGACTGGCTTACTGTAAAAAATTATGATTTTGATCAAACTTGGCGGTTCCATAGTTACGAATAAGCAAAGACCACTTACTCCAAACCTTACAGCTGTAAACAAAATTGCTTCTCAATTAAAGACAATAAAAGAACCAGTTATCATAGTTCATGGCGGAGGATCCTTTGGCCATTACTGGTCAGTCAAATATGATATGCACACCAAGCCAGCAAAATATGATAAAAGAGGAGTTTCTGTTGTAAAAAATTCCATGGTTAAGCTGAACAAAATAATTCTTGACTCTTTTCTAAAACACAAACTCAATCCTTACTGTCTTCCTCCTACAGACTTTATGCACGGAAATAAACCAGATCCTAAAAAAGTAAAAGAAATTTCAAAAATAGCACATGCAGGACTTGTACCTGTATCATATGGAGATGTGTTATGGTATGGTAAAAATAAATTCTATGTTTTATCTGGCGATAGAATTATGAGTATATTAGCTAAAATTCTACGACCCACGCTTGTAATTTTTGTTTTAAATGTAGACGGAGTCTATTCCAATATGAAAACAAAAAGGCTTTTGCGTGAGATAAGGGGTCAAAAGCTATCAATATCAAAGATAGGAATGGATGTAACAGGTGGTATGCGTCGTAAAATATCCGAAGCCACAACAATTTCAAAGATGGGGATCAAAGTATTTTTTGTAAATGGAAATATGCCAAAAAGAATTGTAGATGCAATAAAAGAAAAAAAGTTTGAAGGAACTGTGTTCAAATAATGGAAGATTTCAGCGCAGAATATCTAGTTCTTGTAGACAGGAACGATAATCCTATAGGAACCGAAGAAAAAGCCAAGTGCCACCTCCCAAATGGCAAACTTCATAGAGCATTTACCGTACTTTTGTTTAACAAGGACCATAAGCTGCTTCTGACAAGACGTAGTTCCAATAAGATGTTATGGCCAGGGGACTGGGATGGAACAGTTGCAAGTCACCCTCGACAATCAGAAACCTATGTATCATCAGCAGAAAGAAGACTACCTGAAGAATTAGGCATATCCTGTAAGCTTGATTATTTATTCAAATTTGAGTATCATGTACCATACAAGAATGTTGGATCTGAAAACGAGATCTGTGGAACTTTAATTGGTATAGTGGGCGATCCATCCAAAATAAAACTAATCAAAGAAGAAATTAGTGATATAAAGTGGGTAACATTTGATGAGGTTTTAGAGGATATTAAAAAGTCACCACAGAACTACTGCCCATGGATGATAGTCGCGTTGTATTTTCTAGCAGAATCAGAAACAGATATTTTGCCAGAACACAAGTCGATTTTAAATGCGTGGATTAGATCAGATGCCAAACAAATCCTTGAAAAACGACTCAAACACCATTTTCCTGATAATAATTGGGAGCTGAAAAAATAATTGTCAATAAGTTCCATTTCAAATACTGCAAAAAAAGTTAATTCCTTTTTGCTCTCAAGGCTTGAGGGTAATCCAAAAGAGCTTTACAAAGCAGCATCACACCTAATAGAATATGGCGGAAAAAGATTACGGCCATATATGGTGATTAAAAGCTGTGAAGCTTTGGGTGGCACAATCAAACAAGCCATGCCAGCGGCCGCTGCAGTGGAAATGATACATAACTTTACACTAGTTCATGATGACATAATGGATAATGACGAGATGCGCCATGGTGTTCCCACTGTACATACAAAGTTTGGTATGCCTGTAGGGATTCTTGCAGGGGATGTATTATTTTCAAAAGCGTTTGAAACAATCTCATCTACAGATTATAAAACACCAAAAGAAGTTAGTCTCGCACTTGTATCAAAGCTTGCTCAAGCTTGTGTGGATGTCTGCGAAGGTCAGATATTAGATATAATGATGGCTCAGTCCTCAAAGATACCAACTGAAAGTCAATACATCAGGATGATAGAAAAAAAGACAGCGACTCTCTTTAAGGTATCATGTGCAATGGGAGCAATCTGTGCAAATACAAAAAGAAAAGATGTGGCTAACCTTTCTTCATTTGGAAAAAACCTTGGCATTGCATTTCAAATTGTTGATGATTTGATTGGTGTTATAGGTGATTCAAGAATCACAAAAAAGCCAGTGGGAAATGACATACGGGAAGGTAAGAAATCTCTTCCTATTCTTCTTGCAATTAGTATGTCAAAGAGTCAGAAAAAAGGGGAGATCCTAAATGCTTTTGGTAATTCTAATGCATCAAAAGACGAAATAGATCTTGCAGTCAAGAACATTACTTCATTAGGCATAGAGAAAATTGTCAGGAAAAAGGCCATGAAATACTCCAATACAGCAAAGAAGTCATTGTCATGTTATAATGGAGCGCCAAAAAAAGAGCTCGTATCACTTTTAGAGTTTGTAATAGAGAGGAGTCTGTAATTGGATGATGAGTTAAA
>JBBDNF010000022.1:0-29719 GCA_040877685.1 Nitrosopumilaceae archaeon
ATCAAAGACGCTATGGAAGACAACAAATATTCCTTTGGTGCTAAAGAAGTAATTGGTTCTTTGAAAAGTTCCAAGATAATAATACTATCAGAATCTGTTCCGCTAAACATATTACAAAAGATACTGGAGACTGCCAAGAATTCAAAAGTCCCCACACTAAATTTCAAGGGTTCGTCTGTTGCACTTGGAAGACTTTGTGGAACACAATTTAGAATTTCCGCGATTTCGCTGAAAAATTTGAGTGAGACAAATCTCAAATCAATTTTAAAGGAAGCGGAACAGGAGAACCAACAATAAATGTCTTTTTTTTATACAATTTTTTATGAAGATTTAAATGAGCCCACAAAGCAACGAGTTTAAAATAGGCATAGGCATGACGGAGACAATCAAACTTACTACTGATCAAATCAAACTGATGTCACTATTTCAAAATGTTACTGGTGCAACGGCACGTGATTGCATCGAAGACGAAAAACTTGATAGAGTCATATTTGTTGTAAATCAAGGTAAGATGGGTCTTGCAATTGGCAAGGGCGGTATTACCATCAGAAACTTGCAGAATGTAGTAAAAAGAAATGTTGAGCTTGTTGAATATTCAGAAGATCCGACAGAGTTTCTAAAAAACATGCTAAACCCAAAACTAGTTTCAGAGGTAAAAATAAACAAGAGACTTGATGGTTCTATGCAGGCAATAGTTATGGTTGATTCAAAAAAGAAAGGTATAGTGGTTGGGCGGGAAGGTCGTAACGCCGAAAAGGCAAGGCTTCTTGCTAAGAGATACTTTCAAATTTCGAGTGTTCTAATACAAAGCCCACAACAAATAATGGAGTGATGCTAAATGGCAAAGTCACCACTCGGTCTGTTTTCTGGTAGAGTTCTAAAAGATAAAAGAAAGAAACAACGATGGTCCATAGGCACTTACAAAAGAAGAAACTTGGGTCTTGACAAAAAAGCAAGTCCATTAGGTGGTGCCCCACAGGCCCGCGGAATTGTTTTAGAAAAAGTAGGTATTGAAGCAAAACAACCAAACTCTGCAGTAAGAAAGTGTGTGCGTGTTCAACTCATAAAAAATGGAAAAACTGTCACTGCATTTTTACCAAAAGATGGCGCAATGAATTTTGTAGATGAGCATGATGAAGTGCATGTGGAGGGAATGGGTGCATCCATGGGTGGTGCGATGGGAGATATTCCAGGTGTAAGATGGAAAGTGTTTAAAGTAAACGGAACTTCACTAAAAGAACTAGTCTATGGAAAGAAAGAAAAGCCAAGGAGATAAAAATGGCAGAAACTGCAAACCTTCTACTTTTTAGAAAATGGGATTTATCAAATATTGAAATAAAAGATCCAGGATTAAAAAATGCCATATCGGTAAAGAAGACCATAATGCCTTTGACCTTTGGTCGTTCTGCACTAAAGCGCTTTAACAAGGCTGAAGTTAACATAGTAGAGAGGCTTGCTAACAAACTTTTACACTTTGGCAAGAGATACGCAAAAAACACTGGTAGGATGGGTGGAAAGAAAACCCGTTCAATCAAGACAGTACAGGCTGCACTTGAAATAATGCATCTAAAAACAGGAAAAAATCCGGTGGAGATTCTGGTACGAGCAATTGAGCACTCTGCTCCAAACGAGGACACAACAAGAATAGTCTATGGTGGAACAGTTTACCATGTATCTGTGGATGTTGCTCCATTGCGAAGAGTGGATCTTGCGTTAAGATTCATTGCTGAGGGCGTAAGGGATGCCTCATTTTCAAATCCAAAGGCAATAGAAGAAAATCTCGCAGAGCACTTAATATTGGCTGCACAAAATGACATGAACGCTCCCTCTGTCAAAAAGAAAAACGAGCTTGAAAGAATAGCAATGGCTTCACGATAAGCAGTGTATTTTTAAAACAGAAAAGTAGCCCGAGGCAGATTCGAACTGCCGTCCCCAGGTATCCTCTCATAAGATCCAGAGCCTGGAATCCTTAACCCAAAATTGTTTGGCCACTAGACTATCGGGCTACTGATGCGACTTTGATTAGTTGAGAATATAATTATTTGGTACTAGCTTCGCGCACTGCAGTTGCATAATCACAACCAGCTTTGAGTCTCATATATGGTATCAATCTGTAATGAATTGAATAAAGTTCATTTTCCTTGTAGAGTATTCCTTTTAGTAAAAGAGATACAAAACCACCAGCTATTCTTGATGGTGGGATGTCTAGCTCTTTGCATATCTCATCACGCTTTTTCTTATATTGTGCCATTGTAAAACTTACACTGTTCAACTCTAAAATTAGGGGCCACATGACTTTCTCCCACACAAATCTTCTGTTTTCAGTAGCAGAAGCATACTTACCCTTTTCTCTCAACATTAATAACATTCAAAAGTTTAGTTGTAATTTAATAGTTGATGCGTAGAGAACTTGAGGAATCACTTGATCTTTTATCAAAGGAATGGGATGTTGATCCAATTATACGAAACTTCATTTTGGGGCAGCGTGATGATGTTTCAGAATTCGTAGTAAAGGTGAAGGATGTTATATTTCACATTCCATATCTGACAAAAGAAGATAGCTATATTCTTTGGAAGTGCTATTGGCCTGACTGCCACAACTGTTGTAACAGGCAAGGCAGGTTGCCACTCACATCAGATGATCTTATCACAATTGGAAAAAGTCTAAAATACAAACAAACGTCATCTTTTATAAAAAATGAGACAAATATTGCTACGTGGCAGGAAAGCGGCCCAACTGGTAACATAAACACTATCATGACTATGATTAATCTAAAGAGAAAAAAGGATGAAACTGTGGCAGAGGATGGAACTCACATTCCGTGTAGATTTTTGGATGATAAAGGCTATTGCGGTTTGCACCCCGGAAGGCCAGGTGTTTGTTACCTGTATCCATTTTCTTCTTGGCTTGAAAATGAAAATGGAAAAGCAAGGGTTCACGCCACTTTTCAGTTTACAGGAGACTGCCCAGGATTTTATCTTGCAAAATCTATAGATCCAATGAAAGATGTTCTTTTAGATTACTCTAAAACCATATATGACTATAATATGTCTTCAAACAGAACAGTACGAGAAAACTTTGGTTTGGTTACTATGAATTTCTAGGCCCTTGCAACTTTCATCATATCGCCTATACGAATTTCCATTCCAAATCTTTTCTCATTCTTTTTCATGTATCTGTATATGGCTATAAGATCTGAAAAATGCTTTAGCATACCAAACTTGCTATCCATCTTGTTTCTAACAAATGCCAACACCTTTGGATAAATGGCAAATTTCTCGAGTACTTGCTCTCTATATCTTTTATTGTTGCCAATATTCTCTATGAATATGTCTGCGCAGGTCATACTTGGTATTATTCCCTCACCTAAAAGTGGATAAACTGTACCTATGGATTCTCCAACGCCAACTACCTTTCCATGATAAAACGGCTCACACATATCTGGCGTTGCAAGACGTATTGGTCTTCCCACTGTTTTGATTATCTTTCCACCGTACTTTTTTACAAATTCATTAGTCTCTTCTACATGCCTTTTGTTCTTGTCACCTGCACCTATGTGAGCATGTTTCTCATCTAACGGGAAATACCAAAAATATCCACTAATGGAAGAAAATGGCTTTAGATAAAAATCATCAAAGGGAACTTGATCCTCATATTTTATCTTGTACTGATAGGTAGGCAGATAAAAGTCTCTGGCAGGCTTTGGAAGATAAGTTCTGTAAAAACCAGTTGAATCCACGATAAGATCAAACTCTGATTCTAAATCGTCAAGTTTTGGTGCAGTGTTGTAATGAACCTTGCATCCTTTGGCCATGTCTTTTATCAGACGAATTTTATCATACGTGCATAGGCCCATTAGCTTTATGTTGAATCTCTCAGAATTCATATCTATGTACATGTTTTTTCCGTCATGGATTACATACTCATTAAAATCAAGATCACACTTTTGTGCAAATTTTTGCATTGGTCCTTTAGTTGTACCCCATGCACATATGGAATCATGTGCTTCTTCAGAGGATCTTTCAAACCCAACTACCTCATGTTCTTTTTTTAGTCTAGAAAGAAGATAGCCTCCAGCAACTCCTATGCCTACGACTGCAATTTTCAATTAATCATTATTCTAAAAATACCTAATAAAAGGATGTAGTCTTCTTTTGATGCTTTAAATCATATTCAAAACTAAGAGGAATAAGGTCTTATTCGATTAATATGGCTGGCTTAAATGGTCTTGTAGTCCTGGCCTTGTTCTTTGGATCATACTTTTCTGGATCGGATTCTGAAAATACCTGAATAGTTACACCAAAATCTTTTTGAACAAGCGAATTCAACTCGGAAAGGATCTTTTTTTCATCAACACGACCAATCTTTGCTTTTGCCTCTCGTGCCGCCGCAGGTTCAGATAATATGTCATTGACAGTTTTTTTAACAAAACCTGGATCCTTTTTTACAAGCTCTGTTTCCTTATCTGCAATTAATGATTTCATCAAAACCCCTATGTTTAACTCACCTTTTATTATATTTGCAAGAATCTTGTGGTAGGCCTTAATTTTCCAAGAATCTGATGTATAAATAATAATTCTTCTTGGTGTTATTTTAGTTACTTTGAGTATATTTTTTATGTCTTCCATGGTTGACTTTAGAAGATTTTCTGATTGAATAGACGCAATGTCTATTTTATTATCGACGGCAGACGGCCACGTTGCTTTTGATACGGAATCAGTATTTCCTAATTTTTCCCACATTTCTTCTGCAATGTGAGGTGCAAAGGGAGAAAGCATAGCAACTCTTGCAGATAATACCTCCTGTAATATGCCTGTTGTATCAGCTCTATTTTTGGCATCTATTCTCTTTTGATACCATTGTATATCCGAATCAAATTCATACAAAACATAGTGCAGCGCTTCTCGCAATCTCATTTTTTCCATAGACATTGTGGTTTCTGAAATGAGCTGTTGTAATCTACTCTGAAGCCATCTCTCCTCTTGTTGGAGATTAGTGGCTGGTTTTAGTTTGTATTTAGAGCAATCTTCTAACATGTTTTCAAGCTTGTTTTTAATTCCTCTCACTGCCTCTAGATTAAAGTCAGCATCTTGCAAGAGCTCTGCAGAAATCAGAATAGCTAGTCTTATAGGATCCGCGCCATAGGTTCTTATCGCATCACGAAGTGGTATTATGTTACCCATTGACTTTGACATCTTTTTTCCATCCATCAAAACAGAACCATTAACTATGATCTCTTCTGGCCAATATTTTTTTGGGAAAATTGCAATATGGTTGAATACAAAAAATGTTAGATGATTTGGCACAAGGTCTCTACCTGAATGCCTAGCATTAACAGGATAGAAATATGCAAACTCATCTCTTATTTGATCTAAAAGTTCTTTTGTGATTTTACATTCAGAAACAATTTTCTTGGCATTCCCGTCTCCAAAAAATATATAATCAAAAAATTCATCATTAACATTTTCAGCTACAATCTGATTCTTGTTTACATATTTTGCTAGAATATAATATGCCATGTAGATTACAGAGTCAGATAGGCTTTCTACTATCCAATCTTTGTCCCAAGGTAACTTTGTTCCTAGACCATGCTGTCTTGCACAAGCTCTTTCACGTAACCAATCTACTACATAATTAAATTCACTACGTATCTCCTCTGGCAGAATCTTCATGTTGTTGATGCAAGAATGAGCGTCTTTTTTCCAGTTTTTGTTAGAGTAATCCAAAAACCATTGATCATTTAGTATCTTAACAACACACTCAGCCCCACACCTGCATCTAATTGGCCCACCATTTAGTTCAAATAAAATGTCAGCATTATTGTTCTGCAAAATCCACTTTTTGACATCTTCCTTTGCGTCAATAACTGTTCTTCCTGAAAACTGACCCGTGTTAGGTTTTAACTTACCTCCATAGAATTCTTTGCTATAAAGCTCCTTTGTAGCATCTTCAAGACTCGAACTATTCTGATTTTCTACCTTGAACCTTTCCGTAACTTCTTTAGCGGGGATTTCCCCATATCCCTCCGTTTGTATTATTGATATTGGCTTTATTGATTTAGCAAAATTCAAAAGATTTTGGTCAACATTTTTTCCATCTTTTTTGATGTCTTCTAACGCTTGGTAATCAAATGGTGCATGTGCTGGGACTGACATCACAATCCCTGTGCCATCTTCACTTTTAACAAAACTTGCCGGTAATATTATTACTTCCTCACTTCTTTCTGGAACTTTCACTTTTTTACCGACAAGCTCGGTTCCTTTAATTTCGTCTACAAGCACAACTTTTTTGTTCAGAAACTCTAGTTTTCGAGCACATTCTGTACTAACAATCCATCTTTCACCATCAACATCAACAATCTTGTATGTTACAGTTGGATTTATCCAGAGATTTGTCACACCAAATATAGTTTCTGGTCTTAGTGTTGCGGTAGGTATGATATATCTCTCATACTTGAATTTGACAAGAATATATTCTGTAAAGCTTGGTTCTACATCTCCCAAAGTATCGTGTTGTGATACCGGATTCTGGTCTTTTGGACACCAACCAACTGGGTGAGACCCCTGTATCACCAAGTTTTTATTTCTTAGTTTTCGGAATTGCCATTCTATGAACTTGTTATATACAGGATCGATTGTTGTGAATTCCCTTCTCCAATCTATGGAATATCCCATTTCCAACATGCCTGACTTTATTTCTTGATGAAAATAACTTGCAATTTTTACTGGTTCTGAAAATTCTTTTATGTTTTGTTCAGGTACTTTGTAGAGCGTACGAAATGCTTCAATCAATTCCTTGTCGCCTTCTTGTACACGTCTTGCCATGCCAAGAATTGGAGTACCGGTATAGTGAAAACCCATTGGAAAAAGTACATTGTTTCCACACATCCTCATAAATCTAGCATGAACATCTGCTAGAGTGTAAGTTCTCCCATGACCTATGTGTTGTGGTGAGTTTGGATATGGATAAGCTACAGTAACAAAGAATTTTTTTTGTTTTTTTGGGTCGGCCTCAAAGTATTTTTCGTCATGCCACTTTTTGCGCCACTTGACTTCTATTGAGGACCAATCTATCAAAAAATCACTTTGTTAAAATTGATTGTTCCGCAGCAAGAAGTGCATCTTTTAGTTTCAAAGTGTTCTTTCCACCCCCTTGACCAAAGCTATCATTTCCACCCCCAGAGCCACCAAGAACCTTTGAGACATCTCTTACCAAATCGCCAGCTTTTTTGATTTTTGCCGCTTCTGGACCAGAAAATGCAATTATCTTTATCACACCATCCTTCAAAATCAACGCACAGTAGATCAGGGATAAATCCAGTTTAATTGCTTGTTCGCCAATTGCAATGTGAAATTCTTCATCAAGATCTTCATCTACTGTACAATAGAATTTTATTTTGCCAAGATTTTTTGCTTCGGCAATTGCATTTTTTGCAGTAGATTCAGAAACTCTCTTGATAAGCTGCTTTAGCTTTTTCTTTGACGAATCAGCATCTTTCATGGTATGCTCAAATGATTCTAGAAGTTTTTCTTTACTGGAACCAAGTGACTTTGCAATCTGAGAAATTTTTTTGTCTTGGGTTTGTATGTATTTTACGGCACTCTCGCCTGAAACGAACTCCATTCTTACAACACCGTCTTGGATTCTTTCTGCTTTTGTTATCTTTATCAGTCCAAGTTCACCAGTTTTCTTTACGTGAGTTCCACCACATGCTTCAACATCAAACCCCTCAATGTTTACAATTCTGACTGACTTTACAGGAACTACTCCTCCTTGATATATTCGAAATCCGAATTTTTGCTCTGCTTGGCCTCTCTCATATTCGTTTATAGTAACTGGCAGATTTTTTCGAATAGTAACGTTTGCCAAATCTTCTATCTTGGTAATGTCATCTTCTGTTAAGTTTGAATGATGAGTTATGTCAAGCCTGCCATGGTCTTTTTCCTTGAATGCTGAGTGTTGCCAGACCCATGAACCAAGAGTATTTCGTGCTGAAGAGTTGAGTACGTGTGTGCTTGTGTGATGTCTTGTTATTCCATATCGACGCGCTGAATCTATCGTACATTTCACCTTCTCTCCTTCTTTTGGAACGCCATCCTTTAACTCATGAACTACGATATTCCCATGTTTGTTAACATCAATAACCTCAAAGATTCCAATCTTGCCATGATCTGGTTCTTGACCACCACCTCTTGGATAAAATGACGTTCTATCCAAAACTACCATCTTTTTGTTTATAATTTTGAGAACTTTGGCCTCGAATTCGCTTGGATCTTCTTTGTAGTAAAGTAGGTCAGTGTCTGGAATTCCATTTAGATTCAAATCTTCTTTTTTTTCTACTTTTTCTGATTGGTGCAGATCTGATAATCTTTCATAAAATGTAGATGGAATTTCTGGAATTATCTGTGTCTCCTTTAGAAAATCCGGAGTTATGCCATCAGATTCATACAATCTAATTAGATCGTCTACTGCTAGTTTTTTACCCTGACTCTTTATGGTATCTGCAATACTTTTCATCCTAATTTTAGATTCCCCATATCTTTCTCTTTCTACACCAATTATGGTCTTTACATCATCACGGTTTTCTTCCAATTCAGGATAAGTTGATTTTAGATAATCAATATGCATGTCTGCCAATTCTTTAAGATCAAGACTCCAACCAAATCTGTCCATTGTAGCAACTGCCCTTCTTAGAATCATTCGTAGATTGTATCCACCTCCAACATTACTTGGCAGAGCACCATCAGAAATTGCAAATACCAATGTTCTCAGATGGTCAGCAATGAGGTAAATCCCCTCAAGTGGTGCTATTATTTTATTGAATTTTGCTTCATCAATCTTTGTTTGTTTTGTAGCATTTTTTCTGACCTGCGTTAGATCCGTTGATTCTCTAAGTCCTTTTGATATGGCAGTAAAATATTCTTGTAACAGCTTAGGTTCTGCATCAATACCTACCTTTTCTATAAGATTTTTTGTGATTGGACCAAAACAGCAGTCATATGCAGTAGGAGTACCCATGGTAATCCAGGCAAACCGCTCAAGACCTGCTCCCATATCAATTACCTTTTGATCTAAAACTGAGTAGTTGTTCAGATCCCCACCAAACTCTGTAAAGACTGCATTTCCAAGTTCTAGACCTTGCACAAAATATTCTAAAGAAGATCCAAACGAACCTCCGCCTGCCCAGACATCTTCAACAAATACAACTTCTTTTTTATCAATGCCAAACTTTTCAGTCAAAAGTCTAAAGTCTAATTCAATGCATTTGTCCTTCCAATATCCTTGTGAATTGGGTATGCTGTGTTGACCAATCATACAAAAGCTGGAAAAATGTCTGCCTGTAACTCCTACACTTTCAATATCTTTGAATCTAAGACAAGTCTGAGGTACAACTAATGGATTTGCAGGAAATTCAAAAACAACTTTTGATCCCATGACCCTTTGAAAATCAACAATTGACGCTATCGTAAAATACAAGTCATCTCGCCACCTACATACTACAGGATATCTGCCTACTGATTTGTGACCATTTTGCACAAAAAATGATTCTACTTCTTTCCATGCTTGAACATAATCAAATCTTTTCTTTGTCGGAGGGTTTCCTATGAAGGAATAGTTGTTTTCAGCATCCTCTGGGCAAAAGCTTTGGGTTTGGTTCAAAGCCCAAAAAAACCGTTTACACTTTGTACATGACTTGCGCACAAACCCCTTTTCTTCAAACAGAGATACTTTGTAATACCTCTCAGGATCAGAGGAAAACTTTGCAAGAATTTGACTTTTATCCATCTTTGAGAAGTTTTCGGTTTGACCGATATTAAGCATTCTGAGGCGACAAATTAAATACAATCATTTTCAAAAGTTTGCTATGTTTGGTAAAAATAAATGGAAAGAAGGCGATTATGTATTTTCATCCAAACCTGATGGAGATTACAAGAATGTCATAGTTGGTATTGTGACAGGCGTTGAAGATTCAAAGATAGGTGTAAATGGCATTATAATAAACGCAGTTGGCCTAAAAAACAAAATTTCACAGGGAAAAGCTGGTCCAAGATCTATAGAGATCCTAAAAAACCCCAACCCAACTAACTGTATACTGGCTTTAATCTATAGAGTTGAACACGAAAATTTTACAGATGTTTTGGACGTAAACTCAGATCCTGCAATAAAAATAGACAAGAAAGCATATGCAGTTATTGACGGATGGATCAGAGAATCACTACCTGAGATGATAAACAACGTTCTTTCTCTTTCAGATGGCTCAGAAAAAGATCAAGCAAAAAGAATTCTCAAACAAAGAATGGATACCTTATACGATAAAGAACTGAAAAAGCATCTGTACTCTATATGTAGAAGTCTTAAGATTCTTACTTAGTCATACCTTGGCAATTTTCCGTACTTGTCAAACATCTTTTGTATTTTTTCATCTGCAATTCCGGCCTTTATGTGGGCATCTTGATTAAATGATATTAGCATTAATCTTTTGATTTTAGCTTTATCTGCAAATGCTTTCATTGCTTGCTCATTTGTGCCACCATTTTTAAGGACGTTTGTCTTTGCCACCTTTGCCTCTTCGGCTTTTTGCATCATAAAGTTGAACTGATCCCAGAATACCTGTTTTGTTGTATCAGTACCATTTATCCTAGATAGAAATCTCTTAAATGACTCCGGAGGGCTGTATGGTTTTGTATCTGCCTCAAGTCTTTGTAGCTCAATTTGTCTTAATTCATGTGATTTTAGCTTGTCTGATTGGTTCAATTTCTCCTGCTCCCGCTTCTTCTCTATTTTTTTTATATTTTCTAGTATTTTGGCTGCAATTGGATTTCTTTTTAGATCTTCCCCGGTTGCAGTTTCTGCATGAGATGACGTGATAGATCCTACACCAAGAACAAGAACCGCTATCATTATTATTCCAAAGATCTTCTTATTATGCAATATCATTTTCAAACTTCCTTTTTTCAATGGATTTTTGGTTTTTATAGAAATGTACACTGATAATCTCAAACGAACCCTTTGAAAATTTTGAAGAACGACTTAAATTTTCCATTTGAACGTTTTCTACACAAATTATTAAAAAAGATATTCGCATCTTTTGTACGCCATCTTTATATTTTGCAAGTAAACAGACTCTGAATCAAAATACACGCTGGCTCTCCATAGTTTTATATTATGCCTAAAGCAAAACCCGCTTACCATGGAATACGTATACGCTGCATTGCTTTTACATAAGCAGAAAAAGGAGATCAACGAAGCTAACATTACTAATATAATCAAAGCCTCTGGAGCTGAGGTAAAGGAAGCTCAGGTAAAGGCACTTGTTGCTGCACTTGCAGACGTAAATATAGACGAAGCAATTAAGGCAGCCCCTGTGGCTGTTGCCGCAGCACCAGCCGCACCAGCAGCAGCTGGCGGAAAGGAAGAAAAATCAAAGGAAGTTGAGACTCCATCTGCAAAGACCGAAGAACAAGCAATGGAAGGCCTCTCAGCACTGTTTGGTTAAAAAATCATTTTTTAATTCTCTTTCTATTCTAACCGTTGTTGTAGATCTCTAAACATTATTTAACATACGTCACAATAATGTGTTGGTTTGCCAGAATTATCGCTCTCAATTCAGACTCTTATTTACGCATTGGATCTTTTTGGAACAATGGCATTTGCTGTGACTGGTGCTTTCAAGGCTATTGAACACAAGGCAGACATTGTCGGGATAATAATTCTAGCTACAATAACAGGAGTATCCGGTGGCACTCTAAGAGATATAATACTGGGTAAGTTTCCACCAAACTCGCTTTCAGATCCTTGGTATGTTGTAATCACTGCTTCAACAGCAGTCGCAATATTCTTCTTGTACCCCAAAATTCAAAAACACTGGAATCTGTTTTTAAAATTTGATGCACTCGGCCTTGGAGTATTTACAATAATAGGAGCTACCTTTGCGTACCATATTTTTGGAATGAACTTTCTTGCAATAGCGTTGTCAGGAATGCTTACAGCAGTAGGAGGAGGAATCTTACGTGACGTTTTTGTAAATGAAGTGCCTATTGTATTTGTAAAGGAGCTCTATGCTTCTGCAAGTTTTGTAGGGGTCTTGGCTTTCTACGTTCTTCTAAGTTTGGGAGCAGAATTGTATATGGTTACAATAGCTAGTATGGTAATTACCACAATACTCAGGCTTGTCGCAATGAAATACAACTGGAACCTACCAAAGGTAAGAGAAAAAATCTAGAACTTTATAATTAGATTCTATTCTGGAGTATAATTCTTGGCTTTTGCTGTAAGTGCTCTTGCTTGTGCATGAGCTTTTTGTAACACTTGCTCTTTTGTTTCATCCGTAAGATATCCAGCTTCTATTGCAAGAGATTTTGCTCCCTGCGACGCCTTTGAAAGTAATGGTATGATGTTTTCTTTTGTGACATAGCCTATCTCTATGGAAAGTGATAATGCTTCTTGGTGTGCTTGTGCAAAGGCCTTTCGATACTTTTCTACATCTATTATCATCTCATCTTTTGCGTAGAGAACGCCATCGGCTATTGCCGTATCAAGCGAAATACCTGCCTCTACTGGTTTGACATCAAGTTTGCTTAATAATGTAGCAAGCTTTGCAGAAATGACACCGCCCTTTTTAGCTGGAGTGGAATCTTTTGTTATCCAAATTGTTCCCTGATCAATTTTTGTAGCAATTCCTGCTTCCTTAAAATCAGTAAGTATTGGACCTGGTGTGATGCCTGTGTTTCCTGCCTTTATTACTACATCAATACTAGCTACATCTCCACCACGTGCAGGCAACATTATCTTGTTTTTGCCAAGCAGAATGTTTAGCTTAAACGGACTCATATTTGTAAACATCAAAACACACTGGCCAACTAGTTTATCCAACATCTTTTCAACTGAAGGAATTTTTAGTCCTGCAAGTGCCTTTTGTGCTACCTTGTCCTTTATACTAAGAATTTCTACTTCACCTTTGAACTTTTTCCTTAAAGGTAACAGCTGTGATGATCTTACTTTTTCCATCCGCACAAGTGCAATAACATTGTACTTTTTGGGAAGTTCTTGAAGTTGTTGATACATCTGGGTTTTCTTTTGTGGATAATGTGTTCTGTTTTGGTGCATTTTACTTCTTTTCTACCTGCGGCTGCTTAACGAGCTTTCCCATTGTTGTCTTTACCATAATTTTTTTAATGTTCTTATCTCCACCTGGGAGCTTCTTTTCTACCATACTTATTACAGTACTGGCATTTGCTGCCAAATCATTATCTGTCATAGTTTCATCGCCAATCTTACAGGCAAGTGAAAGCGAGTTTCTTAGTCTTACCCGTATAGAAGATCGGAATCTTTCCAAAATAGAGTCAATAGGAGCATTGAAAGCAACAGGAGTTGGCATCTTGCCTCTTGGACCCATGAACTGACCAAGAGTCTTACCAACCGTTGCCATGAGTTGTGTATCTGATAAGAAAAAGTCGTAACCGTTTATCAGCTTACGAGATTCACGTTTGTTTGCACCCACTTGATTTAGTTCAGCTCCATCCACCACTCTATCAGCTTTTGCACTTTTTGCTTTCAAGCCTAGGTCGCCTGATGCAACCACGCATACAGATGCTGGTTGGGCCATCGTTTTTGGAAGCTGGACAGTCTCATTTATTGCAAAACCCTTCTTAACATCAATATCCTTGAAAACCATTATCAGCTCTATCGCTTGTTTAAACTTGCGTTCTTTCTGACCAGTCTTGGCTTCTTTTATCATCTGTACTAGCTGAGTTTCGTTAATCATTACGCAAACTTTTCTGGGTTGCCTATTTAAAATCGTTTACAGGTTAAGACCCAAAAAATGATCAGCTTAATCTAAAAATTTCACATTATTGAGTTTATGTTGTAAGAACAAAATTTTCTAGAACGAAAACTTACATTTATTAAATCGTAACAAAAACTAGCTCGCACAGCCTTGCACAAATTTGATGAACTAGACATGAAGATTCTTACTGAACTTACAAAGGACGGAAGTGTTTCAGTTCCTAATCTATCGAAAAAACTTGGAATCAACACTTCTGTTTTGTACAGTAGAATAAAGCGATTGATCAAAAAAAAACTGATTACAAAATTTACCATTATCGTCGATGAATCATTAATAGGAATAGGCGTCAGAGCCACAGTAGGAATAAATCGTGATCCAAAACTTAAAGATCCGATTCACAAATCCCTCTTGAAGACTCCAGAGGTGGTAATGATATCTGAGGTAACAGGCAGATTTGATATTATAATCACAGTACGTGCCAAGAACTTGGAGGAACTACATACTGTTGTGATAGAAAAGATTGGTAAGATTGAAGGAATTCAAAACACGGAAACTTTTGTGGAATTACAACGAACCGATAAAGATCGAGTTTACGGCACAACAGAATAATCTACTTGAACTTTTCGTCCCACTTTCCAGCGTTAATCTCTACTGTAATCTCTTTCGGGTTTTTTCCATCAATTTTGATCCCCAGTGGTAAGCAAGTTCCAACAATCTCTTTTGTAGCCGCTTTGAGATCTTGGGCATAGGAAGAATCAATTTTCAACTTTGCAACCTTAATTATAGAATCCATCTTCACATCGCCAACCCAAGTGGCACCTGAAGTTCCTGAGCCTTTCTGTAAGCCGGCTTCCTTTAAAATAAGAGCTGCTGCAGATGGAATGCCAACATCAACCGTCCACTGTTTTGTTCCTTTATCAACCGTAACTGTGACGGGAACTTTCATTCCTTCAAAGTCTTTTGTTTTATCATTTATTGCACCTACAATTTGCAAAATATTAACACCCAGTGGACCAAGTGTCGGACCAAGCGGTGGTCCAGCAGTTGCCTGTCCTCCTGTTACAAGTGCAGAAACAGTCTGAATATCTGTCATAATTTTTCTTTCCCTAAAGCTATAAATTTAATCCTTGCTACGATGTTGAAAGCTTTAGGTAGTTTGCGTCAACAGTTACTGGTAGCTGGTACGGCGCATCAAGCAAAATTACTGTCGCCTCTTCTTTATCATGATCAACTCTAGTAATTGTTGCTTTCATACCCTTAAATGGTCCCCCTATGATCTCAACAATCTTATCCACAGCAAGTTCGGATACTGTTGATTTCTTGACTAGGTATCCTTCTATGTCTTTGAATTGTAATTCGCCTCTAAGCTGTCCACGTATGTGTCTTATTCCTTGCATGGCATCAAAGGCAGCGTTTGCATCTATTGCTTCTACTACAACATATCCCTTGAGATTATCCAAGAGCAAAACAGACTGGATATTGATTTTTTTCAGTTTTATTCTGTTTTCTAATAGTCCCATGACAATCTTTTCCTGTCCACCTGTTGTCCTTACCGCAAAGAAATGAGATTTTTCCTGAGACAATGTCATCTCGATCCGAAAGTAATTACTGTAAACACAAACTGGATTATGAATCCTATTGTGCCAACTGAAGCAACTCCAAGAAGGACTAATCTAAGATGTTGCATATAGTCGTCCTTGTCTGATTTTTTGGCAAGTTTTATTGTGTTTGCCATGTCCCTTAACATCTGTCTTGGATTAACCATCGGAGGACGTTAATAAAGTGTACTTATATCTCTTATCCTGTGCAGTTGCTTGTTGCATACAAATCAGATCCTGCCGGCTCTAACATGGCGCATTTTATATCTCAAGACATGCAACACGATGGTGATATTTATCGTGGGAAAAATTTCGATCTCCTTGTAATTCTAACACCTGCGATATCTGCAGATTGGCTTGAAGAAAAATATAGCTATGACGGATTTGTGTTTTTGTCAAAACATGCCTCTGAAACTGGTACCCTGGCACTTACATGTCACAGTACAGGTAATTTTTCAGATGCACTTTTTGGTGGATTTGCAAAACAGATAGCAATTCCACACCCACACTTGCAAAAATCGTACATCCAATCCCTTTGGGAAAAAAGGAAGAATTTTGCAAAATTTGAAATTACAATAGAAGCAACGCATCATGGGCCCACAGCACTCAACAAACCAGCCTTATTTGTTGAGGTGGGCACTACGGAAAAAGAGTGGAATGACAAGTCATTATGCGAAGAAGTTGCTAAAATAGTCGTGGAGGTTATGTCAAAACCTCAAAAAAGACATGATGTGGCCATATGCTTTGGCGGTACTCATTATCCTACAAAATTCACAAAAGCTCTAATAGAAAGTGAATATGCACTAGGCACTGTTATGCCAAAGCACGCTTTGGAATTTTTGGATGAGAATCTATTTTCTCATATTTTAAAAAGAAATAATGAAGCCAAATTTGCACTCTTAGATTGGAGTGGTTTAGGAAAGCATAAACAAAAAGTAATGGATTTTCTAGAAACAACAAAACTTGAGGTAATCAAGATTTGAGGCTTGAAGAAAAAGTCTACAAAAAACTTCTAGAAGTTCCAATAGGAAAAGTAACTACATACGGTGAGCTTGCAAAAGCGATAGGTCTTAAAAATGGTCAGAGAGCAATTGGCAAAATCATGAACAAAAATCCGTATCCTGTTATAATTCCATGTCACAGAGTTATCAAGGCTGATGGTAAAATTGGAGGTTATGCATGGGGGGAAGAAGTAAAAGCTAAAATGCTGTTAAAAGAGGGCATAAAAATTAAAAACGGAAAAATTGTTGATCTAAAAAATATCCACAGATTCTAACTACGTCTTTTTGAATGGGTTTCTTCTATCAAGCTGCGAAGATGAGCCAGGTTTCTAATTTGGTTTCCAGTAACTTGTCTGTATAAATTCCAGTAATCCTTGTTTGTAATCTCTTTTCTATATTTTGAGACCTTAAGTTGATGGCGCATGGATCTCATCTTCTTCACATAAACTTCCTTTTTGCCTACACGAGCACCCTTCTTTCCTTTCTTTGAACCTTGTTTTGTTCCACGTCTATGTCTTTGGAACTTTTTAAAATGTGCTCTGCCTCGTGAAGTTCCTTTTATCGGTTTTATCGCTATTACATTTGCAGTAACTAAACTTCGTATGTTATCTCGTGTGATTGCATCTGCAACATCATCAAGATGTTCCGAGTCAAACCTAACTCTGTTTGCTCCAACTCCCAAAATTCTTGAGACTAGTCGTCTCTTTGTCTTAAGATTTACTACCACTTGTTGACACCCTCGCGTTAAACACCTTAAAGTTACTCTCTTTTGCTTTGGCTAAAATTGCAAGTCTTTTCTTTTTTCCAACTCCGTGACCAAATCTTATACCATCGATTTTCGGATTAAGTTTTTCCAAGTCTTTGATGTTGTAAACTAGATTATCAGTATATCCAGATGGATGTAATCCACGTCCGATCTTTGGACCCCCAAAGCCAGCTCTGACGATTCTTGGCCAGCCTTTTTTCTGTTTTCTCTGGTGATTATCAATTCCCTTTGGTTTTCTCCAGTTTTCTGCAAGTCTGGCATATCTCCAACTCTCTTGCCTTACAAAGGCTGGTCTGTTGTGTGATACTTTTTTTCGCAGTTCCAGTATTTCTTTATTGATTGGCATGTAGATGACTCTGCTCGAATTTTAAAATAAATGTGTTTCTGGGAGCAAAATCTACAATCTAGAGTAGAGTAAGAATAATAAGTAAATGAGAGGCGGAGTGTTTTATTGTGATTGAAGACCTAAAACCTAAAGTTACAAGCAAATTTATCGCACAGCTTGAAGAAGCGGGAATCAAAGCTGGCAAAATACACAGAAACCTGCCAGTAAAAATGCTTGTGGAACTAGTGGTTCAAAAAAATGAAGGCATTCTTACCTCTACCGGCTCACTTTCAGTTAAGACGGGAAAATACACTGGCAGATCACCTGATGATCGTTACATAATTGATGATGATGAAACCCATGACAACGTCGATTGGGGTAAGGTAAATCACCAGTTTTCTGAGGAAAAGTTTGAAAAAATCTTTCAAAAGATGAAAAAACACATAGAAGGAAAAGAGATCTATGTCTTTGATGGTTTTGTTGGGGCAGACCATGAAAACAGGTTACCGATCCGCATCATAAACGATCATGTTTGGCAGAATCTTTTTGCACGACAGATCTTCATCAGACCTTCGGCAGCAGAGCTTGAATCACACACACCAGAATTTACTGTGTTTGCAATAAACGACTTTAATGCCATGCCGGAAGTTGATGGAACAAGAAGTGATGCGTTTATTCTGATAAATCTCTCAAGAAAGATTGTGTTGATAGGAACCACTTCATATGCAGGAGAAATAAAAAAAGCAATATTTTCTGTGATGAACTATATTCTTCCTGAGCGTGGTGTGTTTCCCATGCATTGTTCTGCAAATGTTGGAAAAGATGGTGATACATCTCTCTTCTTTGGACTTTCTGGTACGGGAAAGACAACACTGTCAACAGATCCAAATAGGATGTTAATAGGAGATGACGAGCATGGATGGTCCAACAAGGGAATTTTTAACTTTGAAGGAGGTTGTTATGCAAAGTGCATAAATCTGAATAAAGAAGCAGAACCGCAGATATGGGACGCAATAAAATTTGGCGCTGTATTAGAAAATGTTGTGATAGACAAGAACACAATGACACCTGACTTTAATGACGGAAGTGTTACTGAAAATACCCGCGCTGCTTATCCACTAGACTATATTCCTGGAGCAGTTATACCAAGCTTGGGAGGAAATCCCAAAGTCATCGTATTTCTGACCGCTGATGCGTTTGGTGTAATGCCACCAATAGCCAAACTGACGAAAGAAGGTGCTATGTATCATTTCATGTCAGGATATACAAGCAAGCTGGCGGGAACCGAAAGAGGAATAACAGAACCAAAAGCAACCTTTTCAGAATGCTTTGGTGCACCGTTCATGTCGCGGCATGCATCAGTATATGCAAAGATGCTTGGAGAAAAAATTACAAAACATAACACCATAGTCTATTTAATCAACACCGGATGGTCTGGTGGTCCCTATGGAATTGGCAAGAGAATAAACATCAAGTACACAAGAACTATGGTCACAGCCGCGCTCACGGGCACGCTTGACATTGTAAAGTATCGGCATGATGACATATTCAATCTAGATGTACCTACCACATGTCCTGCTGTACCTATCGAGATATTAAATCCAAAAAACACTTGGGTAGAAAAAGACGCGTATGATCTTTCCGCAAAGAAGCTTGCACAGATGTTTGTGGAGAACTTTAAGAAATTTGGTGATACTCAAAAAGAAATAGTGGACGCAGGACCACACATTTCATAATGCATCAAGAATGCCTAAACTTTAGTCCAACTATAACGGCTGCTACAAGTATTACTGAGATTATAAGGATGTGTTTTAGAGGAATGCCAAGTAACTCCAAAAATTCTAGCCCTGCTTTTTCTGAAGGATGTTGTACTGTTATGGTCCCATACGCAGTATCAATTCCATTCTGTGTAGTTATCTGAGCTTCAATCCAATTCTCACCTGCATCATATGCTACAAGTGAGGAATTTTTTTCAGGTGTGATTGATGTGATCCTAGTCTGATCAGTTTCCATGTTTGTTACAGAAATTTTTGCATATTGCCAAGTTTCTGGATAATCAAGACTAAAACTTAGCATTCCATTTTTTTCTGTTGTATTGATCGCACCCTTTGTTATGTGAATAAGAATTGGTACATGATAACGTGTTTTATCGTCATGAAGTGTGAGTACACCTTCAAAATCTCCAAGTTTTTCTTCAGTGAGAGACAGCTTAACATTTAGCAAATCATTTTCAAGGGCATGTTCAAATTTTATACCGCTTTCCTGTAACGAAAATTCTACTTCTAGTGGTGGCATTATACCTTGGATGCTTTTCAAATGTAATGATTTTGTTTCAAAAGGTTTCTCAAGCGAGAGATTGAAGACAAGGGTGTGTGGTACAATAATCACATCCGCAGAAAATGCTCTGGTAAGATTGACTCTTCCGCTACCAGATATTTCAACTGGGAAAATATTTCCATAAGAATCTGACACTGGATCGGTTGTGGTAGAAAGTATGGAAGCAACCTCAGAAGGCTTAAGATCTGGATTTTTCTCTAAAAGTAATGCAACGGCCCCAGATACATGTGGAGCTGCAAAACTTGTTCCGCTTGTCAGATTGTATTTTCCTCCTGCAAGAGTGGAGTTTACAAACACACCTGGTGCTACAAGGTCTGGTTTTATGTAAAATGGTGATACGGGGCCACGAGAGCTAAAAGGCGTAACGAAGTCTGGATGATAAAACACGTTCAACTTTGCAATTGTCTCACTGTGTAGGGTTTCATTTAGGGCAAGGCCATCACCTCTTGACATTGATAATGCAGGTATGGTAGGAAGATAATTCGAACCTTCATTTGGGCGAGCAAGCTCACCAAAGAATATTCCAGGCTCATTATTGTAAACTATAACAGCTTTGGCTCCACTTTGTGCCGCGTTGTATTCTTTTTCAGAAAAATAGATCGTTTCTCCTTTTACATCACTTCCTCGCTCTACAAGTAAAATTGAATCCTTAAGATCCAAGTTAGCTAAATCATTTACCCTACCATATCCGCCAAAGACAACTCTTGCAGTAATTGGTTCAGACAAGGCACTCGTTCCAAGCATAGGAATTACTTGGTATTGTTTTTCTCCTACTTCAAACGTTGAAACAAGACTTGAAGTAATATTGTTATATGAAGCTCCAACTGTTAGTGCGCTAATACTCTTTGCGGGACTGCCAATCGTGCCAATTCCAGGCCCGTTATTTCCTGCAGCTGCAACAACAACTATTCCATTCTTTACAGCTTCTCTAACAGCATTATCAAGTTCATCGTTTGTTTTGTTTACACCCAAGCTTATGTTAATAACGTCAACCTGATCTTCAATTGCACGATGAATCGCTTTCACTATAAAATCAGATGAAACTGATTCTCCACTTGATGAAACCCTGTATGCAACTAACTTAGCCTTTGGCGCCACTCCTTTTAGATTTCCATTAGCAGCAATGATTCCTGCTACTTCTGTTCCATGACCATTTGTATCCATTGGTTCTTTGTCGTTGTCAACATAATCATATCCTCCGACCACTTTTCCATCAGGACCAAAACCAAAAAGATCTGGGTGATTATAATCTATTCCAGTATCTATGACACCAATTTTGATTCCCTCTCCTTCAAAACCAAGACTTCTTGGGAGATCAGCGCCAATAAGAGGCACACTTTTTTCCAGATATGCCTCTATTTTTTGCTCATTTTCTATATTTGATAAAATAAAAACAATGCAGAAAACTACAACAACAGAAAAAAATATGATTTTGTAAAGTTCCATCAGACTTTTCATAATCTAATCAGATAAAATTCATTGCGTAACCAAAGCCATAAATTGCATCTATGCGTGGGAGGTTACATGGCAAAATACGAACTTCCAAAGTTGCCTTATGCATACAATGCGCTTGAACCGCACATTGATGCACAGACAATGGAAATTCACCACACAAAACATCACCAGGCCTACACAAATGGTCTGAACACTGCTTTAGAAAGTCTCAGTGCAGAGTTGCAAAATATGGAACTCACAAAACTGCTTACTATCTTGGATAAGGTGCCTGAAAACGTAAGAGGCGCAGTTAATTTCCACGGTGGAGGATATGATAACCACACGCTATTTTGGAATAACATGAAACCAAATGGCGGAGGAGAACCAGGAGGCAGCGTTGCTGACGCTATCAAGTCATCTTTTGGTGGCTTTGCACAATTCAAAGAAAAGTTCTCAAAAGATACCGGTGCAATACAAGGCAGCGGTTGGGGTTGGCTAGCTTACAATCCACAAAGCAAGAAGGTTGAGTTTACAACCATGCCAAACCAGACTAGTCCTAGAACAAAAGGCTTGGTTCCTTTGTTAGGATTGGACGTATGGGAGCACGCCTACTATCTCAAATATCAAAACAAACGCCCAGACTACATTGCAGCATGGTGGAATGTCGTAAACTGGGGCGAAGTAGAGAACAGACTTTCAAAAGCGAAATAAGCTTTTTCTCTTTTTTTGTTTTTGTCAGACAAATCTAGATTCAGAACAAAATAAAATTGTCTGATCAAGTTAGCTTCAAAAAATTTCACGCATAATGTTTAACTTGAACATGTTTAACATATAAATGAGATTTGAATATAAAATTAGAACCGTGGAAAGAACTTGTAATTCATGAAGTTTTAGAGTTAAAGTTTGATGAATGGATACAACAAATCATCTCAAGCACTAAATATTCAGGCGGTGGAATACCTACAATGTTTTGGGCTAATGGAATTATCTTTTCGGCACTAGGTTTTCCTGATACAGAGACTATAATTCAAGAGAAACTAAAGGGAATAATTCATTACACATCAGTAACTTTTGCAATTAAAGAAAAGTTTGAGAAACAGATCATTAAAGATGGTGCAACTATTAATTTTGCGGATGTTAGTCATAATGAGATCTTTGGAAAACTAACAGACACACTTAAAGAACAATCTAAATTCAAATCAACCTAATTGAATAGGTCTTGTAGATACTAAACTCCGAAACTCAGCACAAGAAAAATCAACTGTTCAACCTCCATCTTCTTAACAGAACTATACTTCAGAATGCATTTATACATGGGAAAGAGAATTTTTTGCAAATGAGTGAAGAACAAGCCCAAGCACTAATCCAACAGATGCAAGCACTTGAAGCTTACATGGCAGACTTGATACAAAAAGAAGAGGCTGTCATCAGACTCATGCAAGAAGCATCTGGTGCCATAGAATCAATGAAGGCTCTAGACGGTAACACACCATATGAGACTCTTGTGCCAATGGGTATGGGTGCATATGTAAAAGCAACCATAAAACCAGATGATAAAATGCTTGTCAGCGTAGGCGCAGGTACCGCTATTGAGCACGATAAAAGTTCTGCAATTAATTATGTGGAAGCAAGGATTAAGGAATTAGAAGTTGCGCTACAACAAATTTCTGCTCAAAAGCAAGACATTGCAGTAAGACTTGAACAAGGTCAAAAGGAAATCAATAGGCTAATACAAGCAAGTCGCAGTTCAAAACAGTAAAAGGCAAAATATCATGTTTGACAAACTAAGGAACGCGTTTTCCTCCGCAGCCAAAAGTTTTGGCCAAAAGGAGCTAAAAGAAAAAGACATAGACGAGGTTTTATTTGAGCTTGAAGTTGCACTGATGGAGTCTGATGTTGCAACTGAAGTTATTGACTCACTAAAAGTAGATTTAAAACAGAAACTAATTGGTACAACGGTTGAAAAAGAACAGATAGCAAACATAGTTAAACAGACTCTACGGCAAAACATCTCTAACTTATTTGATGCTGCAGGGAAAATTGACATTTTAGCAAACATCACAAAGAAAAAGGAGACAGGAGAACCCTACATCGTATTATTTTTGGGTATAAATGGTACTGGAAAGACTACTACATTAGCAAAGGTTGGGTATCTTTTACAACAAAACAAGTTCTCTGTTGTTATTGCAGCGGCTGATACCTATAGGGCTGGTGCAATTGAACAGCTAAGCGAGCACGCAAAGAGGCTTAATCTAAAGATCATAGCACAAAACTATGGTTCTGATCCAGCTGCTGTTGCTCGTGACGCAGTTCTTTATGCCAAGTCACACAAAATTGATTGCATCCTAATTGATACGGCAGGAAGGATGCAGACAAGCAAGAATCTCATGGACCAGATAGCAAAAATCACCAAGGTTGTAAACCCTGACTTGAAACTCTTTGTGGGAGATTCGCTTGCAGGCAATGATACAGTAAACCAAGCGCGAGAATTCCACCTGTATACTAAATTTGATGGTGCAATACTTGCAAAAAGCGATGCTGACGCACGTGGAGGTGCTGCTATTTCAATAGTAAAAGTATCATCAACTCCAATTCTGTATCTAGGTGTTGGACAAGAATACAAAGACTTGAAGATCTTTGATAAGGAATCGTTTTTGGAAAGCTTGTTTGGCGAAGCACAAGAGATTACACCTGCACAGTTTGCTCAGCCAGAAATCAAAATAACACAACCACAACATGATACGTCTACATTGGTTGAAAAAACAGAACCAAAAACACCATCGCCTGAAATTAAAATAGAAACAAAGACTAAACCTAAACCTGCAAAACAAGAGATACAACAGAAAAAAGATGAGGATTCAGATCCTTTTGCAGGCATTGCAACAAAGGACATTGAAAAATATTCGGAGCTCTTTGATATACGGCCACCAGAAAATGACAAAGAGGCTGTTGAATTGGCAACAAAAATCACAAAATGGGTTTCACAAGGTAGGCCAAAAGCTGGAGAAGGTCAGGTAGAAGAAAAACAAACTTCGCAACAAGAAGATGCTAAACCTAAAAAGAAGCGTTCACTATTTGGTTGGGGAAGCAAATGAAGCTCAAAACAAAAGATCTGCTCACATTAAATGAGCTTGACAAAAAAGAAATTGGTGCAATCATTGATAATGCAATAAAGCTAAAAAGGGAGCTCAAGACTGGAATTTGCAAACCACTACTAAAAAATAAAACACTTGCAATGATATTTCAAAAACCTTCAACGCGTACCCGTGTTAGCTTTGAAACCGCAATGTTCCAGTTAGGAGGACATGCTCTAAACTTGTCTTCAGATGACTTGCAGCTCTCACGAGGAGAAACAATTGAAGACACATCAAAAACACTTTCACGTTATGTCGATATTATAATGGCACGAGTGTACTCACATGAGGAAATAGAAATACTTGCAAAAAACTCTACTGTTCCTGTGATAAATGGACTGTCAGATTCTTTTCATCCATGTCAAACATTAGCAGATCTTATGACAGTAAAGGAAAAAAAGAAAAAACTTAGTGGCTTGAAGCTTGCTTGGATTGGAGATGGCAACAACGTTTGTAATTCAATGATTTATGGCTGTGCTAAGACAGGAATTGATATTGTAATTGCAACACCAAAAGGATATGAGCCAGACTCTAAGGTTGTAAAAGAATCCAAAAAGTTCACTGATGTTGAACTGTTACATGATCCTAGCTTAGCTGTGAAGAATGCTGATGTGGTTATGACTGACACATTTGTATCCATACATCATCAAACAACTGATAGAGCAAAGGATTTTCTACCAAACTTTCAAGTAAACTCATCTTTGATGAAAAAAGCTAAACCAAATGCAATTTTTCTGCACTGCCTTCCAGCAAAAAGGGGACAAGAAGTGACGAGCCCCGTAATAGATGGATCACAATCAGCTGTTTGGGACGAAGCTGAAAACAGATTGCATGCACAAAAATCTCTGATGATTGCACTCCTCCGAGTCTAACGTTTATAAGAGCTTTACCGAAATTTTTTGTGAAAGAGATTAGTAAATGGCATATTCACAAATATTACGTCGACTGCGGAACGAGAAGACCAACTATAGAAAAAGAAGAAATCTTCTCATGGGTAGACGAGACTTTATCACTGTACAAATTTCAAGCGAGAACACCTTGGTGCAAATTCATAAACCAGAGATGCAAGGTGACAAAGTGCTTGCATCAGCACATTCAAGATCCCTTCTTGGAAAGGGCTGGAAGGGCTCAAGAAAAAGCATTCCAGCAGCATATCTAACAGGATACCTTGCTGGAAAAAAGGCACTTGCACATGGTGCTAAAGATGCAGTTCTTTACAGTGGAACAAGAAGATACACACAAAGAATGGCGGCAGCACTAAAAGGTGTGATTGATGCAGGTCTACAAGTACCAGCAGACGAAGAAACATTTCCAGATGAAGAAAGACTTGCAGGTAAACATCTTAAGGTTACAAACGATGTCAACAAAGTAAAGTCCGCAATAGATGGTGAGGTTAAAACCAAATGAGTCAGACAGAACAAAAATTTAGAAGAGAACGAAGGGAACAAGAAGAACAGTGGATCCCAAGAACAAAACTTGGTATGATGGTAAACACTGGCAAGATCACAGCTATGAAAGAAATTTATGAAAATGGTTATCGAATTCAGGAAGCGGGAATAATCAAAAAACTTTTGCCAGGTATTAAAACAGAAGTGATTGATGTAGGAATTGTACAAAAACAGACAACTAACGGTGAATACACTAGATTCAAGGCACTAGTTGCAGCTGGTGATGAAAGTGGTTGGCTTGGAATAGGTCAAGGAAAATCAAAACAAATGAGAATTGCAATTGAAAAAGCTACAAACGCGGCATATCTTGCTGTAAGTCCAGTGAAACTTGGTTGTGGAAGCTGGGAGTGCAGATGCGACCAACCACACTCTGTTCCGTTTAAAGTAAGAGGCAGGGGAGGAAGTGTCACAATTGAGATTATACCAGGGCCAAGGGGTCTGGGATTAGTCGCTGGAGGAAACATTAGAAACCTCTTGAAACTTGCAGGACTAAAAGATGTCTGGACAAAAAGTAAAGGTTCTACAAATACAATGACTTCTACATCTAGAGCTGTTCTTAACTGCCTAAGGCAGACGTTTAGTCAGGGTTGATAGATAGTGGCAAACGCTTTCTTGGTAGTACGAATGAGGGGAACAGTAAACGTGCCTCATTGGGCAAGAACTACGCTTAAACTTTTGCACTTGGATAAAAAATTTAGAGCGACAATAATTCCAGCAAGGGAAAATACGAAAGGAATGTTGGATAAGATAAAGCACTATATTTCGTGGCAGGAACTAGATTTGTCAACAACAAAGGAGCTTTTGGAAAAAAAGGCCCGAACAAGCGGATACAAAAAAATCACTACAGAAGACATTGCAAAACTTGGATTCAAAAGTACAGATGAACTCGCTAAATCCTTAGTAGAAGGAACAACCTCATTATCAAAATTAAAACCACTAAAACCGTGGTTTGCATTATCTCCACCAAAACATGGTTTTAAGCGAAATACAAAAAAGATGTATGGTGAAGGCGGAATTTTAGGTAGCCACAAGGAGCTTCTAGTACAAGTGAGGAACATGATGTAAAATGGCAACCAGACTTAGAAAAACACGAAGGCTCAGAGGAGGAAGACATATGGGATGGGGACAAATTGGTCAACACAGAGCAAGTGGTCACAAAGGTGGTCTTGGCAGATCTGGTATGCACAAACACCACTTCATCAAGATGCTTCTAACAGATCCTAATCATTTTGGTCATGATTCTACTCACCCACCTCACCCAAACCTTGTAAAAAAATGGATTAGTGTAAGGGACCTAGACTCTTTCTATGCGAAATTTGGAAAACAAGAAGCAGGAAAAAAGGTAATAGATCTTAAAGGACTTGGTTATGACAAACTTCTAGGGGGAGGCCAAACCAAGAATGCTTACACTATCAAAGTGGACAGGTTTTCTGCTTCTGCAGAAGAAAAAATAAAACAAGCTGGAGGCGAGGTGCTTGCAGAGGCATGACTTTAGAAGGAACACCAACAGGCCTTTTAAAAAAAATAATTTCAAAAGCTGAAATTTACATACCACAGGTTCCTAAACCAAAAAAGAAACTTTCACTGCAAGTTCGACTCGCGTGGTGTGGGCTAGCACTTTTTATCTACCTTATAATGTCTCAGACTCCCTTGTATGGTGCCACAACTCCTGCATTTGATTTTCTTGCATTTGCAAGAGTAATCTTTGCATCTCAACAAGGAACACTTACGGAGCTTGGCATAGGTCCTATTGTTACTGCAGGACTCTTAATGCAGCTTTTGAAAGGTTCTGAAATCTTTAAGCTTGATTTTAAGAAACCAGAGGATCGAGCTCTGTTTCAAACTGCTACAAAACTTGTAACGTATATTGTAATTGTTGCCGAATCAATATTGTACGGAATATCTGTTTATGGACCAGGACTTCCATCACCAGAGGCAGGTTACATCCTGATTGGGCAGCTCATGGCAGCATCAATTATAATCATGCTGTTAGATGAGCTCATTCAAAAGGGATGGGGGCTTGGAAGCGGTATCAGTCTTTTCATCATGGCAGGTGTAACGCAACAAATACTATGGAGCTTATTTAGCCCAATTCCAGCTGGGGATGGAGGAACAGTAGGTGTAATACCATACATCGGCACTTCGCTTGTACAAGGAGATATGTTGGATGTACTTTTCAGGTCTAACCAACTACCAAGTATCTTCGGGCTGTTTCTGACAGCAGGAATTATGTTGATTCTGGTTTACACACAGGGAATAAAAATTGAGATCCCCATTATCTCTACAAAGTATAGAGGATTTTCTGCCGTTTATCCGATTAAAATGATGTATGTCTCTAACATTCCTGTTATTTTAGCATCTGCACTAACTGCAAACGCAGTGTTTATGGGTCAGCTCTTCTGGGCAAACTACAATCCAGGTAATAACAATGCTTTTATGAATTTCATTGCAATGTTTGATCCAACAAGTCCATCTACTCCGATAGGGGGGATACTGTACTACATTACCCCACCACGTGGTCTTGAGCTCGCAGCGTTGGATCCCATGCGGGCAGTAGTATACGTCTTATTTATGATAGGAATCATAGTCTTGTTTGGAAGACTATGGGTAGAGCTTGGTGGATTATCAGCTAAGACAGCTGCAAAAAACCTTCTTGACGCCGATGTTCAAGTGCCTGGTTTTAGACGCTCAAACCAACCTGTAGAGAACCTGCTGCAAAAGTACATTCCAGCAGTTACTATAATCGGTTCTATGATTCTTGGCATACTGGCAGGTGTATCTGATGTTTTGGGAGTATTTGGGTCTGGAATTGGGATGTTGCTTATGGTAGACATTTTGATAAACTATTACAACTTGCTTATTAAAGAACAGGTAGAGACGGTAATGCCAAAGCTTGGTGCACTGCTTGGCAGAAAGTAAGAAAGTAATAATAGTTGGAATACCTGGGGTTGGAAAGACCACAGTAGTATCAAAAGTTGTAGAAATACTGAAAACAAAAAAGATCAGCGTTAGTGTCTCCATCTTTGGCAGTGTAATGTTTGAGGAAGCAAAGAAGAAAGGAATCAACAGCAGGGATGAGTTGCGTAAACTATCCGTCCCAGAACAAAAAGAGCTTCAATCTATAGCCGCAAAAAAAATTGCCTCCATATCAGACAATATTGTAATAGTAGATACTCACGCATTTATTGCAACAAAGGAGGGATTTTACCCTGGCCTGCCTCACAATGTCTTGGAAATTCTAACGCCTGATAGCTTTATCATGATTAGTGCAAGGCCAGAGGAGATCTACAACCGAAGGATGGAGGACACTACCAGAAATAGAGACATAGTATCAATAGATGCAATCAAAAAAGAACTTGATGTAACAAGCGCTATGCTTTCAACATGTTCAATTTTATGCGGTTCGCCAATAAAGATGGTACTGAACTCTGAAGGAAAGGTTGATGAGGCTGCTAGAGGAATTGTAAGTGCAATGGGGTATAACAATGGAGCCTAGTCTTATTTTCGAATTTTTAAATTCAATTTTACTACAGATTCCTGGAATTAGCCAAGGTCCACTAGGTAGTGCAGACCCAATAATCAAGGGAATGATTCCATCAGCAATCGGTATTGTTGGAATCGCCATTGCACTTAATCTGTTCAATTCTGCAATAAGGAAAAAGATGGTAGACCAAGACAAGCTCAGAAGACTAATGAAAGAAACTAGAGCTTGGCAAAAAGAAAGAATGACAGCATTTAGGGTTAAAGATCAAGAAAAGATAAACGAGTTGAACAAAAAATCTGCATACATGAACAAGATGAACATGGAACTGATGCAGATGAATATGCGACCTATGATGATCACCTTCATACCTCTCATTTTGATCTTTTACTTTGTACTTCCACCGCT
>JBBDNF010000022.1:29819-32409 GCA_040877685.1 Nitrosopumilaceae archaeon
TGATGATCACCTTCATACCTCTCATTTTGATCTTTTACTTTGTACTTCCACCGCTGTTTGCATATACAGTAGCTGTATCACCAATATCTCTTAATTTCATACCAGGGGATTGGTTCCAGCTTACCTGTACTGCAGAAAAAGTAGATGGAAATATATGCAAACATGAAAACGAGATCTATTTTTGGGCGTGGTATTTTCTTGCATCGATTGCCTTTAGCGGCATAATAATGAGAGTCACCAAGACAACAATGGATCTAAACTGAGTTGCCAAAGTCAGTAATTATTTCTGGTCCACCTGCCATCGGAAAGACTACAGTAGCAAAGGGACTGGCAAAGGAGTTTGGTCTGAAATATCTTAGTGGTGGTGATGTGTTAAAAGAATTAGCAAAAGAACAGGGATTTCATACAGGAGGTGATGATTGGTGGGATACACCAGAAGGGATGGAGTTTTTGAAGCAGAGAAAAACAAACCACGAGTTTGATAAAAAAGTAGACAGCAAACTAAAAGAGCTATTTTCGAAAGGGGGGGTAATTATAACCAGCTACACACTTCCATGGCTTGTTAAGGATGGGATCAAGATCTGGCTTGCAGGCTCACGCGAAAACAGTGCAAAAAGAATGACATTGAGAGATAAGCTTTCTTCAGAAGATGCGCTTGAAATAGTAACAAAACGATATGAAGAAAACAAAATAATCTACAAAAAACTTTACAACTTTGATTTTGGAGATGACCTTTCAGTTTTTGATGAAATAATAAACACAGATGGTCTGAAAGCAGACGAAGTACTTTCACGTGCAAAATTGGTGGTACAAAAATTACTATGAAGCTAAAACAACTTCAAAATCTCAGAGTAATAGACCAGGACATAACAAATGATGCATATGGGACGTACTATGACAAAAGAACAGTAGAACAGCTTCTAAAATATGGTTTGATACTTTTGGATAAGCCAAACGGTCCCACAAGCCACGAAACTGTAGCTTGGATAAAAAAAATCCTTAGTATTTCTAATGCGGGACACAGTGGAACACTTGATCCTCCAGTCTCTGGTCTTTTGCCAATAGGCCTTGGTGAAGCTACCAAGGCTCTAGCTGTTTTGTTGCTAGGACCAAAGGAATATCATGCACTTGGAAGACTGCATGCGTTGCCTTCACATGAAAAGCTTGAATCAGTATTGAAACAATTCATTGGAAAAATTTACCAAAAACCACCGCAACGTTCTGCAGTATCAAGACAGACAAGGATTAGGAATATCTATGAAATTGATGTGATTGAACAAAAAGAGCGACTCTTGCTTTTGCGAATATTGTGTGAAGCTGGAACCTATATCAGAAAAATTTTCTATGACATGGGAGAGATACTCAGTTCTGGTGCAACAATGATTGAACTGAGGCGAACCCGTGTTGGACACTTTACTGAAGACTCTAACCTTGTTAAGATGCACGACCTTGTGGACGCGTACGCCCTCTGGAAGGAAAAAGGCGATCATTCTAAGCTCTTAAGGATAATAATGCCAATAGAGCATGCACTAAGCGAGATAAAGTCAGTTGTAATCAGGGATACAGCAGTAGACGCGCTATGTCATGGTGCTCAACTTGCGATCCCAGGCATTTTAGAAATTTCACCCAATATTGCAAAAGGGGATTTTGCAGGAGTGTACACACAAAAAGGGGAAATAGTTGGACTTGCAGAAGCAATTTTATCCGAATCTGAAATCGTAGAAAACACAAAGGGATTTGCTTTTCAGATAAAGCGAATTATCATGGCCCCAAACACATATCCTAAAAACTGGCGCTCAAAAACTGTCGTTAACAAATAAAAAGGAAGCAAATTTACTTTTTAGAGGTGGTTCCAAAAGGCGCTATGATTGGACTTGGTTTGGGAGTTGTTGGTGCTATTGTGATAGGGCTCTTTTTTGCAAACATGGCTAACCAAGCTCCAACGCTTGTGTACGTTGAAGGTCCATCTCTTTCCATTATGACGGAAAAGACAAATTTTGAACGTGGTGAACCAATTAACATCAGAATCATAAACTCTGGAACCGAACCTCTAACATTCTCAGATTCTTCTTACGGTGTGAAGATAGTTGGATTGGATGGCCGAGTACTCTATTCGCCACCATCGCTACAGGTAATCTCTGTACTTGAACCAAAAGAAGAAAAAATGTTTGTCTGGGATCAAACAAAGTCTGATGGTGATAAGATAATTGATGGCAGATACAAAATTGTTTCACGTGCCGTTGCGGGAGGAGAAAACATCTTGACAAAATCGCTTACAATTAACATATTCAAATAACTAACACTCTTACTAACCACTAAACCACGTAACCAAAGAAGCTCCTATTGAAGACAGTACACCAACAAACTGCGCTACCATATCATTTGGTTTGTTTTCTTGTTCCTTAGGGAGAGGAATCTCCACAGTTGAGATCAAACTATTTTGAGACTTTTCTTCAGAAACTGACAACAGTGTTGATGAGACACTTGCTTTTTCTTTGTTGTTTAAAGCAATCACATATTGTGGGTTGATTTCTAAGGCTTTATCATAGTATGATATTGCCTCTTGATAGTTGCCAAGGCTTGCAATCGC
>JBBDNF010000023.1:0-2202 GCA_040877685.1 Nitrosopumilaceae archaeon
TCATAACAAAAAAAGCTCACCTTTATTTATTATAGCTATCTTCGTCTGGCAAGAATTGTTATCTGTAAGGCAATTATTACTGCAATCAATGCTACAATTGGTAAAAACAGTGAGTTGAATTGACCAGACGCTTCTTCTATATTTGATACAGAGTCAGAAATCGACTCAACGCTCTGATCAATGTTCTTGTTTGCCTCAGTTAGTGACTTTTGGCTTTCTTCAAGCGTAGAACCAAATCCTGCAATTTCTTCTTTGAGCTTATCTAGCTCTTTGGATGTGGCACCCAATATAGAGTTGAGCTCTACGATCTGGCTTGATATTCCCTCTATATCCTGTTTGAGTACAATAGTTGCTGCAGATCCATGTGATATGGTTCCTTGAGTGAATGATACGATGTGAAAGACATACGTTCCTTCTTGAAGAGGAGTGTAGTCAGCATAGTAAATTCCTTGATGAAGTGTTTTAAATGATGTAGAAAGACTTGCCACCTCTCCTGATGGCAAGTGAACATGTGACGTGCCAAGGAGCTCCTCGGGTGAACCACTAACCAAGAGACCGTCACTTGTAGTCTGTACAAATACTCGAATAGGTTCATTTACAGCCACAGTTTGTGGCGCAAACACAAGTGTATTTACTATCCTTTCAATTGGAACTCCTATAAGCTCAGTTGATTGGGCAAACTTGATATCGATTTTTTGTGAAAAGCCTTTTTCCTGACTCGAAATTGCTTCTACTGTATATGTTCCATATGGGAATTTTGTTGATGCCACAGGCCATTCTATTAGTATGTGATTAAATTCGCCTTTACTATCTGCAGTAATTTGATCAAATTTTGCGATCGTGCCATCCGGTGCAAATAGTCGTAGAATTATTCCATCGTTTGGAAGTGCTCTTCCATATACTAAAAGAGGCTGACTGTCTGCATACACCTTGTTGTCTGTAAATAGCTCCAGCTTTTCAGCATGTACCACAGACAAATTGGAGGACAGTATCACAAAGAGTAAAAGTCCTATTGCTGCTTTCAACTCATTCATGGTGGCTCTTGCTCATAGATATTGGTTCTGCTAACAAGTGAACACTTGTAGGTAAATGAATCGTGCACTAGCTGTCAGAAAAATCTGTGTCATAGACCGTCATTATACTTGATCGTATTGTTCACCAGGCATAGAATTCATGGCAGTAAGAGAATAGTTGTTTTGTTCTTTTTTTACTATGGTAAGGGACGCGTTTCTAATTACCAATTCGTACAAAGATTCTGGTTTCGGTTGCAAAACAGTTGAGATCATAGCTTTGATTGGATCCATATGTGTGACAAGCAAAATGTTCTGTTCCTCATGTTTTTTGGAACAATAATTAACCATATCCAGTACTCTCTTTTTTACGCTCGAAAAGGTTTCTACTCCATTTTTTTGAATTAAAGGGCTATCCTGATAAAATTTTAAAAATACATTTCCATACTTGGCAAACATCTCATCGTACTGCATCCCAGAAAAGCTTCCCATTTCAATCTCGGTTAACCTATCATCTATTTTACAACCAAGGTCAAGCTTGCTAGCTACTATTTCTGCAGTGTGCAACGCGCGTTCAATTGGACTAGAATAAATTGTAGAAATTTTAAGGGGTTGGAGAAAGGTAGAGATTTTCTCCGCTTGTTGTATACCAGTTTGTGTTAGTGGAATACCTTTTGTGCGGCCAGCAAGAATTCTTTCTACGTTATTTTTAGCTTGCGCGTGGCGTAAAAAAATAATCATTGTAATAGTGTTCAGATGTTAAATAAGAGATAATAATAACATTACCAGAGCTTGGTTTTGTGAAGATTGGAATTATAGGAGGAACTGGAGGCATGGGAAAGGGCTTTGCGATCAGATGGTGTGCAAATCATGATATTTTAATTGGTTCGCGGGATGCTGCAAAAGCAGTACAAGCTGCTTTAGAATACTCGAAAAGTGCTGGTGAATTATATGGTTCAGTAAAAGGCAAGATAAGCGGTAATGTCAACCTTTCTGTTGCAAAGGAAAGTGATGTCTTGGTTTTGTCAATACCCTATGAAAATATAGATGCCACATGCTCTCAGCTTCTTCCTAACACAAAAGATAGTTGTATTGTGATTACCCCAATAGTTCCTATTACAAAAACTAGTGCTGGATTTGAGTTCATTTCATTTATTGAAAAAAAACCATCTGCCTTTGAGCTTGTACAAAA
>JBBDNF010000023.1:2302-6065 GCA_040877685.1 Nitrosopumilaceae archaeon
AAAAAATTCCAAGGTGAGTTTTTGTGTTGATTTAGGAGTTCATTCTCCCATAATTGGAGTCATGGGAATTGGTAATGCTAAGTTGATTTTACGAAAAAACGATGTCGCTAGAATTGCCAAGACGATTTTGTTAAGATATTTCAAAAGTTTAAACAATAAATCTGCGCAGGAACTTCTTTCTCAAACTGATTGCATTATAGAAATAGTTCCAAAAAAAATTACCACTTGGAAATTCTAGGCCACAAACTCTTCGATTTTATTAAGGGCATTCTCTAAGACACTAATTTCTGGTAAAAAGACCAGCCTAAAATGTCCACTACCGTACTTTGTTCCAAATCCGGAGCCATGAACTGTTAGAATGCCTTTTGACTTTAAAAGCTCCATAACAAATTCCTTGTCAGATTGATACTTGTTGCTCTCAATTTTTGGAAAAGCGTAGAAAGCTCCTTTTGGATTTGAGCATCTAAGGCCGTGCATTCCATTTATCCTTTTGATAACATAGTCTCTACGCTTTTTCAGCTCTGAGACAAATTTTGGAATGTAACTTTGTGATCCTCTAAGCGATTCAATGGCGGCGTACTGTATTGGTAGATTAGATGCAATTCTTACTCTTGCAAGCTTTGGTATATTTTCACGCAGAGTTTCAAGATCTCTAGAGTTGTTAAATGCAAGATAACCAATTCTCCAACCAGACATTAGATGTACTTTTGAAAAACCATTTACCAGTATTACTGGTGCGTCACCAGCTACTTTGCCAATCCCCACAAACTTTTCGTCGAAAACTATCTGGTCGTATATTTCATCACAAATTATGTAAAGATCATGTTCAACTGCAATCTCCACTAGGTCTTTTAGTGATTTTTCATTGAAGACCGCACCTGTAGGATTGTTTGGACTGATAAGACATATTGCCACTGTTTTGGGCGTGATCTTTGATTTTATATCCTCAAGATCTGGCGTAGAGTTGTTTAGATCTACTGCAAACTCTATTGGAATGCCACCAAATAATCTGACATAGGATGCGTATGGTGGGTAGTATGGTCCTGGTATCAAAACCTCATCACCTGTCTCTACTATTGAAGCCATCAGCATCTCAAGTCCTTCTGAAACTCCGTTTGTTACAAGTATGTCATCCTCTGAGACCGAAAGACCCTTTGCCTTTTCTTTTTCAGCAATAGCCTGTCTCAGTTCTGGCAATCCTTCTGACGGGGCGTAATAGTTCTGTCCATTTTTAATTGCCTTGACAAGAGCTTCTTTTACATTGTCTGGTGGTTGAAATCCATATTGTACAGGGTCACCTATGTTAAGATAGGTTATCTTCTGACCTTGCCTTTCTAGTTTTTTTGCAGAAAGTGCAATATCACGTATAGCATATTCCACACCCTCTACTCTTTTTGATATTTTCAATTATCTAGACAGATATTTAGCCCCGTTAAATTCTTACTTGATTGGACCCGTTGCATAGCCAGGATAGTGCGGGTGGCTTCGGACCACCAGGTCGAGGGTTCGAATCCCTCCGGGCCCTTTTGATGGATTTTATCTTTAGATATAGAGTTTTGAATTTAAAGCAGTATGCAGATACTAGAACTATGAAAATACGGTCACCATTTAGAATCGGCATTGTTTTGATAATTATTGCTTCAATATGGATATCAATTGTATTTTCAGGCAGTGAAAAAATATCACATAGTGCCAATTTAGAATCAAAAGAAAGCATCAACCTAGAATTAGATTTGGCCAAAAATGGAATTGGGTTTTATACAATTACCATTCCACATTATTCAAAACATGTTCTATTTGTACAGATATTAGATTCTAATGGTAATGTAATTGCAGATAAAAAAATTGCAACCAAGATGTCTGTAAATTATTTTGAGTTTTCACATGAAGGAAGATACACTATAAAAATAACTAATTTCTCTGAAAAACCAGTAGAAATTCAGGCATATTTTGGCAATACGAAGGCATCTGAACTTTTGACCCCAGTATTTGTCTCATTTTTTGGAGCTGGACTTGTCATATTTTCAGGATATAAGAAATTGAGTAGTCACAGTACCGCACAACCTGAAGAGAATGCCACATAGACCGGCAGACATAGCACAACAGAGCCAAAAAGCAAAGTCAGATTAAAACCGATCCACGTTGATGAAAGAAGTACAGACATTATGGCAAGCGGTATGATTCTTCTGGATCTTGTCTTTCTGGCGTTAGACAATATCAGAAATCCACCTAAAGCACTTAGCAATAGTCCTGTCTCAAGTACAAGGTGCGAAATAGTAACCAAGCCATCTATTCCGTAAATGTCATGTGAAATTGAATCTGCGTAACCTGCTGCAATCTGTAAAATAGCTCCAATGATGAGAATTTTCAATCCCTTGTTAATGGATATATTTTTTGCATTTGTAATCAAAATGATCGATCCTAGAATAGCAGAAAGTGTGATCATTGCAACTCCTGTGTATACTGCAACATGTTGAATTGTCCAAAACAATTCAGGCTCGCGCATAAGATGCGATGTTGCATCCCACATGCCGGCTAAAAGCTCAACTACAGATCCTGAAACAGAAAGAATTGAAACTGCAAATACTATGGATTTTGTATTTGAGACTAACCTATCTGAAAATGCGTTTAAAAGTTTCATCTGAATGGAATCAATTGTACTATGTTATATAGAATTTTGTCTTGAAAAGTTTAGCTTCTGCTTTCTTGAGCTCGTACGTATGCAATAGCTTTTTTCATTTCTAGTGCTCGCTCAAACAAGATCTTTCGCACTTCGATGGCCTCTTTAGCTGTCATGCTTCGCTTTTGTGACTCAAAGAAAAGCTCTGCAAACCCACCTGTCACATAGCCGACAAATATTCCAAAGGCTACTTCGATATCATCTTTGGTAAGTGGTTTTAAATCAGATGCCATGTTTCGCATTTTCTGAGGATTTTCCATCAAGTTATCTATTAATGAGTACAATGCATCCTTGAGCTCTACAGTCAGGGCCATCTAATTTTTTGTAGTACCATTTACACAAGAACGTTATCAGATCAGAAGTGATGACAAGATTTTGATCTTTTTTGACTTGCATAATAACTATTATACCACATGAGATGAGAGAGATTATGAGTCCTGGAATAGGGTTAATGAAGAGAAGGCTTCCGACAGAAAAAGAAGCCGTTCCTGTGGCGGTCTCTGGAATAGTAAAAAAATATAGTGTTACTGCAGACCAAGTCAAGACGCTAGAGACAAAATACGATGAGGATGGCGGAGATTGGTATGTGGCTTTGGGATTTAATGAAAAAAGAGTCATCGTGAAGATGGATTCTGTGCAGGGAATAATAATAGAGATTAAGGAAATTTAATAATTTATGCTAATTTTGTTTTTTAAATTCGACGTTTGAAACTTCGGGTTGATTTATAGAAACTAATCCACCATCTCTTAGCTGTTGGATAAGCTGGATTATTTCTTTTTCTACCTGTTCTCTTTTTAAGCCAAGCTTTTGTGCAAACATTTCAACAAGATCTGTTATTTTTCTTTGTCCGTTGCATAACTTCCAAAAGTCAATGATTGCTTGATTTACCATCAAACCTTGTTCATGTTCATTTATCAACACTAGTGAACCATCTTCTTGCTTTGCAACCTTTCCTACTCCTTGTGGCAGTGCAGTTTCATAATTTATTGGCGTGATTGTTTTTTGCTTTCCATAGTTGATTAGTTTCTTGCCTTCATCAGACATTTTTTCTGGAGTCCATGCAGGCTCCCAAACTATTTCTA
>JBBDNF010000024.1:0-31463 GCA_040877685.1 Nitrosopumilaceae archaeon
CGTCAGGCACCTAACTCTTTCAATTACTAATGCCCATAAGAAACTTTTCGATTGATTTTTCGGAAGTATGTTTTTCTAGCTTTTTTTTGATCGAGTCTACAATTGTAGTATAAGAATTTCCATACAGGTCCTTAAGCACTCTGATTAGATATTCTGGATTCTCAAAGCAATCTGGTATGTGGCACTCGTAGTCATCAGCTAGCTTGTTGAAAACTTTTTCAATAGCTGATTTGTCAAACTCAAGCAGCGCCTCATCTATGGCCATCCTCACCAATCCTTTTTGGTTCATTCTTTTTTTATCAATTCCTCAAATTTGGCAAAAATTTTCTCTTGGTTGGAAAGTATTGATTCCAACTTCTCATATTGATCAGACGGCTTTTGCCTGTAGATTTTCATAAATTGTGAATTTGAGCTGACAAATTCTCTTATTGTATTTATTATTTGATTTTGTGATGCAATTTTGTTCTGTAAAGCCTTGATGATTTCGTCTTTATTTTGTTCAGGCATTACCTACTCCTCAATTTTCATAATCTCATGGAACTTGGCATAGATTTGATCCTGATGTAAGAGTATTTTGTTTAACCTTTCATCTCCACTTTCTGTCCGCTCCCTATACATTTTCAAAAATTCTGACTGGTAAGTTCCAAAAAATTCCCTCAAGTTTGCTATGATTTGATTATTAATCTCAATTTTTTCTCTGAGCTGACTGGTAATTTTGTCTTTTTCTTGTTCAGACATTTAAAACTAGATAAAGATATGACTCTACAACTTTAAAGGCAATCGCAAGTAAGAATAAGACATGGCACAAACCATATCTGCAAAAGAATTGAAAGAACGTAAGCAAGAATTCGCAATTATTGACGTTCGTGAGCCAGATGAACTTTCAGCAGGCAAAATTGACGGATCGATGAACATTCCTTTGGGGGCTGTTATCCGAAATGCAAAGAAGGGCAAACTAGAAGAACTAAAGAGCAAAAAGATCTGCACTCACTGTTCTGGAGGATATAGAGGAAACATAGCAGCCGAAGAGCTTAACAAAGCTGGATTTCAAGCGGTAAATCTGGAAGGCGGATTTGAAGCTTGGTCCAAGGTATGAAAAAGTAAGACTAATCAGTGATGTCAAGTATAGCAGGAGACCAGCTGTGGAAAAGAAGTTGACAAGATACAATTACTGAAAAAGTTGGGATTCAAGTTTTATGATGCAAAAAGGATCAAAGCACCGATGATACAAGGAGCAGCTTTGAATGTAGAATGCAAGCTATTCCAAGAGATTTCTTTGGGTGATCATACTATCTTTGTTGGTGAAGTTGTCGATGCTTCAGCTAATTTAGATAAAGAGTCTCTCACATACCACAAAGGAAAATACCGGATGATTGGTAAAAACATAGAAAAGCCTTCACCAGAAGAGCTTGAAAAAATAAAAAAGCTTGCTGAAAAGTTTAGAAAGAGTAGTTAGATTTAGTTTTACGAACAAAATTGGTCTGAAATTTAATATTGGTTACGGCCCTACTAGAGATACTTTTACAATGGGATAATAAAACTAGATTCCATACTGATTAAAAATTAGTGCAAATTTCTGACAAATTCTCTTAGCGCATGGGACTCTTCTCTATAAGCTTTAATTGTTTGTGTTTTTCCTTCAGGGCTTACCAGTGTTACTATTGCAATATTGACTTCGGCATCTGAAGTAAACATACGCGGTTCAACTTTTTCGATTTTATAATTCTCAGCAAGTAACTTTCTTAATTGTAAAATCGACTCAAACTCCGTCATTTTCTCATCGGTGTATTTCGTTATCAACACTATCTGCCATTACGTCAAGCTCTTCTAGTGATCCAAATTTCTGATAAGTCAATTTCTCCAATGTCTGCAAGATACTCTTGGCTGAACGATACTGTGGTATCTGAGGATCGTCTAGCTCGCCATATATCCCAATACCCTGTATATCATTCATTTTTGCAAAACCAAGAATCAAGCCATTAAATCCTGTTATCAGTGACGATTGTGGCGTAGTTTCAACACCTAGTTTCTTAACTTGTTCCATTAATTCACGAGAGGTTGTTGTAACAAACGTCTTTGGTTGCTTGCCTATATACCTGTTCGTAAGAAATGCACCCAGTGTGTAGATTAATCGAGCCGAGTGCGCTTTAGCAACACCAATAACATCTTTGCACAGCTCATACAGTTCATCATCTGTTTGCGGTTGACCTGTTCGACCACCAAATACTATAATGTCCTTGCCATATCTGTACTCCCACCTTTCTTGTTGAAAGTCAATGTAACCTCCTTTATCTATTACAAAAGGTGGATAAGAAGAGGAGACATGTCTAAAGAGACGTGTTTTTAGACTTTTGTTGATAAAATCAATTGCTATATTGCCAACGTTGCCCATGTCTTGCATTGCAGCAATTACTAACGGCTTTTTGAGATCTGGCTCTTCGATCTTTACAAATTCCATAATGGTTCTTGTTCAGCTTATAATTTACACTTAGCGGTAAAGTGTGATTGTGACTAGTTTTTTGTGGTTTAATGTCACGCGTTGCTCTTGTCAAGTGAATTTTTTAGTTGTATTACCGCACGTAAAATAAGATTAGATATCCCAAGATGTGATGTGAGAAAACCAGCAATAAGCAGCCCCAAAGAAACTGCCTCTTTTACTACATATGAGGCTGGCAAGGACAGAAGCTATACCTCAACTTGGAACTAAGAAGTGATTCCAATAACAATTCAAGGGATTTTGGAAGAATAATTTTTTATACTGATGATGTAGATGAGCTGTACTCACATTTGAAAAACGATGATTCTATTTCAAAATTAATCTTTTTTGAAAATGAGCCTACAGATGCCTTGTGGGGCGAAAGATTCTTTCATATGCTAGATCCAGATGGCAATCAACTATCATTTGCAATGCCAATAAAAAGGGCCTTCAAGAAGATAAAATGAATAGTTATTCCATAAATGAGAAGATATGGAAGGTTCTCTTTAGACTAGGCGAACAAGCTGATCTAGAAAGATTCGAAGACATATTGGTTCTTGCTGAAGATAGAATGCTTGCTATTACAGCTGATACAGGTGTGTTTTTTAATATAATGCTAAAAGCCATGAAAGCTAGAAGAATATTAGAGATAGGCACTTCCACTGGCTATTCGACTCTTTGGTTTGCTGATGCGGTAATGCAAAACAACTTGGAGTACACAAAAACAGAAAAACCAATTATCACTATAGATGAGAATCCTTCAAAGGTTGAGAGAGCAAGAAAACATTTTGATGAAGCTGGTGTAAAAGAGATTATAGAAATAAGAGAAGGCATGGCCAAGAGCATTCTATCCAGGATGGTAAAAGATTACCAAAATAATAACAACAAAAATGAAGCTGGGTTATTTGACTTTATTTTCATTGACGCAGATAAAGAAAATGCCATAGATTATTTTGAATTAACATTGCCTATGCTACGAGTGGGAGGAATTATCGCTGCAGACAACATGTTGCATCCAGAAAGTTGTGTGCAAGAGATGACAAAGTATGGTAATTACGTAAAAAACAAACCAAACGTGCAATCTGTGACAGTACCTATTGGCAACGGTGAAGAGATCACAATAAAAATATCATAGAATAAGAAAGAACAATATTGTTTAGCTTCCCTGTGGGTTCAATTGATTTTACGCATAACTGGGTCAAAAATAAGACCAAGATGGTACCCTAGTCCCTTCGGGACCACCAATTCATGAATTTAAAGTTAGGGATTCGACCTTTTTGTACCATTCTCTTACTTGGCGCATTTGTTATATTAGTCTAAAACTATAACCAAGATGTCATGATCATATGTTATCGTTATGGGATCATGATATTATCATTTAATCTATATTTTATATAAGTTAGCAATGATTTCAATCTACTTGTTTTCTTTTCTGGCTATGCCACCATTCCTTAAAAATGGTACATTTATTTTCAGAATTAAGCTGCACTAGAAAAAAACCATCCAATTTAACCTGAGTTTGAGTTAGCTTGCGCACAAAAGATGCAGACCAATGTGCTATTCCTTGTTTTTTGTCTACAGCAAGAATATCATAATCAAAGTGGACATTTTCTTGAGTTTGTGCGATAACACACCAGTATTCCGTAATTGATGCAATACCGCTTATGGGTGACTCAAATGGCTTTTCGTAGTATTTTGCATGGTCAGCAAAAAGTTTCTTGATGAGTTTAGGATCTCGAGTTTTCCATGCTGTTCCATACAAATCTAACCACGATTTGAATGTGTCACGATTCATGCTGGTTGTAAATTGAATACTGAACTAATCAGTCTTATGTTAAGACAGTGATCTCTTTTTTCCTATTGCAACAAGAAGCATTGTACTCTTGTCTTTTGCATGGGGAGAAAAAAAGCTGGTAACGGAATCATCATAAAACGTCAGACCTGTTACTCCAAGCTTTTGAGCATTTGAAGCAAGGTAGAATCTTCCCATAATGATGCCTGCCTCAAGCTGGGCTGCCCTGTATCCACGGTTGCCAAATCTTTTTAGTACTGCATTAAGGTCGCTCATCAAAAATATATCAACACTAGCATCTGCTGGCAGGTCCTGATCCAGTCCGAGATTTCCTGCAACACGTCTAAACTCTCCCGCACGAAGCATTTGCAAACCATTTTGATTCTTGCTGTAAACATAAGAGCCTGATTTTAGTCCGTCAACTGCGTTTACTATCATATACAAGTCAACTAGTGTGCTGCCATGAGGTTCAAGAAAATCAGCTGCTATACCTTGTGTCGAATAATAAATTATTGTAGATAGCTGTTCAAATGATATAGATTGGTGTGAAAATACTCTTGTTGAGCCGCGCTTGATTATTACCTGTTCTATATGACTTTGTGGCAGATTATCTTTAGTAAAAGGACTCAATAAAACAATGTTTTCTGCATTCGGAATTGTCATTTTAGGTGTCTTGCCATGCCAGCTCTGAACTTCTTTGACTGACCTTAGCGATGATGCGTTGTGCATTTCGCTTATTTCTGGATAATCTATAGCATAGTTTGATAGTGGTTCTGTTTGTAATAGCAGTGGCGACACGTCTGGCACCTGATCTGATACGCTATCAGCAAATCCTATCGGTACCAGTACAAGCGATACTTCTTTTTCTTGATTCAATCCTAAAAGTGAATTTACTGATTCATCAATAAATCCTGCTATTATTTTAGAAGATAATCCATGTGCGGTGCTTATGGCAAGAGTATTTGCCAAAATTGTACCACAGTCCCAAAAAGCATGTCGGTATTCCCGTGCCCTATACTTGACAGTATTTCTTGAAAAGATGTCAGTATAAACCAAAATGAGGGGGGCATGTTTTGCTGTACCATAATACCCACTAGCACGAACAAGAACGCCGCGATAATCTCCTGACTTCAGTAGATCTAGCTTCATTTGTTTTGGGTCAAAATGGTATATGCCAGCTTGAAGGCCTGCAATATCTTTGCATACGACATAGATTTCAATATGGTATAAAGCACCGGTGCAGGATGCAGCACGGAACTCAAACTCACCAATCCCTGGAAATTTTATCGTCTTTGTGATACCGCCAGAAAAGTAAAGTATGCTTGCTAAAGTATTGATGTCAGGAATTTGTTCACGTTCTGGCTTGATGTTTGCTGAAATTGCTTTCAGTGCTGGAAAGTTTGTTGATGATTCCAAAGATGGTAAAACAACTGTGTAAATTTCTTTGTAAATTTTGTATGGAATTGGTCTGTGTGTGGGATCATAGTAATGAGGGCCAAGAAGCAAGATTCCATTTGGGTGCTTTGTGCCGTTGTGATAATTCCAGGCGCCTTTGGTTTCGTAATTTTCCAATCATACTTTCTTGTTTGGTATCCTATTGTAAAAGTATCTAGCAGCTAGTATTATTCACAGGCGGCTTAACTCAAAATGGTATCAGAATTACAAACTAGAAAAGAAGAAACTGACTAGAGAATATTTATCTTCTCAAGTCACATATGCTTAAGTAGTTAAGACGGTAATCAAATCTTAATGTTGTTCCTAACGCTGATTAAATTCAGAAAAAAAGCAAGTGATGTAGTTGAAGTCGGAAAAAAAATTATGCAAAACCTACCGCCAGGTGTAAAGATAATTGGCACCTACTGGACACTAGGAAGATATGATGCTGCCTGGCTGTATGAGGGTTCAAATGAGAAAGACGCGGTAAAACTCTGGCTTAATGCTGGAGACGTGGTTCGAACAGAAACCTTGGTTGCGATATCAAGGGAAGACGCACTAAAACTCCTTTAATGAAAGCGCACAGAATTTCAGCTATTACACTGTTCGTTAAAAATATGGATATGTCGTGTAAATTCTATTCTACAATACCTGGCTTCAGACTAGCCTGTGGCGGCGCGTCTGATTCATTTACAACATATGAGATAGGAGAGGGCAGCAAGACGTATCTTAACTTGGAACTAAGAAATGAAGATAACAAAAAAGATTTTGGGAGGATAATTTTTCATACATCTAACGTAGATGAACTTTATGCGTACCTAAAGAAAGATTATAATTTTTCAAAATTGGGTTCTTTTGAAAATGAACCAACCAATGCTTCATGGGGAGAAAGATTCTTTCACATACGAGACCCAGATGGTTACCAACTCTCCTTTGCAATGCCAATAAAACATATCGCTCATGTAACATAGTATATGGTATTTTCAAGGATACTTGTTGCAATCGACGGCTCTGAATCTGCAAAGAAAGCTTTTGCCAAGTCCCTCTTTTTAGCACTCAAATGTAATGCCAAATTGGATCTAGTTCATGTAGTACCATGTGAACTTGGCGGGGATAGTGCTACAACCTTTGAGTTAATAGAGCAACTCCAAGCAAAAGCAGGGATAATTCTTGAGGAATGCAGAAAGGAAGCCATTAAGAATACCATCCCAATCGAAATAATGCTAAAACAAGGTGATCCTGCTCAAATTATAATTGAAATTGCAAATAGTCAGAATTACGATCTGATAATCATGGGAAGTCGAGGCATGAGTGCTTTTAAGGAATTACTTCTTGGTAGCGTCTCTCTTAAGGTCATGCACCATGCCAGTTGTCCCGTTATGGTTGTCAGGTAGTAGAGTTAAGCCGCTAAAATGAAAATCTGATTAGGATGGCATCGAAAGTCAATAATAGCTAGACAATCTATAGTTTGTTCATGCAGATCAAATGTGCTGATTGTGAATGTTTTCGTGAGGAATGCAAGAATAGCAGGTCGCCTAGAGACTGTCCAAACTGTACTTGGGATGTATGCTGTTGTTGGAAAAATTAAAGAAAATATGCAAAAGGTGTAAAGCAGATTTTGAGGACAACGGTTATCCAGTTTGTAATTATTGCCTGAAAATGTTAGACAACTACGAATAATAGTTTTTAAACCATGTTATGTTTTGCTATCATTCCTTTTAAAGTCTAACACAAAAAGGCCGACATATATCATTACGTACTCAAGGGAACTGAAAAATGTGTGGATCCAAAAAATGAACGCCACAATACCTTCTGGTTTTGCACTAGTTTGATTAAATTTTAATTCGAATACGATCATTTTTTATACCATGATATACTATGGTGTACCGTAGTATACCATGGAACAAAGCACGATTAAGCTTTCTAAAAAGCTCAAAAATGATCTCAGAAAACAAATGAATCATCCTAGAGAAACCTACGAAACGGTAATTGCTAGACTTCTAAAAATTACTCAAGAAGACGAGGTATTAAGTCAGGCAGTAATTAAGAACATTGAAGAGGGTGTTGCAGACATCAAAGCAGGACGTGTGTATACATCAGAACAAGTGAAAAAGAAATTAGGGCTAAAATAGAATGGTATGGGAAGTTATTTGGTCTGAAAAATCCGTAAAACAATTAGAAAAAATAGATAAGAAACACGCACAAAAGATTTATGATTCAGTGTTAGGTTGTGTCGACGACCCGTTTAGAGTTGTGATAAGATTAACCAATTCACCATTTTATAGACTACGGGTAGGAAATTACAGAGTTATTTTGGATTTACAGCAAAGCAAGATGATAATCTTTGTTGTGGAAACTGATCATAGAGGAAAAATTTACAAGAAATATTAGATTGACAAAGATAAACCAAACAGTATGATTATTTCAATTAGCTTTTTAATACTAACTCTGAACGTATAAGTGTGAATTATGACAAATTATGTATGGATATATTTGCAATAGATAGCTCCGTACGTTTTGCTAGCGTTTACAACAAAAATGGTGAGGTCGTAGCTGGAGGCATGCGCAAAGATAAAGAGAGTCTTTTAAAACATGAAGAAGCCACAATGTCATTATATTATTCCAAACATATGGTTGAAAAACGCGAAAACCTATCTCATGTTATTGGAAAAGAAAGATATTCAATGACAGAATTTGCAAAAGTCAAGATGATAACCATTCCGCTACAAGATGACAATCTTCTTTTGATTAGCATTGAAATAAACGCCGATCATTTTAAGATGATCGATCATATGCTTAAAGTGGTAGAGAACCATTCAAAAGAAAATTAATTTTTTGTTAGCTTATCAAACTCATTTTAGGTCGAATTTTGTTGCTTTCAAATATCAATTGAATCCTTATCCGCCTATTCTATTAATTACATGTTAGTGGTTACCCCTACATTTTAATGAAAAATGATAATTTTATAAATATGTAGGGGTAACTAATTTCATGGTTAAAATAAGAAAGAAGATGCTGAAGGGACAGACCTACTACTACATAGAACACAGCACGAGGGAAGGCAAACGGGTGCAGAAAAAAGAGATCTACCTAGGAAGGAAGATACCTTCCGACATAGCGAAGATCAGGAAAAACTTTCTGGACGAAATTTACAGAGAGAAGTGGTACTCCGACATAGACAGGATCAAGCGGAGGTTTTCTGGTGAACGCAACAAAATGCCAAAGTCTGTCAGAGAAAAGGAACTGCAGAATTTCACTACAAGATTCACCTACGATACTCAGAGGATAGAAGGCTCTGCCCTCACTCGCCGGGAGACGGCAGATCTTCTTGAAAGGGGCATCACACCAAAAAGCAAACCAGTCAGGGACGTGCAAGAGGCAGAGGCCCACCGTGACCTGTTCTACGAAATTCTGAAATCCAAAAACGAATTATCACTGCAGCTAATTCTGAACTGGCACTGGAAGCTCTTTCATGTGACAAAACCAGACATTGCTGGCCAAATAAGAAAATACAAAGTCACAATAAGCGGTAGCAAGTTCATGCCGCCATCTCCAGTCGAAGTCTACCCGATGCTGACGGAATTTTTCAAATGGTACAACAAGAACAAGAAAAGATTACATCCTGTCGAGCTTGCGGCCCTAGCCCATCTGAAGTTTGTAACCATACATCCATTTGGTGACGGCAACGGAAGGATCACCAGACTTGTTATGAACTTCATCCTCAACAGGAAAAAATATCCACTGCTTGACATTCCATACGAAGGAAGGAACAGCTACTACAACGCACTAGAAAGGTCCCAGATAAAAAAAGAAGATAGGATATTTCTGCAATGGCTTGCTAAGAAGTACATCAAAGAATACAAGAGATATCTCAAATAGCTAGGACATTGTGTTGACAAATGATTTTTGTTAGCTTAACTCTAAAACTTAGCTTGACCTATTTAGCTTAACCTACTCCGCTGTACAACTAGGAAGCAGTTCTGTAACTTATTTATAATATAACGTCGTTATAGGTTTCTGTATGACTACAGACATGAATATGGATTATAGTAAATATGATTTCAAGGACTCTACTGAGATGTATGTATATCTCAGCAAAAAAGGTCTCTCCAGAGGTACGGTTGAAGAGATCAGCAAGCTAAAAGGCGAACCACAATGGATGCTTGACTTTAGACTGAGATCTTATGACATCTTCATGAAAAAGCCAATGCCAAACTGGGGTGGAGACTTGGGTAAAATTGACTTTAACAATATCTATTATTACGCAAAAGCATCTGAAAAAACCGAGAAGAACTGGGACGATGTTCCTGAAAATGTCAAAAAAACTTTTGACAAGCTAGGTATTCCAGAAGCAGAGAAAAAGTTTCTTGCAGGTGTAGGTGCCCAGTATGAATCTGAGGTTGTCTACCACCACCTAAGAGAAGATCTTGAAAAGCAAGGAGTAAAATTCCTTGATACTGACAATGCTCTAAAAGAAGAGCCAGAAATTTTCAGAAAATATTTTGGTAAAATAATTCCACCAGAGGATAATAAGTTTGCTGCACTAAACAGTGCAGTTTGGAGCGGAGGATCTTTTATCTATGTTCCAAAAGGTGTCAAAGTAGATCTACCTCTACAAGCATACTTTAGAATAAACGCACAAAACATTGGCCAGTTTGAAAGAACCCTTATCATAGCAGATGAAGGATCTGAGGTGCACTACATAGAAGGATGCACCGCACCAGTTTATTCTTCAGAGTCTCTACACTCTGCTGTTGTAGAGTTGGTTGCGCTAAAAGGTGCAAAATTAAGATACACAACAATCCAAAACTGGAGCAATGACGTTTACAATCTAGTTACAAAGCGTGCTTATGCTTACGAGGATGCAAGAGTAGAATGGATTGATGGTAACATCGGAAGCAAGCTCACAATGAAATATCCAGGAATATACCTACTTGGACAAAGAGCCCATGGTGAAACACTGTCTGTTGCATTTGCAGGAAAAAACCAGCACCAAGATACTGGTGCAAAAATGGTACACCTGGCACCAAACACCACGTCCAGAATTACGTCAAAATCCGTAAGCAAGGGTAACGGAAGAACAACCTATAGGGGATTGCTTCATGTTGCAAAGGGAGCTACAAACGTCAAGGCTTCTGTGAGATGTGATGCACTGCTTTTAGATGACATCTCAAAGACTGACACTTATCCATACATGGAAATTAACCAAGAGGACGCTACGGTTACCCACGAGGCAACTGTAGGAAAAATAGGAGACGAGCAGATCTTCTATCTGATGAGCAGAGGGTTCTCCGAGGAAGATGCACTGACACTAATTGTAAACGGATTCATCGAGCCATTTACCAAAGAGCTTCCAATGGAGTATGCCGTTGAGCTCAACAGACTAGTAAAAATGGAAATGGATGGCTCAGTCGGTTAGACCGGCTCCATCTTAGTTTTTGTGATTTGGCATGGCATTGTTTGCTTTATCCACACTTGGTTCCAACCATATAGACGAGATCTCATCTGCAAATAATGAACCATCTTGGCTTAAAGAATACAGAAAAAATTCTTTTTCAATATACCAAGAGCTACCGCCCGAAGTCTCGCCACTATACAACAAATATTCTGACGCAAACAAGATGGATCCACAACAAGTATCATTTTCGCTAAGCTCAGACAGTACAATTCCTAGCTTTATCAACGACAGGATCGTAGAGATTGCAGACAGCCCATGCATAGTGCAGGTTGGCACAAACATACAGAAGATAAATCTGCCGTCTGAACTAAAATCCAAGGGTGTTGTTATATGTTCGATAAACGATGCAATACGAGATCACCAAGACAAGATAAAAAAATCGCTTGAATCAACGGATCCAAAAAAGGACAAGTACACCGCACTTAACAATGCGCTTTTCAATTCGGGATTTTTCATCTACATTCCACGAAATCTGATCTTGGAAAAACCAATACATGTAATTTCATTGCTTTCAGTAGACGGAACTTCTACAGTCTCACGAAACATAGTGGTAGGAGACGAAAGCAGCAAGGGTCTAATCGTTCAGGAGCTTTATGCCACAAAGAGCCCAAAACAACAGGCATATCTTGAGCTACTGGATGTTCAAGTAAACCAGAATGCCGAACTTGATGTGGTCACCCTACAGGCCATGGACCAAAACGCAGTAAACTTTTCCACAAGGACAGGTCATGTTGCCAGAGACGGCAGAATTAACTGGTATCTTGGATTGTTTGGAGGCCTTCTTTCAAGGTATAAAGTTGATAACTACCTAAACGGAACAGGGGCAATTGCAAATGACACCGAAGTTGTTTTTGGAAACAACAACCAGTCATTTGACATTACATCAAACCTGATACATGTAAAACCATCAACTGTTGGACGAGTTCTTGAAAAATCCGTTCTAAAGGATAAATCAAAATCTCTTTTCAAGGGAATGATACGAATTGAAGAAAACGCTCACCACTCAGAGTCCTACCTTTCAGGCCATTCTATTCTATTAGATAAAGGAGCCAAGTCTGATTCCATACCAGGGCTTGAAATATTTACAAACGATGTCAAAGCTACACACTCGGCATCTGTTGCACAGCTTGATGAAGAACAGCTATTCTATCTAGCTACAAGATGTCTTGACAGAGCAGCGGGTCAAAAAATTATAGTTGAAGGATTTCTTGAACCGCTGTCAAGAAAGATGTCATACCAGATCAGAGCTTGGATCAGCTATCTCATAGAATCTAAATGGCTTGGTAGAGAGCTTACCATCAAGTCAGACGAGCAACTAAAGGCAATACTTGAAGTCGAAGAAACAAGATACCGCGAGACTGACATATTTGAGAGCCACTACAAATACAGGTGAGAAAAATTTTTGTCAGAATGGGTAAAGGCTTGCAGCAAAGAAAAACTTGAAAAGGGTCAGATGATTGGCTTTGATCACAACGAAAAACAGATTCTTTTGGCAAATCTAAACGGAAAAATCTATGCTACTGATAGGATTTGTACGCACGCACAGGCTGATCTCTCAACAGGAATTCTAGGTGAGGAAGGAGTGACTTGTCCATTGCACCTTTCTACTTTTAATCTTGAGACTGGAGTGCCGCAAAATCTTCCTGCAGAAAAACCACTAAAAACCTACAATGTTAAAATAGAACAAAACGAGATCTATGTAGAGGTAGAGTAAATCTTGCAAGCCAGTACATTAAATATTGAAAATATCAGAAAGGATTTCCCAATTCTGCAGCGCAAAGTTCACACAAGCAAACCGTTGGTATATTTTGACAATGCAGCAACATCACAAAAGCCAATCCAGGTAATAGATGCGATTCGAAATTACTATCTTAATTATAATTCAAACATCCACAGGGCGGTGCATCAGCTCGCAGAAGAATCAACGGCTGCATTTGAGCTTACAAGAGATAAAGTTGCAAAGTTCATCAATGCCAAAAACCGTGAAGAGATTGTATTTGTACGAGGTACAACAGAGGCAATCAACCTCATTGCATATTCTTGGGGAAGACAAAATGTCCAACAAGACGACATTGTTGTAACTACTGAATACGAGCATCACAGCAACATCGTTCCTTGGCAGCTTTTGACAAAAGAAAAGGAAGCAAAGCTGCGATACATTGGAGTAGATGACAATGGGGAACTAATACTTGATCAGCTTGACGAATATCTGGATACAGGACGGGTAAAGCTTGTAACAGTCAGCCATATGTCAAACGTTTTGGGAACAATATCTCCCGTTGAGGATATAATTAGAAAGTGTCACAAAAAGGGAGTCAAGGTTCTCCTTGATGCAGCCCAGTCTGTTCCACACATGAAAGCCGATGTACAAAAATTAGATTGTGACTTTTTTGTATTTTCAGCACACAAGATGCTTGGTCCTACAGGCGTAGGGGTATTGTGGGCAAGAAAGGAAATACTAGACAGCATGCCTCCATTTCACGGTGGCGGAGACATGATAAGAGAGGTACACAAGTACGAGACCACCTGGAATGACTTGCCATTCAAGTTTGAGGCAGGAACCCCAAACATTGCGGATGTCATAGGGTTTTCAGCTGCCATAGACTATCTTAATGAAATAGGGATGGACAAGGTAAGAGAACATGAAATTGAATTAACAAAATATGCTCTAGAAAAAATGTCTGCAGTAAAGGGAATCATACTATACGGAACACCTGACATTTCAAAACGCGGTGGTGTTATCTCTTTTAACCTTGGGGACATACATCCGCACGATCTTGCAACTATTATAGATGAAGATGGCGTTGCAATACGTTCAGGTCACCACTGTGCACAGGTATTGATGGAAAGACTTGAGGTTGCCGCAACATCCCGCGCAAGCTTTTATATTTATAACACAAAAGAAGAAGTAGATGTTTTTATCAGGTCACTCAATAGAGCAAGAGAGTTGTTTAGAATTTGAGTAGCGCAGATATTTACAGAGAAATCATTTTGGATTATTATAGAAATCCGCGTAACTATGGCAAGATAGAAAACCCTGACATCTCAAAGCGTGACAGCAATCCACTCTGTGGCGACGAGCTTGAGATGCACATCAACATAAAAGAGAACAAGGTCTCTGATGTGAAATTTTCAGGAAAAGGTTGTGCAATTAGCCAAGCAAGTGCATCAATGCTAACAGAACTTATCATGGGAAAGGACTTTGATTATGTCAAAAAGCTAACAAAAGAGGACATACTTGAAAACCTTGGCCTTCCAGACCTTGGGCCTGCTAGAATAAAGTGTGCGCTGCTCTCCCTTAAGGTTCTCAAGTATGGCATCTACTCGTATCTGTCTGAGAAGCTAAATGACACCGTATCCGCAGATAAGATAAAAGAAGAAGCGTCCAGTCTATTTTAATGGGTAATCTGCCTACCATACCACTACAAATACGAAAGATTATCTTTGAAAAATTCAATGACCCCAACCTGAAATTTACAGGTGATGAGATCTTCGAAATACTGAAAACACTGGACATTGACAAGTCTTTGACCATAGAAGACTTGAAACCGTTTTTTAATCAGCTGCACAAAGATGGTCTTCTTAGGCCAATAGCGCAGGATTTTACAACCCAGTGGTTCAAGCTCTTTGCTGAAGTGGAAAAAATCAAATGCAATTCATGCAACCTTGAAATTCACCTGGGCAAATTGGAAGATAGAATCTGTCCAAACCCATCTTGTAAAGCAGCTATTTAGATCTGTATCTTTTTGCTGCCTCTTCCAAAGACTGAATCATTGGAAGCTTTATTCCAGCTAGGTATAGCACCAAGGCACCCCCTGCTGTGCTGATATGGTTTATTTTTTCTGCCAGCCCGTATCTTTTTAGCGCCGCAGTAAGATGCCCGCCACTTACAATGGTAGTGGCAAAAGAACCTGCAACTGCCCTTAGTAGACCTTCGGTACCAAACTTGAATTTTTCATTTTCAAAAAATCCCGCAGGACCACTGATAAATACAGTTCCAGCACTGTGTATTGATTTTGTATAATGTTCCACGGTCTTCGGGCCAAGGTCAAGTATTTTGTCTTCCTTGCCAAGCTCTCTAATGTCCATCTCAACTCTGGTACCATTCTTATCAATTGCAACATCCACGGGAGTCGTAAAGACATCGGGATGTTCTCCTATCAGAGAGTGTGCCTTTGCAACCACCTCCTCTTCTCTTTTTATGTCCAGAGGGGACTTGATTCTGCCTTGAGCTCGCAGGAAGACATTTGCAATGACTCCTGTTAGCAATACCTGATCTGCCCTTCCACTTTCAATGAGCGTCTTTATTGCTTCAAGCCTGTCCATGACCTTCGATCCTCCAAGTACTACCACATGCGGACCTTTTGCAACAGTCATTATTTCATCCAACTTTCGTACCTCGCGCTCAACAAGTCTTCCAGCACAAGCAGGCAGAACATACGAAAATCCAACAATGGAAGGATGTGATCTGTGTGAGCTTGGAAAGGAATCCAGCACACAAAGATCAAAAAGCTTGGAAAGTCTGCTAACCATTATTGTATTTGCAGCTTCGGCAGGTGCAAACTCATAGTTTTCTTCTGCACATAGTCTTAGATTGTCAAGCAAGAGTATGTCGCCATTTTTCATGTTTTTTATCTCTCGCTGGGCTTCTGAACCAATTACATCTTCGACATACTTGATCTTGCGATTCAGTATCTTCTCAAGCACCTTTGCATGACTTTCCATGCCGGTGTAGTCCTTGTTTCCGACTCTGCCCTGATGGGAAGCTATGACCACTTTTGCTTCCTCGAGATCCTTTAAGGACTCGGTAGATTCTCGGATTCTGCTTGTTTCAAGTATCTCCATCGTCTTTGGATCTATGGGCGAATTCATGTCGACGCGAAGAAAAACAGTCTTTCCTTTAGTATCAAAATCCTCAAGTGTAAGAAGCCTCACATCGATCCTATCTTTTGGTGCAGTTAAAATCTTTTAGTCGAAAAAACGAACTGTCTTTGAGATGAATTATATTTCAATACAATTTATCAGCAATCCCTAAAAGAGTTAATAATTGAAAGCTTGTGTGAAATCTCTGAAGCACATGAAAGTGCAGAACAGCAAGAAAAAGAAGGAAAATAGATAATAAATTCGTGCACTACCATAGTACATGAAAATGATCAGCCACTTGGAAAATTATGATACTGCAAGAGCGAAAAAGTCTCTCAAAATGCTTCTCATAGACAGAAGCAACGAATTCCGTGAGCTTGCAAAAGGAATAGGTTTTCCAACAAAAGAAAAAAACTGGGAAGACATCATACTGAGATTTTCACTTGACTTTGTTGAGTGCTTTAAGATGTGGTCTGGTAAAAACAGCAATGATCACACTTCAATTCACAAGTGTGACTCTATAATGCGCCAGATGGCAAATGGAAAATACAACATAAATCAGCTCACAGATCTGCAAAATACGGCATTTTTGATATCTGAGGATTTTAAGGCAATTTACAATAGGATACAGTAAAGAATACGCCAATAATATTAGGCGGAACAACGTAATTCCTAATTGTTTTCAAGTATACTTGTCGCAGTGGATGGCTCTGAATCTTCAAAAAAGGCCTTTGATGAGTCTGTTTTTTTAGCGCAAAAATGCAATTCGAAATTATATGTAGTTCATGTCGTATTAGATTGGGAGTATGGTGGAGACAGTGCTGCAACATTTGAGCTAATCGAAGAGCTAAGAACAAAGGGGATGGAATTGCTGGAACGATGCAAAAACCAAGCCATAAAAAATAATGTACAAGTCGAAACGTTGCTTGAGCAAGGAGATTATGCACATGAAATTATCGAAGTTGCAAAAAGAAAGAATTGCGAGCTAATTATTATGGGAAGCCGAGGTATGAGTCCTATCAAAGAATTGATGCTTGGAAGTGTTTCCCTCAAGGTGATGCACCATGCAAGCTGTCCTGTCATGGTTATAAGATAAACGTGATGTAATATGTTATAACCATGGGACAAAGTACGTTCAATTAGCTTTTTAATACTCCCCCCAAACGTATTGGTGTGAATTACGAAAAATTATGTACGGACATATTTGCAATAGACAGCTCCATACGTTTTGCTAGCGTTTACAACAAACATGGCGAGGTTGTAGCTGGGGGCATGAGCAAAGATAAAGAGAGCCTCTTAAATCCTAAAGAGGCCAAAATGTCAATTTATTATTCCAAAAACATGTTTGAAAAACACAAAAAATCTATCTCATCGAATTGGAAAAGAAAGATACTCAATAACAGAATATCAAAAAGTCAAAATGGTAAGCATACCACTACAAGATGACAATCTTCTTTTAGTTAGCATTGAAACAAACGCAGATCATTTTAAGATGATGGAGAATATGCTCAAACTGGTAGAGAATTATTCAAAAGAAAATTAATTTTGCAAGCTTTATCACAAAAATTAGTTCAACCCATTAGGATCATATGTCATTTACAACTTCTTGATGTTTGTATTTCTCAGACGAACTATGCTTACGTCGACTTCGTGCAGAACTTCTCATGCGTGATCCACAACAAGGGCATCGTACTCCGTTGCACCTTATGAAAATACAACAAATAGTACACCTCTTCTGACCATGCAAATAACGACGTGAATTCGGAATATCTTCTGCCTTGTAATTTCCGCAGAGATCTTTACACAACATCATTTCGTTTTCAGTTTTAAATTTTTGATATTGTGTTTGCTATGAATTTTTCTAAAGATGACTTTGACTGGATGCCAATAGTAGTTTGCACGATCCGGCCATTATTGAATACCGCTAGTGTGGGAATACTTTGTATGTTGTATGCAGCGGCTACAGATGGATTGTCATCTACATTTACCTTAACAAATTTTATTGGAAATTTTTGATCTCTTGCAATTTCATCTATTGTAGGCCCAATCATTTTGCAAGGGCCGCACCAAGGAGCCCAAAAGTCAACAATAACAGGAGTCTGTACACTGACCACTTCTTTTTCCCAGTTTTCAGCCGTAACTTCTTTTACTTCGCTCTCTTTTCTGTTCTCTGATGCCATTGATTCATTCTTATTGAGATTTTATTTATGAATGACCTATAATTCACAAGCTAAAAGTTGAATAGTTAAAGCCGATATAATTTTCAACCGATATATTAGATGCTTAATTTTTCTTTTGACTCCTTAGGCTATGATGAATTTGGAAAAATGAATAAAAAGATCAGCAACTCTTGTTGCACAATGGTAAACTCAACGAAGAGAATGGTGAGATCGGATTGGAGTTGATTCTTGGTATGATATTGGGAATGATTCCAGGCATGATAGGTGGAATGGTAGTTGGTCCTGTGATGATGCGGAAAATAAGAGGCTGGAGAAATGCCATAAGAACAGAAAAGATGCTAAGGGATATTGCTAATATCAGAAGAAAAGAAAATCTAGCTTAGCCATTGTTATGAATTGCAGACCAACAACAACATTCTTCCCATGTACAGTGTGGACATTCTTTTGAAGAATTACTTTTTTGGCATTCTTCTGGCAAACACTGGCAATCTGCACATTTTATTTGCATTAAAAATTCTCCGATCTTTCAGTAATAAAAAGTTGGAGATCCATTACTGGAATGGATCTATAAACGGACAATTAACCACATGGTCACTATCCATTGGCCTTGCAAGCTCGACAGTAATCTTTCCTGCAGATTTTAGTGCATTGATGTCTTTTATTGTCTCAAGCAACGATGCCTGTGTGGGGTCCTTCCACCCTATCATTGAGATTCTCCACAATGGGCTATAGTTTTCTCCACCAGGAGCAGATGCTGCAATTCCAGCTTGGAATCCCATAGGACCTGAACCCTTTATTCCATTCATAAACTGGAAGAGATCCACTGCAGCTGGACTTATCAACGTTGGAGCATTTTTTGCGGCATCAATCACTCCCATCATTGCAGCAGGTCCTGACGGTGTAGCATCAGTTACAATGTAATAGATTGTTCTACCGTCCGGTCCCCATCCTCGGTGTGCAACAAAAGTTACTTTCATGTTCTTTGTGTCAATATTTAACACCTGTCCGCCGACGTATGGTGTCTCATCAGTCAAGGTCTTGTCCTCTTTGACTGGCATCTGACCACCTGGCCAAACAATCTGAGGCATGTTAAGTATCATGGGAAGTTCTTGAAGTTCTACTTGACCCGCCTTTTGTGCATCAAGAATTTTTTCAACAGAATCCAACACCGTAGGTGTCTGGCCATCTTTCCACGTTACATGTACGTGAGATCTTATTGCACTGTATTGTTCCGCTTGTGCAGGAGTGCTAGCAAATACTTCACCTTGGAAACCGTGTATTCCATCTCCTCTCACTCCATTTGTAAACACATAGACTGGGTCTAGTGCAGCCTTTGGAGTATTGGCAAGGGGTGGAGCCAATTCTACTTTCCATCCTTGTGCCTTTGTGATTATATCTGCATGTTTTTGCTCACTTGAATCAGTGACAATATAATACACTGATTCGCCGTTGTAGAATCCCTTATGCAAAGGAATTGTTGCTGGAACACTTGCTCTTGATAGTTTTAGAACAGAACCTGGTGCCGGTGTCTCTACAGTTTCCGTCACGCCTTTTTCTGTTGTTTTCTTCTCTTCCATCTTCTTTACTGGTTTGGCTGCTGACTCGGAACATAACTTGTCTCCACATATCTTATTTCTAATTAGTTGCTTGCTCATTTCGCTTTTTGCTATTGTTGTCTTCGCTTCTGCATAGTCAAAAGTCAATGCAATCGTAAGTACTGGCAAGATTGCAAGAATGCCCAAGTATTTCAGTTTTTGATTCATTGAAACACTCATGATCTAAATAATGTATAGGCATTTAGTTGAATGGTTAAAGAAGAAATTGAATTGTTATAATAAGAAATTGGTCTTGCTAGCTTACTGAGATAAGCATCTTTCCCAAAGTGTTCAAGGTAATCTTTGTTCGACCCCGTTCAAGTCTTTCCACATCTACCAACCCAAGATGTACCAGCCCTTTTGATTCGTTAGTTCCGTGTATGTGGTAACTCAAAAGCGGCTTTCCAAATTCAGTAACTTTTGTTAACTCTTCCAAACTCTCAATCGAACCCCCTGATTTGTTAAGTGCTCGTAAGATCTTAATTTTTGCATCAGAGATTATTTCGTTATAGCTTAGCTTCAGTATGGGAAGAAGCATTGGTTTGCCGTCGGGAGTTGTTCCAAAAGCCTTGATGCCATTTACAAATGCGCATGATAGTGCAGCACATCCCATCATCTTGTCGCCCGCACTGACATTTATCAGAATTTGCTCAAATTGTCCTGATTCTGTTTTTATTATCTCAGCTATGCGTTCCATAGCACTCCGAATTACATCTGGTTTGGAAATAAGGCGTAACGAAATTGGAATGCCAAGTGTCGAACGAATATTGCGTGAAAATTCTTCTACATCCTTTTTATCTTCTTCATAATGAAGCAGGATCAGTTTGTGTATCGGGAAATTTCGTATTCCAGATACTATTCCTTCACGGTCTTCTCCAAACGTGGCTATCTGCAGAGTTTGTTGTACCACAATACGCTAACTGAATCCACCTACTAAAGTATTAATTTGAATAGTTCAATTTATTATTGAACTAACCTATGTGGCATCGACCACTTTAACTGTTCAACTTTCAATTGCGATAATCAAGGCTATTCCTAAAAACATTCATCGTGGAAATAAATGCATGAACAGACTTTACAGTACAAAAAAGGGAATCGGTGCAGGAATGGTAGGAGGTATTATGGGTGGAATTGTCATGCTTGCGCCTATGATGTCAATGATGCCAATGATGAATCTGCCATCGGATCTTTTCCCAACTCTTATTGGAACGATAATGGGTCAAGCACCACAATATGCCTCTATGACCGGAATTGGATTCCACTTTGTTGCAAGCATCATAATCGGTTTGATCTTTGGTACAGCCATAAATTCATCTAAACTCTCCATAACAAGTTTCAAAAAAGGCATAGGTCTTGGCATTGCTACGGGCGCAATTGCTTTTGCAGCACTTTTCTTGCCTATGATGATGACCGTCTTTCCTCCAGCCATGATGAATTTGATGACAATGATGAACCCTGGAGCTAGTAAAGAAATGATAATGAATCAGCTACAGTCCATGCAGCCAATGATACTTTCAGGATCAATAATATCTCATCTAATTTATGGTGCTGTGCTTGGTGCGATAACTTCACTCATAGTGATAAACTGGAAGTTAATCTGTTCAAAATGTGGCATGAAGATGTCAAGAAGTGAGTTTGATTCCCATAGGGGTATCTGTAAGGTAAAGTAATTGTTGAAGGAACAAGTTTTGAAAAAACAGAATCTATGGATATGCTATAGATGCAATTTGACATTCAAAGATGAGTCTTATGCTAACATACACAAGGATGTTTCAAACCATCGTGCACGGAAACTAATACCGTCCAAGTTCAATTTCTAGATTAGAAGAAATATCTCAAGATACTTTTCTTAAAATGATCTGCATTAAGGCTTCTTTTGAATACTCTATGCCATGTTCTTCAGAAGAGTGCTTACCAAATTTCGTTATTAATACTGCAAGGTTTTCTGCTTCTGCTACAAAGTCACATTCAAAGCCATAATCCTTGCAGCTAAGCCTTGCCATATATTCAATTAACACATTAAATCCAATTAAATTAATCCTTTAAGGCTTCAATTAAAATTATTTGAATTTGGAAAAAATCTTTTAAGTTATACAACGAGCGATTCTTCGCATGAAAAAGGGTGTAATTATAGGTGTAATAGTTGCGGTAATCATAGCCGTGCTTACTACATATCTTGTTAGTCAACCTAATGTTGACTTGAGCTCTGGTAATGCAGAGAAGAAAATGGGAACAGTCGATACATCTACTGGCTCACCAGTTTTAGGTTCTTCTCTTGCTCCAATTACAATAGTAGAGTTTGGAGATTATCAATGCCCTCAGTGTGATAAGTGGTATCTTAGTGTCAGGCCTGACATCGAAAGAGATTACATTCAAACGGGAAAAGCAAAGCTTGTTTTTGTAGATCTTGCATTTTTTGGGCCTGATTCGAAAAAGGCAGCCCAAGCTAGTTACTGTGCCGAGGATCAGGGAAAATTCTGGGAATATCACGGCATGCTATATGAAAATCAAGGGGGAATAAATGATGGCTGGGCAAGTCCGCAAAACTTGAAGAGATTTGCTTCGGAATTAAATTTAGATACAAGCTCCTTCAACGATTGTCTTGATTCAGGTAAATATCAGAAAAGAGTAGAAAACAACATAAAGATAGCAACACAAAACGGGGCATCAGGCACACCCACGTTTATACTGATCTCAGATGAAAATCAAAAAAGAATTGAGGGAGCACAGCCGTATCAAGTGTTTAAGCAGGAACTTGATTCTCTGTTGTAAGGCGTAATGATGCTTAAAACAATATTTTCTAATTTCAAATACTCTGTAATTGCAGGCATTATAGCTGTAGGATTATTCATACCTCTATCAATAATTTCTGAATACTTTTTTGTTCAACCATATTTCGTTGTGAATGTTACTCAAGACAGAGTAGTTGGATTTTTGCTCATACTTGCAGTTTCCATCTTTTCTGGTATAGTGCTTGCAATGAACGTGTACAGAATTAGAGCATTGCAGAAGAGCATGAGAAAGATTGGCAGCGGATTATTCGGATCTATAGTGGGTGCATCTGCAGGTGCATGCAGCTGTGGGCCAATAGGATTTGCTGTAATCTCAACATTTGGGACTATTGGAGGAATTGCTACTGCATTTCTAACAAACTATGAAATTCCTTTACGTCTTGTTGCACTAGCAATATTGGCTTACACGTACTATGCAACAACAAAAGCTATATCATTTGAATGTAGGATCAAAAATTAATACTTGAAGGATTAAAGAAAAAATTTTTGGATTTGGAACAAGTCTTTAATATTTTTTAATCGACTTGATAACAAATGATGAAAACGATATACGCTATCACAGCCGGAGGGGTATTGGCAGTAACTGGAATTCTAATCTATGCCAACCTCTCAACATCCGATTCCAGTCAATCACAAACTCCTCAAGTAGAAGATGAAATCGTGACTAATGGAATAAAACACATTGTACCACTTGACAAGATCAAAAGTGGTGGGCCCCCAAAAGACGGCATTCCTTCAATTGATAATCCAAAATTTACGGCCGCTTCTGAAGCAAGTTTTGTTTCTGATGACGATATAGTTATAGGATTAAGATTAAACAGTGAGACAAAGGCATACCCACTTTTCATTTTAGTTTGGCACGAAATTGTAAATGACAAATTAGGAGATACGCCTGTGGCAGTCACCTACTGTCCCTTATGTTTTACAAATCAAGTCTTTGATAGAAAGATAAACGGAATTGAGACGGAATTTGGAACGTCAGGTAAACTCTACAACAGTAATCTTGTCATGTACGATAGAAACACAGACTCACAATGGAGCCAAGCCCTTGGCAAAGCCATTACCGGAGAGCTTGCAGGCTACGAACTGAAAAGAATTCCATTTGATGTCGTTAAGTGGTCGGATTGGAAGTCATTGTATCCAGATTCATTGGTGCTTACAACTGATACAGGTCAAATTAGACCGTATGGTTCAGACCCTTATGGAGATTATTACACCGATTCTAGAATAATCTTTCCTGTTGAAAACATGGATGACAGAATGCACCCAAAGGAGATCATTTTAGGTTTTGATGATAACAATACCTACAAGGCCTACAAGCTTAAAGAAATAGAATCACGTAAAATAGTCAATGACAAAATAAACAACAAAGAAATTTTGCTTGCTTCATTATTTCCTAATATGGCCAGAGCTTTTGATAGAACCCTAGAAGATCAGGTACTGGAATTTGAATTTTCAAATGGTATCATAACTGACAAACAAACAGACAGTGAATGGAATATTGATGGGCTGGCAGTTTCGGGACCACTTCAAGGAATGCAACTATCAAGAATTACATTCAATCCTGGCTTCTGGTTTGAATGGGTAGCCTTCCATCCACAGACGGAAATTTATCAGGGATAGTTGGTTTTGAAACCCCTCTTTAAGGGAATTTTAGTTGGCATTCTAACTATTGTGGTATATCTTACGGTAGTGGTAGTAACGACGCCAGCTCTTGGTCCATATGCTGCCATAAATGCCGCATTTCAGCTAAACTCTCCAATCATAATTGGAATGGGAATCGGTGTAGGACTGCAGATGTTTCTTTCAAGCTATAGCAAAAGTTTGGGATGCCGTCTAAACGTGAAAAGAAAAGCATTTGGGGGAAATTCAGGAAGCACGGCAATGACTTCGTTTTTTTCGTTTTTCTCGCTTGTACCACTTGGTTGTTGTGGCTGGTGGCTCTATGTTATCTCATTTCTTCCCGGTATTTTTGGAGCTGGTGTTTCAGCTGTACTAATAGATTACAGCCAGCCTCTTGCCTATCTGGGTCTAGCTATTATCTTTGGATTTAATGGATTAACCGTCTACAAATTATACAAAGAAAAACAGATCAAAAAAGTCACTTAGACGTGACAGCTACAAGAGAGTAAAATAAAATGATGCCCTGTAATAACATCTGCGAACGATATAAAGCAAAAAACATTCAAAACTATTTTAGATATTCTTTAGGACAAAAACGATGTACCAACTGTTGTATATTCATTGAGTGTGCTGGAAACCGATGTCCCTGTTGTGGGGCTATGCTAAGACAGGCAAGACGTAGAAAAAAAAGTAACTGTGTTTAGTCTCAGGATCTTCGTTCTTGACGAGGAGCTCTTTCTAAACACTGTTCACATATGGTCGCTGCACGAGCAGCAGATTGAGCAGCCTTGGCAAATGCATCCGCGGCAGCTAATACCTGAGTTCTTATCTCTGAATTAGTTGTAGCTGCCTGAGATAATTGTTCGGCCGACTGTGCCGCTTGTTGAGCTGCTTGTGCAGCTTGGGAAGCAGCTTGTAATGCCTCTGCGGTTTCTTGGTTGTTTAAAGCTCGCTTTGCAGCTCTACTGCATGCCTGTTGGGCTTCTTGTGCTGATTGCGCAGCATTTCTGGCAAAATCTTGGGTTGTCATTATACCTATTATTATTATACTAATACTAATGGACTCTCTTGATTATCACAATTGAAAGTTGAACAGTTGCAAGATTTTCTTTTATGTCATAGTTGTAGAATTAATTCATGGCATATAATGAAAAAGAACCCAAATCAGGATTTAGTTGCAGAGAGTGTGATATATCATTTGAATCTAAAGAAAAATTGAACCTACATCTTCAAAATCATTCGGAGATTTACTGTGAAACATGTCCAATGGATATGGCTATTCGTGGAATCAAAAAACTATTTCAAGGAAAAAATAAAAAATGAAGGTACTGATTTTTTCAAAATTTGGAAATATACTTGTACACAAAAATTATGATGATCATGAAAAGCTCGAATGTCCGGTATGTAATAATGAAATCGAGCTGTATTGGGAAGAAAGATACCAAGGAATTAGAGGGATGTGTCACAATTGTGGCATAAACTGGGCTGAATCATAAGTGAATAGAATTAGAAATAAATTGGAACCACAACTAATTGAAGTTATGATAATATCATTTAATCTATATTTTGTATAAGTTAGCAATGATTGTAATCTAGGAGAATCAGAAGAAAAAATTTGGGACGGTGCCCACTACAACAGTTCTGGCGGTAACCTTCGGGTCCAATTTCGAATTTTTTTGGCTCCAATTATCTAGGAAAATAAAACATAACAACAACTCCAATCAAAACAATAACTGAACCAATAATTTCAAATCTATCTGGTTTTTTCTTGTCTATCCAATATCCCCACAAAATAGAAACTATAATGAAAATTCCTCCATACGTTGCATAGACTCTGCCAAATTCTGCTGGTTGAAAGGTTGGAATTATTCCATATGAAAATAGAATTAACCCACCAACAAGACCAAAGATTTTTCCTTTATGATCCCGTAACCATTTCCATACAAGATAGCCTCCACCTATTTCTAATACAGACGCAAGCAAGAAAAGACCTATTGTAGTTAGAATTACTTCGACCAAACTTTCTCACCTTTTCTTGGATAATAGAAAATTATCAAGACTCCAATTACTGCAATTATAGCTCCGATAATGTCGTAGTTGTCTGGTCTTACTCCGTCAATTAACCATCCCCAAAATACAGACATTACAATAAATACGCCTCCATAAGCTGCATAGACTCGATGAAAGTGTGTCTTCTGAAATGTTGGAACTATTCCATACAAAAATAATACAAATCCACCAGCTGCGCCTAAAATCCAGCTAAAGTCTTCCCGTAACCATAACCAAACCAGATATCCTCCACCAATCTCACAAAGACCCGCAAGGAAAAACAATAAAATCGATTGTGCAATATCTTTTTGATGCAATTATTTCATTAAAACTGGAATTAAGTATAATAGTAAATCTACAAACATGATTTCATATTTGAGATAAAATGTGCTGATTGCAGTTGTATTTCTTCTAAATGTAAGATAAGTAAATCTCCAACTGCTTGCTCTAACTGTTAGCTGGAACGAATGTTGTTACTGGCAATCAATTCATGTAAAACTTTAAAGCTGACCATGTTGTAGGGAATAGCGGAACCAAAATTTGCACGGAATCGGCTCTATTTCCTTCGGGTCCGCCTACTAACTTGGTCGTACCGGATTAGATAGAATAAACAAATTGATTCAAATTTAATTAAGAAATAATTTATGAACACTTTCATTGGTAACATGAAGTTTGTAAACCTCGTCTTCTTTTAGGATAAAAATCCGGTTATGATGTGAAAAAAGATTCATCACATCTCCAATTTCTGCACTTAGGGTATCTGTTCTATAGGTACAAAATGTCATCCCGGGTAATGGATTTTTATTGTACATTGCCTCAAGCCTAATTACCTCCTTTAGTGAGGATTTTGAAATATCGTCTAGGATAAAATCAAACAAACAAATGGGTTTTTTCTTAGAACCTTTAATTATTTTTTCAATAATCTTGGCAGCATAATGTGAAAAATTTTTTGACTGTGAATTGTAAGGATGAACCGTCGCATCAAACCAATTTAATTTTTTCAAAAGTTTAACGAACTTGTAAGATGTCGTTCTGCCACAGTTTACTGAGTTGGATTCACATTCTACAAGCCATCTTGACATTTTTTGACGTATAGTACAAAGATATGCCAAGTGCTACTATTGCAGCTACTTTGAGCTCTAACCCTTGTAAAGGAAATAGTGCTAACGCACCACCGAGCCCAAAAATACCTAACAATGGCATAGTGCAGACTGGACATCCTGATGCTAATGCCCCAGTAAATGCACTGCACGCACTGGAGCCAGCACCTTTTCTAAATCCTAAACTTCCAGTCATCTTTTTCCTGTAAATTATAAGAGATGTATTTATCCCCGTCAAGATTGCTATCGCAGATCCTAATACTACTGTACTAACTGTAAATGTCATGCCATACATCTTGATGTAATCTGGCAGTGGTGTAAATGAGAATGTAAGATACCAAAACAATGCTCCTAGCGCTATTGAAATTATAGCGCTAGTTGCGGCATAAGTAGGTCTTTTTAGTACGGTGCCTACAGGACTCATCGTACTCATTTTGTAGCCACTTCCTTTTGTAATGATGAACTCTGTGTCATACAATTAGAAATGGAAGCAAGTATCTTGTCAAGCTCCTCAACAAGTTTTTCCTTACTCATATAGCCAACAAGTTCTCCAACATTTCTTCCATCGCAAAATAACTTCATGACTGGGATGCCCAAGATGCCATTTGATTGAGCAATCTCCTGATGAACTTCAACATTTACCTTGGCAAAAATTAATCTGCCTTCATACTTTCTTGAAACTTCTTCAAAGACTGGCATCAATCTCATACACCAAGGACACCAAGGAGCCCAAAAATCAATTATGACTGGAATCTTTGATGAAACCACCTTTTCTTTCCAATTGCTAGAATCTATATCAATCACAGCCATTCTTATCTATCCACCTGCCTTTGCTTAAGAAGAATTAGAAGCGACTCCTTTTCTTTCACAAATCGCTGAGCTAGTATTCCTATTACAAAACCGTAGGCAAGATGTGCTGCAAGTGCTATAGTAAAGATATTGTATCCACTCATGTACTTTATTCCAAAGGGTCCCATCATCATTACAAGCCATGGTGCAAGCATCATTCCTATGTTAATTATAAAACCCCAAATTACACCATAATGCCATCTTCCCTTTCCCATGATTAACGTGTAAATTGCTCCCATGGTGGCACCATTCCAAAAGTGGTACAGTGTACCTGAAATCATAACATCAGATGACGGCTGCATTGGTTGACCAGACATCATCATATTCATAAGATCCATTAGAGTTGGAGCCATGCCAGTCAGAAACATTCCTGGCATCATTATCATGTCATCTCCTGGTAACCAATGCAATATTGCATATCCGGGAATCCTTATTGCCTCAAGTGCAAGTGTTGCCACCGCACCAATCCACAGCCCTGAAGCTAATCTATTTGCAAGACGCTTGCTTTTTACTGCACCATAAATTCCTATGAGAATAATTATAGCTACGGATGGAAATAAAACGAAATCTCTGTAAGTAGAAAAGGGAATAATTCCAGCTGCACCAAATATGAAAAAGTTTACTGATGCTCCTGCTGCCACTATAGCAAGTATCGTTAGACCAAATTCTCCTTTATGCATGGTTGTGGTTGTGATCAATTCTGTCACTTCAACACTGCATGTTTTGTAAACTCGATTGAGCAGCTGTTGTGCTTGTTACAGTAGTCTTCGCAATTTTGTGCAGTTTGGCTGTCTTTGTAGCCAAAACCGCATGCTTCACATTGATAGAATGTCTGATCTTCTTTTCTGAGTTCCTTTACCATGACTCTACTACTAAATTCAAAGTATTTAAGATACAAAGTTCGTAGTAAAGTAGTAACTATGATACATCAAAGTAACGCAATTTGCCTCTGCCCTCTTGATGGAGTAATAGATACGATTGGCAAAAAATGGGGTCTCCTAATAATAAATGAGATTGGCAACCATGGCAAGCTACGATACAATGAATTAATGTCAGAACTGAAAGGAATCAGCCCTTCAACTTTAGCGTCTATGCTCAAAGAATTGGAAAAAGAAAAATTGATCGAAAAAGAGGTGTTTAGAGAAATTCCACCAAGAGTAGAATATTCACTTTCAACACGAGGAAAGGAGCTTAGGGAAGCAATTATTCCACTGATTAAGTGGGCTACAAAGAAGGGAAATTATACAGTACATTGTAGCTGTAGCCTGGTTAAGAAATGAATTTTTTAACCATGTGTACTTCTGGTACGCAATAACAATCTGCACATTTTATTTTCATTTATCTCTTATTTCAACTTGGAAAATATTGGTTATGAATACAAATGTATCAACAAGTTATTATAGCATATTTTGAGTAATTTCGTATGCCGAGAATTATTCACTTTGACATTCCTGCCGATGATCCAACTAGAGCACAGAAATTCTACCAAGATACATTTGGCTGGAAGTTTGACAAGTGGAATGGCCCAATGGAATATTGGATGGTAAAGACCGGAGATGACAAGCAGCCGGGAATTAACGGCGGTCTTGTAAAGAGAATGCCTGGGCAGTTTGGGACAACAAATACAATAGATGTTCCTTCAATAGAGGAGTTTGCAAAGAAGATTCAGTCAAATGGAGGAAAAATAATAATGCCAAAGATGCCAATTCCAGGAGTAGGATACTTTGCCCAATGCCAGGACACAGAGGGAAACATATTCGGAATTATCCAGATGGATCAGAACGCAAAATAACCTTTTAGGATATCTGGGAATCAAGTATGCAAAATTGGATTTTTGACATAAGATCAATAAAGTTTTTTGTGCTTCTTGCATCTTTTGTTATTCTCGCGTCTCTAGTTCACGCACAAATTACACAGCCAATAGATGATGCAATTATAACGTATGCACAGTCACTTGGGGGGAATCAAACCTTGGACTTGACAATGCAGATTTTTACCGAAATTGGAAGCGTCTTTTATATGATAATTTTTTGCATCATACTATTTATCAAAAAAAAGACCAGAAGACTTGGGCTGGTGCTGATACTTTCTATTTTAGCTGGAACAATAGCTTCTGCATATATGAAAGACTTTGTGGGGCAGGAAAGACCAAAGCTGGAATTTGAGGGAAAGCCATTTCCCATATCTCTTGAACAAGATTCTTCCTTTTTTGGAATTGGTTCGTTCCCATCAGGACATGCCACTAGAACCGCGGCATTTGCCTTTGTGATAGGATTTGCGCTTTCACAAAGATTCCCACGTGGATGTTACCTTTTGTGGATCTATCCACTTTTGGTGTCAATTAGTAGAGTCTTCATACTGCAACACTTTCCGACGGATGTCATTGGAGGAACGCTTCTTGGAATACTTGTTGCTGATATAGTTTCAAAAAAACTAAAACTGCACTTGATATTTGAAAATCAAAAGCCTAGCTCTTGAAAAACCTTTGAGCTTATCAGTACCATGGCATAGTGCAAGGTGTCGTAATGATATATCCAATACATTACATCTCGCTCTTGCTTTGCCTTTCGCAATCCAAAGTTAAGGTCATTCATTATCAAAAAGCCAATTTTTTTAGCAGCGTCTTTGTCATTTGTCATCAAAACCCTGTATGCGCTTTTTTGCCCTGCAAATCCCAATTTTACCATCTCTGCAGCAGCTTGGGATGCTTGGGCTTCGTCTTTTACCTCAAATGTTTTAGAGATAGGAAGCTGGGAGGGGTGAAACTCCATACAGTTTTTTTTATAGTGCCCAATAAAATCTAGTGGGTAGTTTGATCATATTTTCAAAATTTGCCAAAAAAATCGCATAACATGTCAAAAATATTAACTTTTATGTCAATTACTAATCATAACAAAAACTTAATCGAGTACAAAATCTCTAAGACACCATGACATCCCTTTCAAGGCTAGCTCAATCATACAAAAATAAGAAAATCCAAGCAACAAAACTCAGAAGACAAACCGAAAATAAACTCAAAACCGCCGTTTCGTTAAAACGAAGTTCTTCTTCTGGGCTCTCTTCGCTTGAAAGAAGAAAAGACACAATGAACGCAAAAAAAGATGGGGTTTCGCAGCTACTCACCCAGTATTTGGCACAAAGGGCTAGTATACAAAGGCTGAAAACTGCTGCAGAAGAGAGAATAATGCAAGAAAAAGAGGCAAGGGAACGAGCTCAGCAGGAAAGTGAATTTTCTGAATCTCCAGATGACAA
>JBBDNF010000025.1:0-4359 GCA_040877685.1 Nitrosopumilaceae archaeon
AAGTCTACCTGGAGATAAGGTTGCGATCATAGAAGAATTTGAAACTGGCATCAATACTTTTGATGATGGTCACACGATACGTTCAGTTGTAATAGGTACAAAAGAATTTGATAAAACTCTACGTATAGCAAAAATTAACCAGTTGAAGTCACCAGCAGTTCCACAAGTAAATGATTTGGTCATAGGTTATGTAGCTGCTCTGATGAATAACATGTTTGCAGTTGCCATGCTGTACATAAATGGCAAACCAACCCATTCTGGCCTTGAATGTATCTGTCAAGCAAAGGGAGCAAAGAAAAGAATCATTGCAAGAGTAAGTGATGTTGTAATGGTAAGAGTCATCAGTCATCTAAATGGAGCAATACATGCCACAATCAACGAACCTGAGCTTGGAGTTTTATTCACGCAATGCAACAAATGCGCAGGTAGAGTAGTGCCAATTGGTGGCAATGTAAAATGTGTTGACTGTGGATATATTGAAGAAAGAAAGCTCTCAATCAAGTTTGGAAACGGCGATTTTATAAAACTAGGACCCAAGTAAGAACAATGCTTCGAGTTGCATTCCAAGGAGAAAAAGGCGCCTATAGTGAGGCTGCTGCATCCTCCTTTTTCAAAGACATGATTGAAACTATTCCACATCCTACGTTTTACGATGTTTTGGAATCCACAGAAAAAGGCGCGTCTGATTATGCAATTCTTCCAATTGAAAATTCTCTCGAGGGCAGCGTAGGCGAAAGCTATGACCTTCTTTTATCAACCAACCTTAACGTTGTGGGCGAGATATACTTCAGGATCAGACACTGCCTAATAGGATTTGAAAAATTAGAAAAAATTGATACAGTGTATTCTCACCCTCAAGCACTTGGGCAGTGCAGGAAATTTATTCAAGGTCACAAGATAAAGGCTGTACCTACATACGATACTGCAGGAAGTGTCAAAATTTTACTTGAACTGAAAAGCGAAAACGCTGCGTGTATAGCCAGTAAGAAAGCTGCTGAGATTTACAAAGTTCCTGTGATAAAGGAGGGCGTAGAAGATAATGCAAATAACTATACTAGATTCCTAATTCTTGCAAAGAAAAAACAGGCAAAAACAACAAAGGACAAGACTTCGATAATATTTTCCATAAAACACGTTCCTGGCTCACTCTATAGTGTTCTTGAAAAATTCAACATAAATAAAATAAATCTAACAAAGATAGAATCTAGACCTACAAGAAGTACACTTTGGGAATACAATTTCTATGTTGATTTTGAAGGACATGAGACTGATCCACCAGTACAAGATTTGTTAGGAAAAATAAAACAAAACACATTGTTTCTAAAAGTACTTGGCTCGTATCCACGCGCTGAATTAAACTAGAAACCCCTTGGTTTTCTTATTGTAAAACCTGTACTCACACCAATTATTATGATACCTGATATTATTACAAGCATGTGATATGTGAAAAGAAGTGGATCGCTTGTAAATTCAAGCGTACCAAATACATGTATGGCAGAATCTCCTGTGTTTTGTACTTCAATTCTATGTTGTCCCTCTTCAAGACTATACCAATCAAAGCTCACCGCTTTTTTGAAATCTTCGTCTACCTGTAAACCATTACCTGGTGTTTCTAGTTTTACATGAAAAGAACCGCCAGTAACGTTGAGTATTTCGTGGAAGTGTTCTTGTGCATTAAACTGGTAAACGGTGATCCCGCCTATGCTGAGAGTTTCATCTATTGATTGAGTTTGAATACCAATTGAAAGAATCAAACTAACTACGCCAAGCGCAGTTATGACACTACCTGCCCCTATTCCAATTGCTGTTTTTTTGCTGAGCATTATCAAAAATAATTTCTTTACTATATTTAAAAGTGAACTACATCAAGTCCACGTCATGTGGCTGGCTTTCCGCAAAACCTGCCTGTGACATTTTAATAAATTCCGCGTTTTCTTGCATCTGTGGAATATTATTTGCACCACAGTAGCTTAGTCCAGAACGAATTCCACCAGTAAGTTGTTTTATGATATCGGTTACATTTCCTTTGTAAGGAACCATTGCCTCTACGCCTTCTGCAACATAATCATTCAGATCTTCTCCTATTGATACAGTTCCTGTTTCCTTTGACTTTCTACCAAGTGAAGCGTAAAATGAAGCCATGCCTCTATAGATTTTAAACTTCTTTCCGTTTTTCATAACAGGAGAGCCAGGACTTTCATCTGTTCCACCAAGGATGCTGCCTACCATAACTGTAGAGGCGCCTGCAGCCAGTGCTTTTGTTGCATCACCAGAGTTTCTTATCCCACCATCAGAAATTATCGGCACGTCGTACTTTTTACCGATTTTTGCACAGTCAAGAACGGCAGTAAGTTGTGGTACGCCAGAACCAGTTATTACTCTAGTTATACATATGGAACCAGAGCCTACCCCAACTTTAACCGCATCCACACCTGCTTTGATGAGGTCTTCTGTTCCTTGAGCCGTTGCCACATTACCTGCTACAAGCTCACAGTTTGGAAATGCCTTTTTGATCAGACGAACTGTATTTAGTGCATTATCGCTATGACCGTGTGCTATATCAACAACAATAGTATCTGCACCAGCATCAAGCAATGCTTCTGTTCTTTCCATAAAGTCACCCTTGACTCCTACCGCAGCACCTACAAGAGGTCTTCCTTTTTTGTCCTTTGAAGCAGCTGGATAGTTATCTGTGTTTATGATGTCCTTGCTTGTTATCAATCCCTTTACGTGCCCTTTTTCATCTACAAGTGGTAGTTTTTCCACTCTGTTTTTTCGCAGAATCTCCTTTGCTTCCGATATGCCGATTCCTGGTTTAGCAGTAACAACATCACTTGTCATTACATCTTTTACAAGTTTTGTGCTTTCAGATTCAAACGTGATATCACGTCTTGTCAATATCCCAACTAGTTTAGAATCAGGATCAGTGACTAAGAGACCTGAGACTTCCTTTTCCCGCATGTAGTTTATGGCTTCTTTTACAGTCTGATTTGGTCTGATAAAGTAGGGATTTTCTATCATCACACTTCCAGAACGCTTGACTTTGAGTACTTCGTTTACTTGCTCCGTGATTGTAAGAAAGCGGTGAATTATACCAATTCCACCTTCACGCGCCATGGCAACTGCCATTGTTGATTCGGTTACGGTATCCATGTTTGCACTAATTATAGGAATGTTAAGCGAGATGTTTTTTGAAAGCTTGGTTTGTAAGTTGGTCTGCGACCTAGTAGCTATACTCGAGCGTTTGGGAACAAGGAGCACATCGTCAAACGTCAGTCCATCCCGTATTTCCAACTAAACCTTCTAGTCTAGAATGACAAAGTGTTATAAGCCTTTCTTGAAGTGGTGAGATAATTTTTGTGCAATAGAAACCACTTCTCTTGTAGCTTTTACAGTATGAGTTCTTATAATATCAGCACCATTAAGGACTGATATTGCTTCTGCCGCAAGCGAACCATAAAGTCGGTCATCTGGATTTTTTATTTTCAGTAAATTTCCAATAAATGATTTGTGTGAAACTGAAACTAGCAATGGATACCCAAGCTTGAGTGAATATAAATTTTGTAAAATTAAAAGATCTCTTTGAACCCAGTCGGAGTTTATTCTAGTAAAAAACTTGCCTTTTCCTTTTTTTCTAAAAAATCCAATCGCAGGATCTACCGTTATATTTTTGCTTGAAATGTTTGCAGATTTAGCGATAGCAAGACTTTGTTGTAACAGTTTTTTTGTCTGTAATACTTGATTTCCTCGTACCGAATTTTTGCTAAATGCACATAGAACAAGTGATGGTCTATATTTTTCCACAACCTTTGGCATGTCTTTATCGTACTTTAGCCCAGAGATGTCGTTAATTATATCTGCACCAAGTTCAAGCACAGCTTTTGCAACCTCTGCCCTGCACGTGTCTACAGAAATTGGAAGGTTAGATACTTTTTGAACTATTTTGATTGCAGTAGTTACTCGTTCTGCCTCTTTCTTTTCTGATATTATTGTATTCAAGTATGGTGCAGTAGACATGCCTCCTATGTCTACAAAATCGGCGCCTTCATCTTCCATTTTTCTTACAACATTAGCTATCTTTTCTTTTTCTGTGATAACAGATTTTTTAAAAAACGATTCTGGGCTGACGTTTATTACTCCCATTATTCTTACAGGATTAGAATTTCCTACAGAAACTGAACCTAACTTACTCACATAGTTTATGATTGACCCCCTGTACATTTAGATTTACATGGTTATGAAAGGATGGGAAAAAAGATACTCACTAATTTTAAAAGAATTCAGATACAGTAGAAAAAAAGATCTTGAGGCTGCAAAAGTTTTAAACGCTATTTTGAAAAAACAGTTTCCAATTAAAAG
>JBBDNF010000025.1:4459-5843 GCA_040877685.1 Nitrosopumilaceae archaeon
TATTTTGGTGCAAAGAAAATAATTTTGTTTGGAATGGATTTTGGAACAAAAATAGGAAGATATTCAAAAGAAAAAATTTACGATAAACATATCAAGCTAAAAAAGCTGCGACGTGGCAAGGAGCTTTTGGAATGGCTTGCCTCAAAAGACAACTCCGAGCTATATACCACCTCAAAACCAATCAAAGGGTTTAGTAAGATAGGTTTTGCCGATCTTGGGAAGATTATCTCAAGCTAGGACATGTTTTAATATTTATTATCCATATAGCATTAAAAAAAACATGGACTATTCTGAAAAGCAGATTCGTGATATTTTAGAGCTAAAAGAGTGGATTACTGAAGAAATTGAAAAACGTCAAATTGAGCTGGAGAGGCTGAAAAGTAACCTAGCAATTTTAGATTCAATTCTGAAACAATCAAGCTTTAACAAAGCATCTTCTTTGATATCCAATCCAGACAAAGAAGGTTCTGTAATACCAATCAAAAGTGGAGATAATACAGTTATTGCAAATGCGCATGTCACTTCAAACGAGGTTGTCATTGTTCCATCAAAAGACATAAAATTAGATGTAGAAATGCATCCATTCAAGTCATTTTTCCTTGGTAGAATAATAGGCGGGATGGAAGACAAAGACAGTTTGGATGTTCAGAATGGAAAGATAGATCCTGATTCAGTGATAAATTGCATAATAAACAAAGATGGAAATACGATCAGAGAGATTTTGATTAAAAACTATCGTGAAAGGGAGCGGGTAAATGAAATAATAAACACCGCAGCATGGTCATTTTCTCGCATGATTGAGAATTCTAAAAAGTGAAGTTATGGATAAGATAGTTGTTGTAGACTTTGGATCCCAGTACAGTCACCTAATTTGCAGAAGGATTCGTGAGTTTTCTGTATATGCAGAACTTGTACCATTTGATATATCACTTGAGGAACTAAAAAAGCTAAATCCAAAAGGAATAATATTTTCTGGCGGTCCTGCTAGTGTCTATAACAATGATTCTCCAAAACCAAAAAATGGAATATTTGATCTTGGACTTCCTGTTTTGGGAATTTGCTACGGTCACCAACTAATTGTAAACAATTTTGGTGGAAAAGTAAAACGTGCAAACAAGGAATATGGTTCCTCATCTCTCATGGTGGACAACGACTCTGATCTGTTTAGCGGAATGGGAAAATCCATAAGAGCTTGGATGAGCCATGGGGATGCTGCAGAAAAAATTCCAAATGGTTTTGAGATCATAGGTCATACAGAAAGCTCTCACGCAGCGGCTATAGCAAACAGACAAAAGCTGATCTATGGGATACAGTTTCACCCTGAAGTAGTTCACACAGAAAGAGGTACAGAGGTTTTGAAGAACTTTACAATAAACATCTGTGG
>JBBDNF010000026.1:0-1127 GCA_040877685.1 Nitrosopumilaceae archaeon
GTTCCATGTAGTACGGTCATTCTCAGCCTAATTTTAAATTACCATACTTACTGCCTTTTTCTTATGAAAGAAGTTGGCAAGATATGGATGAATGGGAAACTTGTGCCGTTTAGGGACGCAAAAGTGCATGTGCTAACTCATGCATTACATTATTCTACGGCAGTCTTTGAAGGAATTAGATGCTATAACACTCCAAAAGGTTCCATGATATTTCGTCTACCAGAACATGTTGATAGGTTATTCAGCTCTGCTAAGTTGTACCACATGAAAATACCGTATTCAAAAAAACAAATTTCAGATGCTATAATAAAAACAGTAAGAAACAGTACTATGAAGGAGTGCTACATCAGACCGATAGTATACTATAGTTATGGTATGCTTGGATTAACACCAACTGCAAATAAAATCGATGTTGCTATTGCATGCGTAGAAGCATTACAAGAATATACAAAAGCAGGAAAAATTCGTGGAACTCGCTGCAAAGTTTCAAGGTGGGTGCGGATAGATTCCAGATCTCAGCCTATGCAAGCAAAGGCAGCTTCAAACTATGCAAATGCTGCGCTTGCCAGAGTTGAAGCACTAAACAAAGGTTATGATGAATCCATAATGCTAAATTATCAAGGTAAGGTAGCTGAAGGAAGTGCAGAAAACATCTTTTTAGTTAACGATGATAAAATATCTACTCCTCCTTTGAGTGCAGGTATATTACCTGGCATAACAAGGGACAGCGTCATAAGGATATCAAAAGCTGAAAAATTATCTGTCACAGAACAGAACATTGACTTGAAAGATTTGTATTCTGCAGATGAAGTGTTTATGACTGGAACTGCGTCTGAGATAAAGCCAGTTACAGCGATTAATGACAAACCCATAGGAAATGGTAAACCGGGCAAAGTAACTCTCAAGCTTCATAGAATCTTCATGGACATTGTGTCCGCAAGAGACAAACGATTCTTAAGATGGCTTACACCCAGTTAAAAAAATAACAACCTGAAAGATTCAATTACATCAAGACTACATCTATTATATTATGGTGTTATCAATTACTGATGAGTACAAGCCCAAGTGCTATCTCTGCCAAGAAATATTTGAAAATATAGAGGAATTAAGAAAGCATCAAGAAGCAA
>JBBDNF010000027.1:0-1088 GCA_040877685.1 Nitrosopumilaceae archaeon
TTGCAATTTGGATTGCTGTAGCCTTGGTTTTTGGCCTAATTCCATTTTTGTCCATATGTAAATAGTATTTTTTTACAAGTTCAGCGTTTGGGTTACCTTTGTTCCAGCGTAATTCAGTCTCCTCAAATTTACCATTGTAAAGTGTATACAAGGTATTCGCACCTTCAGAATTTACTACTATCAAACGAGGGATTTTTTTTATCCATCCCCACTCGTATAACTCCATCAAGCTCTTGCCACAGCTTGATGTATTTCCAAGTGCCCCACCGGGATAAACAATCCAGTCTGGTGGATTCCAATCTAGTTGCTCTAATGCTCTAAAAATTATGGTTTTTTGTCCCTCAATTCTAAATGGGTTTACTGAGTTGACAGTATACCCTCCAACTTCACTTGCTTTTTCTAAGGAAGTAGCTAGTGCATCATCAAAATTTCCTTTTATTTCTATTACTTGTGCTCCAAACTGAAAAGCTTGGCTAAGTTTACCAGGTGCAATTTCTCCAGCAGGAATATAAACATCACACTCGATGTTTTCATTTGCAGCATACATCGCTGCCGATGCTGAAGTATTTCCTGTAGATGCACAAATTATTTTTTTAATATTTACAAGCTTTGCATGTGTAACAGCTGTGGACATCCCATTATCCTTAAACGAACCGCTAGGGTTGTACCCTTCTGGTTGAAGCCACAAGTTTTCATGCTCTAATCCGACAAAATCGGCCACCTTTGACATGTGATATGGCTTTGATAATCTGCCTTCTGCACCATCTAACGACACAAGATATTTTGAGCACTGTTCAACACTTTCCGTATCTATTTGACAAAAATTTAGCAGCTCCCTAAACCTCCATACTCCACTTTCGTTAAAGATGTTGCCAGCAGGATTTCTTCTGCTGTAAAACAGTTCTTTAAGAGAAGGAGGCGGTGCAGTCTTGTATTTTACATCAAGAAGATGACCACGCTCACATTCTATTCTAATTTCAGAAATTGGGTATTCTAAACCACATGCTGGGTCTATGCATTTCTGAAAAGCTGCATGCTGCATCACTTGGAAGGTGTAGCCAGTACTTATTTAAATCTAAATAAGCACA
>JBBDNF010000028.1:0-1075 GCA_040877685.1 Nitrosopumilaceae archaeon
TAGGCGACCCCCGCAACGAGAAAAATTAAGCTTCCTGAATAAGTGTCTTTATTATGGGAATAGCATCTTTTAACTGAGAAATTCTTTTTGCTCTTGGATCATCAAATCGTAGATTCCACGGTTGGCTGTAAAGTATTACTGATTTGCCATTATCAAGCATGCTTTTTGCGTTTATTGGTGAATCATCAATAAAAATGTCGTAATCAAGTTTTGTTTTCTCTACACCCTCCAATACTCCAACATAATTTTTGTAGACGATCTGTTGAGATGAAAGCCAACTTTTTACAAAAGGATGTGTATGTTCTTCCCTTGCTGTAACAATGTCCACCTCACCAACTTGTGACAGAATAGATGTTGATGTAGAAAGATTCTCTTCTGTTGATGGTATTTTGTGCCATGTTTGCCAGCATAAAGAAAGTTCCTTATAGAAATCGTATTTATCTATTTGATATCTTTTCCAGAAATCCCACTCAGAAATTTCTTCTTTTGATATGGGCGTTCTTATCTTGTTATTATAATGTAGCCATGCATGAATAACATCTGCTAAAACACCGTCAACATCAAGACCTATCTTCAACTTTTCAGTGATCAATTCTTTATCAATTAAAGGTATCTCAAAATTCTTCTAAAATCTTTTTCTGGCGTTTATCGAGTTTAGTTGGAATGTTCACAACAAGTCTTATGTATTGATCTCCATATCCTCTACCACCAATATGTGCAAGTCCCTTTCCTTTCAGTTTTATAATAGAATTTGGTTGTGTGCCTTGCTCTACAGTTAGTTTCTCTATTCCTTCCAAAGTAGGTACAACAATAGTTTTACCAAGAACAGCATCTATCATTGATATGTTTGCGTCATAAAATATGTCTGCCCCATCTCTTTTGAATTTCTCATGAGGTTTTACTCTAATTCTAACAATAAGATCACCATTTATACCATTATCAACAGATTCTCCTTCACCCTTGATTGTGTATTCGCCAGTGTCTACGCCTAGCGGGATGTCAAAAGAAAGATGTTTTGTTCCTTTTTGTTTGCCTCTTCCTTTACATTTGCTACATGGTCTTTCTATAATTTTTC
>JBBDNF010000029.1:0-1045 GCA_040877685.1 Nitrosopumilaceae archaeon
TGAAACGCGCCAAGTTTTGAAAATTTTGGAGTATCTTGTGAATTTGGTGCAACTTTTGCTATCATCTCTTGCATATCCTCCGAGACAGTAGTTGTGAATTTCTTTGCTTCTGCCATGACAAGGTCTATTGTTTCAGGGGACATTTTTTCAACAAGCGCTTTTCTCTGTTCGTCTATCATGTTAACAAATTTGTCATATGTCAGATCTTTTTGTAAGTCGCTTAGAGCTGCGGGCAGTGGCTCATTAACCACTCTATCATAAAAAAGCGGTCCTGCAAGATAGTATGCACCAATTACTGCCGTACCAATGATTACAGATATTGTAACAGCCTTGAGCACACCTAAATTTAGAAAATGCTGCTATTAAGGATTGAAGAAAATTGAAATATCGATCCAAGATAATTAGCTTGAAGTGCTACCAAGACTTGATTCCATAAAACCTGCAAGACTGAAACTTGGTCTTACCCAACAAAAACTTGCATCACTGACTGGTGTCAGTACATCAATGATAAATCAGATAGAATCAGGAAGATGCCAACCAAGCTATGCAACCGCAAAAAAAATCTTTGAGATCCTTGGATCACTTGAAGGGCAGTCTTCAATGAAGGCAGGTGACATATGCAGTAAAGACATTACAAAGCTAAAGACAACCGATTCTCTTCATGATGCAATAAAGAAGATGCAGGAATTTTCAATTAGTCAGATTCCAGTCTTTGATGGCAGTGATGTAGTTGGTCTGATAAGTGAAGATGGGCTTGTCAAACATATGATTGATAGCGATGAAACTCAACGCAAAAAGATAAGACTTTCAGAAGTCATGGAACCAAGACCGCCAATCGTAGATTATAACATACCTGTAAAGACACTGGTTGCCCTAGTAAGATTTTCAAAATGCATACTAGTTTCCAAGCATACCAAGATAATTGGAATAATTACTGCATCAGATACTCTAAAGATGATGGAGAGTTGAAAATATTTTCAAGCTATTTCTGATGGGAACACAGTTCAGCTAGCACTCCATGCAATGATTTTGGATGAATAAACGT
>JBBDNF010000030.1:0-1044 GCA_040877685.1 Nitrosopumilaceae archaeon
CATAAAAGCTGTCCCCAAAACATGCAGCCTCACCTGTGGACTGCATCTCAACACCTAGTATTATATCAGCCCCCTCAAGCTGCATAAAAGAAAACTGTGGTACCTTAATTCCATACGAGTGAGTTTTTCGCCATCTATCCTTTGGTATCTTTGGCAACGATTTACCAAGTACTGCACGGGCAGCCAGACTGATAAGATTCATTCTTACAAACTTTGAAACAAACGGCATAGAACGCGATGCACGTATGTTTAGTTCAATGACATATACCTGATCTGAGTTAATAAGAAATTGGAGATTGAATGGGCCTTTTATAGAAAACGCGGTAGCAATTTTAGTGGTATAGTCAGTAATGGTTTCAATGATTTTGTTGCTCAGCCTCCACGGTGGGATGCACATCATCGAGTCTCCAGAGTGAACTCCTGCACTCTCAATGTGTTCAACAATAGCACCAATCACCACATGTTTTCCATCACAGACCCCATCTACTTCTGCCTCAAGCGAATTTAGCATGAATTTTGTAATCACTACTGGGTGATCAGGTGAAACATTTGCAGCTTCTTCTAAGTATTTTTTTAATTGCTCTTGTGACCAAACCACCTTCATTGCTGCACCACTTAGGACATATGATGGCCTAACTAGTACTGGATATCCGACTTTATTTGCAAACTTCTTGGCATCAGCGAGGCTTGAAAACGCCTGCCAAGGAGGTTGCTTGATGTGTAATTCATCTAGAACCTGGCTAAACTTTGAACGGTTTTCCGCCTTGTCAATATTCTCATATGCAGTGCCAATTATCTTGATTCCATTTTTTGCAAGTTTTGGAGTTAAATTGTTTGCAGTCTGTCCTCCTACAGCAGTAACTATTCCAGTTGGCTTTTCAAAATCTGCAATATCTAATATCCTTTCAAGTGTCAATTCCTCAAAGTACAGCCTATCACAAATGTCATAGTCAGTAGAAACGGTTTCAGGATTGCAATTAATAACAGACACCTCTTTTATCCCGTTTTCCTGTAATCCCCAAACCATGTTTACAGTTCCCCAGT
>JBBDNF010000031.1:0-1037 GCA_040877685.1 Nitrosopumilaceae archaeon
ATCATACGATATCTCATCAAATACAGGACTTACTATACAGCCATCAGTTTTGAGTCTATCAAATTCAATTGGGTCACATTTTGTTTTTAGGTACATGTTTCTGTCAGTTCCTGAAATTTCAAGCAAAAATCTCGTAGTAGGTTTTTCTGTGATCGAGTTTTGTGTTATAAAGATCTTATTTTTTTCAAGCAGTTCTTTGTATCCAAAATCAGCTCCTATCTTTGTGTGAAGCTCAACATCAAATTTTAGATTCCTTGCAGTAAGACCGCAATAGCATGCAGGACCGCCAGCGGTCTCAACTGATGTACCATCTCTAACTATCTCGTCAATTGTACAATGAGAAAATATGTCTATTTTCATCTAGTTTCTTGCAAGGCATGCAAATTTAGTCTTTTTTCGATTTTTTCTTCTCAAAACATGTATAACAGATTGTCTGGCCCTTTTCTACGATGGTTTCAACATTTGAAGCAAGGCAGACATGGCATAGACCTCGCATGTAATCATAAAACAATAACTGACATAAATTTCTTGAAACAAGATATAAAGAGGCGGATTATAGACTACTCATATGCCATTAAAGCGTGCAAGTCGTGGACGACAAAAAGGTGGTAAGGGGTCAGCTGGCCGTATTCAATGTACAAATTGTGGTGCGACTGTTCCACGAGACAAGGCAAAAAAAGTCACTTCGCGATTAAACTTAGTAGAACATACTTTAGCAAAAGAGCTTAGAGCACAAGGGGCATACATTGCTGCACCAACAGTTCTAAAATGGTATTGTATTTCTTGCGCAATTCACTTTGGCATACTTAAGATAAGATCTGCTGATTCTAGAAGAAACCGTGGCAGACTACGATAGTTATTCTCTGATAACACGAGCGGTCGCAATTATTCTTTGAATCAATGTGATTGCAGCAATTATTGCTACAATTATTACTGCATAATTTAGGAATCCAACTATTCCAATTATTGCTATTACAAGTAATCTTTCTGCCCTTTCACCTATGCCAATTCCTTGCAGCTGGATTCCAACAGATTCT
>JBBDNF010000032.1:0-5097 GCA_040877685.1 Nitrosopumilaceae archaeon
TCCTTTTGAATCCAAGACAAGAACTTCAGAGCCTGTCTCTAGTTCTGACAAGTATTTTGTGGTACCATCTGGCGAGATAGTATAACAATGAACTGCTCCAGCATTTACTCGGAATGGTCTTGGTGATGTAAAGGATGAACCAACTGATTCATTGTGAACTAGAAACAAAAAGTTCGCTCTACTACCAATTAGCATGCCTTCGCCTCTGCCAAGCATAGAGGCGGTATCTACACACACTCGCTCGCCATTGCCAACCTCCTTTATTTCTAAAACTTTTGCCGGCTTTAGATCAAAACTTCTCGTTCCAAGATATACCAAAGCTTCCCTTACTTCGTTAATCGAGCTTGTTGAAAATATTACTCCATCTACGCCTATTTCTAAAATGGAAAACATCTTTCTTACTTCTTCAGGATTGTTTGCTGTTGCAAATATCTTGGTGTGTAGTTTGTGTAGTTTTGCTATTATGTTTTCAAGTGGAATTATCTTCCAGTCCTTTACATCAACTATAACAAAACTGATTCCTGACTTTGCATATCTTAGTATGTTTTCTATGTCTGCATTTGACAGTACCTTGACTCGCAGTCCAACCTTTTTGCCCTTTGGTCTTGAAGTGGAACCCTTTTTCAATATGACATAGTTTGCGCTAGATGAGGTGTGGATGGTCGTAAGCCTTGTCTTTATTCCCTTGAGGCTCTTTGGGTCTATGTTAACTGTCTTGATTCCTTCTTTTTCAAGCTCGGAAAGAAATTTGCCAAGCTGCCCCCTTGCTACTCTAGGGGAAATTATCAACTCCCTACTTTTTTTCAAGACGTTTTACAGCTTCCTTTGCAGTAGCTTTTCTAAATATTATATCAGCCAAAGCTTTGGTCATTTCTTCGGGGTGTTTGTGCTCAAAGATATTTCTTCCATATGTCACACCCTTTGCTCCAGCTGTCATTGCATCTTCGGTCATCTTTAGGACCTCCTTGTCAGTTTTTGCCTTTGGACCTCCAGCGATTACTATGGGAACTGGAGTGCTTTTTACAATCTTTGCAAATGAATCAACATCTCCAGTGTACAGAGTCTTTACAATATCTGCGCCACATTCGGCACCAATTCTTGCCACATGACCAACAATTTCAGGATCGTGTGGATTTTTGATATTTTCTCCCCTTGGGTACATCATAGCTAAAAGTGGCATGCTCCACTTGTGACAATCATCAGCGATTCTTCCAAGCTGCTCAAGCATTTCAGGCTCTTCTTTTCCTCCTATGTTGATGTGAAGTGATACTCCGTCTGCTCCAAGCCTTAACGCTTCTTCTACAGAACCAGTCAACATCTTTCTGTTTGGTGACATGGAAAGTGATGTGCTACTTGAAAAATGCACAAGCACTCCGATCTTTGGAGGTCTTGGCAAGGTCTTTAGAATTCCTTTATTGACAATTACACAGGTCAAGCCGGCATGTTGACAGCCATTGATTAGTGCATGAGGATCCTCAAGTCCCTTAATCGGACCACTTGAAATCCCGTGATCCATTGGGATGCAAAGCATTTTGCCCGACCTTAAAATTCGATTTAGTCTAATCTGATGCCCAGATACCATAGAAAGTTATCACTGGTTTACCTTACTTAAAACTAACGTGGTGACAAGCTGGTGTCGTCTCATATTCTCAAGGATTAAATACCATAAAACAAAAGCAAAAACAAATTGAGTCAAATTACAAAAGAGCTTTATGTTTCTGAAATTGGAGACATTCTTGAACACTCGCTTGAAGGACAAAGACCAACACTCGAAGACTGTGTTAGACTCTTAGAATCAGGCGATGTGCATCTTATGGGCCTTGTGGCAGGACACTTGACTCAAAAAAAATACGGAAAAAAAATTTCATTTGTAAATAACATCATACTAAACTACACAAACGTCTGCATCACGGACTGCAAGTTTTGTGCATTTTACAGACCGCCAGGACATGAGGAATCTTATACAATATCACTGCAAGAAATTGAAGCACGTATCAAGGCCGCCCGGGAGATGTTTGGAATTACTCAGGTGTTGATCCAAGGTGGTCATAACCCCAATCTTGGAATAGCGTACTACGAGGATGCATTCAAACTGATAAGGAAAAAATTTCCAAAAGTTGGAGTACATGGTCTTTCTGCGTCAGAAATTGATATGATAGCAAAAGTTGAAAAATCTAGCACAAAAGAAGTTCTTGCAAGGCTGAAAGAGGCAGGACTGCAATCAATTCCAGGCGCCGGAGCAGAAATTCTTGTGGACTCGGTAAAAGACATAATCAGCCCAAAAAAAATTACAAGTAAAGAATGGCTCAACATAATGGAGGAAGCTCACAGCATGGGTCTCCCAGCATCTGCAACAATGATGTACGGTCATGTTGAAAGTGCACATGATATTGCAGACCACTTTGTCAAGATTGCAAAATTACAAGAAAAAACAGGAGGATTTATGGCCTTTATCCCATGGAGCTTTGAACCAAACAATACTCTTATGCAAAAAGAAAAGACTGTAAGCTACGCTGCCGGTGGCTTTCAATTACTAAAGATGATTGCAATTTCTAGGATAATGTATGATGGTTTAATACCGCACATCCAGTCTTCATGGCTTACAAACGGAGTTGGAATGGCACAGCTTGCCTTACAATATGGCGCAGACGATTTTGGTGGCACACTTATTGGAGAAGAGGTAGTCTCATGCACAGGTTCTCGCTCTACAGAGCTTACTGCAAACAAGATAATTCAAGCAGTAAAGCAAATGGGCTATGCCATAGAAGAGAGAGACAATTTTTACAATCCAGTGCAAGCGCACTAGATATTATAGCTAGACCACTTGGCATCTACAAGATTCCTTGTGTCTTCGTCTACCTTTACTAGTTCTTGGATCTCTCTTTGATAGCCTTCTTCTTTGGTCTTTTGTGTTGCATCAATTCCGAGCTTTGATCCAAGATTCAAAAGTGGTGATGCTGGGTCTAATGTGTCAGTTGGGGTATGGTCGACTATCATCACATCGCGTGCAGCATCGGCTCTAGTTGTCACAGCCCAGATAACATCATCCATGTCATGAACGTTGACATCGTCATCTACAACAATGAAAATTTTTGTTAACGCTAGCTGACCCAAGCCCCACAGGCCCATCATCACTTTTCTTGCCTGACCAGGATAGCGTTTCTTTATGGAAATTATGGCCATACCTTGAAACCATCCTGCAGCTGGCATGGCAAAGTCGACAACTTCGGGCTGAAACATTCTGATAAGTGGAAGAAAAGAACGTTCTATTACCTTGCCAATAAAAGCATCCTCCAAAATTGGTTTGCCAACAATTGTAGTAAGATAAATCGGCTTTTGTCTGCGCATTATTCCTGTCAAAGTAAATACAGGATAAGGTTCAGGCGGTGTGTAGTATCCGGTATGATCACCAAACGGACCTTCCATTCTGATGTCTGATGGGTCCACATATCCTTCCAGTACAAGCTCAGCATTTGCAGGAGCTTCCAGATCAACGGTTTTGCATTTGACAGTCTTGATTCCAGTCTTTCGCACAATGCCGGCAAAAAGATACTTGTCGAGCCCTTCTGGTACGGGAGCAACTGCAGAATATACTGTTGCAGGATCAGCACCGATTACTACTGCAACCTCAATTTTCTGACCTACGTCTTTTTTCATATCATAATGATGTGCACCTCTCTTGTGTTTTTGCCAGTGCATTATAGCATGAGTCTTGTCAAGTATTTGCATTCTGTATACTCCAAGGTTTCTGATCTCAGTGTCTGGATGTTTTGTTGCCACAAGTCCTAAAGTGATGAATCTACCTGCATCCTTGTGCCACGTCTTTAAGATTGGAAGTTTTTCAAAGGAAGGCGAATCATCAAAAAGTTCTGTAACTGGTCCACTTTTTTGCAACTTGGGAGCAATGTCTGTCATCTTTGCAAGCTCGGGTAATTTTTTTATCTTATCAAAGAGTCCAGCCGGAATGTCCATCTTTGTCATGTCAACTATTCTCTGACCAATCTCGGTAAAGTCAGAAGTCTCAAGACCAATCTCAAGTCTTTTGAGTGAGCCAAAGGCATTTCCTAAAACCGGCATATCATGATTTTTTACATTTTCAAAAAGAAGTGCAGGTCCGTTTGAGTACATCACTCTCCTTAAAATTTCAGCAATCTCCAAGTCAGCATCGACTTGGGTTTTTATTCGTCTTAGTTCTCCTGCTTTTTCAAGCTTTTCTACAAACTCGCCAACTTCTTCAATGGGCACAAGTCTACTGAATTTGGAGATAGTATAAGCTTAACTGGATTTGTACTCAAAAACAAGCGAGTGGGAAAAAGTTTTAACAAAAGAACTTTAATTATCGCTGAGGTAAATTCTCTACGGTGAGCCAGCAAAAGTGTGCTGTCTGTAACGGACAGGGAAAGATTGCTCTTTTAGATACTCCTTGCTCTTTTTGCAACGGCACAGGTGAGTATACTAAAAGCGCTGAAAGTTACATCAAGTCTCACATATGTCAGTGCATATTTTTGGATAGGGTAACATGTCCACTGTGTGGAAAAAAATGTCATCACGACACTCCAAACAAACCAAAGATTTTGCTTGGACCAGTCTAGCCTATTGGAGGTAGTTCGGTTTTTTTGTCATGGCCGCCAGATCCAAACTTGCAGTAAAAGCACTGATCTGATTGCATGTACTTTAACTGCTCAATCTGTATGGCACCAATCTTTAACGCAATTTTAGTTAGCATTCTGTATTTGAAAGGCATAGCAGGGACCACTTCTTCCAGATACACCCTGTAGTGATCAGGACAGAACTTTAGGGTAAGTTGGCCTGCTTCCTTACTTGACTTGTTTACTGCCTTTGCTACGTTTATCTGCTCTCGGATATACTCATGTTTGGGGCAGGGGCAATTTCTACCGCCGGGGTGCTTGTACGCTGGAATATTCTTCCAGTCAAACTCCGGATAATCCCTTTCAAAGTCGTCCAATAAGGTTAAGTTGTGTAGTGATTCTTATAAAACTTCTACAAAATTCCAATCGTGAACCCCTCTTATATGATCAAAATCTAAATAAACTCCAACTTCCTGACACAATAACACATGTCTGCAAAAGCAAAAAA
>JBBDNF010000033.1:0-8674 GCA_040877685.1 Nitrosopumilaceae archaeon
AGATCTCTTAGCGCTTCGTGGTTTTCTTTGTAGTCAAGCATTGCAGTAAATCCGTTTAGTGTGTTATGGTTGGTGATAAACAAAGCATCCAGACCAAGTTTATGTGCTTGTTCAAGTTGATCTGAAATTGTTACACCACAGTCATAAGGCGTTTCCCTCAAACCAAGCTGAAAGTTAGAAAATTGGTTGTGACAATGTAGCTCTGTCTTTAAAATGTTCAACGGTTATTCGTACTACTGACTTTACCATATAATCCTTGTTTTACAAAATATTTTGAAAGCAAGTTTTAGGTTTATCTGAATAGATCTGTTGATTTTAATCTAATCACATCTTTTGCCAGACTGTCTGATTTATGATATTTGTAATTCCGAACTATGGCAATTGGGGTATTGAGGGCTTTTCCCATAACAAGTTCTGCAGCAGAGCAAATCTCATCAACAGCAGCTATTGCAGTAACATGCAGTGTTTTTCCAAAGGTGTCTTTTGTGCCCACATAGTCATTAATTGCAGAAATGCCAGCTATTCCTATGGCACAATTTGTTTGTCCCTCTCTAAATGGTCTACCAAATGTATCTGAAATCACTACTGCAACATCTTTTCCTATTTTTTGAAATATCTCATCTTTTAATTTCTTGGCGGTGTCATCAGCATTTTTTGGCAGTAATGTGACGCATCCATTTTTAACATTACTTTCATCCATGCCAGCATTAGCACAAATAAAACCCTGTGTAGTTTCTGTTATTATTACTCCATTATTCATTCGTACAATACGCTTTGATTGCGAAAGTATTATTTCAATAACTCTAGGATCCTTACCATATGCACTTGCAATTCCAATTGCAAGAAGTGAGGGCATAACAGTTGATAAGTCTATGATATTACCTTCTTGCTTTGAAATTATTTTTTGCGTAATTACTAAAATATCACCATTTTTTATTTCAGGTTTTGATGGCGATGATATTAGAAGCTCAATTATGTTATCGTGCGGTTCGATATCCTTGCTAATTTTGACAGGGTTTATTTCAAGTGACATTTGTTGGTGTTACTATGTTATTATTTAAAATAATACCGAATTTATGCAAATGTTTGTAGTTGAAGTTTAGTGCCATAATGCTTGTTTATTATCCCAATTAACAAAGAGAGATCCTTTTCTTCCAGAGTCACTGTTGCCAAATCCTTCACAATATCTTGTGCTCTAAACGCTACTCCAAGACCACATATATCGAAGAGTTTTACATCGTTTGCACCATCAACTACAACCACGATATCTTTTTTCTTTTCCTTCCATTCTTTTACCTTAATCATGGCTGACCTTGATTTGTCAGCATCAACGTGTACTTTGACACCGTCTAATTTTCCGTCCTTGAAGACAAGCTCGTTTGAGAAGACATAGTCCAAACCTAACTCTACTTTTAGCCTATCTGTCATTATTGAAAATCCCCCAGAGATTGCCAACAATTTCCAGCCAGCTACCTTGAGAGCACTACAAGATTCTTTTGCACCGGTCATGATTGGAAGAGAATCTGCAACCTCTTTACAAGTTTCATAACTTATTCCTTTTAGTGTGTTTATTCTGGTTCGAAGTCCTTCTTCCCAGTCTATCACTCCTTCAATGCCTTTTCTGGTTATTTCCCAGATCTCATCTTGCTTGTTTATTTTTTCTGCAAGAATGGGGAGAAATTCTGCGTCAAGCAGAACTCCCTCAACATCAAAAATTGCTAACAATTAGTTTCTGTTTTGAAACAGAAATCCTGATTATATTAATCTTAAGTGATCGACTGATGAATAAACCATTAGCAATATATTCTACGTTACTAAATGCTTGCCATGGGTGAGCTGCCACACAAATATGAGGTGCCAATTAATGTAGCTACTAAACCATACAAGCTACCAGACAATGTCAAAGATGAGCTAAAGGCTTCAGGTATGATGGACGAAAAAGGTAAGCTAAAATTAAAAGGTGTCAGTCCAAAAATGCTAAAGCGAATGAAGGAGGAGGCCGTGGATTGTCCTGTGTTTAAGACAGAGATCGGATTTGTCCAGTGTTTTGTATGCCCTAATTTTCAGAGTAGAATAATTGGTAAAGTACTTTGTAAAGGCGACCCACTCTAAAAACCAGAAGGCTCATTAGTACAGTTTTTCAAAATGATCTAAATTGAGCAAGGAGATAGGCATAACAGTTTCAAAAAAGGAAAATTTTAGCGAGTGGTACACTCAAGTTGTAATAAAGGCCGAACTTGCAGACTATGCGCCTGTAAAGGGCCTTATTGTTCTAAGACCATATGGATACTCCATATGGGAGTCGCTCAAGTCTTCGCTTGATGCTAAGCTAAAAGAGACAGGTCATGAAAACGGCTTTTTGCCAGTATTGATTCCAGAATCACTTCTTAGCAAGGAAGCAAGCCACTTTGCTGGATTTAATCCCGAGGTCTTTTGGGTGACCCACTCTGGTGAGACAGAGATAGGGGACAAGCTTGCACTGCGACCGACTTCGGAAACTTTGGCATATTCTATGTATTCCAAGTGGATAAAAAGCTGGAGAGATCTGCCTCTAAAGATTAATTTTTGGAACACAGCACTACGAGCGGAAATAAAATCTACAAAGCCATTTCTTAGAACTTCAGAATTTTTGTGGCAAGAAGGACACACGGTTCACGCAACCAAAGAAGAGGCAGAGCAAGAAGTCATGACAATACTAGAAATATACAAGAAAATTGTTGAAGAAGAGCTTGCCATATCAGTAATTACGGGTAAAAAAAGTGATAAAGAAAAGTTTGTAGGCGCAGTCTACACGACAACTATGGAAGCAATAATGCCGGATGGCAAGGCGCTCCAAATGGGAACGTCACACTTTCTTGGTCAGAATTTTTCAAAACCTTTTGATGTCAAATTTTTGGATAAAGATAACATAGAAAATTTTGCGTGGCAAACATCTTGGGGCGTTTCTTGGAGACTTATTGGTGCATTGATAATGGTTCATGGGGACGACAAGGGTTTGGTCTTACCTCCTCGAGTTGCTCCAATTCAAGTAGTGATTATTCCAATTTACTATTCAGAATCAGACAGAGATCAAGTGCTAGAGAAGGCTCAAGAGATAGTACAAGCCTTATCAAAAAATAAAATTAGGACACATTTGGACTCTAGAGATGAGTTTACTCCGGGTTACAAATTCCATGATTGGGAAATGAAAGGGGTTCCACTAAGAGTAGAGATTGGCCCAAAAGATATTGCCAAAAACAAAATTGTCCTAGTGAGACGAGATAATCAAAAAAAGACTGACCTTATGTTTGACAAATTAGCACAAGGCATTGAATCTGTGTTAAATGAGATACAACAAAGTATGTTTGAAAAGACTAAGAGTTTTCTTAAAGAAAAAACCAAAAACGTGTCAGATTTTGATATTTTTAAATCAGAGTTAGAAAAGGGAATGTTTTTGAGTTCGCCATGGTGCGGTGACCAAAAGTGTGAAGAAAAAATAAAAGAGTTGACAGGAGCTGACATTCGGGTAATTCCTTTTGACAACAACAGCGAGGCGTCTAGCTGCATTAACTGTAAAAGACCAAGTAAAGAAAACGTAATTTTTGCACGCGGTTACTAGAGCATATAACTGATTAAATAAGGGGGATTTAGTGGTTGACTTGTGGATTTAACCGATATTTTTCCGATAGATCCTGAAGTAGGTTATCTCGGCCTTGTATTGGTAAGTTTTTTTGGTTCTTTAATTCCGTTTGTCCCCTTTCCTGCCTTCATACTTCTAGCCACAATGTCAACAGCTGATGAATTTGATCTTAATATCATAGCTATAACAAGTGCGGTTGCATCTACGTTTGCAAAACAGATAATCTTCTATCTGAGTTACGGTGGAAGAAAGATAATCAATGAGCAAACTCGTAAGAGAATAAAACCATTTGAAAGATTGGTAAAACGTTACGGTGCAGGTGCTGCCTTTGTGGCTGCTGCAACTCCCATACCTGACGATTTGATATACGTTCCATTAGGACTTGCAAAATACAATCCACTACGATTCTTCATATCCACCGTTGCTGGAAAGATTGTTCTAAGCTATGCCATAGTGTTTGTTTCACGAGGCTTTGGTTCGTCTTATATCAACCCCTTGCTTGATCAGGTAAGTGATGTAAGTACAATCTACATCGGTACAGCAATCTTTGTTGCAATGATAACAGGTGTGGTGATATTGATGCTACGTCTCAACTGGGAGAGAGTACTTGGCAGGATTGCACCATGGACACTCAGACCAGCAAAGGATGAAGAGTAGCTAATTTTGCACTGTAAAATTCCACAGCTTATCAATTGCTTTTTTTATGCCAACTCTTGACCTTTCCATAACATCAGATTTCTTAATTTTTACACCCTCTGTAATAAAAAGAGTGGATTGCTTAGTCAGATCTTCTCCATACTGTTTTTTTGTTATTTGTAAAGCCAGAGTTAACTTTGCAGGTCCATTTGTAAGATTCGAGATTACGTCAGTCTTTCTTTGTTTTATCATAAAATTAATTCCTTCTTTTGGGATTAATGCTCGTAAGAGTACAGCGCCGGCTTGATATTTGTCATTTTTTGCGACAACATTCACACAATGATGCATTCCATAAGTGAAATAGACATATGCCATACCAACCTGCCCAAACATGGCTTTGTTTCTTGGAGTCAATCCTACAAAAGAGTGACTTGCTTGATCATCTTTGTATCTGTAAGCCTCAGTTTCAATTATTATTCCAGAAATTGTTTTTTGATCTATTCTTCGCACAAGTTGTTTTCCTAATAAATCTCTGGCAACATCAACTGTGTCTCTTGCATAAAATGAACGCGGCAGTGTCTTCATGTAATACCCTCAATCTTATTGTTTTAATTTAGCAATTGTATTTACTAATATTTTCATATCATCTTTTAGTACAGATCTAAGTTCGGGATTGTAAATTGCTGCAGCTGGATGTATTGTTAAAAAATATAGCTGGCCATTCTTTTCAATCATTTTGCCCCTGTTCTTTGTGATAGAGTCTCCACCCAAAAGAGACCCATAAGCGGTGTTTCCTAGTATACATATTATCTTTGGTCGAATTATCTCCAACTCTTTTGAAAGGTGTTCGTGGCAGGCGTCTTTTTCTTCCTGAAGTGGTAGTCTGTTACTCGGGGGCCTGCACTTTACGACATTTGTTATATAGACTTCATCTCGTGAGAGACCTGCATATTCTAGAGCCTCAGACAAAATTTTTCCTGCAGAGCCCACAAAAGGTTCGCCTTTAGAGTCTTCGTTTCTTCCAGGTGCTTCTCCTATAAACAGGATCTCTGCTTTAGGATTGCCCTTACCTGGAACTGCGTTAGTTCTTGATTTTGACAAGTTACATTTGACACAAGGTATTACCCTTGATCTTAGTGCATCAAGTTGGTTTGACAATCTAGGCGCCCACGCTTTTTACAGTTGCTACTCCACGTATGTGAGGTCCACCATTTCCCATCCTCATAGTCTGCATAGGATCACCCTTTCCACAATTAGTAACTGGTCTTACGGTAAAGTCCTTGCCACAAGCATCAATAGAGTTGAAAAACTCTGGTGCAGTACCCATCACTATGACATCTCGCAGCAACTCTGTGGGTTCACCGTTTTCTAATTTTTGTGCAAATTGGCAGGAAATACTCCAGTTGTATCTCATCATGTCAATTGATGGAACCTTCATGTTGGAAATAAGATAACCATTCTTTACTTCCTTTATCATTTCCTGAGGATCCCAGTCTCCTTGTCGTATACAGGTGCATGCCATTCTGATCAATGGCATAAACTCGTATCCAGAAGCTCGCATACCAGAATTTGGTTCTGTGTTAAAAATTGATGCAGTTTCTCTGCTTTGCATGTGATTTATTAGAATGCCGTTTTCTATCAGCGTTTTTCTTTTTGCAAAAACACCTTCATCGTCATATTTGTACCATCCAAGGTTTCCCGGTATTGTTGGATCATCAATTACAGTTAATTTTGAAGAACCAACTTTTTCACCAAGCTTTCCAGCCCACCAAGCGCCGCCAGCCCAAGCCATCTCTTTCCCAAGTACTCTATCTGCTTCTGATGGGTGGCCAAGAATCTCGTGTGCTAGAAGTGCGACAAAATCTGGATTCATAACAACAGTTGCCTTGTCTTCCTTTGCAGGCTTTGCACCTATTAGTTCAGAAGCTTTTTGTGCAATAAATTCAGCAGCATTTGTAATATCATTTTGTCCTAGTATCATTTCCATTCCGCCTCTACCTCCTTCTGTAGTGTTTACAGACTCGGTTAAGCCAGACTCGTGTGCAGTGGCTGATAAGTTAGCTATGGTATCTACAAAATTTTGATGTATTTTTGTACCATCGCTGTTTGTAAAATATTTTGAAAACACATCATATTCCATTGATATTGATGATTTGTTTATCTTCTTCTTGCTTTTGATTATACTGTCACACTCAAAACCAAGTCTTGTCATCTCTTCTATTGCTGGCTGTTTTAAAACTCTAAAATCTACTTTATCTATAAAAGTTGGAGCGTCTGCAAGTTTTACTTTCTGTTTTTTACTTTTAGAATAATGTAATGCACTTTTTACTGCATCCTGAGCTGCATTTTTTATCTCCTCTAAAGAAAGTGGGTTGGAAACTGAATAAAATCCCCAACAGCCAGCTGCAAGAACTCTTATGCCCAGTCCAAAATCGCTTGAAGAAGTAAAATGTTCAATTTCGCCGTTCTCTAAAAGAAATCCATTGCTAGTTACCGTTTCTGCTCTGGCGTCACAATACTGACAACCACTTTGAAGTGCATACCCTACCGCCTTGTCAGCATAATCTTCTAGGCTCAATAAGTGGTTCGCCTGTTTACAAGTATTTTTTGTTTGTGTTATATTGCAGATTTTTGACTTTTGGGAAGAGTAAATGAAAACGTAGATCCTCGACCAAGTTCGCTTTCAACGCTGATGTGGCAGCCATGGGTTTCTATTATACCCTTAGAGATTGATAGCCCAAGCCCACTGCCGCCTTTCTCTCTAGTGGTAGAGGTGTCCACTTGATAGAATTTTCTAAAGATTTTGTTTATAGCATCGGCTGGAATACCCCTTCCATTATCCCTAACTGAGATCTTTATGTCGTTTTGAGAGTCTTCCAAGAGAACATCTACTTTGCCGGTTTTTGGCTGTACTGCCTTTAAGCTGTTTTTTATCAGGTTAGTAAGAACCTGGGTAATACGTTCATCATCATATAATGCGTAAATGCTTTCCTTCGCGTTATGTGTCAACTCAATTTGGTCTGTCATTGCTTGTGGTGCCATTACTGCGATCGTTTTTTCTATGGTAGATTTGATATTGTTAGTCTGTGCCTTAATGCGCAGTTGACCTAGTTCTAATTTTTGTGCATCAAGCAGATCTGATATTAATTGTAAAAGAGATGCGGAGCTTAATTTGATTATTTCTATTCTTTCTTTTTGATTTTTGTTAAGTTGACCCAAATGTCCTCCAAGTAGAATGTCTGCATATCCTTGTATGGGCACCAAGGGAGTTTTCAGTTCATGTGTGATCATGGCAAGAAATTCATCTTTTGCTATTTCGATTTTTTTTGCTTCTTCCTCTTTTTGTTTTATTGTAGTTGACATGGTGTTAAATGTTTCAGCAAGTGAACCAATCTCGTCTTTTGATTTGTATTCAATTTTTTCACCATAAATTCCCTCTTTGATACGTGAAAGAGCCACAACAAGTGAATTTAATGGATTTAATGATCTTCTGATTGATATTAATACTATAATAAAAATACCAATATCTGCTACGAGAAGTCCTTGCACAATAAATGACTTTTCACTTTCTTTTTTATCTACCACGGTTTGCCAGTCGTCCACTAGTTTATCAATTAAAGATAGCATGGTTTCTCGTTCATTTTGTAGTTCATTCATCGCGGTACCAAATTTTGCCGAGATTAAAGAATTAGACTCTATTGTCCTTAATTTCAGCTGAATAGCCTCCCACAAAGGATCCAAGTTCCTTAGGGTACCAGAATTTTCTCTGGGAATAGGTTCGAGATTTTCAGATTCTATTTGGAGACCTTCTATTTCTAAACCTGTAAGTGGAATTTGCAATAGTTTTCTAAGATTTGCCTCAAAAAGTATTCTATCTTTCTTAATTGCGGCTTGAGGATTACCTTCCTCTCCAATTGAAACACGCAAAGTATTTTCTCCAATTGATTTTGCAAGTTCCACAAGCTCCATCGATATTTCTTTGTGCCGGTTATAATTCCTGTCAAGTAGCAAAAGATCACTTTTAATCTGATTTGTTTGTATAATTAGTTCACCATTTTTTTCTAAAACATATTTTAAAGATTCTTTCACTTCGTTGTTAAAGACAGGTTCTGTTACTATTGTTTCGGCTTTCTTTTTGTATGAATCCCATGAAATAGTAATTTTTTCAAAGTAGCTTCTAAGCTCATCTGGTACAGATGCTATTCGATTATTGTTTAACAGACCGCCAGTTTGTAGCGTATGTAAAGTAGTGTCAAAGATTTCTAATCTAGATTGTAGTCTTTCTCTAGCGTCCTGATCTCCTGCTGCTACAGCACTTGCACTGCCCATAATTCTTTCCGTTGTGGCTTTAAGATCAGTTGCGGCAATAATGGCATTTGAATCAGCTTCAGTTTCGTTCTCTGTTGCTAAAAGTAGAAA
>JBBDNF010000033.1:8774-12321 GCA_040877685.1 Nitrosopumilaceae archaeon
CCTTGATACAATTACTCAGTGTACTGAAGAGGGAGCGTTGGCGTATTTAATCAAGCCTTTTGATACGGAACAAGTGACAACGGCAATTGCAATGGTACTTGATGAGCAAGCTGAAATTACAAATTAATTGCCCTAAAGCCTTCACTTGTTATCCATTTTGCTTGATCAAGCTTGAATCTGTTGTTACAGTGCAAGCAGAGATATTCGTGTGATGGTTCTGCAAATTTATCACCACAATCAGTGCAGATATAATAGTTTTCCAAAACCTTGTAATCCACTCCAATTGTCTTAATTTCTTTGTGGCATTTTGGACAAGTGTTGTTCGTGTATGATTCTTCCAGAGTGACGTTACCACATTTGAAGTGCTCTATGAGCTTGCCATGTTTGAAATTTGGGCTGTTACATGAAGGGCAATGAAAGATCTGCCCTACTTTTACCGAGCCGCACATGCTGCATGAGATTTCTTTGATGTTCTCAAGACGAACGACTTTACCATCTGATTCTAATTGCTTCAAATATTCCAAGGCTTCTTCCTTTTTCATGTTACAGTATTCAGAAATTCTTGCCAAGCTAATCTGTACAGACGAATTTAAAAGAGAGCCAATTTGTTTGTTCGTGTCTAGAGGTTTGTTCTCAAGAATCTTGTCTTCCTCCTCAAGTATCTGCATAGTGTTTTTTAGATTGTCAAACCTGATTGGTTTCTCAATATATTCATAGGCGCCATATCTGAGAACGTTCTTAATAGTGTCGTCGCTCTTTTCATTTGCGCTCTCTATTATCACTTTGGTATCTGGACGCATTGCAAATATCTCTGACATTACCGCATCGGCATTCATATCTGGCAAGATATAATCAAGTAGCACGATTGGTAATTTACCTGACTTGACAAGCTCTTCAAAAACTTGTATTCCAGTTTTACCACTATCACAAAGATGGACATCTTCATAACCAAGTTTCTTTAGAAAGTCTTGTATTAGAGTAGCAACGGCAAGACTATCCTCTATTATGAGAATGCTCTTCTTTTGTGATGTAGATGCCATAGTCTAACGTGATCTGCCGATTTTAATTATATTACTGTTTTATTGAAAAATACGATATTCCACACGACAGGATGATAGTTTATGATCAAAACTTCATCATACACGTATTACGCCGATTTGAATTAGATATTGTAGCCCCAAAACAAAGTCGCCATCTGATATTTGTCCTTCTGACCACCATTTTGCGTTGTTTTTTACCCACTGTGGAATTTGTTGTGTATATTGAGCTCCTACACTAGTAGTTGGAATTACAATTATTTTTTGTTCTATGAGATATTGTATTCCAGATGCAAAGTCTTTATCACCAATGGAGTCTTCTGACCACCACTTGGCATTGTTTCTAATCCACGATGGAATTGTTACTTCTGGTTCTTGTGCTTCGATTTCAATGATTTTTCTCTCTCCAGAGGTTACAAAGAATGGTTCTGATTGTATTATCCTTCCATCGTTTGTTGAGCCAACTGCAATATAGGGTTCATTTTTGGTTTTAGTTGGCAACATATCGATCCATGCAGTAAAACCAGTTTCATCTGTCTTTGCAGAATAAATCCAATTTTTGACAGTGGCATCAGATAGGGGATTGTTGCTTTCACCTGTTACATGGAACCGAATTTGCGCAGTTTCAGGGATGTAGATATTTTCTTGTATTACACGCTTTTCAGGAATTTGTTTCCAATCAGTTGCAAAAAAGAATCTTCCGTTGACATAAATTTCTTCAAGATAGTAATGGTTTCCAGGTAGACCAAGCCATGCAGTGTTGTTATCAAGTAAGATTCCTTTTTTGTCAGTGGAAATTTTTTCGTATAAATTATCATAAGAATCTTGGAAGACAGCTATTTCTGAAGGCAGGTTGACGAAATCATATCTGTCGGTAGGATCTTTAATTTTTAATACAAGCGCCGCAGTCTCCTTTGAAGGCGGCAAATTAAACACATAACTTGTGAAGTTTGTTGGAAGATAGGGGAAGTTTCCGTCAAATGAAGTAGTTACCAAGAGTCTTTCTTCTGAGAAAGTGATTGCCTTTGTTATAGCAAATTTTCCGCCCTTATCCGTTATTAGAGGATGCCTTGAATCTCCTATCATCAAAATAACATTTTCGTTAACTAATGGGGTTCCAGAATCCGAGTCTGTAAGGCTACCATTTACTGCAATAAGAGAATCTTTTTTTGAAATTACATAAGATGGCAGAATGTCAAGAGAAATTTTAGATGGTTTTACAGGTTCAATTTTGAAGGTCTTTTTTATGATGTTGTTGTTTGGGTTGTCATACTGGTCTGGCAGTGTGTTATGATAATCTATGATAACTGTCATGTTGTGCGAACCCCACTCGGTATCCCAGATAGGGCTTGAAGAGATTTGTACATTGTTAGAAGCACCTGGGTTGACATTCCCGAGTTCTGCTATCTTTCGTAATTCTCCATCTATTAAAAAGCCAATAGTTACAACTTGCGCGTAATATTCTGTTCGATAAGTCCCGCCATTGTATACATTCCCAAAGATTGTTACCTTGTCTCCTGCTTGTGGGTGCTCTGGGTCTAGCCAGATATCAGTGAGAACTATCTCTGCCTGTCCAGTTTCAATTGCGTTTGCTGGCAACAAAGAATGGATTAGCAAAACAGTACAACAGACTATAATGAATTTCAAAACAGAACGTCTTACCATTTTACCTTCTTTCCAAAAATCCATGTGATAAACGCAGTGAATCTAAGTAAACTGTAAAGCGGTCTGTAGAAGAACACCATCAATGGTGCAAGATAGGCCAGTCTTAGATCTTGTTTTCGTGGTGATAGTATCCCAGCTGAAACAAGCACAAATGTCTCAGATACCATGTAAATCATAAAAAATAAAGTGAAAATATATACGAGCACATCTATGAACTGGAATGCCAGAAAAGGAAACCAAACAAATCTTAATATTAGAAAAACTTCATCCATTATCCACATATCATAAATAGACATTATTAATGCAGAGCGGTAACCTCTGGTCCACAGTATATCCTTGTGCTTGATCAGCGTTGCCATCTGCCCATGCGACCAGCGGATCCTTTGCCTCCACCAAGCCTTCCAGTTGTTAGGACAAAAGGTCCAAGATACACCCTCTGTTGCAAATGCTAACCTTCCTCCAGATTTTCGTACTTTAACTGTTAAATCAAAATCTTCAGTTACTGTATCTTTGTCATACATACCTACACCACTAAAAATTTCTTTTCTAAATGCACCAAATGCACCAGAAATTATTAGTAAGCTGTTTAGAATTGCGTTGTATCTTCTTCCCATTTCCATTGCAATAAGATATTCGTAGGATTGAAGTTTGGTCAATAGATTCTGTACGCCATTATCTCCGCTGATGATCCTAACATTTCCTGAGACAGCTATGACATGTTTGTCTTCGAAATACTTTGCTATCTCATCTAATGATTTTCTTTCAATAATTGTGTCACCATCAATACTCATCAAAATGTCGCCTGTTGCGTACGCCGCACCATAATTCAATGCAGAAGCTTTTGA
>JBBDNF010000033.1:12421-26418 GCA_040877685.1 Nitrosopumilaceae archaeon
ATCAATTACTATAATTTCCTTATTTTGGTATGTTGCGTCAATTGCGGCTTGTAGTACATGCTTTATTCCAGCTTCTTCATTATGCGCAGGTATTAGTAATGAAATTTTGAAGTTTGGATGCAGTGTTGATCTTAACTTTCGTTTCTTTCGTTCTTTTATACCATACAATAAAAGAAACGTCGACTTGCCAAATGATCTAGAATAGTCAACTATGGCCGGAACAAGTAAGATCACAAGCAGATCCCAGAATGATAGCGAACCTAACCACAGAAAGAATCCCTCTATTGAAATTGTCATTAATTCTCACCAATTGAAATCATACCATATTGTGGTACAAACATGAATTAATTATATAGGATTTCTACAGGTATGAATAAAAAGCGCAAAAGAACCTGACTAGATGATGGAAAAGATTGTCGTTGATACCAGTATTATAATAGATGGTGAAATATCCAAACTAATTGAAGCTGGAACCCTAAAAGATTGTGAGATAATCATTCCAGTTGCAGTACTTGATGAGTTACAGTCCCAAGCCTCCCGCAGCAAAGAATATGGTTTTGTAGGACTGGAAGAGATAAAAAAGATACGCCAGCTTTCTGAGAAACACAACATTACGCTAAGATTTGAAGGTGAAAGACCAAGCATGGAAGACATCAGACTTGCAAGTCATGGTCGTATTGATGCAATAATAAAAGACATTGCAAAGAAAAACAGTGCAACTTTTTACACTGCTGATTATGTCCAAGCACTTGTTGCAGAGGCAGAAGGAATAAAGATTAGCTATTCAAAGCCTGATGTCAAGACTACGAATCTAGAGTTTGAGAGATTTTTTGATCCCCAGACAATGAGTGTTCATCTGAAAGAAGGGACGAGACCTATGGTAAAGCGTGGAAAGCCTGGTGCCTTTACACTTTTAGAATTTGAAGATACAATCCTCACAAAGAACTACCTTAGCTCTATAACAACACAGATTCTTGAAGCCTCGCGAGTTAACCAAGCTGGTGCTATTGAAATTTCAAAACCAGGTGCGCTTGTTATTCAGTATAAAGATTTTAGAATAGTAATAACTCACCCGCCCTTTTCGGATAATTATGAAATTACTATAGTGCATCCAATAGTGAAACTTTCAATGGATCAATACAAGATATCAGAAAAGCTAATGACTAGATTTTCTGAAAAAGCTGAAGGCATTCTGATCTCAGGACCTCCTGGTTCTGGAAAAAGCACTTTTGCTTCTAGTCTTGCTGACTTTTATTCACAAAAAGGAAAGATTGTCAAAACGTTTGAATCGCCAAGAGATCTTCAAGTTGGCGACAAGATTACGCAGTATACGCAGCTTGATGGCAGCTTTGAAAATTCTGCAGACATATTGTTGTTAGTAAGACCAGACTACACCATTTTTGATGAAGTAAGAAGATTTCGTGATTTTCAAGTCTTTGCTGATTTAAGATTGGCAGGTGTTGGAATGGTAGGAGTCGTTCATGCTAATGCCCCACTTGATGCCATTCAAAGATTCATAGGAAAAGTAGATCTTGGTATGATTCCTCATATTTTAGACACAGTTGTATTTGTAAAGAGTGGAGATATCGCGCAAGTATACGAGCTCGACTTCAAGGTAAAAGTACCAACTGGTATGACAGAGCAGGATCTTGCAAGGCCGGTTATTGAAGTGCGAAACTTTGAGAATCGAACCTTGGAATACGAGATCTATACATACGGTGAGGAAAACGTTGTCATCCCAATTTCAAAGGAGGCAAAAAGTGGTGGTATAGAGAGATTGGCAGAGGCAAAAATAAAAGAAACGATACGCCGGTTTGACCCAGACGCAGAGATTGAGATTCTTTCAAACAACAGCATACAGGTAAGAGTTGACAAAGATGTAATTCCAGCTATAATTGGACGTGGCGGTTCTACAATAAACGAACTTGAAAAGAATCTTGGAGTTCATATAGATGTGGAACCAAAGGTTCACTCCTTTGGCAATGAAGCTAACTTTGAACTTTCAGAGGCTGGAAATTCTTTAGTGCTTGAGCTTGACAATGGCAAGACTGGTATGTATGCGGACATTTATGTAAAAGACCAGTATCTGCTATCTGCACATGTAGGCAAAAAAGGCAAAATAAAAATTTCAAAGAGATCTGATTCTGGAAAAAGATTAATCAGTGCCGCCATGACAAAACATGACATAAAGGTACTAGTTCATCGTTAACTATTCAAAGTTGTCAAGAACTTTTGGATTTGCTTTTAGGAATGTGACAAATTTTCGTAGTTGTTTTATTGTTTTTGGATTCAGGTGATGTTCCATTCCCTCTGCATCTTGATTTGCTGCATTGTAGTCTATACCAAGCATCATGAAAAATTCTAGCAAAATTCCATGTTTTTGCCTTACGGCATCAGCTAGCGCGTTTCCCTTTGTAGTCAGATTAATTCCACGGTATTTTTCATATTCCAGATAGCCGTTTTCATCGAGCCTTTGTAGCATCTTTGTAACACTGGGAGCGCTCACGTTCATGTACCGTGATATATCAATAGTATTTGCATATCCCTTCAGCTCTACTAACTCTGATATCACTTCAAGATAGTCTTCTATTCTAGTGTTAGAATCACCCTTTCCTGACCTATGAGCTTCTTTTATGGATTCTAGTCTTTCATTACTTTGTTTCTTCAAGTACTTGTGATGATGATTCCTTGAATGATATAATCTATTTCCTCAAGTAAGAAATCTTTACCTCATTGTGATTGATCTTTAGCATGGAATTTTAACTATTAATGTGGCAATTCAGAAGAATGAACGAGAATTACCATAAGAGTATTCATAGAATTAAACGGATTACAGAATCAGTCAAAAGAAGAGCTGAGATTTATTCTGGGCTAGCAAAAATAGATGATAAGGGAACTGCACAGTCCTTAAGTAAATTGCAACGTGCACCTTCACCAGGTAAAAAGTTACAAAAAATTGGCTGGATTGTGTTTTGGATTCCAGAACCAACCGGCATAACAAATGCAATAGGCGCTCCTATGATACTTGGTGGCAAATATCTTGACAGAGTTTACAATAGTGCTACAATCGTTGATGTGGGACATCACACAAAAAGCACGATGGGATCAATTAGAGATTTCAAGGATACAATTAACTAAAGCCGTTAGTTTTTAACGGGGATATAGACAAGCCGAGTTTTGTAGCCCATATTACCACTCATACGAACGTCTTCACCAGAGTTTATTCGTAAACAAGTGTAAACAGTTGTAGATGCCAACCTTATCGACTCGAGTATCGGATGCGGAGTTTCGTACCATTACAGAATTTGCTAATGCTTGCGGGCTGTCTGTTTCTGATTTGATTAAAAAAGTTTTGATAAACAAGGCGTGTTATCTCTGGATCTTTCCTGCAGACAAGTACTTTGAAGAGATGTATACTGTAGAGCCTGAAAATGATTTAGATACTGATGAGGAGATGGCAGAGTTTGTAAATAGGTTTAGAAAGTATTTGGCAATTAGGCCTTTGAAGGTTGGAGAGTTTTAATTACTTTGTACCTACTAAGTGGTAGTGGAAATCTAATCCTGTTGCATTTATCTGAAATTCATCTATCCTTTCACCAGCAAAGTATCTTCTAACTGCATTTGTAACTGGGTGTAGTATGTGATTAGTTAAGCCGTATATTTGTCCAATTATTGCGGTTCCAAATCCTTTCATATTTTTGCCAGTTTCATGATCTTTTACCTCTACGCTAACTCCTGCGGGTAAAACTTTTTGAGCAATTCCAATTACACTGCCATCATTTGGATCTACTAATGGAGATCCGCTTGAACCACCAACTCCAATAATATCAGTTTGAATTCCATAGGGATTTGGTGCGTCATCAAAGGGTAACAATCCGCCAATTCTACCAAGTTGAAGTATTGGGCTAAAACGTACTCCTATGTTCTTTCCTTGAATGTCTAAACTGTGTTCACCACTCGGATAACCACACACTGCAACCTCCTGTAATGTTTTGAGATGTTCTGGAAATTTTATCTCCAATGGATTAAAATCTGGAAATGGTTTTGCCAGTTTACAGAAAGCTAGATCAATATCAAACAATGGAAAATGTTCTCCTTTTTTACTGTGGGTTATGTTTCGGAATTGATCTATTACACCTGTGTCAAAATTAAACTCTGTACTGTTATGAATTGGCCTAAAAATGGCAATATTTGTCTCTATTTTATTAGCACGGTTATGATGTTCTTGCAAATATCTTAGACCATCTACTACATGTTTTGCAGTTAAAATTATTCCATTCTTATCAATCATAAAACCACTGCCGTTTACTGAAACCATTTGAAATGTTCCTTTTCTGACAAGACCAACGGCTACAGTAGCCTGTTTTATTTTGGGAATTATATCACGATTAACCATTTTCGTGTTGCTTTGAACTACGATTCAATTTATCAGGTAATTTTGAATGCCACAATTCTTCATTCTGTTTATCACCCATTTTAGAATAACATTTAACAAGTAATTCAATTGCATACTGCTTATCTGATTTGATTGTTAGATATTCTTTGAGATATGGAATTGCTTCTAAATAACGACCTAACTCAAAAAGTGAGTTTGCTACATTGAAAATTATTTTATCACCTAATGGTGAAATTTTAAGGATTCGCTGATAACAAATTAAAGCATCTTCAAAGCGTTTTAACATATGTAATGCATTACCTTTTTCCGTCAAAGCTAGTGTATCGTTTGGATCTAGTTGCAACGCATTATCAGCAGATTCAATTGCTTCATCAAATCTCTTCAATAACACCAGTGTCTTTGATTTATTCGCAGAAGCATCTGGATCATAAGGATTAATTTTTAATGCATCATTAAAACAATTAAGACCTTTTTCATAATCTTCGAGATGATCAACATATAGCATTCCTAAATTAACAAGTACACTGGCCTTATCTGGTACTATATTCTGGACTTGTTCATAAACTGATAACGCTTCGGGATATTTTTTTAAAAATGTGAGAATCAAGGCTTTGTTTGCAAGAGCTTCGCCATTATTTGGATCAATTTTTAAAATTTTTTCAACATATTCAATTGCTTCCTTGTATTTACCAAGATTGTAAAGTGAAGCGCTGATTCTAGTTAGTATGCCTACGTCATTAGGAGTGTCTTTAAGAACTTTGTCATATGATATCTTTGCTTCCACAAATTTACCATCCTGATAATACAGATTTGCTTCTTCAAAGTGTCTTGTTCTATCAATGAATTTTCTTAATCTTCGTTGATCTACAATAGCTTGAACTGACGCAAATATGGACAGAATCAGAGTAAATGCAATACCGAGATATGCCCAATATATCGTCTCTATTGCAGACTTTTGGTCATGAACAGCTAGTATAGCTTCAACTTCATCTTGATTTTGCTTGATGTTAGATTTTATGTCATCGATTTGGCTTTTAATCTCATCTTGATTTTGTTTAATCTTGGATTGAAGATCATTTAATTGAGTAATTTCATTTTGATTGCTACTTACTGTTGATTGTAAATTATCTAATCGAGCTAGCAATTCTTGATCCGTATTGTTACTTTGATTTCCAACACCATATGCAGGAATTCCCATAAGGAAACAACACAATATGATCCCTACAACGACTAATTGCACATGCGATCCTTCTAGCGCACAGATAAAATGTTTCGTGTTTGAATCATACCATTCTCATAAGTTTCTGTAATGTTTTCTTTCTAAACCTAAAAGTTTCAGATTTAATGACTTTCCTGATTCTGTATAACTGTGTCTTTACAATACCACATTTTTTGGCCTCTTTTGGTGTCAAATTCAATATTTTCTTAATAGGAATCTTCTCGTTTTGATATTGTAAATATGTCTCATCATCAATTCCCACAACTTCACTTTCTTCAAGATCATTACTCTCTTTTCCTATGTAAGCAATGTTAGTAATTTTCAGATTCTTTCTTTGCAATATGCTAACATTTCCATTAAACTTTGATTCGGAATGATTTACATAATCCCAAAATATTTGTTCCATACTTTTCCAAAACTGAATACCTTGCATAATTTGTCCTGTGTTATAATCAATAAATTTATCAAACACAGCTTCTTGTGAATTCTTTTTGTAAACTCCTAATGGCTTTACATTTTCAGAATTTCCAAATCCTACAAGACAAAAGTTGTATGGCTTTATTTTTTGCTCATATGATTTTCTTTTATTCAATTTAGCAAATCTTCGCATCAAGTTTGGAGTTGATACTGCCAGTTCAGAAACAGCATAATAATCAGAATACTTTTCATTGATGTCCTTAATTGATTTTTTACCATAATGAAATTCTAAAACGTCTTTCCAAAATTCTTCTTGCCAATCAGAATCAATAGAAAAGGGATTTTTTATGTGCCCTAGACCATGTGATGAATATTTTCTGATTTGTATTTTGTCATTTTCATAATTATACAAAACATATCGCTTTGAGCTTATTCCATAAAACCAGAGATCTGTTAACTTTCCATCAACAAAATTTTCCTCTTCTAATTTGAATAGTGGTCTATCAAAATTATATGGATTTAGTTTTTGAAAAAATGACTGGACTTCATCGACATATCCAGCTGGAATTGCCATGCTATCGGTATCACAAAAGGCATGCGTACTGCCATGCCTAGTCAAAATAGCCTCAACCATGGCTAAAATTAGCCTTGATCCTGAAGTAATAAGGCTAGCCAAAATTGGATTGAACCTCTTGCCTTGTTTTTCAATCTTATCGACAGATGTGAGAAAATGTTCAAGACCGTAAACATCAACTTCTGCTTTTTGATTCTCTGTGTTTATCTGTGCATAGATACCATAGCTTGTTGCATTTGCAATAATTTTCAGTATGTATTCCTTTGGATCATCTTTCTTCCTTAATTCTTGTCTGTGTTCAATTATTTCTTTGAAAAAGTCTTGTTTTGTAGGATTGGTCTTTCTTCCAAGAATTGAAATTAATTTTAAATTTTGTATTCCATTAGGTACAAATCTAATTGCTTTGATAATCTTTGGAGTTTTTCCTGTTAGTAACTTTGATGCAATTACGTCAGCCAAACAATACCAAACTTCTCTGTCATAGCTTGCATAATTAATTCCAATATTGTATGCATACTTGTTTCCATACTTTGATCTAATTGGAAGAATGTCATTATCAGGTTTTATACAAACAATGACTGCAAGGTTTTTCCAAGTGTTTTGATTATTAAGATCATCAAGCTGTATTTTATCTAGAAACTCTTTTGTCCACTCTGTACAATCTTCTTCAATGATTTCTTTTGCAATAATAAATCTCCATAATCCAAGCAGTATGCAAACTGTTGGATACATACTCAAAAAATCAAGATATCTTATTTTGATCGGATATTTTCTGATCCTGACTTCAGTTCTGCCACCATAGTATGTTACCATTATTTTTCCAAGTGTTTCAAGTGAAACTTTGCTAATCTGGTAAAATGGTTGTACTCCCATTGCATCAAGATATGCCTTGCCAAGTGATGCTGGAGAATAGATCTTTGTCATGGGCACAAAAAGACCATATTTTTCGTATTCTAGGCACAATTTTAGGTACAAATGATACGTAGCATCAAGGTCGTTTAGGTTGTACCTGACGTATTTTGGTGTGATTTTTCCATGTTTTTCTATACTGTGTTTTTTGACTGGCGATTTGAAAAATTCACATGCAGATTCCAAAGTATGCTTTCCGCTAGATAACGCAAAAGATAGAGTTCTAAGATCAAGAAAGTTTCCTTGATATTGTTGTCTTCTCAATCCAGAAGTTCCAAATTTGATAAATGATTTTGTACTGTCTATGTGTTTTATAATTAGTCTTGGATGTTTTTTATTCTCAGTTAGTTTGAATGAAAATGATCCTCTGTTTGATTTCCTACCATAACCAAAATCAATTGCAAGTCTTGAAAGATCAAATGGTAGATTGAATCCTACACAAAGGGTTTGTGCATCATAAATCTCTGGTAAAAATATTCCATCAACAAACTTTCGTACTGAAATTATCTTTTCTGAACATTTTTTTAAAACCTGTAAATCCTTTTTTGAAACAAACTCTGGATTGTAGAATATGCCTTCATCTACTTTTACACCTCCATCATAAATCACATAAGACCCAAACAACAAATTCTGATATTGGTCTGCTGTTGTCTCGGTATCAACAACTAAAATTCTAGTAAAATTTGGAATCTCTATTTGATTACTAGTATAAGATCTAGATTCAGTTTTTACATACGCTCTAACGGCAATTTCTGTCAGCGACTTCATTTGTAATTACCTCAATTGTTTTATTTACAAGAAACTGCAAGTCCTTTAGAATATAGAGTTGTTTTATCAGTTCAGGTTTTCTAGATTCATACCAATTTCTGTCATAAGTTAATTGGTTCTTTGATGCCAAAAGGTGGCAATTAGCACAAAGTGGTATTGTTACAGAGCAGTTGTTTTTACCACCTATATGATGCCATTCAAGCAGAAAGGGGTTATTTTCAAAGCATATGAGGCAAGTTGTGCCTAATTCTATGAGTTTTGAGATGATTTTTGTCTCATTAATGGCCTCTTTTAGGGTCTTATCCGTACTAGGTTTTGTAGATTTCAAAAAATTCATCTCCCTCTTTTCTGTCTTCAATTTCGTATATCCTGTTTGGATTAGTTTCAAATCTGTGGACATTGCCATCCGCATCCTTGATTTTGATTTTACTAAACTTCTTTAGTTCAGAAGCATCACCAGTTTCTAAAAAATTTCTTTTTGCATTGAAATATTTACCAATGTTTGATGCATCTTTAGAATTTGTAACTACTATTGGAAATTCGCTTCCATTCTCATCAATGATCATTAATCTTGGAATCTGGTCTGATTTTTTTACTCTAATCTTGTCGTCTTTGATTTTTATTGTATCCCCAAGATATTTTCCCAAACTATTTTTAATGGAAATATAGGAATCAAGATCATCTAATGTCTGACCTCGTCTTATTCTATTAAGCAAATGTAGAGATTGATTTTTTATAGCAAGTTCTTTTGGTGTTAAGCCTCTAGGATCTGTAAGATGGATAGGAATCCTTACTCTTGAAAGTCTTGCTTTTCCCGTTAGTTGTCGCAGGGTAGCAGTGGGATATCTATAATGCAATCTTTCAATTCTTTTAGAGTAAGTACTGTCACTTGCTTGATTTTGCCAATCAAAAAAAGTACGGAACTGATCACTAAACCTTTTCATTTTTATCATCTTCTGGTTCAATGATCAGTCGTTTTTTCTCATCCATCCAAAGTCGAAGTGGGTCGTTTTCTTTTACACCTGCATTATTAGCCCAGACTTTTGGAACGCTAAGAGTATAGGTATAGTTAGTCTTGTTGAGCTTTCTTGTACCTAGATTTACTTTGGTCATTGCTTTGTTATTATGTTCTTTATACATATATACTGGTGAAGCACATACGATGATAGATATGATATATGCTCAACAAGGCATGATAGGTGATACATTTGGCAAAGAAGATTGAAAATCCACTCATTGCTGGAATCCCAGCCAAGATCTACATTCTTTGTTACATTAATGAAGAAAGCGGATATACGCTAGCCAGAAAAATTTACAATATTCAGGAGGGAATTCCCCCCACAGCAAGAATCTATCCTTGGACAAAACGAATGATAGAAGACGGATTTCTTGCAAAAACAGAAAAAGGATTCATTTCAAAATCTGAACTTCTGGCAAAACAAGTATCTGGAAAGTTGCACGGCTTAGGAACAATGCTTAACCCTTCTGAAAAAAAACAACTCAAAACAATGCTAGACTCGGTAAATTTTAGAAACTATGTAAAAATAATGTATGAAAGATTTGAGCCACATTATGATGTTAATTTTGGAGACAAGAAAGTAGAATACATTAAAGAATTTGATGCTCTTGATCTAATATGCCAAACCATAGGTAAAATTGCAACATTATGTCTTATACAAAAGAGATTTTCTGTTAAAGTGTTGTCTGCAAGTGATGAAGTGATTGGTCAATATGTAAAGTCAATGGGTGTAAATGAAAAAATAGATTTTGATAAAGTAAAAGAAGGAACTTTAGCTTTTAATACCATTGCAAATGAATTCATCAAACTTGCTGAAAATAGTCTGGCAAAGTTTTCCAAGCTCTGGCCTGATAGTCATAATATAATCTACTCTTACTACGTATCATCATTTAATCAACATAAAAAGGAAGGAAAGATGAAATGAAACTCTTAACAATAAACGGCTATGGTTATAACCTTTCAGTTGATGGTGGAAGACTGGAAGCAACAAACGGCCATTACTATGACAGACCAAGACAGACTACAAAATACAGACGAAAAGAGATTGATTTTGACAAAATTATAATCTCAGGCAGTCATGGAAAGATCTCAGTTCCTGCCATAAAGTGGTTAATGAAGCAAAAACGAGACATTGCAATTTTGGATTGGAATGGTAGGCTTGTTACTTCAATGGCTCCTGTGCTTGCAAACCAAGGTGAAATCAAAGTAGCGCAATATGAGGCACGAAATGACCCAGTAAAGAAGGTCAGAATAGCACGCTGGCTTATCAAGCAGAAGATAGAAGGCACTCTTCTAGTCTTGGAATGGCTCAAAAAACATCATCCAAACTTTAGTTATGATCCCACAATCTACAAGCATCTTGAAGACCTAGAAAAAGCGAATGCTGTAGAAAATGTCACAAGAATTGAAGCCATTATATCAAAGATCTATTGGAACAAGCTGGCATCAGTATTTGATAAAAAATGGGAGTTTATACAAAGAAACTTTGACTATAGCAAAGGCACTAGGGATGCAGATGACCAAATAAATGCGCTTTTTAATTATGGATATTCTGTTTTAGAGTCAGAATGTTGGAAGACAGTAAACACAATAGGACTAGAGCCATACATTGGATTTATTCACAAGACCCACACAAACAAGGCATCACTAATTTATGATCTACAAGAACCATTTAGATGGCTTGTAGAAATGGCAATCCTGAAAATTTTGTATGATAATAAAGTAAGGAAAACTGATTTTATTACAACTGACGAAGGAAATGTTAGACTAAAACAAGATGCTGTCAAAGTTGTTTTGGATGAGATTGCAAAACAGATGAGTAAAAGAGTTTTGTATAAAGGAATAAAGCGGGAGTGGCAGACAATGATTATGATCAAGGCTAGAGAACTTGCGCACCTATTTTAGAGAATTAACAATTTCCGTTGCCCATTTCTTGATTCCTAGATCGTTATTCCTATACCCTTCAAGTATTTCTGCGGCAGTTATACTATGGTAACCAGTATGTTCCTCATTAGTATACTCTTTATGTGTGAGCAAATCACAAGTTTGGATTAATTTATTCAAAGGTGTCTTTAATGCACCGTTTGAAGTTGAGGCCAGAATATCTTCTGCTTCTTCTTTTAACTCGTTAAGTATATTTTCTGGAACATACTCAAAACTCTTTACATTATTTGGGATTTCATTAAGTTTTATAGGATTATTATTTCGTAATTGAACATTATTTTGAAAAAATGCATACTCGAGGTGTATACAGGCATCAACAAAGAATTTTTTCCATGTTTGTAATTTTTCTTTTTTATCATTTTGATAGTACTCTATTAGGTATCGTATGGATTTAGGACATAACGTAGCTTCAATAGTTCTAGGAAAGTTACCACTTATACCAGAAAACTTTACTTTCAGCAGTCTTTCTGTTATCCACTTTATTCTGTCGTGATGCCCAATAGCAAGGTAATTAGCAAGAATATTAGTCCAAGCAAGATCCAAGCGATTTTCTGATTTGTGTTGTGATATCACTGTGTTTTCCTCTGTTGTCCTAGCATTTTCTAAGGTGCTGAGATACGAGAACAGTTTTCCTTCGCTTAGTATTTCTTCCGTGGTCACATCGATTACGACTATTTTTGAAGCAATTTCATCATTGTTTGAAAAAAGATTTTTTTTATGTTTAGAAGCATGTGGACTTACTAAAACTAACCAGAGATTTGGATTTGTAGAAAGAGATTCTATGATGTTATTTCTTATATCATCATCACGAAAACTATAACCAATTATGACACAAACTTCTGTGTGGTTTAGTTCTTCTTTAAACTTTTGAGATAATGAGGAATAAACCACAGATTGTTTATCTTTTTCTAATTCTGGATATATCATCATCTCTGAAACTGACTCATCAGTTAGGTATCTCATATCGGTAATTCTAAGACCTTTAATTGGAACTTTTATGTACTTACCAGATTCACTTTTGAACCAATATAATGAACCATGTAATTTGAAAAGATTAACGCCATCTTTGTTGTCATTAAAGTTACTTGGGTTCCAATATGGATCAAATCCATCTGCACATCGAATATTATTCTTTTCACAAAAAATTTCTATAGTACCGTCATAGTTTAATGTGAAAATATTCAAAGACTCGCTTTTTGGTTTAAGCCCTTGCAATGGTGCAAAATACTCTACTGTCTTGATTTTTTCACATTTTTTCCTTATGTAGTCTTGTATTAGGTACTTAATACGAGAAAGTTTAGCAGGTTCTATCGATTTTAGAGATGGGAACTGCGTTACCAAGAGTTTTCCCAATCTGTCGCTTTCCAACTGCACAATTAGACTCATCATTGTTTCCAAATCCATTTTCCCAAAGTGTTCTTGAGTGATCTCTGACAACGTCTTGATTTTTTCTCCTATGCCTTCTGGATCTCTACCTGCGCCACCAAATCCACCAACTCTACCTTCATACTCTATCTGTAGTGGATCATTCAAAAAATTCTCTGTTAAATCCATTATAGTAGGAATTCCTGCGGGATGTGAAGCCCCTGCACCAAACAAGAATATAGTTTTCAATTTTGATCTTTACTCGTTTCAACGATATAATCTGATCTGACGATTTTGATAAGACGTTTGTATGAGTGGTTCAGATCAGATATTGAATCAATTGTTTATCCTTCACAACCAATTCCATCTCCATCTCTATCTAGTCCATGGGGGTCAGACCCTGTCACTTTGATGTTCTTTCCTACATCTGCACAATCTAGGTCAGGTGAATTTATGGGAATGCATGCGCCAGAGTAATTGGGGTCACAGTTACTTGTTGTTTGAGGTGATGTACCCTGTTGAGTTGTACCACATCCACTCCACGCATTATCTGAAAACTCACTTTTATCACAATGAACAAAAGACAAGTGTCCAAATCCTTTTTCTATGATAGCTTCATTTAGATTCACGCCATTACAGGTGACCAATGCAACAATTCTGCCATAGCTACCTTGTGTTTGGCCATCGTCTTCATCTACTGTTACCTTTGAACCAATAGGACAGATTTCTTGAACATACTTTTTTGCTGCTAATCCCATAGGCTTGTTTAGTTCTGGAGTAGAAGCTAGAGCAAATCGAATTGATTGGCCATCAACAAGAATTGTATCGCCATCGATAATTCCAGTTACCTTACCAGTAAAATATTTAGCATTTCCAGAATAATCCATTGATGTAGTAGATTTTACTGGCTGAGAAGTTTGTTCTTGCAGCTCATCTGTTTTTCCAAATTCTGTAGTCTGTCTTACTCCTTGGGAAGTATCCATAGAAGAAACTAATGCAAACAGTCCTCCAAAAACAACTACCAAAGTAATTACTACGGTTATACCCACTATGCCTGCGGTTCTCACTATACATAATTTCACATACTAGGAATTAAGAATTTTCTCTCACCGTGCAATAACATCATACTACATCTGGACATCATTTTTGTAACATGAAATATCTGATTAAATGGTTTCTTAGTGAAGACGTTCGTATGAGTGGTAATATGGGCTACAAAACTCGGCTTGTCTATATCCCCGTTAGTTTTTAACTAGAACTTTTTCTTCTCATCTTGTGGCATCAAGAGCACAAGTCCTAATTCCCATTTCAATTGCAGCTTTCATAATTGGCGTGGTTGGAGTGTTAACAATTCCAAGTGATTCTAAGCTTGAATCGGTTGACTTTC
>JBBDNF010000034.1:0-5663 GCA_040877685.1 Nitrosopumilaceae archaeon
CCAAGTCTCTAGCTTCTGCAAGAGTTTGGAGCTCATTTTTTGTCACCCACGTACACAGACTTGACAGAACCAAATATTTTTTGAGGAGCTCCTATTGGCGTTTTGTCGTTTCCTATAGATAGGGATTTTAATGTTTGGAGGTTATCCTATTCTCTTAAGAAAATTAATCACGGTTTCCCTGTCAGAGTTTCCTAAAGTAGAAAACCCTTCTAAAAACTCCCTCTGAATTTTTATTGATCCATCAAGTACATTTTTCATCTTGTCGACATCAAAAGGAATTAGTTTATCCACCTGACCATTACCATATGCTTCTACGTATTTTTTGAGAAGTGAAAAAACAAAACTTGGCGCAACATCTAAAAGTGTTAGTATGACTTTTTTAAACTCTTTATCTTTTGAGTTATTTTTCTCAAAAAATTTTGTCATCATCTTTACTCGTTCTTTTTCCATCTCATCAAGAGATGCTGCTACAAGCATGCCGCTATCAGTAAGCTGATAATATGGCACTCCTTGCTCTTGTAACGCCTTTGGGCCTCGCTTTAGTGGCAATCTTCCTGTTTCTTCTACAATTCCAAGCGGAAGAAGAATTTCATCCAAATCTCTAAAAATTCCAGAGTAAATGTTTTGCCACACTGTACCATTTTTCTCAGCAAGTTTGTGAGCTATAGCAGTTCGTGTTTTCATTGCGGGGCTTGACTCTGTGGCAAGATGTATAATTATGCCCCGTTGGCGCATTGCCTCTCCTGTGAACTCTTCGCTTTTGGTTTTGAAGGTTTTAAAAACGGATAACTTTGGAGCGGTTTCTAACTTCATACTTATTTCTTTGTAGAATATATCCTAAATTTAAGGTTGTATGCTAATATCATCTTTTATCTAAATATAACAATATACGCTTTTGTGGTCTACAAAATCTCAATGCTTATATAATTTACGAGATTTTTTCTCTTTAATGGTTACGAAGAATCGCAACTTAGCAATACTGCTAGTTGCAGCAGTAGCCGTGGTATCTGCAACCTCTATTGGGCAAGCATATGCTCAGATGGTTACAGATACTGAAGCAGGAAACATCTACACAGGCAATCCGGCCGAATGTTGGATGGACAGTGATGCAGATGGAGCAATGGATACACCCTGTGCTATTGATTCAGGGCATACTGCATTTGTGTACACCGCAACAACACTTGTGCTATGGATGACACCTGGTGTAGCGTTCTTCTATGGCGGTCTTGCACGATCCAAGAATGCAGTCAACACAATAGGAATGACATTCATTGTAATTGGGTTGATCTCACTGCAATGGGTTCTGTGGGGATTCTCCATAGCATTTGGACCAGAAGCCGATGGAGTCAATGAATTCGCAAGTTCATTTGACTATATTGGCCTGAACAAAGTGTCTCACCTTGCTCCACTTGGAGCACCATTAGATGATGGTACTTGTTTGCAAACTGCGTCATGTGGAAGTGATTATTGGGCAGGACTAATCCCGCACCAACTATTCGCCATGTTCCAGTTGACATTCGCTATCATCACACCAGCACTAATCGTTGGTAGCCTAATTGATAGAATGAAGTTCAGCGCTTTGCTGATTTTCATAATTCTATGGGCTACCTTTGTATATGATCCAGTAGCACACTGGGTCTGGGGTGGTGGATGGTTAGGAGGTCTAGACCTGAATCCAGATCTGTCACCAAGCTTTGCATTAGACTTTGCTGGTGGTACAGTCGTACACATTACGTCAGGATTCTCTGGACTTGCAGCCGCTTTGGTCCTTGGAAGAAGACTCGGTTATGGAAAGGTTCCAATGGAACCACACAATGTACCTATGGTAGTACTTGGCGCATCCATGCTATGGTTTGGCTGGTTCGGATTTAATCCGGGAAGCGAACTTGCAGCAGACGGTGTAGCAGTAAGTGCATGGGTCGTAACAAACACAGCAACTGCCATGGCATCAATTACTTGGCTGCTAATGAGCTGGGCTCATACAGGAAAACCAAGTATAGTTGGTGCAGCAACAGGTGCAGTAGCTGGACTAGTTGCAATCACGCCAGCATCTGGTTGGGTTGGACCAATGGCCGCAATAATAATTGGAATCACGGCAGGAACCATTTGTTATGGTGCTGTTGCATTCAAGAATGCTCGCAAGTGGGATGATGCACTTGATGTATGGGCAGTCCACGGAATAGGTGGTTTTGCAGGAGCAGTCCTCACAGGAACTCTTGCCAGTCCGCATATCTTTGGTGGAATTGGTGCATGGACAGGAACACCAGAAGGCATGGAACAACAGGCAATAAACGTCATAGGAGCAGTTTCGACTACAGCGTACGCGTTTGTGGTCACAATTGTAATCCTTAAGATAATGGATGCAATCTGGCCTGGTGGTATACGAGTTACTCCAAAAGAGGAAGAAGTCGGACTCGATCTTGCACAACACGGCGAAAGAGCGTACGTAAACGAATAGTACGCCACACATCCTTTTTATTTTTGATTATATCTAATTGTGAAATGAATTTACATTGCCTCGTTTAGATCTAATATATGTTCATAGATGCTAATGATCTTCAAAAAATTCTTGACGATCCAAATTTAGTTTTAGTTGACACAAGATCATACAAAGAATACTTGACAGAACATATTCCAGGCGCTGTAAATTTGGATTTATTTTACTATCACTGGTCTGACACATCAAAAGAAGGAATGAAAGCGTTTGATATGGAAATGCAAAAACTCCTCTCTTATGTTGGAATAACAAAAGAAAAAAAAGTTGTATTTTATGACGAGGTTTCTGGAATGAGTGCTGCACGTGGCGTCTGGCTTTTGATTTATTTTTCTCATCCCCAAATCTTCATGCTAGACGGTGGTATGAAAAAATGGAAGAGTTTAGGATTTCCTCTTGAGACAAAAACAAATGGGTTCAAGCCTGCCAAGTTTATGGGAAAAGTTAACAAAGATGTTTTTGCAGGATTTGAATACATCAAAAAAAATCTAGACAAAATAAAACTCATTGATGCAAGAACAAAAGAAGAGTTCGATGGTACAGTGATACGAGCTGCAAGAAGTGGGCACATTCCTAATGCAATAAACATAGACTGGAACCTAAACATAGCTGACGATGGCACTATGAAACACAATAAGTCACTTTCAGAGCTTTACAAACTCTCACAAGATGATGAAATCATAACCTATTGTCAGGGAGGATATCGTGCAGCGAATTCTTTTTTAGCTCTCAAAAAGCTTGGCTTCAAAAATGTCAAGGTCTATGTCGGTTCATGGGGAGAATGGGGAAATAGATTAGATCTTCCTGTGAGCTAGTTCTATTCTTAATACGAATGATGATCGCAGAACAAAGTATCCAATCTTTTTCAACCGGCTGATCTTAGTATAAAAAATCATTTTCCCTTACAGGATTATTTATTTTTTACTTTAAGGAAACTTAACTTGTTGTAAAAATTAGATTAATATAGTGTCTACAGGGGAGTCATACTTGATGCTGAGTAGACGAATAAAATTTTCTGGTATTACTATAATTGCAGGATTAACGATCGCACTTTTCACCTTCTTTTCAGCTCCAGCATTTGCACAAGAACCAGCCTCAGCTACTTCGGATTTAACAAAGCCACTATTGGCTATAGCAGCTGCAATTGCAATAGCTGGAGGTTTGATAGGTACTGGTAATGCACAACAAGGAATTGGTGCTGCTGGCATGGGTATCATTGCTGAAAAGCCAGAAAAATTTGGTCAGGTATTGTTTTTCTTTGTCATTCCTGAAACACTCTGGATCATCGGATTCGTGCTAGGAATCATTCTGTTACTTGGCATACTTTAGTGGAATTCGTAATGAGCATAGAGACCTTTCTCCTTGAGATAGAGAATAGGAAAAAAAGGGATCTAGAAAAACTCAACAAAGAACTTGATGAGAAAGGTACTTCTATACAAAACGAAAGAGATGCACAAATAAGAGAAATAAAGGAAGATTTCGCAAACGAAGCAAAATTAAAATCTGAAAGAGAATTTGCAAGAATAATCGAGGCAGCTAAATTACAAGCAAAAAAGATTTTGTTTGACGCCATTAACGCAAACATGGACTCTGCTTTTAATGTCATTAAACAAGAAATTAAGAAGTATACAAAAACACCTCAATACAAAAAAACATTAGAAACTATGGTGAAAACTTCCAAAAAAAAATTAGATCAAAAAATTACAGTTCATTGCCGTGAAGATGACCGTACAGTTTTAAAAGAAATGGGAGTAACTGTTGGTTCATCAATTCAAACTTTGGGTGGAATAGTCGCAGAAAATAAAGATGGGACAAAAGAATTAGATCTAACATTTGAAGAACTTTTAAGAACTCATGAGGATCAGGTGAAAGATTTTCTTACGGAGAAGACATCATAATGGGAACCTCACAATACGCATCTTCTTTTGGCAAATTACAGGCAATATCAATGAATTTTCTTACTAAAGATATGATGCAAAATCTCTTAAAAGTAAAAGATGATGTTGAGATGATAAAAATATTAGAATCCACGTGGTATGGACCAGAGATTGAAAAAGCTGCATCTGTTTACCAACCCTCAGAAGTTTTAGAAGTTGCATTGAATCGACATCTTGTTCAAATCAATAAAATTGCGTTAGAGGCAACACCGTTTAATGGCAAGTCTGCAGTTAGGGCCTATTTGTCAAAATGGGACATTTACAATATTGAGTTGATACTTTCTTCAAAAAGTATGGGAAGAACAATTACTGAGACGGAATCATTCCTAGTCTCTAGCCGTAACGTACCAGCGGGGATTTCCGCTGGCAATATCACTCATGATGAGATGAGAACCATTCTCTCACAAACAAATGTAGATGGTGTCGTAAATCAACTTGTAAAATACAATTATGGCCCAATCCTAATGCAGCATTTGGAAGAATATCAAAAGACTGGCGATCTTGGTCCTATGACGTATGCATTACAAAAATTTTATTATCAAGCATTACTTGAATCTCTAAAATTCTTCCAAGGCGATGAAGGCATGATAAGGGAATTTTTCCGAGCAGAGATTGATAAGAAAAACATACTAAATCTGATGAAAGGCAAAGAAGCAAATTTGGATAAGGAATTAATCAGTAGACATCTTATCGACGGGGGAAGGATCCCAATGAATGAATTATTGGATATATATGGAGTGAAAGATTCTGCAGAAATAGCAGTAAGAGTAGAAAACCGCTTTACTCTAACCAATGCGCTAACACAATATAAGAAGACACAAAGTTTAATTGATTTTGAAGTGGCACTTGATAAATTCATAAATATACAGTATGTTAAAAAATTGAAAAACATTGCACTTTCTATCGGAACATTGTTTTACTTTATAATTAATGCGGAGTATGAACATGCAAACATTAAAAGGATCTCCTATGGAAAACGCTACAATCTATCATCCGAACAAATAAGTTCAATGTTGCTAAGTGAGTGAAAAAATGTCTCAACAGAAATCAGAATCAACTGGAAGGATCGCGGTAATAGGAGAGCGTGAGCTAATAATTGGATATAGACTTCTTGGAATGGATGATACGTTTATTGTAAGTAAGGAAGATGCTAACAAAACATTGCAAGAACTTTTCTCATCTGGTAAATTTGGTCTAATTATTGCAAGTGAATTCGTTCGTAATTTACTTCC
>JBBDNF010000034.1:5763-11317 GCA_040877685.1 Nitrosopumilaceae archaeon
ACAAAGCTACAGTTCAGGTGTACGAAGATACTACTGGTTTAAGGCCTGGTGAGAAAGTAATTAATACAAAACGTCCACTTTCAATGCAGCTTGGGCCAGGACTTTTAACTTCAATTTATGATGGTATTCAAAGACCGCTTGATGTTTTGCGAGCACAAAGTGGTGACTTTATCAGCAGAGGAAATATCATTCCAGCATTTGATCAGACAAAAAAATGGGATTTTGTTCCAATAAAGAAAAAAGGTGGTCATGTTTCTCCTGGTGAAATTATTGGTGAAGTTCAAGAAACTCCATTGATAATGCACAAAATTATGATTCCGCATAATGTTGATGGTGAACTCACAGACATATCTGAGGGGAAATACAACGTCAACGAAATTGTTGCATCAGTAAAAACAAGCAGCTCAAAAGCAGAAATTGGCCTATCAAGTTGGTGGACGGTTCGTATACCAAGACCAGTGCTTCGTAAACTTCCTCCAGAAGAACCATTACTTACAGGTCAACGCATTTTAGATACATTCTTCCCTGTTGCAAAAGGTGGTACTGCTGCAATTCCAGGACCATTTGGAAGTGGAAAAACAGTAACTCAGCAACAACTTGCAAAATGGGCAGACAGTAACGTCATTGTCTATGTAGGATGTGGAGAAAGAGGAAACGAAATGACCGAAGTTTTGTCAACTTTTCCAAAACTAGAAGATCCTAAATCAAAACGCCCACTAATGGAGCGTACAATACTTGTTGCTAATACTTCTAACATGCCTGTAGCAGCACGTGAAGCAAGCATCTACACTGGAATTACGATGGGCGAATACTATCGTGATATGGGATATGGTGTAGCTTTGATGGCAGACAGTACCTCTAGATGGGCAGAAGCGCTCAGAGAAATTTCAGGAAGATTAGAAGAGATGCCTGGTGAGGAAGGATATCCGGCATATCTTGGAAGGAGATTGGCAGAATTTTATGAAAGAGGAGGAAAAGCTATTGTTATTTCCCCCGAAGAAAGAGTAGGCTCCTTAACTTTGGTAGGCGCAGTTTCACCTCCTGGAGGAGACTTTTCAGAACCAGTATCACAAAATACACTAAGGGTTACAAGAGTTTTCTGGGCTTTGGATGCAAGCTTGGCGTCAAGAAGACATTTTCCTTCTATCAATTGGCTTACAAGCTATTCATTGTATGCTGATGACATGGGAGAATGGTACAAAAATAATGTAGCACATGATTGGATTACTCTACGAAAAGAAGCTCTCGAAATTTTACAGCGAGAGTCAGAATTACAAGAAATTGTTCAATTGGTAGGTTATGATGCATTGCCAGAACCAGAAAAAGGAGTTTTGGATACTGCGCGCTCTATTAGAGAAGACTATCTACAACAAAGTGCATATGACGAAGTTGACACTTATACATCAATTAAAAAACAATATCAGCTGCTTTCAACAATTTTGGAATTTGGTAGAAAAGAAAGTAATGCAATAAAGAAAGGTACAACTTCAGTAAAGATCGGCGCACTTGAATCTAGAAAAATGATATCTAGAATAAAATGGACTAAAGAAGATCAAGTTGAACAACTGGTCAAGGATACAAAAGCTACAATGGAAAAAGAATTCAATGGTCTAATGATTGAGGTGACTACATAGATGTCTGGTGTAGCATTCAAGACACTATCAAAAATTACAGGCCCGCTGATATTTGTAGAGGGTGTGGAAAATGCAGCATATGGTGAGATGGTTGAGATAAAACTTCCCAACGGTGATCGACGACAAGGACAGGTCCTTGATACTAGACAAGGTTTAGCAGTGGTTCAAGTCTTTGGTCCAACCCTTGGCATGACTACCTCTGGAACTTCAACAAAATTCCTTGGTGAAACTGCTATGATGTCAGTTTCTGATGAAATGCTTGGAAGAGTATTTGATGGACTAGGAAACCCTAGAGACAATGGACCAAAAATAGTATCAAAACAAAAAGTTGATCTTGTAGGTTCTGGTATAAACCCATACGCCAGAGAAGAACCATCAGAATTCATCCAAACTGGAATGTCAAACATTGACGGAATGAATACTCTTGTCAGAGGTCAAAAACTTCCAATATTTTCTGGTTCTGGACTTCCGCACAATTTACTTGCAGCACAGATTGCAAGACAGGCAAAGGTTCTGGGTGGCTCTGAAAGCTTTTCTGTCGTATTTTCTGCAATAGGAATTACAAGCGAAGAGGCAAACTTTTTCGTAAAACAATTTGAAGAAAGTGGTGCTCTTGGAAGAACCGTACTGTTTTTAAATTTGTCATCTGATCCTTCAATGGAACGTATACTTACTCCAAGACTTGCTCTGACAACAGCAGAATTTCTTGCATATGAACGTGATATGCACGTTCTTGTTATAATCACTGATATGACAAACTATTGCGAAGCATTAAGAGAAATCTCTGCTGCACGAGAAGAAGTTCCTGGAAGAAGAGGATACCCAGGATACATGTACACAGACTTGTCATCTCTTTATGAAAGAGCTGGAAAGATAAAGGGTCGACATGGTTCTGTAACACAAATTCCTATACTTACAATGCCTGCTGATGATATCACTCATCCCATTCCTGATCTTACTGGTTACATTACGGAAGGTCAGATAGTCATGAGTAGAGATTTGCACCGAGCAGATATTCATCCACCAGTAGATGTCCTAACAAGTCTTTCGCGTTTGATGAATCAAGGTATTGGAAAAGGACGTACAAGAGAAGATCATCGAGGTCTTGCAGACCAACTTTATGCAGCATATGCACAAGGTAAAGATGCAAGATCACTGGCAGCTATAGTTGGTGAAGAAGCACTAAGTGATTTAGATAAGAAATCCCTGAAGGTTGCTAACAACTTTGAGAGAAAATTTGTCAACCAAGGTATGGATGAAAATCGTTCCATTGAACAAACTTTAGACATCGGTTGGGAGTTACTCGGCGATCTATCAGAATCAGAAATGAATCGTATTAAACCAGAATTCATTGCAAAATACGGAAAAAGAGCCACAAAGGGCGGTACCTAGACTTTGCCATCAGTAATTAACATTCGTCCAACTCGTCTTGAATACATTCGTACCAAACGAAGAATAATTGTTGCAGAAAAAGGATTAAAGTTACTAAAACTAAAACGTCAAGCATTAATTCTAGAATTTTTTAATGCAAGCAAAACCGCCGCTACATTAAGAAGTGGTTTACAATCTGAATTGATAAAGGGTTATCAAAGCATCAGGCTTGCAGAGATGCTTGCAGGTACAATGATACTAGAAAATGAAGCAATGAAAATTCCACAAATAACTAAATTACAAATTAAAGCAAAAAATGTAATGGGAGTTAGAATACCAAAATTAGAAGGTGGACAAAGTAATACTGCCATAACGGAACACATATTGGAACTTCCTACCTCAATTAACGAAGCAATAAAGGCGTTTCAAAACGTTCACAAAATGGTTCTTGATGTTGCAGAAAAAGAAACCACACTACGAAAGCTTCTCTATGAGATAGAAAAAACCAAACGAAAATCCAATGCAATAGAAAATGTATTCATTCCAAGATTACGAAATGCAGTAAAATTCATTGTATTTAGACTAGCTGAGATGGAACGTGATACATTCATCATGTTAAAAACAGTAAAGCGCAAGATGGGTGAGAGAGAACAAGAAAATATTCAAAAGGAGAAAGAAATACTTGCCAGCTAATTTTGCAAATCAACAACAAAAGAAATTCTATCTGATTGTGAGAGCATTTAAAATTGGTAATATTCTCGGTACAATTACTATAGCGCTGTATGCAATAAAGCATTTCTTATAGGTGTATAACATGTCAACACAAGAAAAATACGTTCATTCGCTCAAACAAATTAAGGAGGCCGAAGAAAAGGCATGGGAGGAAATTCAAAATTTCAAGAAAAAAGTAGCAGAAGATATCAAATCCTTTCAAATTGATGCTGACAAAGCAATCAAGTCAGCAAAAACACAAGGCGAAAAATTAGTCGAAACAAGTATTGATCAAGCAAGAAAAAAAGGAGAAATTGAAGTAGACAAGATTATTGAAGAAGCAAAAACAAAATCAAAAACTATATCGACACAAATTGATGAAAAAACTGTTAGTGGAATACTAGATATTTTGTTAAAAGGTGTAGAATAATGGTACTTAAGCCTGCTCCAATGACAATGATGGCAGTCCTTGGTTTAAGAAAAGACAGGCAAGTTGTAATTTCGGTTTTACATGATATGGGTATAGTACAATTGGAACCATTATCAAAAGATGTGGCTACCATGCTCAAAAATGAACGTGATAATGACCTTTACAGACAAGTCTCAGATCAACTTCTTAGAATCAGAGCATTCAAAACCGTTCTGCCCCCAATTCCAGTTACTTACTGCCAGCGTTTTACAGCAGTTGAAAACTTGATGCAAGCAGCAAAATCAATTGATATTGATGCTAAGGTTGCTTCTCTTGAACGGGAAAAAGAAAATCTCCTAACTAAAATCAGTGAAACTGAAAGAAACATCAATCTTGTTGAAGAATTTTCCTTTTTTCCAGAAGATCTAAACGTACTCCAGCTGGTATTAGCTCACTCTTACTTTGGTCGTTTGGATTCGGAAAAATTTCCCGCTTTTAAGAAAGCATTAGAGGTAAACAATCAAGACGTTTTTCTTTATTCCAAAGAAGGAAAAGAAATTACACATTTTGTTCTTATTACATTCCCCTACTTTCCTCCTCACGCTCTTGCTACTATTGTTCAAGAATACAATGTGAAACTTGAAGCAGTACCAAAACTCAATGGAACACCAGTTCAATTAAAGCAATCACTAGGAGCTGTTCTTAACGAGCTAACTCACAAATTAAAAGAAATTGATAGACAATTGGCAGAAATTTCTCAAAAGCATTATGCTAATATTGTTTGTGTTGAAGAACAACTTGAAATCGAAAATAAAAAACTTGAAGTCATTGATAATCTCGGAGTAACATCTGATTCTTTTGCTTTAGAAGGCTGGGTTCCAAAATCAGAACTAGAAAAGGTTGAAACTAATTTAGACAAACATGCAAAAGGAACAATAGTTTACGAATTAGAAACTGAAGAAAAACCACCAACATTATTTGCAAACCCGAAAAGATTCAAGTTGTTTGAATCCTTCATTAGATTTTATTCTCTTCCATCAGGCAAGGAATTTGATCCTACTCTAATTTTTGGTCTTATCTTTCCAGTCTTTTATGGTATGATGGTAGGTGATGCGGGTTATGGTCTTGTGATCCTCCTTGTTTGCAGATGGGTAATCAGAAGAGTAGAGGGTGGAAAGCGTAATTTGAATATCATGCCAAAGCCGTTGAGAAGTTTTGCATTGAAAATATTGAAACCAAGACAGATGGTAAAATTAGCGAAGGCAATGACTCCTGGTGCTATTATTGCAATGATTTTAGGATTCACATTTGATTTGTACTTTGGATTCCATCTCAATAGCTACTTGTTTGGTTATCTAAACACAATACTTGGCATGCAACTTCTTCCTGCTGCTGGAGCATTCTTTGATCCAATCCATGGGCTTCGAAA
>JBBDNF010000034.1:11417-26140 GCA_040877685.1 Nitrosopumilaceae archaeon
TGCAACTTCTTCCTGCTGCTGGAGCATTCTTTGATCCAATCCATGGGCTTCGAAAACTTTTGTTAATTAGTGGATATATCGGCATTGGTATGGTAACATTTGGTCTGATTCTTGGTATTCTCAATAACTTGAGAGAAGGTGAAAAGAAACATGCAATTGGAAAAGCGGGTTGGTTGCTATTTGGATGGGGAGTTGTTCTTGTAGGATTGGCACTTTTGCACCATGAATCCATCAACCCCATGCATAGTGTAGCAGGAATTGGTTACTTTGGATTACTTTTGGGAGGAATCGGTTTAATGTTCGTTGGGGAAGGCCCAAGAGCTATCATGGAGTTACCATCTATAGTTAGTCACATACTCTCTTACACAAGAATTATTGGAATTCTTTTGGCATCAGTAATACTAGCCGATGTAATAGATTACATTTTCATAAGAGTTTTGGATAATGGAATACCGTATGTTATTCTTGGAACTATGATTCTTTTCATTGGTCACATATTCAATATTATAATTGGAGTCTTTGAACCTGGTATACAGGGAGCAAGATTGATTTACGTGGAATTTTTCTCAAAATTTTATCATGGAAACGGAAGATCATTCAAACCATTTGGAAGCTCACGAAAGTATACTTTTGACCAATACGAATTAGAAATAAAAGAAAAAACGAAATAAAACTCATAAAAATAACTGTATCTTAAATCTACTAATAATATCTTAATTCATTAACATCTAAAATTCTTGTACAATATCTACATCGAAGAACAAGTCCAGTCTTGTCTACTACATCCATTATTGACTCTATATCTTCACCACTATTTGTTATGCACTCTGGATTAGAGCATCTGAAAATTCGTTCAATCTCATTTGGTAGGGTAACACGTCTTTTTTCAACTAGTTTATAGTCTTTGATTATATTCACAGTAGCTTTTGGAGCAATTAGTGCAAGCTTGTTTGTGTCATCATCTTTTAGAAATCTATTTTCAACCTTGATGATATCTTTTTTTGCAACCTTTGCACTGGGTACATTTAGTGCTATTGTGATCACATTACCATCTTTGCCGTCTATCTCAAGTGCATTAAGAACCTTGAGACCTTTACCCGCCTCAATATGATCAATAACTGTCCCATCCTTAATTCGCCTAACAATAAGATCCGACTCAGACATTGGAATACTTTGTATAGTACTCATATATATTATTGAACGAAAATGAGCAATTCTTTTTTCCAAAAAGACATTGTCTCAATACGTGATTTTGATAAGCAAAAGTTTGAAACGGTATTTGATGCAACAGACAAAATAATTAAGATGAGTCCAAACGAGCGGCGTGAGCTTGCGCGCGGGAAAATTTTGGGCTATCTTTTCTTTGAACCAAGTACCAGAACTAGGCTGAGCTTTGAGGCTGCAATGGCATCACTGGGCGGAACATCTATTGGAATAGCAGATGCTTCATCTTCATCAGCAAAAAAAGGTGAAAGTCTTGCTGATACTGTAAGGATAATGGCACTTTATTCTGATGTTCTTGTGTTAAGACATCAATTAGATGGTTCCAGTAGGTTTGCGGCAGAAGTATCTCCAAAACCAATGATAAACGCAGGAAGTGGAACAGAAGAACACCCAACTCAAGCCATACTAGATCTTTACACAATAAGAAAGGAGAAGAAAAGAATCGACGGTTTGAAAATAGGAATAGTTGGTGATCTAAAATACGGTAGAACGGTTTACTCTTTGTTGTATGCACTTGGAAACTATAAAGTTGATGTGCATCTGATTTCTCCACCTACCTTGAAAATCAGAGCTGATTCTACATACGAAATAAAAAAGCGGCTGTCATACACAGAATCAACCGATCTAGAAGAAAAACTAGATGAATTTGATGTATTGTATGTAACAAGAATACAGAAGGAAAGATTTGCGGATGCAGAAGAATATGTCAAAGTAAAAGGCAGCTACAAGATTGGTCCTGATATGTTAAAGAAAATGAAAGATGATGCAATAATCATGCATCCCTTACCACGCCTTGATGAGATTTCTCCTGAGGTTGATTCCACAAAACACGCAAAATACTTCAAGCAGGCTGAATATGGGAAGGATACGCGTGCGGCGCTTCTTGCCCTAATTTTAAACGAGAACGGTATAGGTTAATTCCATGTTCTCAGTTGAATCGGATAGATTCTAGTGATGATAAGAACACTTATTGCTATTATGAAAACTAAAATGGTAATTGGTCCAAATTCAGGAACTACCACCATGGCAAATTCAGTAGATGCTGAAGTTCCTCCAATCTTTTCAAATCTTACAATAACTGGCCCTTTCTGACTCTCTGAAAAAGTAAAATCTTCAAATCCTCCACCAACTATAGCCTTACCAGAAGTTCTATGGATTTCTTTACCATTATGTAATATGACAAAATCATATGTGGATTGTCGTTTTGTATCAAGTGTAACAGGATCTCTTACCGTAAATATGAACTTGGTCTTCTGTCCTGGTTGTATAATGAGTGGATCCCATGAGAGGTCAACTTGGAATTGTTGATTGTTTGTAAGTGCAGTGAGAGGAAACTGAACTTGATCACTTGCTGCAAGCTTGAATTCCATATGATTTGGTAGTTGCTTTCCGCTCTTTTTTTGTAGTTCTTTTAACACTTTGAGTTGATCCTGCAAAATCACAAAATGTACTATTCGTCCTTCCTCTACCGAATAATCATCTATAGTAATTGAGGACTTGAATAAATCAATTTCATTTACCTGACCTGTGTAGCTAGGTGCCAGAAAGTCTCCAAAGGTTTTTGGAAAGAATATCTCTTCATGCACAAACGGAATCTGACTTATGTTCTGCTCATTCCAATCAAAAGGCATCATAAACGATATTACATTTTGATTAGGATCGTATTGGAAATTTGTTATCGTATCATAATATGATTTTACTCTAAATGTGATATCTTGGCTGTCTTTGCCTTTTTGGTCATGATAGCTAGTCTGGCCAATACTGATGTACGCATCATATTTTATTGGTTCATCAAGCACATTATCTGGTTCATCAATTGTACGAACCTCTATTTCTAAATGGTATAATCCACCAGAATTAAAGACCGGCCCTGTTAATTCTATTAGCTTTGTATCTGTAGCAGTCCAACCACCAAGTAGTGCTTCCTTCTCACCAGTAATCACAATATCTCCTTCATTAGTTGGATGTACTTTTATCGTAAGATATCCATCTTGTGTAAAGAAAAAATTTCTAAAAAGCATTTTTTCTTTGTAGTTTAGACCTATAAGAAAGTTCACATTTTTAATATTCTCATTAGTTTTAGAATCAAAAGCTCGCACTTTGATCTGTTTATCAATTCTTTCATCATCATAGAAGGAAGGAAGCATTTCTGCTGAGATGGCAATGTTACGTCCTTTGTAATTGACGGGAGGAGACGTATCTATGCTTAGACCATGCCCAAATATCTGACTTGTAGAAGGCAAAATTAACAATAAAATAAAAAGACCAGAACAAATTTTATAATTCAAGGTACGTTTTGATTCTTCCTTCCAATATAAATTCCTGCTATTATTGTCACAGCTGAATTTTTGCTATACCAATTACGTAAGAACAAGCTTGACTTGATCCATTTTTCTATTTGTTTTAAAATCTTTTGTCATCACATCGACCTTGTCAGCTTGACCATGCAACAAAAAAAGCTCCATACACTTGTTTCCATCTATCTTGCTATGAAGATGCGTGTCTATCAGCTCTTCATAATTGTGTTTGATACCTGTAACTATCTGTTCCGAGTCTTCATCATGAACAACCATAAGTATGGCATGAATCAAACCCGAAAGATTACTTCGTTGCTTTTCTTCTGAAATTAGGTTTCTAATTCCCGCTCGTATAATTTCAGATCTTCCAGAAAACCCCATGGATTTTTTTAGCTTATCAACCTCCGAAAGAATTTCATTGTTTAAGGATATTGATACAATTGGCACACACAAATTATTATTAAGTATGTTATAAGTTTAGCAGTAATTGTTATTAATATTTTTTAGGTTTATTAATAACATAGACGGATTTGACACGTGAATGACACAAGAATTGCAATCCTAGCTATTTCCATAGTTATTCCGCTCACAGCGTTTATGCTCTCGTTTTCTGATCAAAGCAAAACAACAAGCTTGGCTGAAGAAAAACAGATAAAAGTTCTTGTTTCTTTTTATCCACTTTACGAATTTACAAAAGAAATTAGTAAAGAAAGAATTGATGTCTCTATAATTACACCGGCAGGAATAGAACCCCATGATTGGGAACCAACAATTCAGGATCTTCAAAAAGTGCAGAACACAGACATGATTGTGATTAATGGTGCAGGTTTTGAAAGTTGGCTTGATGATTTTGTTACCAGCAATCCAAATGTTTTGGTTGTTGATACAAGCAAAGATATAGAACTAATGGACAGTTCTAAATTCTATTTCGAAAATAATGGATCTCACAAAGACCCACATATTTGGCTTGATCCTATTTTAGCGAAAAAACAAGTGCAGAATATAGCAAATGGATTAATGCATATTGATCCAGAACATACACAATACTATCAAGAAAATGCTGACGCATACAATACAAAATTAGATTTGCTTGACAACAAAATTAGAACAGAGCTTTCAGTTTGCAGTAAAAAAGACTTTATTGCATTTCATGATGCATTTTCATATTTTGCAAAAGAGTATAATCTAAATCAGCATACTATAGTTGGGGTTGATGCAAATGCGGAGCCAACGGCAGTAACGCTGCAACAAATTATTCAAAAGGCAAAAAGCTTGGATTTAGATATCATTTTTACTGAAGAAGCCGTGAATCCAAGAATATCTGAAGTCATCGCTGATGAGATAGACGGCAAGGTATTGGTTTTAAGTCCAATAGAGATAGCCGATAAGAATTCAGATTATATCCAGAAAATGGAGCAAAATTTACTCAATCTCAAAGAGGAACTCTGCCCATGAAGCTAGTAGAAATTGAAAATCTTACAGTGGATTACGAGGGGATTTTGGCATTAGACAAAGTAAATTTCTCTATATATTCCAAGGATTTCTTGGGAATAATAGGCCCAAACGGTGCTGGAAAAACCACCCTATTTAGCTGCATGCTTGGCCTTTTAAACAACTACAAAGGGGAGATTAGATTTTTTGGGACAAACATAAGAAAATCAAAACAATATCTTCATCAAATAGGATACGTACCGCAGAAACCTATCTTTGAAAAGAATTTTCCCGCTACAATATCAGAAGTTGTTGGGATGGGTCTAACAAAAAATTCTAAAAGTGATAAGATAGATGAGGTTCTTCAAAAAGCTTGGCTTCATGAACTAAGCCATAGGAGAATTGGTGATCTGTCAGGTGGTCAACAACAACGAGTTTTTATTGCAAAAGCTCTTGTAAACGATCCACAAATTCTTATCTTAGATGAGCCTGTCACTGGCATAGATTCACAAAGCAAAGAATTGTTCTACCAGATTCTACATGATCTAAACCAGAAAGAAAATATTACAATAATCTGGTCATCACATGATCTTGATGCAGTTGCTAAGCTTGCAACCAAGGTAGCCTGTCTTAATAGAACGCTATTTTTCCATGGAATATCAGAAGAATTTTTCCATAACGAGGATCTGCTAAAGTTGTATTCGGAATCTTCAATGCAAATGCATATGCAACATCACGATGATTGAAATGACATTTGAGATTCTTTCTTATGGATTCATGCATAGAGCGATTATCTCAGGTATTGCTATAGCTCTTATGTGTTCAGTTGTTGGACTTTTTTTGGTGCTACGGCGATATTCACTTTTTGGAGATGCACTAGCACACGCAGCTTTTGGTGGTATAGCAGCAGGACTATTTTTTGGAATTTATCCAATATGGGTTGCCTTCGCAGTTTCAATATCAAGTGCACTTGGGCTAACAAAGATTAGACAAAAGTTTCAGATCTCAGGAGACGCCACGGTAGCAATTCTGCTTTCCTCTGGCCTTGCTATGGGTGTAGTTCTTATTAGTCTAGCAGGAGGATTTACTGTAGACATATTCAGCTTTCTTTTTGGAAGTATTTTGCTTGTAAGTTTGGAAAACACAGTTTTGATTTTGGGTCTTGCAGGTTCAATTCTTATTGTGATCTTGTTGTTATACAGACAGCTAGCTTATACTACATTTAATGAAGAGCAAGCCAAAGTCAGTGGCATTCAAGTTGAGAAGCTAAACTACTTGCTTGTTGCAATTGCTGGTATAACAGTAGTAAGCTCAATGCAGCTTGTTGGCATTTTGCTTATCTCTTCCCTTATTGTAATACCAAATGTGACTGCAATGATGTTTGGACGTGGATTTAAACAAACTGCAATGCTTTCCATGTTCTTTGCAGTTTTTTCTGTAGTGACAGGCATACTAAGCTCTTATAGTTTCAGTATAGCTCCAGGTGGGATGATAGTGCTCATCTCTCTAGCAATTTTTGCAGTTTCACTTGGTATAAAATCAAGTGGATTAATCAAAAACAAATCAATAGTTTTGAGTAGACAATCTACATAAATCCAAATCTATTTTTTGTATTAATCCACTAAACCATCAATTCTTCTTTTGTCTTTAACACTTTTTACAAAGAAAAGTGACACTGCAATAATACCAGCTGAAATCAACGGTGATACAAGTTCTGCATACTTTATCTCAAACTCTTTACTTGGTGATGATACCATCTGTTTTGGAATCTCAGCGATTGAAACAACACCTATCTTTTGGCTACGTTGTTCTACAAACCAAATATTTCCGTCGTCGTCAGAGGTGATGAATTGCACAAATGACTGTTCGGTTGGAATTGGAATCTCTTTAAAATTATCATTATAAGGATCGTAGACACCCAATTTGTCAACTGTATGCTGTGCAAGCCAAATATTCCCAAACTGGTCAGATGCCATCCCAAAAGGCAATGCATCAGAATCTAAGACAGGAACTCTCTCAAATGTCTCAAGAACAGTATCAAACCTAGTTATAGCAAGTCCTGTATGCTCGGAAATCCAGAGATTTCCATTATTGTCAAAAAATAGCGCCGTGGGTTCTTTTAGTGAATCTTGTGGTCCAAACTCTCTGGATTGACCCGTATCTGGATTAATGACCCCAATCTTTCCTGCCTGTGATTCGGTAAACCAGATATTTCCAAATTTATCTAAAATGAGTGCGGTTGGTCCAGAAAGTGGCGCAGCTGAAATTTTAAACTCTTCGAACTTCTTTTCATCCTGATCATATTTTAACAAAATGTTCTTGTCTGCAAGTGCAACCCAAATATTATTTTTCAAATCAGCTTCTGTAAAAATAGGTACTGATTTAATTGGAAGATCAATATTTTCAAATTTTTCAGTTTTGGGATCAAAGAACCCGATTCTTGAATTTGGTGTATCAGTATACCATATTTTGCCGTCATTATCAATGTTCAACGTTACAGAAATCTGCCCATCAAATTCGTATGATGTGAACTTTTTATCATCTATAGTAAATTTCCAGAGGCGTGGTTTTGCAGTATCACTTACCCATATTGTATTTTTTCCATCAAATACTGGAAAAAGTGGTGCTGCATTAGCATCTGGGAAACCATATTCAGTAATATCTGTTTTAAGCTGGGAAAGATGTGGTTTTATTACAACATCAAATGATACGTCTTCATTTGCACTTTGAGTTCGTAGAGCTACTATCTCTACATGCCATGTACCTGGGAAGCCAAAAGTAGCATTACCAACATACTGTGTAGGAGAATTTGTACCCGTCGGTTTTACGGGTAATAAATTAAGCTTTATTGGAGAGATATTTTTCTGTGGATTTGAGACTTTCATTATTACCTCAGGTACGTCCGTCAATGGTTTTCCATCAAATGACAATATAGATACAGTGACTGTGTTTGTTCCACTTGAGAGAGGAGTAATTGCTATATCGAATTTAGCCTCAGTCGAAAACTGCACTGTTTGATATCCAAACGAAATTTCTTGGCCCTGTGCCTCTTGAATCTCGCCTGCTGGAAGGGAGCTGTTTGTCAAAAGAGCAACAACACCAAGAAGCACAATTCCTACAACAGATTCTATCCTAAGAGATTTTCTGAATTTATTATAAACATGTACATGACCCGATCCAAGATTTTTTTCAGCTGGTTTTTGTATTCTAAATTGGTTGTATCCACCTATTGCAACCATTATGCTTCCAAGTGCAATCTTTGCAAGTATGAGTTTTCCATATGTAGAATTATAGAGTAACCCAACATCGCTTTCTAAAAACCAAAGTAAAGCAGGTCCTGTGATTATGAGTATTCCTACTGCGATTATGACCATGCTTGAAACTTTTGGTATAATTAATAATGACATACGTTCTTTTTTGTCAGATTCAAGTTTGGCAAAAGAAGGAATAATCGCAAATGCAGTATACGTCACTCCTCCAATCCAGACTGCAGCAAGTAGATTATGTGTATAATCTAATATGATGGCAGGTTCATGCATACTTGCTGCTCCATGTCCAAGCATTGTTGTAGTTGAGATCAGTGCAAGTGAGAATCCAAGGATTAGAAGTTGTTGCATTTTTCCAACAACAGTTTTTCTTTCTATCCAGAACCATATAACAAACAAAGCTATAGTAAGTATCATTCTTACAAGCCACGTAGTACCAAATCCCGTCTGTATGGCATCAAGAGCTGAAGCTTGTATCGCTATTGACTGAACCGCGAGCATAGCAACGTTTGAGGCAAGAACCAAGAACATGCCAATGCCAGTTAATTTTAGAAAATAGCGAGAATGTTTTTTCTGTAACTCTTCGAAGCTCTCTTTTATTGTGTTTTTTGCCTTAATCGACTTCCAAATCAGCAGTAATGAGAGTGTAGCACCAAGAATCATTACCTGTCCTACAAGACCTGGAAACCTCGCCGCTGCCTCTGGAATATAAACAGAAGACTGTTCAGTTTTTACTTTCAAAAGTGAAGGATCTATCCCTACGCTACCTATAGCAAATACAAATGCACTGTCTACAATATGACCATCAATTTGAGAGAGCACCTTGCTTGTTACAGTATACACACCATCGTCGAGTGGTTCTGTAGTAACAACAAGTGAATTTTCGCCTTGAAAATACTTTGTATCCTTGTTGTCTACCTGGTTTCCATTTTTATCAAAAACTTTGATTGTGCTATAGTCTTGTTCTACTGCCTCAGAATAATGAATTACTATCTGGTTTATTTCTGTAAAAACATTTGTTGCCTGGGCAGGCTCAGTATCTACTATAAATGGATGAGCCTGTGCAAGTCCAAAATTAATACTACAAACAAAAACAAGAAAGATAACCACTAGAAGTTTTCGCACAGTTACCGGAACATGGTCTGATAATTTAAACAATTGATTATTCTACACTTGTACCAGAATTGAGTAAAGATAATAACATACATGGTTAGCTGCTACTCATGCAAAGATTTTCTCTTTTACTAGTTTTGTCTTTACTACTTATCTTAGGATCTTCATCAGCCTATGCACATAAAACCATAACTGTGCAAAACCTTGAGATTGAAGTAGGCTGGCAGCAAGAACCGCCACTCATTGGTTTTATAAATGCAATCACTTTTGAAATTAATGAAAATGACCAAGATGGCCAAAGTGGCGTTAAAAATGCCTTCAAAAACCTACAGGCAAGTGTAAAGTATGGAGGAATAACAAAAACACTTGACATTGATTCTGATCTAACGGCAGGAAACTATCACTCTAAGATAATACCAACTAGAATTGGAACCTATATTGTAGAGCTAAAAGGTGATATCAACGGCATCCCAATAAACTCTGAAATTCAGATTGAAGATATAGAAGACAAGGCACTACTTGCATTTCCAGATACAACTGGCTCGTCAGATCAGGATGTTGCAGCATTAAAGAATGCTATATCTGGGCTTCAAGCAGAAGTTGCTTCACTAAAATCCAAAATAAGCAACATAGATATCGCTACAAGTGACTTTACTGTGGAAACGGCTTACAACTTTGCAATATTTGGGCTTTCACTTGGCGCAGCTGGGGTAATCTTAGCAATAATTGCCATGATAAAAAGAAAATAAAGGTTTAGAGTTTTGGAATTACTCTAGTCTTTGCAGTTACTGCTATGATGCTCACTATGCTTATCGCAAGCACTAGTGCTGCAATAGTGCCAAATTCTGGAACTACTTGCAAGGAAACTACATCGCCCATAGGACCTATCCAATTTGCTTCTTCACCAGGTAGCCCAATGCCAAGTATTGTTACTTGTACATCAACTGGATTGCCAGATGCTAATGCATCTGTAACATGCTCACCTTCGCCGCCATGTTCATGCATACTTGATTCAGAAAGAACTTCAGCTCCATCCTGTGTTGCACTTATGTCATAGTTAATGTGTGATATTATGTTTCCATCAGCGTCTGTGAAGGTTACATGTATAGTCATTTCTTCATCTGCTTTTGGAACACTTGACTCTATGTCAACATGTACTGAACCATCAGCCGACATGCCAGACACATAAGTTTCCTCTTCTTCCATCATCTCAGCCTGTACAGTTACAATTCCTTCCATCCATGGGTGAACCATGCAGAAGTACTTGAATGTTCCAGCTTCTGTGAAAGTGTGCGAGAATGTTTTTCCGGGTCCTAACAGACTGCTATCAAATATTCCATCAGGCCCTTCTCCTTTTATATCTCCACTTGTAACTGTGTGAGCTGCTGTGTCCTCATTATGCCAAGTGACCTCTCCACCGACATCTATTATTGTTTCATAAGGCTCAAAACAAGAATTTGTTGTTTCACATCCAGGGGTGGATGAACCCACTGCATTATGTACGTCAGCCTTCATATGATCAGCAAAGGCTGATGGTGTAATTGCCACAATACCAGCTACAAGAGTCAAAACAAGAAAGAGTGAACCTATTGATTTTGACTTCATGTTCTGGATATTTAAAATGGGCTTATAAAAACGTGATCTTTATTTTTAATATAGATTTCCAAATTGCCCAAGATGTGAACACTGCCCCAATTCCTAGAAGGGACAAAACCATTGCTGAGGTTGATATCATCATAAATTGAACATTTCCAATTACAATTGAAGCCAACGTTAATGCTAACGTAGAAGAAATTATAACAATAACATACTTGATTTTGAGTCTTGTTACGTTCCTGATAGATTTTGCAACAAGACCGATAGGCCAAAGATAAATTGCGCCTATCAGGAATGATACTATGATTCCTGATGTTAAAACTGAGATCTCACCATCTCCAGCGCTCGCGAGCTTTGCAATTTGCAAGATCCCAAGTAAAGGCATTATTCCAGCTCTGACAGATTCTTGTAAAAAGAAATTATTTCTTTCAATGTCTGCAACTGTTGGACTAAAAGAGTAGTATACTGTATTAAACACATTAAGAAAACTAGAACCAGATGCAGTTGCCATTATGGTACTGTCTCTATATTCTCTTAGAAATTGCACTTGCGGTGCAAGCTCAGATCCAAATGCTGCAGTTGCAATAAGACAACCATTGGGTATTGATGTATTGTCACTTGCACTACCAACAGAAACTGCAAATACTGTAGATTCTGGAGGAATTGGCTGGAATAAAATACCTTGTACGTCAACAGTAACTTGGTATGCTCCTTCTTCGGTAAACTTGTAGGGAATAGTAACTGATCCAATTGCAGTATGAGTTAATGGAATTCCAAATACCTGCGTTGTTCCTTTTGTTACAGCTATGGAATAGTCGATGTGTTCCTGAATCGCATTTGTGTTTTTGTTTATAAAATTGATTTTGAATTTTGTTTGTTCCCCTATATTCGGAGTTGCGGGAACAGTCGATAATCCTACATTAATAGTTCCCCTATCAGTTGGCTGAATCATCTCCACAGATTGTTCCTGTGCGTAAACAGGTAACAATACAAAGGTTAACAAAACTACTGAAAGAATTTTCAACGACTAATTTTTCTAATAAATACAAATAAGAGTTTATCTTCAATTATTTTTTACATATGGCAAATAATTAGAATATGACGCACAAATTAGGAACTTGCTTGCGGTTTTACCACATGTAATGATATGGCATGATCATCTATTAGAGCACCCACACCAACCGAGACATCTTTTATCCTAAGCACAATTTTTCCCAAATCTTCGTCTGAAAGATCGTACTTTTCCGCTAGAATGTTCTTTATTCTCATTTCCGTATTTGATATCTCATTCAAAGCTGATGGTATGGAGATATCAAGAGGCTTTCGTATCATATCTTTTGGAATCATACTACTACCATCTTGAATTATGTAAAATGAGATCTTGTCCACAATAACCTCATGTGGGAGGGTTGGAAGTGCATTTGCTGTATAGAAGACTTGAACATCAAGAAGATTGATCTCATCTTCTGAAAGATTTCTTATTACTACACTACTCTCGGATCCTACCATTGAATCTAACTGAATTCTAATTATCGCAAAACCTTCTACAAGTTTTTCATTATTGTCTCCAAAACCAAGTACATCCCTTACTTGCTTACAAGCAATTCCAGTAGATGTTTCTCTACCCAAACTCTTTACAATTGCGTTTGAGCTTGGTCCATCATTTAATACAGCATTCCACAGTATTGTAAGTGGGAAATTTTGTTTGTTAAGAATACTAATATCAGTATCATAATGACCAGGTCTTAGTGGTCCCTCATCTCCAAAAACAGAACCACATACAAATTTTGCAGTATATGTAATGATTCGTATGGGACTCGTTCCAACAGAGTTAGTTCCCGTTGGCGTGTTAGTAAATGACGCAACCGCTGATCCATCTTTTACTTCTACTATCTTTGAAAGTTTGTCAATGTCATATCCTGAAGGTACTTTAATTTGAGTAATGGTGTAGTTTCCATTTTTTACGTCGCTTATTGTTATGATCCCATTCGTATCTTTCTCCATATCTGATACAGAATTGTCTTTAATTGTGTAAGCTCCAGTTTTTTTGAATGGATCAGGTGTAATAGAATATTCTCCCCCACTAAGCAAGACGTTATTCTTTGTTAGTGTGATTATAGTTATCGATGGACTTTGGGCCAAAGCAAAATTTTCTATACTTTGTGGACTGAGGGTCAACGAAAAATAAAAAGCAAAACCAAGCATGAATACACCGAAAACCAAAGAAGCTTTTTTCCAACTCTTCATTTTCTTATTCTGGTTTTGTTCAGCAATCATTTATATCATTAGCAAGAATCTGACCAAGAATTAAATAGAATACTTGTTTGTTTTGGCCTATGAAATTTATTTCTATCAAGAGTTCTCTGTCAACAGTCTGCACACTTGCACTTCTTTTCACTATAGTTTCTCTAGTACCTTTTGAGGCACATGGTGATGGCCTTGCACAAGAAAACCTACCTCCTGCAAGCATCGGAGATAGACAAGCAAGTCTTTTTATCAAAATTAGTCCACCAATTCTAACTTCAGAAACTGTTCAGGACACATTTTTACAGCTTAGACTGTTTGACGCAAACAACAACCAGACAATCCAACACACATCATTTTTCATCACAGTAAGAAAAAACAATGACTTACTCATGAGAGATCTTTTCCACACCCATTCTGGACTTTTAACTATTAAGATCGAGCCAACAAACACACCGGGAAAATGGCAGACATTTGGTGATATAGAACCATTTCAAGGTGGATGGACATCAGTAAACGATCAACTAAGTGTACAAGCACCAATACTTTTGGAAGGGGGCTTATATCATTTTGAAATAGAAATCTTTGGTATAGACAACGACCGCAACATCTTCATTCCAGCTGATGCGCCACGATTCGATTCATGGCTCAGTGTTGGTGACATTTACCACAATACAATTACATACCAAGCAAAGTCTTATGACACTACTATAATTTCATATTATGACAAAATTAAAGATTTCAAATTTGATGAATCAAAGAATCTCATTTCGTATTCTATGCCATTTAATTGGGACATGTCAAGAATAGAAGGTCAAAATATCTTTGTGCATGAAGAGATTCAGATTCCAAAGTCATTTAAAGAATTTACAGACAGTATTACATTCAATGCAAAGGTAAATGGAGTTCCACTTGTTGGAAGAATGCTTGCAATAGATCCTTACTCAAAAGAAGACACTCTAATTTTACACTATTTGATAAACAAAAATGACATCTTAGACATGTCAAAAAAGATCTCACCTGATACAAAGACTATGGACTTTATACTATCACCAGGAGATGTAGATGCACAAACTGCTACAGAAATATTAACTGATTTTGGTGGTTTTAGAGCAGAGCTCGGATGGTCTCCAACCGATCTGACAGCAAACACAAAGACCGATCTTACAATTGCTTTTTTTGATGCATTTTCAGGAAAGCAAGTTGCCGGCGATGTAAAATATGATCTCAAAATATTAGCCAAAAATGGCAATTCAGTGTTTTCTGAAACAAATCTTGATGCAATCGGTGCAATGGATAGTCAACCAATTAACTTTGCAAGTAATGGTATCTACACTCTAGAAATTGACATCAAATCAATAACAATTAATGGAAAAACTGACTCTAGCAGACTTGGAATTGCGAGGGGTTACATCGTTATTCCTTCAACTGTCACAGCACAACCAATAACATGTAATCCGCCTCAAATATTGGAAAATGGAATTTGTGTAAATCCACCTCCAATAACATGTAATCCGCCTCAAATATTGGAAAATGGAATTTGTGTAAATCC
>JBBDNF010000035.1:0-6205 GCA_040877685.1 Nitrosopumilaceae archaeon
AGGTTCAAAGACAACAAAAAGATGAAAAAAGAGATTGAAAAATTCAGGCAGGACAAACCGGCCTTTATTTTTACCATGGATGGCGAGCTTTTCCAACGAGATATAGAGGGAAAGCTGAACTTTGTTTCAGTATATTATCTAGAATATGGTCAAACAGATGATGACATTACAGACGTTGCCGCAATTGTTGCACGACGTGACAAGGTAAGACGAGCGGGGATTGCACACCTTGATCTATCTGCAAACGAGATTCCAAAGTTTACATTTCCTTACAGCAAAAACTTGATCGTACTTGAAGTTTCAAGTGGCAAGAGTCACCAAAGTGACAACAAGTATTGCGAAAAAACAAGACGTGATGTTGGCAGAAAAGGAATAACAATGACAAACCTTGTTAGCCTTTCAGTTCTTGATAAACTAAAATAGAAAAGTTAAATACTCTGCCAAATTCTGTTTTTTCATGAGCAAACCAGCTGAGCTTGGTTCACTAAAAATTGGTTCATACATATTACTTCCAGTTGATAACCCTAATGCCGAACCATGTAAGATAGTTGAATTTGACACAAGCAAACCTGGAAAACACGGAGCAGCAAAGGCAAGGATCGTTGCAGTGGGTATATTTGACAAGAAAAAATATCCACACGTATCACCAGTTAGTGCACAAATTCAGATTCCGCTCATTGACAAAAGAGTTGGCTCTATAATTTCAAAGACAGAATCTATAACACAAGTAATGGATTCTGAAACCTTTGAAGTGTTTGACGTAAGTCAGATTGAAGATGAGGTAAAAGACAAGGTCGCACAGGGACAAGATGTAGAATATTGGAAGGTAATGGATCGAACTATTATAGTCCGAATCAAAAGCTAGCTACGGATGCTGATGATGAGGAGAAAAGCCTTCTGAATAATGATGAAGATTATGAGTATTGAAGCATCCAGGCTTTTCCAATCCAAAAATCCTAGAATAGAATTATACACGCGTCAGACTAAATGTAATGCATGAAGGGCTTATGCCATGTCTGCTTGGCTTCAAACGTAGAAGTTACTGTAAAAGAAAGCCTTTCCCTTTGTGAAAAATGCCTCAAGCAGGTATACAGGTTGGAAAAAAATTAATTTGTTGCAATGCCCTGTGACTGCAAATTGAATCTAGCGGCACTCTTTTCTGGTGGCAAGGACAGTACTTTTGCCATCTACAAGGCACAATCAGAAGGGCATAACATAAAATGTGCTGTAACCATTTTTCCAAAATCAGACGAAAGTAAATTACTTCACCACCCAAACATCTGGATAACAAAGTTGCAGACAAAATCAATGAACATCCCACACCTTTTTTCCAAAACAAATTCAAACGTAACAGATGATGAGATAAATGAATTAGAAAAACTTCTTACCGACGCAAAAAAACTTTTTAATATTGAAGGTCTTGTGCACGGCGGGATATTAAGCGAGTTTCAAAAAAATAACTTCGAAAATATTTGCGCAAAGCTAAATTTGAAAATGATCTCACCATTATGGAAAATAAATCAAAAAGAATACATGAAAAATTTATTAGAATCAAAATTTCGATTTACGATCACAAGTGTGTCATCGGCAGGACTTGATGATTCGTGGCTTGGAAAAGAAATCAAAAAAGAAGATATTGACAAGCTTGAAAAGCTTGCCGAAAAGCATGGCTTTAACCTAAGCTTCGAGGGAGGAGAAGCAGAAACGCTAGTTCTTGATTGCCCACTTTTCTCATCACCAATTAGAATTACAAAATCACAGAAAATCTGGGATGGATACAGAGGAAGATTTGAAATAACCGAAGCCATCTTAGACCAGTAATGCTTGATGTTTTAAAAAATGGTCTTCGTGCAGCCTTAAAAAAGATTGTAAATTCGTCAGGAATAGACGAGGCTCTCATAAAGGAGCTTGCCAAAGACATCCAACGAGCACTTTTACAGTCCGATGTTAATGTAAAACTGGTCTTTGAGATAACAAAGAATCTGGAGCAAAGATCGCTAAATGAAACTCCACCTCCAGGACTTTCACGAAAAGACCATATTGTAAAAATTCTGTACGATGAACTTTCAAAGCTGCTTGGCGAAGAAAAACAATTCTCGTTCCAAGCTGGAAAGGCAAACAAGGTTTTGATGCTTGGAATTCAAGGAAGCGGAAAGACTACTGTCACTGCAAAACTTGCCAAGTTCCTTGCAAAACAAGGATTTAGAGTTGCAGTAATTGGAGCGGATACATACAGACCTGGCGCGCTTACGCAACTTAAAACGATGTGTGAAAAGGCAAACATCGAAGTTTACGGCGATGAAAAGAACAAAGACTCACCACAAATTGTTAAAAATGGTCTAAAACACTTTGAGAACTCTAATTTTGATATAATACTAATCGATACTGCAGGTAGACACAAAGAAGAAAAGGAGTTGCTAGAAGAGATGACACAGATAAGCAAAGTCACACAACCCGATCTGGCACTGCTTGTCATTGATGGTACTATTGGACAGCAATGTTACAGTCAGGCTGAAGCATTTCATAAGACAGTTCCAGTTGGCGGAATAGTAATCACAAAACTTGATAGCAGCGCAAAAGGTGGTGGTGCACTTGCTGCAGCAACTGCCACCGGAGCTCAGATAATGTACATAGGAACAGGAGAAAGAATAGACGACCTTGAAAAGTTTTCACCAACAAGATTTGTTGGAAGGCTGCTTGGCATGGGGGACATACAAGCTCTCTTGGACATGGCAAAAAGGCTTGAAAACGAGGCAGATGAGGTGAGACTAAAACGCATCTCAAGTGGAAAGATGAACATGGATGATTTTTACTATCAAATCGAAGAAGCTACACGGGCAGGGGGGCTACGCAACATTCTAGACAGCATGCCAGGCATGTCAGGAATGATAAAAGAAGATCAGCTTGACCAAACAGAAGAACGAATGCAAAAATGGAGATACATAATCCAATCTATGACAAAACTGGAAAAAGATGATCCGGATCTGCTAAACGCATCAAGAATAAAACGAATTGCAAGGGGCTCTGGCTGGTCAGAACATGACGTGAAAGAACTTGTGAAAGCCTACAAAAATTCTAAAGACATGATGAAGGCATCTAAAGGAAGGCAGATGCAAGGCATGCTAAGAAGAATGGGGCTTGGCTAATCATCTAACTGTTTTTAAAATAGTTCTATTACTAATAAGCAATGAATAGCTATCAGTGCTACCAGGTTTTGGGCATCACAAACGATGCTTCATTTAAAGAAATAAAATCCACTTACAGGAAACTTGCATTACAAGTTCATCCTGACAAAAACATGTCAGAAAAAGACGGGAAAAAATTCAAGATGGTTACAGAGGCCTATCAAATCTTAAGGGCAGAACATAAGAGAGCAATACACTCCAAATCACATGCTTCCACTAATACCAATTCTTGGAAATATGGTGATAACTCAAACAAAGACTCTGCCTTCAATTCACGAAAAAAATCTTGGTGGGGTGCAAAACCAACTGACAGGCCTCCAGAAGCAGAATGGGATAAGTATACAAGTGAAACTGAGTCTGCCTACAAAGACTTTTGGAAATATTATGAGAAGGCTTTTTGGGAATATTATGAAAAAGCAGCCGGGAAAACCACTAAAGTTGACGAGTTTGAACAGTCAGAGAAAGAAGAAGATGAAATATACACGAATGTGGACCCAAGCCGTTGCATAGGTTGTTGTAGCTGTGAGACAATGGCACCCAACGTTTTTGAGGTTGATAAGAGTGCTAGGGTGAACCCAAAGTCCCATGTGAAAAACCAAAGAGGCGCTACATCTGAGAGAATACTTGATGCCGCACAGACCTGTCCTACTAAGGCAATCCATGTCACAGACATAAATTCAAAAAGACAGCTATTTCCTTGGTAAGCAGAAAAGCAATTTTGTCACCCTCTTAACTTTAATAATTACGAATAAAACATGCCATGTCTAGAGTACGATGAGAAAAATGTGGTTGCGTAATATTGATAAAATAATTTCCGATACGAAACAGATTCTAAACGAGCACCAACTTTGTGACAGCTGTCTTGGCAGATTGTTTGCTTCAAAGCTTAGATTATCATCACACAAGAAACTTGGACATAAAATCAGAAACATCTTACATAAAAAAAATCCGAAGAGCTGTTATATTTGCAAAAACCTGATGTCAAAGCTTGATCTACAGCTTTCTAAAATGCTTGAAATGTCAAATGACTATGAATTTTCGTCATTTCTTGTTGGTGCAATCCTGCAACCATCAATATTAGACAGGGATGATCAGATCCGCTCAAAGTTCAAGTTACAAGGAATAAGCAGCATAAAGGCAGATGTTACTAGAGAAATTGGAAAGAGATTTGGCAGGAAAACCAAAACCAAAGTGAATTATCAAAACCCAGACATTGTCTTTACGCTTGATTTCAAAAACTCAGAATGCGAAATAAAACCAAAACCAGTCTTTCTTTCTGGCAGATATACAAAGAGTCAGCGAGGTATCCCACAGAAACAAAGACCATGCAAAAACTGTAGTGGCAAAGGATGTTATTCATGCCAGTTTCATGGAATTTCAGAGTTTGACAGCGTAGAGGGCAAGATAGCTAAATTTCTATATGAAAGATTTGGAGCGCAGCAAGCAAAGATTACGTGGGTTGGAAGCGAGGATGAGACAAGCTTGGTTTTAGGGAAAGGAAGACCATTCTTTGTAAAACTTGTAAATCCGCACAAAAGAAAGACTAACCTAGGGAAAAAAATACAGCTTGATGAGGTTCTTATTCACAATCTTAAGACAATTGCAAAGATCCCGTCAAACAATATGCGATTTAGATCCAAAGTGAAAATGGAGGTTCAGACTGAAAATGAGATCAAACCATCGCAGCTAAAAAATCTCCACAAACTTGAAAAACAACCAATTTCAATCTATGAAAACTCTGGCAAAAAAAGCCAAAAAAACATTTACGATATACAGTATAAAAAAAAGTCCAGTAACTGCTTCTCACTTTTTATGAAAGTAGACGGTGGCGTACCATTAAAAAGACTTGCTAATGGTTCTGAGGTGACACCAAGCTTAAGTAGCATATTAGAAAACTCATGCAAGTGCAAACATTTTGATTTTTATGAGATCGCACTCACACACTAAGGTTTCAATTTGGAAACATTTTGGCAGTGTCTCTGAAATTAAACCGTACGTTTTTTTATAGTCTGACTCAAGTTGATGCATTGGATCCGTTACAAAAAGTTCATGAAGCTCACAAAAAAGGTCTTTTGCCTGACAAAATCCACGCTCTTATTGTAAAAAGATTTCGTATAGCTGTTGAAGGAATTAATAGAATAGAAAAAGCCTCAGGAATCAATTTTCCTGTAGCGTATATCACACCATCAATAGTGCGAACTACTCATCACCCAAATTCATTTGATTATGGAATTCTGTTTGCAAGAACTCTACCAGTTGTTTCTGGAGATCATCTTGAGATTGTTATACAAATTACAGCCCCCCTTGTAGCATATGGACTAAAAGGAACAATACATGCAATCCTCGCACACGAATTTCTGCATTATTTGGAACTGTGCCGTAAGGTTTCAAAAATGGAGTTAGTGTCTGATGAGCTCTCAAGTAATCTCTTTGAAGGCATTTATTCAGACATTACACGGCTTTTTGATCCAAGGGCGGTCTTTAATGACAAGATGCTGCTTTTACACATTACAAAAAAATTTCCTGAAGGATTTAGAGACTACAAGTTAGAAGACAAAGTTGTAAAGTTTTGGATTGAAAAAAACTTGCCAACTATAAACATCACATTGGATACAAACGCTGTCAAGGTACCGGCTAATATTATTGCCAAGACAAAGATAGATCCACGTCTTGTATCAAAACTTGACGAATTGGAACAAAAAGTTTCAAAGCTGAGAAAGAAAAAGTATTATTGATTACTGCACAAATTCAGTTAGACCACACTTGCCACACGTACGTCTATTTTTGTGTTCTGACATGAACACTCCCTTGCCACATCTAGAACATTCTTTTTTGATCCTTTCTGTCTTCTCTCCTTTTATCTTGTAAAACTTGTAAACACTTGGACTGAAACCTTTCTTTCCAGCCATCACTTGCTCTTTTCCTTTGGTTCAGCTGATTCTTTTGTTGCCGGTTTTTCCTTCTTATCTTCAGTCTCTTTTGCTTCTTTTTTCTCAGGCGTCTTTGCTTCTTTCTTTTCT
>JBBDNF010000035.1:6305-25290 GCA_040877685.1 Nitrosopumilaceae archaeon
ATCTTCAGTCTCTTTTGCTTCTTTTTTCTCAGGCGTCTTTGCTTCTTTCTTTTCTGCAGGTACTTCCTTTTTCTCTGCTGGTGCTTCCTTCTTCTCTGCGGGTTTCCCTTTTGTTTCCTTCTCAGTAGCTGCCTCTTTTGCTTCTCCTTTTGTCTTTTCACCGCCGCCTTTTGCCTTTTCTAATCTTTTGAAAATTGCTGGCTTGAGATGTGCGTGTGCTAGCTTTTCATCATCATATACATAGAAGGTACCAGAAATCATTGGTCGTCCAGTGTCATTTTTTAACATTATTGGAACTATTACCTTTCCATCAAGATTGTATTGTTTTGATACTATGTCTATGGCCTCTAGCTTTTTCAGCTTGCCAGCCAGTCCTTTGAACGTACACGTGATCTCTCTTCTTGAGAGTAGGTTGTTTTTCACATCACGTATAGTTTCTACCATGGACATGTATTCCAAGCCACTAAACAGTTCATATAAATCTTAACCGGCGATAGATAACAAATTTAAGAAATCTGAGCTTTGTCTGAATGTGGACCGTTTTATGATTCACCTGAAGAATTCAGGTTATGTGCCAAAGGATGCAACACAACTTCTTTTGAAAGCTAGGTCGCTTGCATCTAAAATGTATATTACAATAAGGGACATGAGAGTTTCAAGCAGATATCTTGAGTTTGATGTCTCTGTAAAAAAAGAAGCGCTTGATGATTTGATAAAAAAACTAGAACCTATTGGCATACTTGATCATGCAAAGCACGTGGTAGACGAAGTGATTGAGAAAGAAGAGGCAATAGAAAAGGGCAGAGATTATTTTAACTATGAAAGATTTTGGGAGTGCCATGAAATCTTTGAGGGAGTATGGAAGAAATCAAATGGAAAGGAAAAAGACATGCTCAACGGCATAATCCTAGTTGCTGCAGCCCTAGTTCATTATCAAAAGAACGAAAATGAAATCTGTCTATCAATTTTTCGCCGTGCACTTGAAAAGATTGGTAATGCAACTGGAAAATATCATAAAATAGACATAGATGCACTGCGCAACAAAATTTCTAACATGATCCATACTGGAATCATAGGGACTTTTACAATCTGATTATCTTTATGGCGGTTTTGATTACGTCGGCACCAGCAAGCAAGCCAATTCTGCCCTTTTTTGCTTCTTGCTCTGTAAACCGTGTAGTGCCATCTTTTTTGATTGAATCACCAGAAACCAATACGGGAACAGGATCTGCACTATGGCCTTTGTTTATACACGGAGTAGAATGATCAGCTGATACCACAACGTAAACTTTTGATGTATCTATATTATCTAGTAACGTTCCAAAAAATCTTTTGTCTATCTCCTCGATGTTTCTCATCTTTCCTAATGCATCACCATCGTGACCAAATTCATCAGGGCCTTTGATGTGGACATATATTGCATTTTGAGTTTCCATTGCTTTTGCAGCCACTGTCGCCTTTTGCTCGTAATCTGTTATGCCGCCAGCATTAAACGTCTTCATCTTCAAAACATTTGAAATCCCAATCTCTACCGGCATATCAACAACACAGGAAAATTTCATCGAGTGTAGCTCATTTATCGGCGTGGCCTTAGGGTATCTGTTACCTGCATCACGCAAAAGTATGCTGTTTAGAAGCTTCTTCCCACTTTCTTTGCGAGCCTTGTTAATCTCACTTTTTTTCATTATTGCAAGTGATTGTTCTGTGAATTCGTTAACAAGAGTAGCTGCAAGTCTTGCATCAGGAGATTCATTTAGGGGAAGACATCTTTCAATCTTAAAATAATCACCAACCGCCTTTGCAATTCCCATGCCATCTACCCTTGCATACGCAGGATCCGTGTTACTTATCTCAGACGAAAGATGTTCACCATTACACCTTATCCTAACCACAACTCTGTAACCTATAGTAGGTGCTACAACCACGGAGGCATTTGGATTCGAAAATTTTATGAGACGCTCTATCTCAAGTGCAATTTTCAACGCATCTTCTTTTTCTATTTTCCTACCAGCGCGTCTGTCTATTATGATGTTCTCATCATTTATGGTGGCAAAGTTGCCTCGTAACGCAATATCGCCATCTTTGAAATCTATGCCTATTCCTATAGCTTCTATTACGCCTCTGCCAACATAATTTGCATGCTGAAACCTGTATCCCAGCATGTTAAAAACCGCAATATCAGATTGAGGCGCAATTCCCTCGCCGACAGAAATTACCTGACCAATAGTGCCGTTTTTTGCAAGCTTGTCAAGGTTTGGAGTCTTTGCAAACCCAAGTGGAGTGTCTCCTTTAAGGTCAGGATGTGGAAGATCGCCGACACCATCCAACAAAACATAAATCATATGAATGTCTGAGTTGTCAGTAATTTTTTATCAGCTCACTTTCGGGTTTGTTGTGTTACACATAAACTTTAATTTTTTAAATTGATCCCTGAAAAGGTTTTAAATTACTACACTCCGATTGGTAGTGGTATGGGGGATTTACGTAAGGATTATGTTATTGACAGGTATGTAATCGTTTCTCCAGAAAACCATGTTGTAACAGATCCAAAAAAATGTCCCCTCTGTCCGGGAAACGAAAGCATGACAAACCCATCATCGCTTTCTCTTGTAGCAAAAGACGGCATGTTGCAAAGACTACAGGATAGTGAGGATTATTATGTTGAAGGCTGGTCTGTCAGAGTCTTTGAAAGCAAAAATCCTGTTGTAGCAACCACATCGGAAAACTCTTACAGCGACAGGCCACTTTACAGCGAACCTGCATACGGCTATCATTATATCATTGTAGCATCTGAAAAACACAAAGAGTCGCTTTCCTCAATTAGCACAGAGCAATGGTCAAACGTTCTTGTCGTAATTCAGGATAGGCTACGTTGGCTTTACACCCAACGAGGTGTAACATATGTCTCCATTTACGTAAACTATGGTAAAGAGGCAGGTGCCCTTACACCACATCCGCACCTTAACGTAGTAACATTTTCAACAATTCCGCCAGTCATAGAACAGGAAGCAGAGGCTTCGCACAAGATTCTAAACGAGAAGGGCATTTGCCCAATGTGCCAAATAGTGAGTACGGAAACTGCAGGGCCAAGGCAGATACTGCAGACTGATGGCTTTCTTGCTTTTTGTCCATGGGCACCGTCACACCCCTACGAATTTTGGATTTATCCAAAAAAGCACATTACAAGCTTCTCAAAGATCACACAAAAGGAGATAAATGATCTTTCTTTGATTTTACGTGCAACACTTGGTGGACTGGCAGCTACTATGAAGAATCCATCTTACAACATGGTCTTTCATCTTTCTCCTGAAAAGAAAAACAACAGGCAGATCCACTGGCATGTTGAAGTTTATCCGCAGTCTGATGCATGGTCAGGACTTGAGCGAGGCTTTGGAGTATTTCTAAATAAAATCACACCAGAAAAAGCTGCAGAAGAACTTGGCGCATCATGCAGAAAAGAGCTAGCTGGGCTTGTTGGCATAGTGTAATAAAACTACTATTCTACCAAAATTAGCAATCACTTGGTTTATTTATTGAAATAAGAAATTCATGGTATGGCAATTGAGAAATGGGTTGCTGCAGCAAGTCTTGGGCTCTTTATTATGTTTGTTGCCGAAATTTTAACAATTTTTAATTATTTGATAAATCCTTCTCAGGAGATTCAACCTGGTGGGAAAATATTGCAATTCATATCAATTGGTGTGGCACCTGCTATGATTCTAGCTGGAACAGCATATTTGATGTCACGTAGATTTGGTTCAAAACCTATTGCTGCAATGATAATAGCTGGTGGAGCTGTCCTTTTGGTTGGCATGTACTATGCAAGCACTTTACTTTCTCAGATAAGCAAGGCATATCTTGTTACCGAAGTAACAATTACTCCGCCACTCTTTATGGCAGTCTCAATACCAGTGATGATAGTAGGTGCGCTTTTATTTAGAACAAAACCCAAGCCAAAAAAACAATACTTTTAGAACTAGTGATCAAATCTCATAGAATTTGAGTGACGCTTGAAACCAAGATTCTCATAAAATGGCATGACCTCATCTGCGGCGTCAAGTATGGTCTTGTAACAACCATTTTTTTTAGCATATTCTAAAAGCGCCTCTACAAGCTTTTGTCCAATCCCACTACCCTGATACTCTTTTTGTATTACAACATCCTCAATGTGGCCCACAGTTCCACCGTTATGGATGAATTTTGGCTCAATAAAGATGGTAGCAGAACCTATAACCTTTGAATCAAGCAAGGCTACGTAGATTTTGTGATTGGGTATTGATCTCATCTTCTTGAGTATCTCCTTTGCCTTTTTCGGATCCAAGTCGCTTGCTTTTCTGAGCGAATCAAGTGACTCTAAAAAACCATTGAAAAGATCCTTTTCTTCCAACTCGCGTATCTTTACATCAGTCATAGTTTAGCATTAAACCCGACCAAGCTTTTCAAGATAGTGTTTGTGGGCCTGTTTGTACGAGTTCTTGTCTCCAATATCAATAAAGCCCTTTTTGATTGTAAAACCACTTACTCTATTTTTGCGAGCAAGAGCTCTTTTTATTACATCATCCATGCCAAATGATTTGTTAGGTGGGATGAGTTTTAGGACCTTTGGTTCCATTATATAGCAACCAATATTGATGTTACCCTTTACCTCCGGCTTTTCATTCCATGCAGTTACTCTATTGTTTTTATCAGTTTCTATAAATCCATATTGTAACTTTGTTTTGTATTCAAACAATCCCATTGTGACAAAAGATTTTTTTCTTTTGTGATAATCAATCATATCTCGTAAATTAAAATCAAAAATCGAATCTCCATACACGCACACAAATGTATCGTCGATAAATTCTTCGGCTGTCTTCAGCTGTCCGGCTGTTGCAAGTGGTCTGTTTGATACTGCGTATTCTATATTAACTCGAAACCTGTTGCCATTCTCAAAATAATCTTCAATTGTCTTCCTAAGATAGCTTACACAAAGTACGATAGAATCTATCTTGTTCTTTTTTATCCAACTTATGAGGTGTTCAAGAAGTGGTTTTTCGCCAAGTGGAAGCATTGCTTTTGGAAGAAAAGTTGTATAGGGTTGGAGCCTTGTACCCAGTCCTCCGGCAAGAATTACGGCCTTCACGAGATTTAGATTAAGATTTTGGGTATTTATGTTGAAGGATGGAATGATTCAGTCAGGCAAGCTTGGCAAGCTTGGCGAGAATCTCTTTTGGTTCTTTGCCAAATAACAAAATCATGGGCTCTTTTCCAACGTCACCTTTGTGAAATATTAAATCAGGTGGCCTTTTCGCATTCTTAATTGCATTTCTCATGCCCCACGATATTGTGTGGCCTTCTTTGGTTTTTGTTTTTACTGGTTCCGCGGTTCTATCATAGCTTAATACAGAAAATCTTTTTGCAATTCCTTTTCTAATTATCGTAGTATCATATTTTACATTCAATGCTGATCTTATACTTGGAAACTTTTTTGTCATTTCCAAAACTGCAGATGCAACATGCTTTGAACTGCCATACGTTAGACTTCCTGCCATGGTAACAGTCTTTCCGGTTTTTACAATTCTGCCTGAAACTCCAAGTACATCACCTAAAGATCTAGGATTAGGCTTTGAAAAAACAAAATTTGTTTGGCACTCAGGGATCAACTTGTATGCATTTTTTATATTACTAAAATCTGTAATTGCGTCGGCAAGATCTTTTTCTATTTTATCCATATTGGCTGCTTTTACTATGGAAATTCCTTTTCCAACTTTTTGTGAATTCTTAATAGATTCTACCGTGAATTCTTTTGCAAACTTAACCGAGTCTCTAAGAGTTCTTCCTTTAGCAAGACTTACTGCAAGCGACGCTGAAAAGCTGCATCCGCCACCGTGGTACGTATGTTGTATCCTTTTGCCAGAAATTGTATAAAATCGGCTGCCTTCAAGCACATAATCCGTAACCGTGTTTCCATTTAGATGGCCTCCTTTGATGACGATATTTTTTGCGCCCATTTGTCGTATCTTGGTAGCAGCTTGCTTAGCATCATTCCTAGTTCTAATTCTAATACCACTGAGCCTCTCTGCTTCCATAATATTTGGCGTTATGACAAAAGCTAACGGTACAAGCATCCTCTTAAAGTCAGATAATGCGTCCTTTTGCAGTAAAATTCCACCCGTAGTTGATTCAAACACTGGATCCAAAACTATTGGGATCTTTTTTCCTTTGAGTTTGGAGTAAACGGCTTGTATTGCAGAAGAGCTGTAAACCATACCAATCTTTATTACATCAATTTTAAAATCAGAAAAGACCGATTCAAGTTGGTCTTTTATCATACTTGCAGAAACTTCTTCAACGTTAGAAAACTTTGAAGTGTTTTGACTTGTTATTGCAGTTACAACTGTTAAACCGTAAGCTCCAAGGGTAGAGTATGTTTTTAGATCGCCTTGGATACCTGCACCAGAAGAAGGATCAGAACCAGCGATGGATAGAATGTGCACACAAACATAACCTGAAACTCACGTTTAAATCCAATTGTTATGTAGAAATGGTAATTTGGGAACACAGATGAGCGCAGCGCGTAGAGGCGTTGCAACAGAAGAGATGAAAGCGGTTGCAAGGGATGAAGATGTAACTCTAGAGTGGCTTTTGCCAAAGATTGCAAACGGTTCCATAATCATTCCACACAATAACGTAAGGCCACAAAAAATCAGAGTAGTAGGTATAGGAAAAGGAATGAAGACAAAGGTAAATGTAAACATTGGTAACTCAACTCTGTCCAATAATTTAGAAGAAGAGATAAAGAAAGCAAAAGTGGCAGTCAAATATCATGCAGATACAATAATGGATCTTAGCGACGGGGGAGATGTGGGGTTAGTGAGAAGAGCTCTCTTGGAAGTAGCCCCAATAACATTTGGCACTGTTCCTGTCTATGAGGCATATAACTACGGAGTTGAAAAACACAAGAACCCTCTTGATATAACTTCGGATGATTTTCTTAATGCATTTGAGAGAAACATAAAGGACGGTGTAGATTATACAACGATACATTCTGGCATCACAAAAGAGATTGCAAAGAGAATTCTTGCAGTAAAAAGACATGCTGGTATTGTAAGCAAGGGCGGAACAATTACCGCAGCATGGATGCTAAAATACGATAAAGAAAACCCATACTTTGAACACTTTGATTATCTGATTGAACTGGCAAGAAACTACGATGTCACTTTTAGCTTGGGCGATGCGTTGCGGCCAGGATCAATTCTTGATTCACATGATGAGCTTCAGGTGCAAGAGATGATCAACATTTCAAGACTTACAAAGCGTGCACACGAAAAGGATGTGCAAGTTATGGTTGAAGGTCCGGGCCATGTGCCACTAAACGAGATTGCCGCAAACGTCAGACTAGCAAAGTCATTGATTGGTGAGGTTCCATACTATGTTTTGGGTCCCTTAGTTACTGATGTGGCATCTGGTCATGATCACATCGCAAGTGCAATAGGAGCCGCAATCTCTGCAAGCGAAGGAGTTGACTTGCTGTGTTATCTTACACCAGCAGAACATTTAGCATTGCCAACTGCCGAAGAAGTAAAGGCGGGACTGATTGCTTACAGAATAGCTGCACATGCAGGAGACTTGGTGAAGCTGCGTGACAAAGCAATAAGATGGGACATGGAGATGACTGAAGCAAGACGTACTCTGAACTGGGAAAAACAGATTGCGCTTTCTATAGACCCAGAAGAGGCAGCTCGTATACATGGAAGGACTGGTCAGATAAACGGAAACACAGTTCCTTGTACAATGTGTGGCGGGGCTTGTGTGTATATTATGCTCCCACAGCAAAGAAATAACACTCCAGAAGAAGTAGAAAAGCTACATCAGACTAGCTAGAACCTTATCAAGACTTGGCACAGTTTGGTAATTTGTGATCTCATGTGAACTTACCCATCTGTATTCTGAATTTTCCCAGTTTAGCTTTATCCTTGGTTCTTTTGCGGCAAACAAAAAAGGATAGACTATCCAACCATGATTAGAATATTTTTCAGATACCACTTCTAACCCCTTTGCTGTTTTTAGAAGTGCAATCTGCTTTTCACTTATTCCAGTTTCTTCAAATATCTCTGTTTTTGCCCTGTGAAGTGGATCCTCGTTTTGTTCTATGACACCACTTACTCCTCCCCACAAACCTTTCATGCTTTTTACGCTATCACTTCGTTTTAAGATAAGAAACCTCTCTTCATTTGAAAGAAATGATGTAACTATTTTTGTAAAGTGCAACTACTTTTCAATAGAGTTCATCATGGTAATTAATTTCTTGTACGAGTCTTCAAGATCAACGTCTTTTGAAAGTCTCTCCTTAGCCGAAGTGATATATTTTATAATCTCTTCTGACTTGTTCTCTTGAATTAAGGTGAGCAGCCTACCTATATCCTTCCAGAACTCTTCTGCATATTTTCTTATTTCAGGGTTTGAAATTATGGTTTCTATCAGTTCTGGAGCCTCTGTCATTATACTCTCAGTCAGTATTTTTTGAGCCTTGAAGGTGGTGCCAGCCATCTTTTCAGTAAGAGAAATCTTTTCATCCTTTGCTAGAATGTTTGCAAGTGCAAGATTGACAAGATGTGTCATACCTAAGATAACTGCAATTTTTTTGTCATGCTCTGCAGCATCTATAGTAACAAAGTTTGCCTCAGCAAATAGTGATTTAGCTACAGCAACCTCCTTTTTTGAGTCACGTATTGGAATGGAAATAATGTTATGGCCCTTGAGCTTTTTTGTACCAGGTCCAAACATTGGATGTATACAAATTGGATTTACCTTGTCTGGGATCTTTAATAGGGCAGAGACTACCTTTGACTTGAGCGATGATATATCTATAAGATAAGAATCTCTTCTCATTTCCTTTGCTATCAACCGTATTATTTCTGGTGTACGTTTTGTTGGGGTGCAAAGTATTACATAATCAGCAGTAAGGACTGCACCAACAAGTGATTTGGCTTGGATCACAGATTTGTTTAGTATGTCTCTTTCAGAATCATATCCGATTACTTCAAAACCCTTTTCAACAAAATATTTTGAAAACCATTTGCCCATCTGCCCCTCGGCACCAAGTATTGCAATCTTTTTTTTCATTTCTGTGCACTCAAAGCCTGATTTAGTATTTGCATTCCTTTCTCTAGAGTCTTTTCTGGCTGGCAGGCAGAAATTCTTACAAAGTTTTGATAATTGCCAAATGCCTCTCCAGGTGCTACTGCTACGCCAAAATCAAGAAGTTTGTTTGTAAAATCGGTTGCATCAAAATGTTCTTTTCTAACTCTTGCAAAAAGATACATCGCACCATCTGGTTCTACAAAGTCTAGTTGCATGTCTTTTGCCTTTTTTATCACAAGATCTAATCTGTTTCGCATAGTTTTAGTATTATCGCTTGTGTCCGCTTCTAGTGCCTTAAGGGATACATACTGTATTGGTTCAGCTACGTTTGTTATGCAAAGTGCCTGTAGCTTTGCCATCTTGTCTATGATTTCAGGGCTTGAGACAGCATAACCTATCCTAAAGCCGGTCATTGCATGCGATTTTGAAAATGACTGTGTTATGATGCTTTTATCATAATCATATGAGAGAATACTTGTCCAGTCCTTGTAGGCATAATCAGAATAGATCTCATCGCTTAGAAGATAGATATTATTTTTGATTGCAATCTCTGCTATCTGGTCTTGTATCTTTTTTGGCAAAATCTTTCCAGTGGGATTGTTTGGGTAGTTTAGTACAATCATTTTCGTGTTTGGGTTTATCATGCTTGTAATTTGATCTACTGACGGTTCCCATCTTCCCTCCAAGGTGGTCTGAACTGTTCTTACCTTAATGCCTGCGTTAAGTGCGTTCTCTCTATACGCAGGCCATGCCGGCTCGATTATTATGACTTCATCTCCGGGATGTAACAGCGTAGAAATTGCCAAAAAGACTGAAAATCTTGCACCAGGAGAAACCATGATGTTTTCTGTTTTTGTTTTCGTACCATATCTTTCCGAAGTCTTTTTTGCAAGTGCCGTACGAAATTCTAGCATTCCTTTTGATTCACCATATTTTGTAAAGCCCTTATCATAGACCTGACTGAGTGCCTTTTTGACAACTTTAGGCGGATAAAAGTCAGGCTCACCTACTTCCATATGGATAATTTTTTTTCCCTGTTGCTCCAAAGATTTTGCTTTTAAAAATACAGAAAGATGTGTCTGCTTGCCAGAAGACTGAATCTTTATAGATTCATTTAAAAGAAAATTCAAAAGCATCGTGGCAATTCTTTCATCCAACCCTATATCTTTGCAAAGTGAAATGACCTTTGCTCTAAGCTGGCTTTCACGTTCTTCATTTGTTACGCCAAGACCAAGGTTGTTTTTGAGGCTGCCAATTTGCTTTGCGATCTCTACCCTATCTTTGAGTAGTCTTATCATCTCAAGTGTTATCTTGTCTATCTGGTCGCGTAGCGTGTCAATATCAGACATTTTCTATCAAAGTACGGGTGGTATGAAGCCGCTTCTAATGGCGTGATCTGCAAGCACTACTGAAACAAGCGAATCCACAACGGGAGGAGCACGGGGCACAACGCATGGGTCGTGTCTTCCTGCCACTTGTAACGCAATTGGCTTTTTTGTCTTGATATCTACAGTATGCTGTGTCTTAGATATGGAAGAAGCAGGCTTGAAGGCCACTCGCAAAACAATTGGCATTCCATTTGATAACCCACCTAGTATTCCACCTGCATTGTTTGTCTTCGTAACTATCTTTCCATTTTTTATGATATATTCATCATTATTTACAGAACCGTTTGTAGCAGAACCATAGAATCCTGAACCAAACTCAACTCCCTTTACCGCTGGAATGGAATAAAGTGCCTTACTCAGATCCGATTCTAAGGAACCAAAGATCGGCTCTCCAAGTCCTACTGGTATGTTTGATGTAATGGATTCTATTATGCCACCGACCGAGTCTCCCCTTTTTCTGGCCGCAAGTATTACAGCACGCATTTTTTGAGCAGTTTTCTGATCTGGACACCTTACCTCGTTTGAATAGATTGCTTTTTTCATCTTCGGTGTTACCTGGCCTTTCATCTTTATCTTACCAACTTGTGAAGTGTACGAGTAGGTATCAATTCCCAAAGTTACAGAAAGAAGCTTTCTTGCAATTGCTCCAGCCATTACAAACGTGGCAGTCAATCTTCCAGAAAATCTCCCACCACCTCGATAATCGTTTAATCCTTTGTATTTTACCCAAGCTGGATAATCCGCGTGACCAGGTCTTGGTTTTGTTCTAAGCTTTTCATAGTCGCGAGAGTTTTGGTCTTGGTTCCAAATTATCATCGTAATAGGAGCGCCAGTGGTATATCCCCTAAAAACTCCTGATAGAATTTCTACCACGTCTCCCTCTTTTCTTTGTGTAGTGACTATTGACTGACCGGGTTTTCTAAGATCAAGCATCTTTTGTATGTCTTTTTCTTCAAGCTCAAGACCAGCTGGACAACCATCAACTACAGCTCCGATGCATCTTCCATGGCTTTCACCAAAGCTTGTAAGCACAAATCTTTCACCAATAGAACTTGATGACATAATGAAATTTTCTCTTCGATGCTTATAATCGTTCCAAGCTAGCTTGGATGAATTTTCGCTCCAACTTTATTCATATCATCAATGAAACTTGGATATGAGACGTCAACAGACTCGGGGTCTGATACTGTACAGTTGCCAACAAACATTCCAGCTATACAAAATGCCATAAACAATCTGTGATCATCAGATGAATCCAAATCTGCACCATGTGGATTTTTTGGCGCTTCTAGCATCAAACCATCCTCTCTTTCCTGAACTTGTACGCCAAGCTTTGCAAGTTCTTTTGCCAAGATGGCAATTCTGTCTGTTTCTTTGAATCTTGCGTGTTTTACGTTGTAGATCTCAATTGGTTTTGATGTCTTAAGCGCAAGGATGGACATTGCAGGCAAAAGATCTGGTGTATTTGACAGGTCGAATCTTCCACCATCAAGTAGCTGTGGTGACTTGACTCGGGCGATATCTTTTTGGAAATCTACTTTGACTCCTAATTTTCCAAGATGTGTAATCATGTCTTTGTCACCTTGAGGTAGGTCTCCTACAGAGGCAGAGATGGTCAGGTCATCTCCAAGAAGTACAGCTGCTGACAAAAGCAATGCCATGCTTGAAAAATCAGAAGGTACCGTAAAATCAGTAGACCTGTATTCCTGTCTTGGAATTGTGTATTTTTTGTATGTATTGTTCACTTCAACATGTGCACCAAACTTTTTCATTGAAGAGATGGTAGCTTCAAGATAGGGCTTTGAGACAAGCTCGCCTTCTATGTTTAGTATGATTCCTTTTTCCGCCTTTGGTGCAGCAATCATCAGTGCTGAAATGAATTGGCTTGATACAGAACCAGAAATTTTTACTTCACCTCCACGAATCTTTCCTTTAACAGTTATTGGTGGCTTACCGTCTGTGGATGTGCAACTTGCGCCAAGGTCTTGCAGTGCATCAAGCAGTAGCTGCATTGGTCTTTTTTGAAGACTGGAATCTCCTGTGAGTCTAGTTTTATTTTCTGAGAGTGATGAAATAGCTGCCGCAATTCTAATAGTAGTTCCGGAGTTGGATGCATCAATCTCAGGAGTCTGTAGTTTTATCTCACCTGAGCTTTCTACAGTTACATTAGACCCATCTGCTTGGATATTTGCTCCAAAGTTTTTGCATGCATTGATTGTTGCAATTGTATCCCTTGATAACAAAACATTTCTGATCTGGCTTTTTCCATTTGCTAGCGTTGCCAAAAATATAGCTCTGTGAGTATAGCTCTTGTTTGGCGGGCAGACTATGTTTCCAGAAAGTCTGGCCTTTTCAATTTTACACTTCATAGACTTCAGCCTTTTGGTTGTTTATTGGAGAAACCATGGTTGTTCCATTCAGCGAGGAAAACGCTCTTCTGACACTTGAGACATTCTCTTTTTTTGCTATTGCTGCAATAGATGGGCCATTGCCTGACACAGAGGCAGCCAAAGCGCCGGCCTCTACCACAGTTGTAAGAATCCTAGGGTCAGAATGCAGAATGGTTGAGGTTGCAAGACCGTTTAGCAGCATAGCATTCCAATAATCAGAATTACTAGCTAGAGTCCAAGCTTGTGCAAAGACTCCATCAAGAACTTTTAATTTTCTTATGTTGCCCCTTTTTCTTGATCTTGGGATGAATATTACAGCTGACAGATCCTCTGAAGCTTTTTCTGATTTTACAATTTTTTGGTTATAGTTGTCCGTGACTACAAAGCCACCAAAATAGCAAGCACATGCATCATCAAATGCTCCTGTGATGCTTACTCTGGACTCCATAGAAGCTTCTACTCCGTGCCTTAACACTTCCAAGTCATTTATCTGCGGTTTGAAGAGCTTGGCGCAGGCAAGCGATACAACAGATGAGATTGCACTTGAGCTTTTCAGTCCATATCCTGATGGTATTTCAGATTTTAAAGAGATAGTCAGCTTAGAGTTTTGAAGATCAGTTTTTGGTACTGCCTTTTCTATTACGGACCTTATGAGACGCGCGCTACGACTAGACTCTTTATTTTCATAGTAGATTCCTGTTCCTGCGGTTGTTTCGATGACAGCTTCTACTTGAAGTGAGATGCCAAGAGTCGCTCCCTTTCCTGTTGCAATTGCATTTACGATTGAGACAGCTCCATGCATGACCGCTCTGACTTTTGACATTATCAAAATCTCCCCAAGAGCGTCAGCTTCATTGCTTCATAGGGTGCCTTTCTTTTAGTCCAAATCTCAAAAGAACGCATTGCCTGAGCAAGAAGCATTTCCCAGCCATATATGATAGTCGCGCCTTGTTTTTTTGACTGTTCAAGTAACTCAGTATCCACTGGCATGTATACTATATCATACACTATGCAGTCCTTATTGATGGTTCGAGTAGATATGGGACTGCTGTTTCCTTTCATGCCAACCGATGTTGCATTTACAATAAACCTGTAGTTGCCTGCAGTGTTGCCAGCATTGGATAAATCAGTATATTCTGATTCTATTCCAAGTTTGTTTGCAAACTTGATCAAATCGTCAGCTTTTTCTTTTGTTCTGTTTGCAATTGCAATTTTGTGGGCTTTTTCTTTAGCAAACGCAGCTACAATAGCTCTTGCAGCTCCACCTGCACCAACAAGCAATACGTTAGAGTCCTTACAACTTAGGTTTCGCTTTTTTATTGGCTCTAAAAATCCATCCATGTCAGTGTTATATCCTTTGAACTTGCCGTTCTCACTGTCAACTGTGTTGGTTGCACCAATTGTTTTGCAATCTTCGTCAGCATAATCAAGAAGCTTCATCATCTCTACTTTGTGTGGTATGGTTACATTAAATCCAGCAATGTTGATTAGCTTAAGTGACTCAATTCCTAATGCTAGATCGTCTTTTGGAATCCTGTACGCTATGTAGGCGCAATCCAGTCCAAGAAATGCAAAGGCGGCATTATGTATGGCTGGTGAAAATGAGTGATCAATTGGGTCTCCTATCACCGCATAAGTTTTAGTCATATTTGCTATCTTGTCAACTTGAAGATTGATTTAACTTCATCTAGGCTAAACTGACCAGGTGCAATTGGTTTGCCAAGTGAGACGTAAGTGTATGGACTACCTATCTGAGTACACAAAATTCTTGACATTCGGCCATAATCACCCATAGCAAAGGCAACTAGATTTCCGTTTTTTGGTACATTTTTATACAAAGAGAGAACCTTTGCTGAATCACTTATTGATCTTGCTGTAGTTACTATCTTGATATTTTTTGAAAACTTGAACATTTCAGATGTTATCTTTTTTAGTGAGGTAGTGTTAGGTGTTTTTTTAAAGTCATGCCAAGATACTAGCAGATCCGTCTTTGACCTTTTTAGATACTGACGAAGATCTTTGTTTTTTCTGATAGTGTTGTATTCTACATCAAGAAGATATGGGTTATACTCTGCAACTAGTTTTAGTATGGAGATTCGATTTTTTTCACTGCCAGAAAACTTGCCTCCCTCTGACTTTGGTCTCAATGTACAGATGCATCTTTTCAGATCTTTTTTTACTAAATTCAATGCACGTGGAACTATGCTTGGTTTCATAAAATCTAGTCGTAGCTCTGCATAATCAGATCTTCTAAGTGCCTTTTTTAGAAGTGATCTTAGCTTGGCAGGGCTTGACTCTGCTAGTGAAACGCATGTCTTGTTTACCATGATTTTGTGTCTCTTATTGCAAAATTAAGCCTTTGTTCAAATATTAAATAGACAAATAAATTATGATTCTCGTGTGGAAACCAAATTGCATTGTTAATGCGGATTCAAAAGACCTTTCTCAAATAGGTATAAACAAAATTGCGCTTACCGTCACATCCCCACCATATCATAATGCAATAAACTACCAAGAACACCAGACTTCAGATGAGTGGTACAGAGGAACCGGGGGTGAATCTATTGATAGCTGGCTTGACGAGATGAAACAGGTTTTTTCTGGAGTATACAAGGTTACAAAGCCCGGTGGTTATTGCTGTATTGTAATAGGAAACGAGATTATAGAAGGAAAAAACAAGCTGCCTCTTCCAGCACTGTTACTTGTAGAATTAACAAAAGAGGATGTAGGCTGGAGCTTTTTTGAAGAGATAATCTGGAACAAGGTTACAGGCGGAAAGAAAAGATTCAGAGTTACTGTCCAGCACCCCTATCCAACATACTATTATCCAAACATTATGCATGAGCAAATAATAATTCTAAGAAAACTTCCCTATTCTAACATAAAGGACAAAAAAAGTAAGTTACGAATCAATGACTTGATGAAAAAAGAAATAGCCAATTCGGTATGGCATATTGCACCTGTTCCGCCAAGCTACAGACGGTTTCATCCAGCTGCGTTTCCGGAAGAGATTCCGTACAGGTTGATTACACTTTACAGCAACGTGGGAGATTTAGTACTTGATCCTTTTGTTGGCAGTGGCCAGACAACAAAAATAGCTAGATTTCTAAAACGAAAATACATCGGGGTTGACAAGTCAAAAAAATATGTAAAGGTTGCACGAAAACGAACTTTAGAAAAGCCAGCTCTTAGGGAGATGCAGCTTGTCCCATACTGGAAAAGACCAGAACCGCTAGATGTTTGATGTATCAAATGATCATCTAAAATTAGCAAAGGTTATCTACGCATATTCATAAATCAACTCATGGTTACATCAAATACCAAAGGATACTGCAGAAGTGTTGAGAAAAGTCACAGAAAATTTACTTCAGCTATAAAAAAATCAAAATCTCGACAGGGATTAATGAACCTCTACTGGAGACATAAACGTGAACATGAAGCTATTCTTCGAAGGCACCTTCGCGAAGAAATGGTGCAGCTAAATCAGTTAAAAAAGAAGATAAAATAGTCCTCTTTTTTAACAATTTTTAATTTTCATAATGGATTAGTACTAAGATTACTTGACAAACGATTAAATTATTACTCATTATTTTCATATGATCTACAGTTGAACAAAATAATTGGCATCACATTATTTGTAATACTATCTCTTCTATTAATTCCAGTTAATGCCTCTGCCGAAACAGGATCAGTGATTCCTGCTTGGATAAAAAAGATCATCACACTGTGGACTGAGGAAAAAATCTCTGATTCAGAATTTGCTAACTCACTTAAATATCTGATTGAAAACAGAATTGTTCCCATATCTGCAGAAAATCTATTCCCAGAACTACAAAGAGAACTAGAATATCTGATAGCCAAAAACGATGTGAACCACGAAGAGCTAAATATCCTAAGAGCAGAAAATGAGGAGTTTCGTATAGAAATACTTACACTAAAGGAAAGTAAAGGTTTCATTAGTAACGATGCTACCAGTTATTTAAGTGAGCAAAATAAAAGATTACAAAATGATCTCAATACCATCAAAGCCAAAAATCAAGGATATGAAAACCTGATTGAATCGGTGAATGCAGAAAATCAAGAATACAAAAATCAACTAAACTTTTTGACCGCTGAAAATGAAGAGTATAAAGACAAACTAAGAACTGCAGCAGTTAATGAAAAATACAAAGATGAACTAAACCAACTTAATGTGGAAATAGACAAATACCAAAATGAATTAAAGACTCTAAAATCTGAAAATAATGAATACAAAAACAAAATAACTTCCCTAATGAATGAAGTTCCATCAAAAGACGAAATAAACAAAATCCAAAACGAAATTGGTAAGTATAAAAAAGAGATTACTAAATACCAAGATGAGATAAAGACACTGCAAACTCAAAACGAAGAATTCAAAAACGAGATAAATGCACTTGCCTCTGACACTCCATCAAAAGATGTAGAAAAACTTCGTTCCGAGGTTACAAAATACAAAAACCAAATACAATCAATAACAGACGAAAATTCCAAATACAAAAAACAAGTAGGATCTGTTACTACAGCAACTAGTGACTCACAAGCTGAACTTGAATACCTTAAAGCTAGAAACGAAGTTAACCGTCAAGAATTGGAAGTTCTACGAGCAGAAAATGAAGAATATAGAATAAAACTCAGTCTTAGCGTAGATGAAAAATTCAAACCTGCTTCGAAAACAAATGAACTCACCTATGACGAACTCAAACTACTTCACAGCGACGGAAAAACTCTAACAAATTCAGCGAAATCTGATAACAAAGAGAAACCCTTCCATTCCACTTCTTATAAATTAAAAACTGGAATCAAAAAATATGCCGTTTATGTTGAACCCTTGCCAGACTGGGCTGTAAACGCAAAAAATGCAATTAATGATGCTACAACATTCTGGAAGAAAAATACTGGAGTTGAATTCATTTTGGTGGAATCTTCTCAAAACGCAAACATTTTTGTTAAATGGATAAGGGAGTCTCTTGGTGAATATGATGGTTACACAATAAATCAAAATCGTGTTGACATTAGTCTTGGAAATACAGGATGTGATGGAACGTGGCACCCATATGATTCCAATTCGATATCTTTTCTCACAATACACGAATTTGGTCATACCTTAGGGTTAGAACATAGTTCTGATCCAAATGATATCATGTTCCCAGTAATTAAAAAGGCAAGATACGCTTCAATAGAAACAGAATATTTCGTAAAGCCAAAACAGGCACTATTCGTTGCTGGATGTACAATGAGGGATGAAGCCCCATTTAATTTTGAAGTAAGCATTAATGATAAAACTAATGGATTTGATGTATTTGTAGTACCATCAAAATTTAATTATGAAAATTATATTAAGGGAGAAAAATTCAGATACTATTCTGAAGAGGGTTGCTTTGCAGTTAACCGGCCCAATTACATAGGAACTTGTAACGGCGTTGTTAGCACAGGCGGTCTGTTATTAATAATGCCAGAAAAATTTGAAAAGGAAACAGCCATACTTCATGTAAAGATACAAGAAAAATAATTTTTCAAGATTTAGTTTTTGATGACTTATCATTAAGATGGTTTAACATTACCAGATTTTGTACCAAACGCTGCATAACAAGTAACGTGATATGACTTGTTGTTTACAAATATCAAACTATTACGAGTTATTCCGTGTCTGCATATTACGCAAAGGTCAATGAATTCTGGAGCTTTGTCATTGGTGGGTGCCAACGAATAGATGATTTTTCTAGTGGAATTTAAAGTGTTTTGAAAAAATTAAACTACTTTTCGACAATATATTCATCATCTACTTCCATGCCAAAATGTCTGCCTGTTGCTGGCTTGGCATAAGCTAAGACAGTATCTCCTTTTTTGAGGTGAGTGACTGATACCAAATGACCGTTTGGTCTTACAAATCGTATGGTCTCTGCATTCTGTGCAATTATTCCACCAACTTCATCGCCAATCTGAGCTTTGATCATAAGCATTGGTCTGCTCTCTATTTTGGAGCGACCAACTGTTGCTCTTCTTGCATGTCCTTTTGAATCCAAGACAAGAACTTCAGAGCCTGTCTCTAGTTCTGACAAGTAT
>JBBDNF010000036.1:0-4621 GCA_040877685.1 Nitrosopumilaceae archaeon
GATTATATTTGCAATAAATTGACCGTCTTTAATGGCAAAAACTTGGAAAGATTCTGAGGTCAGTTTGGATCCAATCAAAAATGAAACTATTGCAGTTATAGGTTATGGAATACAAGGAAATGCTCAAGCTAACAACCTAAAGGACTCTGGGCTCAAAGTTATTGTGGGTTTAAAAGAGGGTGGAGAAAGCTGGAAGAAAGCCAAAGCAGACGGTCATGAGGTAATGTCAATTCCAAAAGCATGTGAGAAAGGAGACATCATACATGTCTTAATTCCTGACATGATTCAAGCAAAGGTCTTCAGAGAAGAAATCGAGCCTAATGTTAATGTGGGAAACGCACTCTGCTTTTCTCACGGTGCAGCTATTCACTGGGAGTGGATTAAGGCACCAGGAGATGTTGATATTATAATGGTTGCACCAAAAGGCCCTGGCTCAAAAGTTAGAGAAACATACCTTGAAGGATTTGGTACTCCATCTATTGTTGCAGTATACCAAGATTACACCAAAATGGCTTGGGACAGGACTCTTGCCTTAGCAAAAGGAATTGGAAGCACACGAGCTGGTGTTATAGAAACAACGTTCCAAGAGGAAGTGGAGACAGACTGGTTTGGCGAGCAAGCAGATCTTTGTGGAGGCTGTGCATCAATGATTATGAATGCATTTGATACGTTGGTTGAAGCAGGATACCAACCAGAGATTGCATATTTCGAGGTCTTGCATGAACTCAAACTTATTGTGGATTTAATTCAAAGATATGGAATTAACGGAATGTGGAGAAGAGTTAGCGAGACTGCAAGATATGGTGGCCTTACTCGTGGACCAATGGTGATAAATAAGGACGTTAAAGAAAATATGAAAAAAATTCTTAAAATGATTCAGGATGGAACTTTTAACAACGAGTGGGTTAGCGATTACCAAAAAAACGGTAAAAACTCCTTTGAAAGGTACATGAAAGAAATCGAAGCGCATCAAATAGAACAGGTTGGCAAGAAAATGCGCCAGATGATGTGGCCAGATTCTAAAGAATAGCTAAATCTTTCTTTGCTTTGCAACGCCCGAGTTTATGTGGCCAATTATTGTAGAAAGTGGAGTTCCAGGTCCAAAGTTTCCAGTGACTCCTGCTCTTTCAAGCTCGGTCTTGTCATCTTCCGGTATGACTCCGCCACCAACAACTAGCACATCCTTAATGCCTCTTTCTTTGAGTATCTTAACTACTCTTGGAAATAACGTAAGATGAGCACCATTTAGAAGGCTTAGTGCTACCACATCTACATCTTCATCTTCAACAATCTTGGCTATTCTTTCTGGAGTAGCAAACAGACCAGAATAGATTACCTCCATCCCAGCATCTCTGAAGGCTCGGCACAAAACCAGCGCTCCACGGTCATGACCATCAAGACCAAGCTTGGCAACAAGAATTCTTACTCTTCTAGTAGCGACCTTTTGTGCCATAACATTAAAGCTCACTTTGGCTTTTAAAATCTTTATTTGGTAATGCTGAGTGATAGAAAACAACGGCTGGGCCTAGTGGAAATAAGCATGCAATGGTTACTACAAATCTAGACCCAACTGTTGTTCACTAGTATTTGTATAATTGATGTATATCACCTCATGTCTGTCCATAAACAAAATAACATTTCTCTACCGAATAATTTCCAACTATACTAGAATCATCTAACATACAATATACAGGCTAAACAAGAAGATTTTATTGTGGATATGACCCATAAATTGTTCTTCATGGATATTATTAATGAATTAAAACATGGCAAGAGGCGTGCAATAGCTAGAGCAATATCAATTATTGAAAACGATGACAAAGCAGCACGAGCTCTGATAAAAAAAATCTTTAAAAATTCTGGTAAATCAATCACCATGGGCATAACAGGTCCAGCAGGTGCTGGGAAAAGCTCACTTATAGACAAGATCTCACTTGAACTCAAAAAACATGGCTACAAACCCGCAGTTCTTGCAATAGATCCAACAAGTCACATCACAGGTGGCGCAATACTTGGTGACCGAGTACGTATGACAGAATCAACTGATTCTGGTACTTACATTAGGAGTATGGCCTCAAGAGGAGCTACTGGTGCAATCTCTTGGTCAGTAAGAAATAGTATTAGGGTTCTTGAATATGCAGGATTTGATCCAATTATAATTGAAAGTGTAGGTGCTGGTCAAACAGAAATTGAAATTTCAAAAATAACCGACATTACGGTAGTTGTCTTTAATCCAAACACTGGAGACAACATTCAGACAATAAAGGCAGGCCTAACTGAAATAGGCGACATTTATCTTGTAAACAAAAGTGACCTGGTGGGGGCAAACCAGCTATTCGATGCAGTACGAGAATATATTGGAATGACAGAAAAAAACCCCACAATAATGCTGACATCAACAAAGTCAAACAAAGGAATAGCTGAATTGACAAAAAAACTAGAAGGGCTAATGAGCACAAAGAAAAAGACAAAAAAGATACAAGAAAAATCTAGACTTGAAACAGAACTCAGAGACATTGTTTTAAATAATATTAAAATCAAAGTTGGCACAATGCTTGATTCCAGTAGCGCCTACGAAAAATATCTAAAAAAAGTACAATCAAAAACATTAGACCCATTTGAGGCTGCTGATAAGATTACAAGACTCATAAAGTGATAGAATGAAAATAGGAAAAACGGATTCTAACATTCCAGTAAAACGCCTCTATGACTCTAAGGTAAAGTCAAGAAGTAAAGAAGAGAAACCTAGTAAATTTCCGTATACTCGAGGAATACATCCCGGAATGTATCGAGATAGATTATGGACAATGCGCCAGTATACCGGATTTGCAACTGCGGACAAGACAAATGAAAGATTCAAGTTTTTGCTTGAAAGAGGTCAGACAGGCCTTAGCATGGCCTTCGATCTTCCAACACAAATTGGATATGATGCAGATGATCCTCATGCAGAAGGTGAGGTAGGCAAAGTTGGGGTCTCAATCACATCGCTTAAAGATATGATGACATGTTTTGGCGGCATACCTCTTGACAAAGTAAGCACCTCAATGACAATAAACTCAACAGCATCAACTTTGCTTTCATTGTATATTGCTGTTGGCGAATCACAAGGGATTGCAAGTAAAGCACTTAGGGGTACCACACAAAATGATATTTTAAAAGAATACATCGCAAGAAACACCTACATCTATCCACCAAGGCCATCTATGAGGCTAATTGGTGACATGATAGAGTACTGTTCCAAAAAAGTACCACGGTGGTATCCAATCTCAATTTCAGGTTATCACATGCGAGAGGCTGGATGTAATGCAATACAGGAAGTTGCATTTACAATTGCAAATGCCATAGAATACATAGAGACTTGTCTTGAGCGTGGACTAAAAATAGATGACTTTGCTCCACGGCTTTCATTCTTTTTTTGTTGCACAAATGAATTTCTTGAAGAGATTGCAAAGTTTCGGGTAGCACGTAGAATATATTCAAAGATCTTAAAGGAGAGATTTCATGCTCGTGACCCAAAATCAATGCATCTAAGATTTCATGTACAGACTAGTGGTGAATCGCTTACTGCACAACAGCCTGATAACAACATAGTGCGTGTTGCAATCCAAGCCATGGCAGCAGTTCTTGGTGGAGCGCAATCCCTTCATACCAACTCAAAAGATGAAGCGCTTGCACTTCCAACAGAAGCTGCGGTCAAAATAGCGCTAAGAACTCAGCAAATTATTGCACACGAAAGTGGAATTACAAAAACAGTAGACCCAATAGCAGGTTCTTACTATGTGGAATATCTTTGTGGCAGAATAGAAGATGAAGTTAACAAATATCTAAAAAAGATAGATAGGATGGGAGGCTCGCTTGTAGGAATAGAACGTGGATTCTTCCAATCAGAAATCAGACAGAATGCCTATCGCCTTAAACAAGAAATTGACAAAGGCGAGAGAATAATAGTTGGTGTTAACAAATTTGAAGACACCGTAGAAGAAAAACAAGAACTTCTAAGAATAGATAACACAATTGAAATACAGCAAGCAGAAAATCTCAAGAAACTAAGAAGTACACGCGACAACAAAAAAGTTGAAAACATTCTTTCCAAAATGAAGAGCACAGCGGAAAAAGATGAAAACCTAATGCCACACATCATAGAATCTGTAAAAAGCTATGCAACGCTTGGTGAGATAAGCAACACCTTTAGAGATGTTTTTGGGATTTATCGTCCTAAGGAAATGTTCTAAAATGAGAATAGATCATGTCGCAATTGCAGTCAATAATGTGGAGGAAGCTGTAAAAGAATACAAACAAGCTTTTGGTATAAGTGAAGTCGAGTTTGAAACTGTAGAGGCTGAAGGTGTTAGAGTAGCAATTTTACATTTAAAAGATTCAAGAATTGAGCTTATGGAACCAACAAGAGATGATAGTCCCATTAAGAAGTTTCTTACAACAAAGGGCGAAGGACTTCACCATGTTGCACTAGAAACAGATGGCATTGAAAGTGAAGTGGAACGCATGAAAGGGTGTGGTATAAGATTTCTTGGCGAAATAAGGCCAGGTTCACGTGGCACAAAGGTTACGTTTATTCATCCAAAATCATTGCATGGAGTGCTAGCTGAACTGTGTTCCCATC
>JBBDNF010000037.1:0-4314 GCA_040877685.1 Nitrosopumilaceae archaeon
AAAGATCAGTCGTTCAAATACTATCTTCTCATGAGGATTTGTTATTTTGTCAAGCTCTTCTCTTGCTCGGCTTTTTTGAACTTCAAGACTTTCTATTTGTTTTACAATGGAGTAAACCGGATCTATACGGTACCATTTTTTGACAACTTGAGAATACCAATAACCTATATCACCATTTATTGTATTTCGGTTTACTTGCATTAACTGTGCGATCTTTGTGGCAGAATATCCGTATTCAAAATGCAAGCGGTAGACTTCGTTACGCCTTTTTATCCTATCACTTTTGTTGTATGGCCCTCCAGCTTTTTTGGATTTTGTTCCGTAGAGTTCCTTGTTTTCCTCAATGAATTGGTCTGATACGCAAAGGGGTGTGTTCCCAGCTCTTCGTTACTCATTACTGGTTAGATACGATTACTTGCTTAAGAGAAGTAATTTCGGTCTTCCGAACAGAAGGAAAATACTTCTTTTATACTAGTTCTGCCTAGTTTTAACTTAAATAATCGCAAAATGTAATTCATGCCTTAAAATGTAAAAATTATAATGTAACGATCTGAATTATTTACAAAGTTCTCTCATGAAATGAAAATTACATGAGAAGATCAGCAATACTGAACAAATTGTCCATTATGCTTATATACGTGATTCCGGGCAGTCTTTGTAATAACTATGTATAAAGAAATAGGACGTAAAATAACTAGTCTAACACTACTAAGTATACTTCTCGCAAGCGGTGTTACCTTTGCAGTACCTGGCGCAATGCCAGTAGCAGAGGCATCACACAATGCAAACCTGTATGTATCTGCCGAAAGTTCCCAGTTTAGCAACTACTTTGCCGGTCCACAAGTCATTGAAGTTATTGTCAACGATAATGACATCAAGACACTGGACGATGCACACGGTGAACCCGATGTAACCATCAACGGCAAGAAGCTGAGAATGGCACAGGCAACAGACGGTAATTGGTATGGTTACTTTGCTGACAGACTAAAAGCAACAACCGCAGATGAAGCAGCAACTAATGCTACTTCTGGTGGTTTTGGCTTAGACTTTGGAAACTTTTGTGACGAAACAACAGTATTCCCAGGAATTGGACTATTTAGTCAAACTGTTGGATTTTCAGTTGCAAGAGCCTTATCCGATACTGAAGGTGGAACCAACGGTACTGCCGCATTTACTGCCTGTACTGATGTTCCAGTTGCAGCTGATGGTCTACTAACTCATGTAATAAGAGAAAACAAAACTCTAAACCAAGCAACAGGTTCAGCCGGCCAAATTGGCATTAACGTTGCATCTTGGCCAGTAATTCAACTATATGAATTTTCACTAGGTGGTAACGTAATCGTAAAGTACAACAAGGGTGGTGGTACACAAACTACTACACTTACTTTCGATACAATTCCATCTAATCTGATCACACATACAATGGATAGATCAACCTATCCACAAAGTGCTCAAGTTCATGTAACAATGACTGATCCACAGCTAAACATAGACCCAACTGATGAAGACAGTTGGACATGGGGTACTCTTGGAACAAACAACACCATTGTCTATCAATTATTTGATGAAAACGGTGAAACAGATGCAGATGGTCCTGCAGCTGTAGACTTGTTTGGTGACCTCGCATCTTTCGATTTCGAAAAGAATGGAAAGTTGACAGTCAACCTAGGAGCACAGGGTACCGTTGTTGCAGAATTTAATGATAACGACAATGAGGCTACTGATACCCCAGACGGATCAACAGAGGGCGGCTCTATAGCTGGTGATGATCAGCCAATGACTTTCACCGAATTAATAGCAAACGCTGGTACCTTTGGTAACTATGATGAATCTGACAATGCCGACTTGGACATCCTAGCAGATGCCGCAAGAGGCAAGTCAGCTACTATCAGATACAACGATGTATCAAAGAGTGTTGTAGTTGGATTCGGATTTGGTTCAGTTGACATCAATGCACCAGATGGCGAGTGGAATTCAGGTGAAGAAATCCCTGTAACACTGGTTGACTCTGATGCAAACAAAAACAGCAGAGCAGATGAAGACTTGGATGTCAATTCTGCAGCTGTTGCACTAATTCCAACATTAAAGATTGGAACTCCATTCACACTAGAAACTGGTGATATTGCACAATTTGTTGCTCCGGTTCCTACTGAAATATTCGTAGTCGGTCCTGGAGAAGGGTTAGGAACACTAAGTGGTCTTACTGCTACAGCAAACTTCACTGCACTAAACACTACTTCTGTCGCGCCTGCTACTACAGCTGGAGAAGTTCAAACATTTAGCCAAAGAGCTATACTTGAAGCAAACACTACAGCTACAGTTGGTGGTCTTATCATCAGCTTTGGTGAAAGAACCGCTGCAGACTTGTTTGAATCAATCAATGAACCATCTGTTGCCGTTGGCGGATTCAGTGGCCTTAACATGCTCAACTATGATATCAGAGGAATTAACGGCACATTCGCTACTCTACAAATCTGGTTGCTTAACAGTACAGAAGAAATTCTGACTGATGACTCAGCAACCGATGTAACAGTAACTGCAATCTCTCTAGCAAACGTCACTTCATCACAAGGATTGGTGAACATTAACGGTTCAGATACTGATCCTGATGTTGACGCTGCTGAAGGTCTAGTGATTACTGGAAACATCTTCGATATGGATGACACCGACAATATTGGTTTGCTGTTCATATTCAACGCAACCGATATCGTAGCTGGTGACGAATATCCAATCACTGCTGACTTCTTCTCATTCGGTATTAATGGAGATGGTTTCAAGCAAGCTGATAGGATTAACAACGCCATCTACAGATTAGAGCTAGAAGAGACAGGAGACAACACAAGCACTTTCATTGGTACAGCAGAATATACCATGCTCAACCAGCTAAACGTCTTTGATAATCCAGTTTACGAGGGTCTAAGAACCACAGACGATGAAGTAACATTCATTGTCCATGATGACTCCGACGACGAGGATTCACCAAGGATAAACTACGCTGACTTGGGACAAGATGGAGGTGTCACATTTATTTCAGATCAGCAAGCAGCACCAACACACTCCGGTGTGGTATCATTTGACAAAGACACATACAAGCTAGGAGACACAGTAACAATATCACTAGAAGATGCCGACCTTAACGTCGACAGTGATCTAATTGATATCTACGTAACCGCTGCTCCAGACTTTGATGACACAGCTGCAGACACAGTTGGTGAACTGGGTCTTGGAACATACAGTGACGGTTCATCGTTTGGACGCCTACTGGACATCACATTTGATGATCTCAGATGGGTAAACGGTACAACCAATACAGGTGATCTTTGTGCCGATGAAGATGAGCAACCCGCAGTTCCAGGCGAAGATGGCTTGGATGAGGCAGGCTTCTCATTAATTGAGACAGGCACAGCTACTGGTGTATTCAATGGCGACTTTTTGTTACCAGGCGATTACTGTGATACCAATGATGGTGAGCGCAAGGTAGTCACAGGTGTAGACATCGAAGTTAACTATGTTGACTTTAGAGATGCATCTGGACAACTCATCGAAGTAGGTGACGGCGCAGGCGTTAGAGCCAGTACAGGTTCTGTAAGCTTTGATAGAACTGTCTATCCGGTACCATTTGGTGACATTGACAACTTTGGTGAAACAACAGGCGACAGCACTTCAGGCGGATTCTCAGTATTCCCAGTACATTTGACTGGAATCGTCGGTGACGTCGATGACGACATCGATCCTACCCCTGGTGTCATTGCAGGAGATGAAACAATCGGTGACGGAGACCTAACTCTCATTATACGAGTAACTGATCCAGACTTTGACATATCATTTGCCGGTGAGGATGTAATTGCTCAAAACACAACCGGTGATGATCCAGTCGGACCAGTCAAAATCACTGTGTCCAGAGGACCCGATGAGGTTGTACTTGCATATGCTGGTGGTCCAGAAGCATTAGATGGAACAATAGATGTTGGTGACGATACTCCAACAGCTACCAGACAGCTTGGACCAATGACAGAGATTGCACCAGATGCAGGAATCTTTGAAACCGAATTACTAGTACTCTACACAGACGGTCCAGCGGATTCAAGCTGTCCAGAAACTGCTGTCGATGGCTTTGATGCCCCCGATGGTACACCTGGCGCAGCTGAAGGAGATAGATTCAGTATTACACCTGATCCAGATGGTGACTCGTATTGTATCTTACAAGGAGACATCATCACAGTAGAATATACTGATCCAACTGATGCTTCAGGAGATGTAAACACAGTTACAGATTCAGCTACATTTGACCTAAGAAACGGAGTATTACAGTCT
>JBBDNF010000038.1:0-3005 GCA_040877685.1 Nitrosopumilaceae archaeon
GTCCAAGTTACTGTTGTTTCACCAAGCGGAAATGTAGCAGGAGCATCACTTGTGATGGATTGTATTCCAATGATATCAGTTGCAGTGGCATCTCCTATTGATATTATATTATCAGTTGGGCTTGTTGCTTCTACGGTGACATCTGCTGGCGCAGTAACAAGCGGGCTAGTTGTATCTTCAATTGTTATAGTTTGAGTTGCACTGGCAGAGTTTCCCGAAGTATCTACTACAGTCCAAGTGACTGTTGTCATGCCAAGTGCAAATGCGTCAGGGGCGTCGTTTGTTATAGATTCTATATCTATGATATCAAACGCGGTTGCGCTACCGATTTGTACTATGTTTAGTGCAGGATCTGTTACTTCAGCAACAATGTCTTTTGGCACTTGAATCTCAGGTGCAGTTGTATCTACTATTGTTACTGTCTGATTACCAGAAACCGAGTTTCCTGCAGTATCTATTGCAGTCCATGTTACTATTGTATCACCAAATGCAAAGTCTAGTGGTGCGTTGTTTGTAATTGATTGGATTCCAATTACATCCTCGGCTGTTGCCTGTCCTATGGATATGATATTATGATCAGGGCTTGTCGCCTCTGAAGTCACATCAGCAGGCAAAACAAGAATCGGTATGGTGGTATCAATCACGCTTACCTTTTGCGTTGCAACTGCAGAATTTCCTGCAGAATCAGCTGCAGTCCATGTTACTATGGTATCACCAAGCTGAAATACGATAGGTGCGTCGTTTGTTATAGTAACTTCTTGAATGTCATTTGTTGTTGCATCCCCAAGTGGTATAGGGTTGTCTGTAGTGGAAACAGCTTCAAAGACAACATCAGCTGGAGGAGTTATTGTTGGTGCGGCAGTATCAACTATTTTGACATTTTGTGTATCCACTGCTATGTTTCCAGCAGTGTCAGTTGCAGCCCAAGTTACTATACTTACTCCAAGTGGAAAAGCTAATGGTGCATCGTTTGTAATTGATTTTATTTCGCCATTGTCAGTTACTGTTGGATCACCTAAAATTACAACATTATTTGCAGAACTTACAGCTTCCATTACCACATCAGCTGGAGCACGAATCTTTGGTTTGGTGGTATCCTGAACGGTAACTACCTGCTTTGTAGTTGCAGAGTTGCCAGCAGAATCAGTTGCAGTCCATGTTACTATGGTATCACCAAGTGGAAAAGTCAGTGGTGCATCGTTTGTGATTGACACTACACCTATTGCATCAGATGTAGAAGGTGTACCAAGATTTATCGAACTAGAAGGATTTGCTGCTTCCACTACTACGGATGGCGGAGCAGAAATTACAGGCGATGTAGTATCCCGTATAGTAACGCGTTGTGTTGCCTGTGCAACATTTCCTGCAGCATCAGTTGCAGTCCAAATTACTGTTGTTATGCCAAGTGGGAACTTTTCTGGCGCGTTGTTGGTAATTGAAGAAATTCCGCTGGCATCAGTTGCTGTTGCCTGGCCTATGGAAGCAGTGCTTAGTAGTCCGTTTGCTTCTGAAGTCACATCAGAAGGCGCGCTAATTGTTGGATTAGTTTTATCGTTTGGCAAGGGCTTTAGTGGTGTCAGAGGCGTTGTAGTTAGTGGTTCTGTTGCGGTATAGCCAAACTTTTGAATTCTGTGGTTGCTACTGTCTGCCACAAAGACATTTCCATCAGAATCAAGCACTGCATCTCGTGGATTGTTAAAGTTGCCGTTTGTTATTCCCTGAGTCCCCCAGTTTGCCAAGGATTTTCCGTTTCTATCTATTTTAGAAATTCGATTATTGCCAGTGTCTGCGATATAGATATTTCCAGAAGAATCAACATCTAGTCCCTGTGGAAATCGTAAACTGCTGCCAGATGACACATCAAAGATCTTTATGAAAACTCCGTCTGCGGAGAATTTTTGAATTCTGTTGTTGCCAGAGTCTGAAACATAAACACTTCCCTGTGAATCTGCAGCCACACCGCGCGGATTAAGAAACTGTCCGTTTCCAAGTCCACTAACTCCCCAAGACAACAAGAACTTGCCATCGGTTGTGAATTTTTGTATCCTGCTGTTTCCGGTGTCAGCAACATAGACATCGCCAAAAGAATCAACTGCAATTCCTTGTGGCAGCATGAACTGGCCGTCTTCTTGTCCTTTGGTTCCCCACTGTGTTACGTATTTTCCAACAGTATCAAATTTTTGAACTCGGTTCAAGTCATTATCAATAACATAAACATAATCTCCTCTAATTGCAATTCCAGCAGGAGCTTGGAACTGTCCGTTTCCAGAACCCTTGACTCCCCAAGTAAGCAAAAAGTTTCCATCGTTATCGAATTTCTGGATTCGCCTGTTTCCATAATCTGAAACATAGACATTTCCTGCCGAGTCAACAGCTATATCCTGTGGAAATGAAAATAGACCGGTTATCTGAAGTCCTTGCGAGCCCCATTGTGTGATATAAGCTGGAGCAGTTTCAGCAGCAGAGTAAGTAATCGTACTAAATAGTAAGATAGCTACAGTCCCAAGTACTACTAGTGGAAGCCTTTTCAACTCTCATGAATTACAAAATATCAAAAAGATCTCTAAAGTTAGGAATTGTTTGGGTTTTTGTCAATTTAGGTCGATTTAGAAGGGCTTGTTGACTTCTCGTGTGAACACATAGCTTGCCAAAGCCACCATTATTCCCACAAATCCTGCAATTACTACAATTTCCATGGCTAGAGAAACAGTCTGCACAGTTCCAGTCATCATCTCCCGAATCAAAAGTACGGAATAAGTCACCGGATTCAGCTTTGCGACAAAGGCCAGCCAGCTTGGCAAAAGTTCAAGTGGAAAGAGGGCAGGACTTAGCATAAAAAGTGGCATGCCAAGAAAGTTGATTATCCCCCAAAACGTTTCTTGTGATTTTGCAGTGGCTGCCACAACAACAGAAATTCCAGAAAACCCAAGTGAAAATGCAATCACAATAATCATTATTGGTATGAACATCAAAGGATTGGAAAAGCTTACGCCAATTGCAAGTGC
>JBBDNF010000038.1:3105-4182 GCA_040877685.1 Nitrosopumilaceae archaeon
TATCAGTACACCGCTTCTTGACTTGCGATATCTTTTCATTTCCCTCCAGAAAATTGAATATGTATCAGCAAGGATCAAGCTCTTATCCTCCTCATTTTTTCTTGTTCTTTTTTTCTGTTGTAATTGCCATTTTCATCGCGCAGTTCTCTTCCTGTGTGTGAAAGAAAGACATCATCAAGAGTGGGTCTTGTAAGTGATATTGACTCTATTTTTATTCCAAGGGTAGTTGAAATCTCAAATATTTTTGGCATCACCTGATCCCCGCTTGAAGAAAAAACCGTAACCTCCTCGCCGTTTGTCTTTATGTCCTTTACAAGAGGGATTTTTTTCAGTTCAGAGAGCAGGTTTTCCAGTTTCATGTCGGAGTTTACCTCAAAGACTACAACCTCATTCCCAAGCGCGCTTTTGAGCGACTTTGGGGTCCCCGTAACCTTGATTTTGCCATAGTCAATTATTGAGATATTGTCACACAGCCTGTCAGCTTCCTCCATGTAGTGCGTGGTGAGAAATATCGACATTTCAAATTCTTTGTGTATCCTTTTGATGTATTCCCAGATCTTGTATCGCGTCTGTATATCCAGCCCCAGTGTTGGTTCGTCCAAAAACAGAACTTTGGGTCGATGCAATAGTCCACCTGCGATGTCAAGCCTCTTTCGCATCCCACCAGAATATGTAATTACAGAATCACGCTGTCTGTCTGAAAGCTCAACAAGTTCTAGGAGTTCATCTACTCGCTTTTTTACCAAATCTTTTTGAATGTGGTTTAGTCTTGCCTGTAGCTCCAGGTTTTCTCTCCCTGTAAGATATTCATCTACTGTAGATTCCTGCTGCACATAGCCAATTTTTTCTCTGACTTTTTTTGCTTGTGTAACAACATCAAAGCCAGCAACGTGTGCAGTGCCAGATGTTGGTTTTAACAAAGTGGTGAGAATCATTATGGTGGTGCTTTTTCCTGCTCCGTTTGGCCCCAAAAAACCAAAGATCTCACCATCGTTTACTGTTATAGAAACTTCATCGACTGCCTTTACCCCTGTTCCATAAGTCTTAGAAAGTGATTTTGTCTCTACAGCTAGCAAT
>JBBDNF010000039.1:0-4146 GCA_040877685.1 Nitrosopumilaceae archaeon
CTTTACCCCTGTTCCATAAGTCTTAGAAAGTGATTTTGTCTCTACAGCTAGCAATGATGAAGAGGCGTTTTGTGAGCTATAAATTGGTAAGCAAAAAAAGTGTATGTAAAATCAATCGGATTTTTTGTACTCGTCTTTTGTAAGTCTAAGGATGACTTTTTCACCCACACCCCAGATTTCCGCCTTTGGGAAAGTTTTGGAGTGTATAAGCCCTGAGACTTCGATTGATTCAAGCTCGTTGGTGTCTTGATTTCTGTTTAGTTTTTTTATCTTGCCAATCTTGTGACCGTCTATATCTACAACTGGTACATCTTTTCGTATAGGTGGAGTACCAAGCAAAACCGATTCCTCGGTAATTTTGTCGATATAATCACGCGACAAAAAGTAATCCCTGTGAAAACCTTCATGCACTGTAATTCCTGACACTTCTAACGTGTTTGGGTTTATGTGCAAGTGCTTTATTTTTCCATATTGAATTCCTTCTCTGTCCGTTACTTTTTTGCCACAGAACTCATCCGCTGTGTGTTGGTTAGGGTCTATCGCTTCAAGGTGCGTTGCCATGCCTAGGGCTCTTTCTTTTAGTTTATTGAATCGGATATCAGAGTTTTCAATCCAAGGGGTTAAATTCTTTAGAACAAAACGAGTTGCATGAAGGCTGAGGATGGAGAGGTCTTCAAGGCCGTTTTAACTACAAAGGGCCGCAAGACTGGCACGCCACATGGTGTAGAGCTAAGGGCTGTCTTTTACAATGGAATGATCTATTTTTCACGGCGAAACTCACAAAGTGACTGGCTAAAAAATGCGATCTCTAATCCAGAGGTAAAAGTAGAATACAATGGGAAAACATTTTCTGGAGTTGCATCTTTAGTCACAGACAAAAGTCTAGCACAAAAAATTTCACAGCTAAAGTATACAGATAAAAGATCTGAAGAATCAAGAGTTGTTTTGCAAGTCACGTTATGTGAATGATTGTTGTAACTCCTCGTCTGTCGTACTCTTGACCCTCGTGCATCTCTGCCACTATAACCGTAAAAGAGATGAGGTCGCGCTGTTGGCACTCTTGGGCATTCATGTTAAGGTGTAAATCAAGCAGCTCAAACTCTTGCTCCATTATACCTGATTCATCAATGGAAACACCTTTTGCAGTTGACTTTATCAAAAAGCGCTGATCCTTTTGATGCCAACCAAGTTTGGTTTTACGATTCTCTCTGCCTGCGGCTTTGATGTTGATATCTATCATACCAGGTTTGGCTACGGTATATCCGGAGCTCTTATTGACAAAGACTCCAATCTGAAATGGATAACCAGCAGTGTTTTCTGCCATCTTTTGAATTCCATCGTCCATAACCACATCTACTCCCTTTATTGTCGTGGCAACTTTGGCAATCCATTCATTTGTTCTTTCAACTATTGCAGAAATTCTATCACGTCTTCTCTTGTCTTCTTCTGTGGGAAGTTTGTAATAATCAACCCAAGCAAGGTAGTCTTTGCTGATGTCTTTGATAAACTGAATGCATGTTACCTTGTAGTCTTCAACACTGCTTGCCTTTTCTGACCCTTCGTCGTATGGCATACCATCCTTGTCAAGTGGTAACATGACATATACCAAAACCCACATCTAAAAAAGATAACCTGAATAAATATATGCCAAAATCTGAATTTCAAACCTATGAGCTTTTCCACATTGACAGAAGATCTGCAAAAAGAACTAAAATCAAACATGCCACAAATCAGATTTTTGCTAACAAAGAACCCAGCACTTGCATATACCACAATTAACGAGATTGCAACTAGGGTGGGAAAAAAGTACAACATGGTATTATCGTTAAACTTTCCACAAAAAGGCAAGATAGATGACTTTGAGTCTTATGGAACCGAGAATATTAGCATGGTTATAGATAAAACCAAAAAGACGTTTCCAATTAAAAGAGAGATAATAAAATCAAAGGCAGCGGAAATTTTTGGAAATGTAAGAACCGAGGATGCCTACATGTACGAAGGAAAAGAGGGGGTCAAGGTATTTTTTGATTCTGGCAGAATAGACATTCTCCCACACTCACTTCACGTATGGTGCAAGTTTGATCAAAAGGTAAAGGAATACTGTGACTGGCTTTTTACAAATTGCTATTACCCAAAGCCAGGCGTGGAAGGCGCAGAAAGTGAAGTAAGCTCATAGGAATATTGCAAATTCCCATCTATGTCATACACTTCGGCCTTTACAGGAAGTGGAAGGTCGTCTACAATCCAGAACTTGGATTGTTTGTCACCAATATCATATGATACCACAAAAGCGTTGGCAGAACCAAATCCAAACGAAGTCTTAGCATGCTCTGTAATTGCAATTTCTTTCGTCATTGCACCAATAAACATGGTTCCCCAAACAGCTCCTTTGACAAGATATCTATCTTCAAGTGCAATATCTCTCATTGAAAAAATTGTCTGATCCAAGGTTGTAAAATATGTTTGTGCTTCTTCTGGTACTTCATCAAAAGTGTATGCAATACTAATTGGAATTGTATATGTTATCTGTGTGCCAGATTCGGGTGGAAGTTCCACACGTATTTGTTGGACAGACTGATCAGACAAGAATTCTATTTTTGCAGAAAATTTCATTGTTGAAGTGTTGATCTCATATTGCATGACAGGATCGTACTCTGCTCCCTTTCCTAAATGCCACTTACTTGCTTCACGTGGAATTATTTTTTCGTCTCCGCCTGGCAGTCCTGCAAAAAGCGGAGCCCAGAGCAGGCCTATTACTCCTGCCCCTATCATCACAGAAAATATTGCAATCTTTACCTTAGTCATTCATTCTCGGCATTGTTTCAAAAAAGTCCGGTATATTTCATTTATTGCGTCGCGTCAATCTCATTATAACCAAAGCCGGAGCGACAAAATACATACCTAGGTTCAGCAATATTACACTTATTCCGTATCCTAGCATCTCAGCGTCAGAATCGATATTGACATAGTTTAGAATTGAAAGTGTCGTAATCAGCGGGGTTATGCTAGTCTTGACAACTTCCCTAAAGAGTGGATTTTGATTTTCCCAGCCTGCTACTGTAGGTGCAAATGAATAGTATACGGAATTAAATGCGGTCATAAACGCAGCTCCAGATTGTGTCTGCATTACCACGTTGTCACGAGTTTCTCTTAGTTGTTGAACCTGTGGGGCTAGCTCAGACCCAAATGCAGCAGTTGCAATGAGGCAGCCTTGTTTTGGTGTTGGAGTTGGAGTGGGTGTAGGAGTAGGTGTAGTTTCTTTTGGAGGTGTTATTACAGGTGGAGGGACTGTTCCTTGTTCAATAGCAAGATCAATTCTGAGTGTTCCACTCTTTTCAGGATCATAAGTAGGACCATCAGGACCGGTTCCATAAACATGAATAACATAGTGGGCTATTCCTTTTGATTCCTTGACATCCATGAACCTTAGATCTTTTCCATCTGGTGTAAATAGACGATCTCTTCCCTGTTCATTTGAAAACGACCTAAGTTGAACGCCTTTGTCATCTACAACAAATATGTCATAGTGAACGTCTGATTCAAACTGATTCGCATCAAACCACTTGTTAAATTCGAAGTTCCATTGAATTTGGCAACCTGGCTTGGGATTTTCAGGAGAATATCTATAATCTATAATCATTTTGCCAGAATCCAGGTTTGACGAACGTCTAACAAATGTAGTATCTGGAGGACATTGCGCTACAGGAGTAGTTGGTGTAGAGACAGTTTCTAAAAAGTCTGGTGGATTTGCTGTATTTCCATACTCTAACAATTCAAATTTATATTCCACTGGAATTGAGCCAGTAGTCACATCTACAAAGGCAAGCGCCTTGATAGGAAACGGAAAGTCATCTTTTACCCATATCTTGTTGTCAACTCCTTTATGAAAACCGATAACGTGTGTGTCAAACGTACCGGCCGGAACTGTAATTGTTTCAGTAAAGGGAGCAAATGGCCCTACTTGCTGACCACCAATATTTGCGATTTTACCCCAAGCTAGCGCATCAAAGTCTTTTGGATCAATTCTTGTTGCAAATCCTGAAAGCCATGCTATCGATGATTTGTATGCAGCTCGATATTCGGATAGACTCTCACTTCCACCAAGTGGTTCTGGTGCAACTCTTCCAACTATCATGTCGCCTCTAA
>JBBDNF010000040.1:0-3948 GCA_040877685.1 Nitrosopumilaceae archaeon
CAAGCTCTGTACCATCAGAGCTGACAATATCAAGTGATGGATGTTTATGCAATTTCTCTTTTCAACCTTTCAAGCTCGGATTTATCCATAGAAAATGAATGTTCCTTTGCAGGAAACTTACCTGATGTTACATCATTTTTGTATGCTGTAACTGCTTTTACAATTTCTTGGGAAAGTTCTAGATATCTTTTGGCAAATTTTGGTTTTATCTTATCATATAGTCCAACCACATCATGAAATACAAGCACCTGACCATCACAGTCTAGACCAGATCCAATTCCTATTGTTGGAATTTTAACAGATTCAGTAATTATCTTTGCAACTTCTTGCGTAACCATTTCTAAAGCAATACTAAAAGCTCCAGCCTCTTCTAACGTTTTAGCATTCTCGATCAGCTTTATCGCAGAATCCTTTGTCTTTGCTTGTACCTTGTAGCCTTCCTGCAATACAGTGGTTTGTGGCTGTAATCCTATATGGCCCATTACAGGCATGCCAACTTCTACAATGGCCCTGACAGTCTCACTTACTTCCCGACCGCCTTCAAGCTTGACTGCATCTGCACCTGATTTTATGAGTCTGCCAGCATTTTCAATGGCTTGAGCTTGGCTTGCTTGATATGACATAAACGGCATGTCTGCAACAACCATTGCATTTTGTCTTCCTCGGCTTACAGCGTCAGTAAAGATGCACATCTGTTCCATTGTTACAGGAATCGTGCTTTGATATCCAAGCATAACCATTCCTGCACTGTCACCTACAAGCAGGATGTCAACACCAGCTTTGTCACAAAGTAAAGCTGTTGTGTAATCATAAGCAGTGATTACAGAAATTTTGGCTGTTCCCTTTTTTGTTAATATGTCTTTAACAGATTTAGGCATAAGCCATCCTCCTGAGATTGTTATTCATTTCAACTAATGCCTGCGACAAGTTTTTTTTGTTGTTGAACTTTTCTGCAACAAGTTTCTTTTTCTTTATCTTCATCGACATTTCAATTAGAATCCTCATTCCTCGAACTACATTGTCTACAATCGTAATGTCTGCAGCCTGCGCAGTTCGTGAAAGCGGGTTGAGATCAAAAGTGATGACTTTTTTTCTGAATTTTTCTAGTGCAATAGTTCTATCACCATCTTCAAGCGGAACCAAAACCACATCGGCAGAAAATATTCCCCGTTTGTCAACAATTCTTCTTGCACTGTCAAGTTTTGGAATTTTTCTTGAAAATCTTGGCTCAATTCCTAGAACTTGTTTTGCACCATTTCTTTTCAAAAAACCTGCAATTGTTTTCTTTCTTTTTTCACTAGCATAAAACAAGTTTACTTCAATCTTGGCATTGACAACTTTTGCTAGCTTTACAATCTCTTTTGGGCAGAGTGATGTAACATTCCCATTTACCGAAATCACGGGATTTTTTGCCAAAAGAAGCAATTTTGCTGCCGCTTTTATGGCTTTCAAGGCATTTTTTGACGTCTTTTCGCCTATTAGATAGTCAAATGCCTCGCCTCTTCCATGTGCCATCAGGCCCTCTTCAATCACAAGACCGGATTTGTAGCCATGAACAAGCTTCTCTCTGATATGCAGGGATGCAGCCCTGGGATGCGTTTTTGGAATTAACACTGAGAAGCTCTGACTCCGGTTTTGTCAATTCCAGATTTGATGACAATGCCGTCGTATTTTTTCAAAATTTTCATCACTTGATCTTCTTTTGATTTTGGAACAAGAGTGAATACGGTTTCACCAAACATTGCTACACCACACTTGATACCATTGTTTTGAAGATCATTTATTACAGCATCCATCTTTGGTGTGATTACACGTACATACTTTGCGAACTCCAAAGACATGTCAAGAAATTCCAGATAATTCCTTGATTTTACCAGCTTATTGACCATCTTTCCACCAAGACCATTCACTCTTTGTAATTCATTTTTCAAAAATTTCTTAGTAGAAATTGGAGAAAAGCAAATCAAAATAACTGAAGAGTTGTTTGAAATTTTTTGTAGACTTCCAATGCCAGGTGCACCTTGCTTTGTTCTGATCTCAAAACCACCATAGTATGACGAAATAACGGTTCCAAGACCAGTCTTGCAATGAATCTCCACACTGTGAGCTATTTGTCCAACTTGGGTTCTTGTAAGATTTGTTTTCAGCGCTTTGTTTAATGCAAAAGCAAGACTTAGTGCAACAGCTCCGCTTGATCCTAATCCATAGCCAACTGGAATCGCTATGTGATGTTCTACATCAACAAAGACATTTTCTTTTACAAGCTTGAGGAATTCATTAATCACAAATTCAGAAACTTGGGTATTGTCTGTTGGGTAACCTGTCACCTTGATCTCAAAGCTAGGTTTCTCGGAACTAGTAACCTTGACATGTGTAGTCACACCTTCTTTTATGCAAAAGCCTGCCCCTAGTGATCCCTGAAGTTCTGGTCTTTTCTGCTCTAATTCAGCCTTGAAAAAGCCTGTTATGTGACCTGGGCAAAAGCCTACTGCCTGCATGGCGGCATTTAAATTTCCATAAAATATAAAAATAACGATTAAATTATTTATATTGATTTAAACTGACTAAATTCATTCGACGCCTGCAAAAGATAGGAAGCAGTATTCTGGTATCGATACCAAAAGAGTGGATCGATGCAAATAAGCTTGGAAAAAGTGATGAGGTTGAAATTGAAACTGGCTCAAACAGTCTTTCCATTACTCTTTCTGAAGAACACAGAGCTCCAAAAGAAGTTGTAATACCATATCCAGTTTCAAAAGAAGAAAATATCATTGCAGACATAACAGGTGCGTATCTTCTTGGATATGATATAATAAAGATAAAAGGCAAATCTACAATTTCTATTGAAGATCGAGAAAAGATTCGTTCTTCAATGCGAAGATTGGTTGGCATGGAAATTGTAGACGAAGATTCTTCAAATGTAAACGTGCATTTTCTTTTGGATGCAACAACACTTAGTCCAGAAAAAATTCTAAAACGCATGAGCTCAATTGCACTTGGAATGTTTCGTGATACGCTAAACACTCTAACAGCCGAAGATAAAACTGTCCTTCAAACAATTCCAAATAGAGATGACGAGATAGACAGACAATATTTTTTGCTTGTACGATTGATACGAAGTACAATAGTCGACAAAAAACTCGCTAATGCATTAAATCTGGAAAATATTGACATCCTTGATTACAGAATAGCTGCAAACTTACTTGAGACCGCGGGTGACACAATAGTTGAGCTTGCAAATTCAATATCAGACACCTCATTACCAAAAACTGATCTTAAGAAAATTTATGATATTGCAAAAGAAATTGAGAAAATACATGAAAAATCTATTGAGGCGTTCATTGAAAATAACAGATTACGTGCAATTGAAGCCATAACATTACATAGAAATCACCAAAAGAAAATATCAAACATTCGTTCTTCTCTTGAACCAAAAAAGCAAGTGTCAATTGAGCTGTTGGATCTTGTTTATACGTTTGATAAGATAGCTCGTTGTTGGGCAGATGTTGCGGATCTGGTACAACCAGTTTACAGTCACTAAAATTTCTTCTTCATTGCATATGTCAGTACAGCACAAATCGTTTTAGAATCAACAATCTTACCAGACAAAATCATTCTTAGTACTTTTTTAAAATCAATCTTAACTACAGATATTATTTCATCCGCATCAAGCTTTAGCTTACTAGATTTTTTTAGTCCTGATGCCACAAAGCAATGAATCAGCTCAGTATTGTATCCTATAGAAGGATAATATTTTATCAGCGAGGTCATACTTTTCGCTTCATAACCGGTTTCTTCTTTTAGTTCCCTGAAGGCACACTTTCTTGGCTTTTCTCCTTTTTCTAGGGTTCCAGCTGGAATCTCAAGAACATATCCGTGGGGAAAGCGATGTTGTTTTACAAGTAAAATTTTGCCTTTCTCTATAGCAAGTATTGCTGCCGCACCTCT
>JBBDNF010000041.1:0-3915 GCA_040877685.1 Nitrosopumilaceae archaeon
AAACACAGTTACAGATTCAGCTACATTTGACCTAAGAAACGGAGTATTACAGTCTGACAAGTCTGTCTATATAATAGGTGCCGATATGATAATGACACTTATCGAGCCAGACTTTGACCTTGACTCTGACACTGCAGAAAGCTATGATCTTGATCTCATTGAATGGGATTCAGACGCAGCCACAGTCACCATGGGTGACCTGGGTGGCGATGACACCGCTGACGGTGCAGCATTCGACCCAGAACCAAGTGAGTTTAGAGAAACCGGTGACAACACTGGAATATTCCAGGTTGTAATCGAGATTCCAGGCGAATTGGGCGGTGAAACACTTGACAGAGGAGAGGAAATCCAACTAGAATACACCGACTGGGGTCCATCTGGAGCTGACTTTGTAGGTGACGAGGATGAAGATATCAACTTGACTATCTACACCTCAAACTTCGGAGCAACAGTAGAACTTGACCAAAAGGTATACACATGGACTGACAAAGTATTCATCACTATAGTAGCACCAGATCACAACTTTGATAGCAACCTGATCGATGAGATCGGAGATTCTGCCATTGACAAGATCACGGTAGCAACAAGAGGTGAAAAACTTGCACCATACAAATTAACTGAAACCGGAACTGATACAGGCATCTTCACAGGCGAAGTAATCCTTACAGGATTTGTAGCCCAGGATGCTGACGGTGACGGTGAAGACGGAGACGCAACAGAACTTGGTCCAGATGGAACAGGCCCAACAGATGGTCTCTTACCAGCTGATGACGATGACGGTCTTACGGTTTCATTTGAATTCACAGAAGATGAAACTGTAGTAGGATCTGCATTGATCAGATGGAACATCGGTGAAGTCCAGTTCCTCGAGGCAAGCTATCCAGCAACAGGCCAAGGAGTATTACGCGTAGTAGACCCAGACATGAACCTAAACCCAGAAGCAGTCGATAACTTTGATGTTGACGTATGGTCAGACTCTGACGCAGGTGGTATTGACCTCACCATAACAGAAACCAACGAAGCTACAGGAATATTCGAAGGTACAGTATACTTTACTGTAACAGACGAATCATCCGGCCACAGGCTTAGAGTAGCAGAGGGTGACACAGTCACTGGTGAATATGAGGACAATACGCTGCCAAGCCCATACACAACAGCAGATGAACTCGAAGTCACAGCAACAACCTTCATTGGAACAATTGTCCCACCGCTTGAAAGAGCGCCGGCAAGCAACCCAAGAATTGTTGATGCATTTGGCAACGAGCTAGACGAGGTTAGTGTGGACCAACAAGTCCAGATTACAGCCGACCTAGCAAACGGCCAGGACAGAGATCAACCATTTGCATACTTGGTACAAATATCCAAGGGCGGAGTTACGTACTCACTATCATGGATTACAGGATCGCTGGCACCAGGACAATCCCTGAACCCAGCACAGTCATGGACACCTACTGAATCCGGAACATACGATGTACAAATCTTCGTATGGGAAAGCGTAGATAATCCAGACGCACTGTCTCCACAAGTAGAAACAACAGTAACCGTAGTATAGACTAGAAACATCTAATTTCCCTTTTTTCTTTTTTTTAAAAACAAACCCCTAACGCTAGTGGTTCTGTCAAGTCTTCGGTTGAGGACTCAACTTACTTCCATCCACTCTGAGGATTAGTGGCTGTAAGTTGTCCACATTCCTTTTCATGGTATCATCTGGAAGCCCTCCAGGATGGATAAACCTAGCCCACCCCTTGTAAGAAATATTCAGAGATGCTACTACATCCCTGTCCATTGACTTCTTACAATTAATGCACCACAATGATCTGCTGTGAAACCTGTCCTCTTGGCATTTTTTACCGCATATTGGACAGAGTTGGCTGGTGCGTTTTGGATCTACGAATCTTACTGGAATGCCTTCCCATGCAGACTTGTACTGTACCTGTCTTTGCAGTTCGTAGAACGACCACGAGTTTAATTTTCTTCTGTATTTGTTACCTTGTCCATTTCCTTTTCTGTACAACTTCCTGATTCCTTTTAGATCTTCAAACACAATCATTGATTTTGATTTCTTTGCTCTCTCTACAATGTCTTTTGAAATGATGTGCAGGTGTTGCTGTATTCTTCTGGTTCTTCTATTCTTTTTTTGTGTATAGAAATTATTTTTCACACGCCTGTCGTTTCTTCTAAATGATGATATCACATGCATTGTGTTTTCCTTAATAGAAAGTAACTTGTTTGTCTTGTACATGATTATACCATCATCATTACTGGTTGTTATGTTTCTCAGGTTTCTGTCTATTCCTACAGTCTTGGTGCATTCCAATTCAGTAATCTCTTTCGAGATGCAAATACTGATGTTGAAGGCAGTAAGTGTGAAGGAACGCACTTTCAGGGCAGGATTGGATAGAATATTTTGTGTATGTTCATTGAGAACTATATTAATTGGCTGGTGATATTTGAAAGGAACTGTCAGTAACATTCCGTTTAGTTTAAATCCGTAACAGTTTGTTAAATATGGTTTTTTAACAAATGGTGATTTTGGTTTCAATCCCTTCTTGATTGAGCGTTTCATTTGAGATAATCTACCACATGCCTGAGATATTGCATTGAGTTTGTATGATGATAACACGTGATATTCTTTTAATTCATGATATGACAGCGATGATAGTTTTTTTAGTGTGGACGTATTGTTTTCCAGTCCAATTTTTATGCAATGATTCACCATTTTCTTGAATACTTGCATTAATTCTAATAGTTCTTGGTTTGGAGTGTATGATTGTTTAACTGATTTTATTGCTTTCAAGTTGTGAAACATTGTAACGCACCTACAAACTTATACAAAAGGTAATATTGTTATCACCCGAAGACGTAACAGTGTCTGATTTAGTAAAAACAAGAAATTCAGTCACCATTTTCACTAATAATTATCGTTACAGTTGCAAAACATGTTATTGCTGTAAGGATCAGAATCGTGAAAATCTTCAAAACCCTTAAATACAAAATTAAAACCACGTCAAAACATCCAATATGAGAAACGCATATCTGGCAATATCATTAATCATACTTTTCATTTTGCCTACAGTAACTCTCGCGTTTGGTCAGGAAAACACAAAAGAGTATCTAAATCGAAGAGCAGAGGTATGGAACCTCTTTTTCAGGATGACTACAGCAGCCTTTGTGATAGGTGCAGTAGTATCTGGAACCCTTATCTGGTTGGTATGGAGATTTAGAGAATCTCATCCACAAAACAAAAACCCAACAAAGTGGGAAACAGGAGAGGCTCATTAGATGGCTCATTCTACTTGGCCAGAATGGATTTACATCGGAGTGGTTGTTGCAGTTCTTGTCTGGGTTGGAGCAGATTCGTGGTACATTGAGCACCTCTTAGAACAAGTCCCTGAGGATGCTAAGATAATCAAAGTAACCGCCCAACAGTGGTTTTGGAGCTTTGAACATGATGATGGCACAAAAGAGGTTGGCGAGCTTCATCTAAAGAAAGGCCAACCTTACAAATTCGAAGTAATGTCCAAAGACGTTATTCATTCCTTTAACATTCCGGATTATGTAGTACTGATGGACGCGGTGCCAGGAAGAGTTAACACGATTTGGTTTGTTCCAGAGGCAGCTGGTGAATTTCCAATACAGTGCAGAGAATATTGCGGATTAATCCATTACAACATGCGCGGAACACTTTATGTGGAAGGGACATGATACTAAACTTTTTATTAACTTTAAAAAAACTGAGTGACAAGGAGTCAACAAAATGGTATTAGAACTTGCAAAGCCACGTCCTGTTTGGCAAATAATGTTTTCAACACACCACACAGATGTAGCTCTTCTGTATCTGATAACATCAGTAGCATTTCTCTTTATGGGCGGTGCGCTAGCTCTTGCAATGCGTGCAGAACTATTCCTTCCAGG
>JBBDNF010000042.1:0-3774 GCA_040877685.1 Nitrosopumilaceae archaeon
TGCAGCAATTTTCTTTTCAATGTGGGATTACTGGATCTCTTTACCACCAGCAGTTACACAAGTAAAGAAAGAAACTACCACTCCACTTGCAACTGTTACTGGAAAAGAAATCAAAGTATCTTTAACATTTATCGAATCATCTGACTTTAAGACTATGGCATTTAATGCACTGCCTGGGGAAGAAGGAAATAATCCTGAAATTCGAGCAAACGTTGGTGACAAGATAATTTTTGATGTTACAAATGGTGGAAAAACATTTCATGCATTTGCTGTCAGCGACTCAGCTGAGGGATTTGAATCAGTAATATCAAGCACTGTAATAAGAACAGCTAGTAACCCGTTGAAACCTACAGAAACGGGCCAATCAACTTTTGTACCTCAAAAGGCTGGCACTTACTATTATATCTGTACTGTGCCAGGCCATAGAGAACAAGGAATGGAAGGAAAAATAATCGTCGAAGAGGCAAAGCCAGCAGGCCAAGCCGCACCACCAACAGGTACTAAAGTTTCTTTTGATCTAAACTTTGTTGAGAGTTCTGACTTTAAGACTATGGCATTTAATGCACTACCTGGTGAGGAAGGAAACAATCCAGAGATAAAAGTAAAGTCTGGCGACTCGGTAACAATTAAAGTCAAAAACGCCGGAAAATCTTTTCATTCATTTGGTGTAGTGACAAATCCTGATGATCCGACAACTATTGTTTGGAATTCAGCTATAAAAGATCCAAATAACCCATTAAAACCAAACGAAGCGGGAGAGGTTACATTTACTGCCGGCGCACCTGGTACATATTATTACATCTGTACCGTTCCGGGTCACTCGCTACAAGGCATGAAGGGCAGCTTTACCGTAGAGTAATAATGATTTTAAAATATCTATCACTTACGTCTCTTGTAGTTTTATACTCCTTGATGTTTATCGGCGGTTACGTTTCTGCAAGCGGTCTTGGGCTTTCTTGTCCAGAATGGCCTTTGTGTCCAAGTGGAATTCTTCCAAATGAAGATTATGTGATAGAGTGGTCACACAGATTTATTGCAGCAACAACAGGAGTTTTGATCATTGCAACCACGGTTGGCAGTTGGTTAGCAAAAGGAGCTGATAGAAAAATAAAACTGACAGCAACACTTGCCGCAATTTTTGTAGTAACACAAATCACACTTGGTGCAATAGTCATTGATCTAAAGCTACATGCATTACTTGTAGCAGTACATCTTGGCATTGGAATTTTGCTTTTTGCGATGACATTACTTACAACGCTTTTTGCCTTTAGATTGGGAAGAGTTTCAGTACAGGCTAAAGTCTAGCAAAGTATTTTTTTGACGTTTTGTGCCCGTTATGAAACATTTCTCTAAAATTTACTGCATAATTTTTACACGTGAAAGTTAGTCTTTTCCTCTATACACATCGCGTCTATGTGATACATCGTAAACTTTTGCAGTGCCTGATTCACGGAAAAAAAGAATCCTATAATCTCCAACACGAATCCTGTAATGATTATCATATCCCTTTAGTTTCTTTATGTCAAGCCTGCAAATAGGCCATGTAGTCTCAAGCTCCTTCAATGCATCCTTGATCCTATTTTTCAGATCAGTGGGAAATCCATTAATCTTATCATAAATTTCTTTTTTGACTAAAACCTTAATTGGCAAGTCTAGTTAGCTTAACGAATCCAAAGATACAAACCCCAAATCCCCTTTTTTCTTCTTGGATTCAAAATTCTTTATTGCCTTAATCTCATATGCATCAGGATTGTCTTCTGGTATCACGCTTTTCTCTATCATTTTATGTAATTTGACAATCTGCACGCGTAAAAGTTTTATCTCTTTATCAGTGGTTCGTTTGTAAATTTTAACTTCCTTCATAATTTTTTGAATCTCATGATGCGATACTGTTCTGGTTTCCATCGAATGATTGTTCTACCACTAATTGATTAAAAAGTATTCGCATTTGAGACACTGTTCAATGTTCGGATCATTTGAAAATGTTTAATACTTAAATGGTAAAAATCTACAGGTTCTACTAAAAAATTATTAAAACTAAAAATGTTCCATAAGGATTTCATTTCGTGCCTATTATGGAACATTTCCCTAAAGTCTAGCTCTTGCCTTTTTCTTTGACAAAATAGCCCAGATCATTATTCCAATACCTGCTATGCCACCAGAAATAATTGTATAATAAAAGATGTATCCAAAGGGGTTTAAGGTACTTACATTAAACGTGTAGGTTAGAACGTTCCCATTTTCTCCTACATCATATAGATCAACCCTGAAGATGTGGTTTCCAGGTTCACGGAAAACATAATCCATTTCCCAATGGCCATTATCATGATACTGTGGAGTAAAAGTATCAAATAAAAGATCATTATAGTATATCCTGATTCCCATTCTGAATTTGTCAACTTCATTGCCATCGCTGTCTAATACTCTAAAGAGAATCTGAGACTTTTCATTTACAGTTGGGATCTCAGGCAAAGTAGCAATCTGAACTTTGTAATTACCTATCCTTTCTTCTGCAGAATTAAACAATTGGTGTGCACTTGCATCATAAATTGTAGGGATCATAAAAAAGCTAAAAAAAACCACAATCAAAAGACGATCTAAATTCATCAGTTCAAATGTAATTTTCTTTAATATATTACAACTCATCTATTTGCTGAAAATTAACAAAAGCTTTAAATCTAGACTGAAAAGAAGTTGCAACAGCGTTGACTACTGTTAGTAAAACAACCGATATCAAGGCTCCGCTCTCTAGCGTTTTCACGTATTTTGCAAGACCAGAGCATATTGCTGATCAGTTTGAAGAACGAGTTGGTATGACTGTAGTGCCAATGGATGTAAAAGCAGGAATGGGTGTTGGAACTACGTTTAGAGTGATAGGAGACTTTGATGGCAAAAGACTAGAGTGGGATTGTGAAACAACCGAATTTATCCAAGAAGAAAGAATTGCTGCAAAAATGATTAAAGGCCCATTCAAAAAATGGGATATTGTAACTGAGTTCAAGTCACTTGAAGACAAGCTGACAAGACTCACCATGACAGTAAACTATGAAATGCCCTTTGGACCTCTCGGTGGAATAATCAACAAGATCAAATTTGCCAAGACTGCAGAAAAAGGAATGGAAACCGCGCTATACAAAGTTAGAGGACTGCTAGAAGGAAACGGTTCGATTCCAGTTTACATTACACTTGATGCATACAGAAAACTTCTCGCAGAAAAAGAGAAGATGCATAACGCACCAGTTTCTACAGTATTGACAAGAATACTAGAGAAGTATTCACAAATCGAAACTGTCAAAAACTAAATTTCATTCTCGCTCAAGTTTAAATAACGAACTTAGGTCTGCTATTTTGCGGGTCTATGGCTCAGCCAGGTAGAGCGAGGGACTCTTATGATCTTTCAGAGAAATCCCTATGTCGTGGGTTCAAATCCCACTAGACCCGCTGTAAATTAAAAATAATCTAATGTGTGCATCGACAATCTACAAGCTTTGTGTCAAAGGTGCAATCATGTGGTCCGTCTGACATGGCATCTATCGGAATTTTTTTCATGCAATCATTATGTCGTCCTTTTTTGCAGAACCAACAGATCTGTTCTGTGTTATCATTTTCAATTTTAAACTCCATAAAACATTCTCCATATTTTTAAAATAAGGTTACATCACCAGGAGCAGGCGCATAATCATGCTTTTTGCGATGATATTCGATAAAGTCTTTGTGTGTTGCTTCTTGATGCTTTCTTAATTCCTCTATATTTTCAAATATTTCTTGGCAGAG
>JBBDNF010000043.1:0-3706 GCA_040877685.1 Nitrosopumilaceae archaeon
GCAATTACTGAGGCAAGAAGAAATTTTACTCTGATTACTCTAAACCAGCTAGATAACATTACACTAGAGACTCGTCACTTACACTAAGGGGTTTTCGTCCCGTAAAACCTTCATCCTTTCCATGCCAGAATTTTATCTCGGTTTCTCCCTCTTTCCAGCAAAGCCAAACTTCCTCATTGAATCTTAGGGAAGGAAAGTCTAGCAGGCCTTCCTCTATACTTTTTACCATAACTCCTGTACTTTCCAAACTCTCGATAGCTTTGTAAAAGTTGGTTATCGCGGTGTTAAGTTCTTGCTTTTTTAACGCATAATCTTTAAAGCTTGACATGTAGCGTGGGTTTGTTTCCATCTCACTTTGTATTTTAACAACTTCGTTTTTCAAACTAACTATTTCCTTAAATTTCTTAATCACAGAAGGAAGTACTTTGTTAGCTTCCTCAATAGTAAAATGTGAAAACATTGATAGCTTAACAAAACGGCCTAGTTAAAAATATATGGTCTGTATCAAAAACTTGTTTTTCAATTAGATCATATGTGATGTTATTTCTGCAATCATTCTTGATGCCAAATGTGACGTTCTATCCTTAACATCGTAACCAGGACAAACCTCCATAATGTCCATCCCAACAATTCCATGCCTTGCAAGTGATTTTAACAGATAAACTGCCTCAATATTACGTAAGCCCAATGGTACAGGAACAGAGACTCCTGGTGCGTATGCAGGGTCTATCGCGTCCATGTCAAAAGAAATGTAAACATTTTTTCCAATTTTATTTAGTATTAATTTTTCAATTTCAGAGATGCCGTTTTTTAATATGTCAAACGGTGTAATTACGGTCAGATCATATTTTTTTATATTATTGATTTCTTCCTGCTCTGGTGTTCTAGCACCAATCTGCAAACTTGATTTCAAATCTATAAAAGGCAACACATCATAAAAAACTGAACCATAATAGTTTCTTGTGGAACTGACAAAATCAGGATGAGCGTCAAAATAAACCAATGACAATGAGCCATATTTTTTAGAAATAGATTTTATAATTTCAACAGAGATGGAGTGATCCCCACCTATAGATAATGGTATTTTTGATTTTGAAATTATTTTATCTATAGTTTCACTAACCTGGGTTCTTTTGATGTTTCCATAATCGTGTATTCTCTTTTTTAATCCTGAAAGTGGAAAACCCAGCGAGACTGTTCCATCTCTGTTATAGGTATCTCTAATTGAGGAGATTTCCCGTATCTTATCAGGAGCCTCGGACGCACCCTTTCGCAGCGCGTGGGACTTTGATTCGTCCGGTATTCCTAGAATAACAACATCAGCATCGTCAAAATTGTCAGTATTGGCCCAACAAAGCCTCACATTACATCACCTACGAGAATTCGCTTGCTTTTACCTTTGCTTAATACAACCAGAGCTCCGTCTTCGTCTACTCTAACCGCCTTGCCTCTTATCGTTCCTGTTGGCGATAAAACAGTAACCGTCTTGCCAATGCTGGAAGATCTTTTTGTCCATTCTTTTATAAGATATTCTGAATTTCCGTGCAATATCATTTCATATAGTTTTTCAAGCTCGTAAAGAAATTCTTGTACTAATTTAACAGGAGATGTTTTGTCATTTTTTGTGACAAGTGTGGCTACGCCATAATAATTTTCAGTGCCTTTAATTGCTTTTTCAACCTCCTGGGGATTTATTTTAAAATTGATTCCTATACCAACTACCAAGTAATCTATCTTGCCAGATTCTACTGATGCATCAACTAGTATGCCAGCGATCTTTTTTCCACTCAAAGTAAGATCATTTGGCCACTTTAGCTCTGGTTTTATCTTTAGACCCTTTTCTATTGCAATTGCAAGCGCAAGGGCTGAAATCAATGGAAATAGTGTGGCAGCTGAGATCTCAAACTCTGGATGCAAGATCATAGAGAACCATATCCCACCACTTGGGGAGAACCATTTTCTGTTTAGTCTACCTCGTCCATGGGTTTGCTTATGCGCCATAACCAGAGAACCGTTTTCCTGTGGCTTTGATCCAAGTTCAATAGCAAAGTTTTGTGTCGAGTCGATTGTATCAAAATAATAAATTCTTTTACCAAACAGTTTTGTCTCAAGCCCTTCGCTTATTTCCCATGGCAGAAGCAAGTTGGTTGCTTTTATTAACTTGTAACCAATCTTAGGTCTTGAATTTATTTTGTAGCCAAGCGATTGGAGTTTTTTGATGTGTTTCCAAACCGCAGCGCGACTAAGTTTTAGAGACTCGCTTATGTCCTCACCCGATAAATAATTGGATTTATGAGACTTGAGTAATGTTACTATTTTTACAAGTGAGCCATTGTCGTACGATGTGTACACATGGCGTCTTTGCATGGTCTAGTAATTACTGTTTTTATTAAATTAAAAATAAAACTTCAAATCCTTTTCATCTCTTAAGAAAGATAAGAGATAATCTTTTATATCCACTTCACAACTAGCAGCCTTATGACTTCGAAGTTAGTTCTAACGATACTTCTGTCATCAGTTTTGGTGATGTCAGTTGTTGCAATGTCGTTGCAAGCAGCTGATGCAGCTAAAGGTGCAGGTTCATACCTATCAAAGACACGCCACAAGAACGTATGTGGTGACCGTTTGTGTACTGAACCAGCAGCAGCTCCAGCGCAACCAAAAAAGATGAAAGAACCAATGATGAAAGAACCAATGATGAAAGAACCAATGAAAGCTGTACATGAGTTCCAAACTAAAACAGGAACACTCACATCGGTACAAGACCCAGGCCAGGGACATGAAAATCACCAGCTTGCGATAATCTTGGCACCATCAGACAAAGTCTACAAAGGAATCTTGTCCTACTCTGCATCTGAAAACATCCAGCTTGTGGCATTACATGGTCCACTTGCACCAGGTGAAGATGCTGGTCAGCCAATATGGACTCCAGATGGAGAAACCAAGTTTGCTTTGACGTTTGTAGATCCTGAAAACAAAATGGGTACATGGGCATTTTCTGGCAACGCATTAGCAGTGCACACAATGAATACTGAACCGTTCCAAGTAAGCTATTCTGTAGGTTACATGGAACTTGACAAATCTGATACAGTAAAAACAGGAACACTCACATCGGTACAAGACCCAGGCCAGGGACATCAAAGTCACCAGCTTGCGATAATCTTGGCACCAAGTGATAAGACCTACACGGGACTGTTGACATACTCTGCATCTGAAAACATCCAGCTTGTGGCATTACATGGTCCACTTGCACCAGGTGAAGATGCTGGTCAGCCAATATGGACTCCAGATGGAGAAACCAAGTTTGCTTTGACGTTTGTAGATCCTGAAAACAAAATGGGTACATGGGCATTTTCTGGCAACGCATTAGCAGTGCACACAATGAATACTGAACCGTTCCAAGTAAGCTATTCTGTAGTTGCGAGCCAATAAGTTCTAAATCATTATTCTATATTTTTTTAATTATGCCTTAGCTAGAGTATATCAAAATCCTATATCTATGTCAAATCCGCCGCCATCGCCCACATCTGAGCCTGCATCTCCGGTATCACCTGTATCGGTTGCGGTATCCGCTCCTGCAGGAATTTGGCTTTCTGGGATGTAGCTTGACATGGCCATGCCCATGAAGCTAAGCATGGTTGAAAACATGAGTATATCCATTATGCCCAAAAACATCATTGAAGGAATGAAAGATTTGTTGTTGTCC
>JBBDNF010000044.1:0-19271 GCA_040877685.1 Nitrosopumilaceae archaeon
TTTTTGCCGTCTCCCTCATCAAAAAAATAAATCGATTTCATATTACGCCCATTATTACGATTGGGTTATCAATGTTTCTGGTTTTTTGAAATTGCTTTCGCAAACTCTTCTACTGTGGTATTCCAGTTTCTTGCCTTAACTATGCCACTTGCTACAAGAATTCCATTTGCGCCTAATTGCATTGCTTTTGACACATCTTTTCCTGAAACAATACCTGCGCCACAAAGAAGCTTGGTAGAGTTTCTTGCTTGTTTTACTGCAATAACTGATTTTGTAATGACTTCTGGTCTTTCTTTTGATACTGCTTTTCCAGTTCCTATAAGCTCAGGCGGTTCTATCGCTATGTAGGTAGGATTAAGCTTTGCATATTTTCTTGCTTCATTTACGTTTTTAACACACACTACAGAGATCATTTTGAGTTTTTTTAGTCTTAAAACTAAACTTTTGATCTGTTTTTCTGGAATTCTATGTTCACTGTGATTTATTAGTGAGCCCTGGACTTTAGATTTTTTTATAATTTCAGGAACCATAAATCCTGTGGTGCTTCCTACATTTGCACTATCCAGATGTTGCGCAAAAACAGGTATAGAGTATTTGGCTATTTCAGAAAGTGCGTGTTGCGGAGGTGCTATAGCTATTCTAACTTTATATTTTTTAGAAACTTTTTCCGCTATTTTTGCTAGCTTTGCCGCTCTTAAACCTGATATCTCATCATAGTTTTTGAAATTGATAATAAACAAATCATTACTTCTTGCGAGATTTCGTTTTTGGTTTTTGTTGATGATGTGGATGTGATGTATGACTTGAATCCAATGGCTTCATCTTACCCCAAAGAACATTCATCCTTGCTCTATAACCTTCGGCATATTCTAACTCTGAAGGCACTAATGTTGCAGGATGCACAAATCCTTGACTTCGCATTGCTAAAGCTCGTTTTGTTGCAATGGTTCTGATATAATCCCAGTCATCTGTTCCAAAACCATCTACTGGTCCAACGAGTTTGCCATTGTGCATACTGAAAACAAGACTGCTGACTATCGGTATTGCAAAATTGATGCTTGCCGGAGAGTTTATTTTTACTGGCATTAGTGTTAGATGATGACTGCCTCTAGTATTTCCTGCAACATAGTGGGGGTTGTTAAAAGCACTACCGACTTCTTCGGTTGCTGGAAAATCTTTCTGTGTTCTTATAATGCAAATCGGATCATCCTTTCCAACGTATTTTCCGGCAATGTTATGTAATCTATCTGTAGAAGCTGCAAGGATAGGCTGGTTATCTTTTGTGTATACTGACGAAATGACATATCTTCCTGGATACATCAAGGCAGCCTCAAGTGTGGGCTTGTCTTCCCACATGTTAAGCTGAGCAATCTTGCCCTTTTCTACATCCATGACATTTATTTTAACTCCACTTGCGAGAGTTTGATTTACAATTAGTCCAGTATTACTTAGAGTATCTACAAACATTCTGTAAAAAGGATAGTTAAATGCGCCAGGTTCTGTCTTGTCTGCTGCATAAACCGTAAAGGCCTCATTGGGTCTTTCTTCAAACTCCATTTCTGCAACACCAGGTCCCATACCCTTTACATTGCCAGAAAAGGAGTCTTTTAAAAGATCTTGACCAGCTCCGTACAGCCCTTCTTCCTTTGCAACTTTGGTGGCTGCCTCAAAAGCTCTCCATGCAAGCTGATGAATTTCTTTATTGTCTACTCCTTTTGTGTGAGTCATTACAATATGAATATCGTCGCCACAAAATCCGATATAGGAATCAATCAAAAGTCCTTTGTCGTCTTTTCTTATCTGAGGTTTTACTGTATTTCTAACTGCATTTAAAAGACCATCACTTGGTCTTGTGTGTCCGCCAATTCCACCTACATCAGCTTTGATAACACTGATTGTAATTTTCAATATTTCTAGTCAGAAAATACTTTGATTTATAGTATGTGAAAAATAGTTGATCGGTAAAGTTCGATCACTAAATTATTCAAAATTTACTCAAAAGAATCCCAAATAATCGAAATGGTAATAAAGCCCCTTCGGTTGAGGATTCGTTATGAGCGCTAGTAAAAAGCCGCACTTGAACATGATAGTTACGGGACACATCGATAACGGAAAGTCAACCACCATGGGCCACATGTTGCTTGAACTTGGTCTCATAGATGAACGAACTATTGCCCAACATGCAGAAGAGTCAGAGAAACACGGCAAGGGTGATACCTTCAAGTATGCTTGGGTTTTGGACAACATAAAAGATGAACGAGAAAGAGGTATCACAATAGATCTGGCGTTTCAAAAGTTTGAAACCCCAAAATACTTCTTTACATTAATTGATGCACCTGGTCACAGGGACTTTATCAAAAATATGATTACAGGAGCTTCCGAGGCTGATTGTGCTATTTTAGTCTTATCTGCAAAAGAGGGTGAGTGTGATACAGCTGTTGCACCAGGTGGACAAGCAAGAGAACACGCATTCCTTTTGAGAACACTTGGAGTAGGTCAGCTAATTGTTGCAATAAACAAAATGGATGACAGCAACTATTCTGAGCAAGTCTTCAAGGCTGCAAAGGATAAGGCTGAAAAACTGATAAAATCAGTTGGCTACAAAGTAGAATCTGTTCCAATCATCCCGCTTTCTGGATGGAAGGGTGATAACCTTGTAAAGAAATCAGAAAACATGAAGTGGTGGACTGGAAAGACACTGTATGAAACCTTTGATGATTTCAAATTGCCAGAAAAGCCAGTTGGCAAACCATTAAGAATTCCAATTCAAGACGTTTACACCATCACAGGTGTCGGAACAGTACCTGTAGGTAGAGTAGAAACTGGAATAGTAAAACCTGGACAAAAAATTGTAGTAATGCCCTCTGGTGCACAAGGAGAAATTAAAACAATTGAAACTCACCACACACAGATGGAATCTGCTGAAGCAGGTGATAACATTGGATTCAACCTCAGAGGTATAGATAAGAAAGATATCAAAAGAGGCGATGTAATCGGAACTCCTGACAATCCACCAACTGTTGCAAAAGAATTCCGTGCACAAATCATTGTTATTCATCATCCAACTGCAATTGCACCTGGTTATACGCCAGTAATGCATGCACACACGGCACAAGTTGCAGCAACCATTGTTGCATTTGAGGCAAAGATTAATCCACAAACTGGTGCCGCTGAAGAAAAGGATCCAAAGTTTCTCAAGGCAGGTGATTCTGCAATAGTAAGAATAAGACCAGTCAGACCCCTGCCAATCGAAACCTTCCAAGACTTTCCAGAACTTGGTAGGTTTGCACTCAGAGATATGGGTGCAACAATCGCTGCAGGCGTTGTCAAGGATATAACTGAAAAATTCACCGCCTAGTGGTCTGAATGACGCAACTGGCCCGAATCAAGTTAACAAGCACGAGTCTGCTTAGGCTTGATGGCGTCTGTAATGAAATCAAAGGAATCGGAGAAAAAACGGGGGTTAAAGTAAAGGGACCAACACCGCTTCCTGTCAAAAGGCTAAACATTGTTACGCGAAAATCTCCATGTGGTCAAGGAACAAACACATATGAGAAATGGGAAATGCGTATACACCGACGTGTTATAGATCTGAGTGCTGATGATAGGGCAATAAGACAGCTTATGCGCATAAAAATTCCAAACGACGTTTACATTGAGCTTACTCTAAAATAATTCTGTTAGCCTTAAATTACAGACAAATCTGATAAAAACATGGCAACTGAGAATTCTGATGTACCACCACAGGAAAAAGAACAATCTACAAGTTTTAATGTGGTTTATGCTTGCATGCGATGCGGAACACATGTGAGCCAATCTGAATTAAGCCGATTGCCAGAAATAAAGTGTATCTGTGGCTTCAGAGTCTTTAGCAAGCTAAGGCCACCGATAGTAAAGACAATAAAAGCTACCTAGAATCTCTGCTTCCTTTATACGAATGATATCTTTGCAAATGCGTTCGCATTTGTTCCATACTTGAGAAGAACTGGTTGCATTCTTTGCAATCATACATCGTGTCTTTTCCATGAAAAACTTGCTCGTGTTGCATAAGTTCTTCTTGCTGCCTGAATTTTTTTTGACACTTTTCACATTTGAATTTTTTAAAAAGATGCATCCATCATTCACTTTTTGCTTTTTGTGAATTCCAACAATCTTTGCACAGCTGACCTTCTATTGGCCACTGTTTTTTTGGATTGTATCTTATCATGCCAAGCTTTGTACCGCATATGCTGCAAAAATTCCTCAATTTATTAAATGATTCTTCCTTTTTATCAAAACACGCCTTGCAAAAGAGACCCTTCATCTCCCATTGCCATCTTGGTTCCCACAAGTCTGGTACGTTTTTTTCTATTCCACAAATAACACATTTTTGTCTGACGCTTAAGTCATAGTTCTTTTGCATCTCGTTTATGTAGCAGTCTGAACACAATGGACCTTCCACATTCCATTCGCGTTTTGGTTTATGCTTATGGGAAATACCCTTTTTACAAATGGTGCAAAATGATGGCTTATGGCTTAGTAATCCCACACACAAAGTATGATTTTCCGTTAAAAAAAGGTTGTACTGATATTTTTCAAGTACGATTAGTTCTCGTTTAACAGTTTTTCTATAAATTGGCTTACGTTTAGCATTCCTTTTTGTCTTGCCATCTCTTCGATCACCTTGTACTGTTCAGCTGTAAAACAAATAGGCATTGTACGTTCTTCCATAACTGAATTTATGTACATGTTTTAATATTCTTTATGGTATACTCACGATCTAGCTAATAAGTAAATTTACGATTTTTATTATACGGGCTTTTATGTAGCGTATTGGCAAAGAAAAGACAGATTCTGGTAGTTGGAAATAATGAAAATGGTTCTACTCCAGAACTTGAAAAAGTGGCATACGAAACTGGTTTCGAAATAGCTAAATCTGACTCAGTTTTAATTACTGGTGGTCTTGGTGGAGTCATGCGTGCGGCTTGCCATGGGGCAAAGGATGGAGGCGGCATTACCGTGGGAATAATTCCTCAAAATGATCCCTCATTTTCAAATGAATATTGCGACATTGTTATCCCAACTGGAATTGGTTTAGCAAGAGATTTTCTTAATGCACTTTCGGCAGATGGAGTTATAATAATTGGCGGTGGCTCTGGTACACTTTCTGAGACATGCGCAGCGTACATGCACAATAAACCTATTGCGGCAATAAAAAATACCGGTGGAATTGCAGAGATGTTTGTAGATAAATATCTTGATCACAGACAAAATGTCAAAATAGTTGGAGTAAGCTCGCCAAAAGAAGCTGTAAAATATATCTTGGCAAAGATTAACTCTGCATAGCCACAAGCAACGGATCTGGCTCATAGAATTGGCCATACTTTTTTGCCTGTGCCTTTAATTCATTTACTATATTAGAAATTCCAAACTCTTTTCCAGTCTCAAATATTTGTTTTTTGAGCCCCATTCCAAGTTGTAACGCCTTTTCAATTTCTGGTATGTCGCTTGCCTGGTTTGTAACAAGCCAAGCTGCATTGTTTAGCATGTTTGCAACAAGACGAATTGGATTGAATTTGCTTGCTAACTCTTCTGATAAAGCAACGCGTTCATACTTGTCACCTAAGTATTCGTAAAACCCAGCTCCGGTTTTCTGGCCAAGTTTTTTGTTGTCAAAAAGTTCTTTTATTTTTGGATGCGGGTTGATTACCTTTTTGTCTCGTGAATGCATTTCTTCTGTAGCTTTTTGAATTACATCAAGTCCAGTAAAATCTGCAAGCTCAAATATCCCCATAGGAAAGCCTAGCCTGAACTTTACTGCGGAATCAATTTCAGTCATGGATGAGCCACCTCTTTCAATTGCCCACGCAGCTTCGTGTACAAGGGGAATGAATATCCTATTTACAATGAACCCTGCCACATCTTTTTTACACAGAACAGGCTCCTTTGAAATCGATCTTACAAAATTCATCGTAATTTCTACCAGCTCCTTTGAAGTTTTCTGCCCCGGAATTACCTCTACTAATTTCATGAGTTGTGGCGGATTAAAAAAGTGAATCCCAATGAATCTTTCTGGTCTACTTGTTGTGTTTGCAATTTCGGTTATAGGAAGTGTGCTGGTATTTGACGCAAACACAGTTTTTCTACCTGCAATCTTGTCAACTTCCGCATAGACTTTTTTCTTTAATTCCATTATTTCTGGCACTGCTTCAATTAACAAGTCACAGTCTTTTAGTGCCTCAGAAAGATCAACTATTGGGTTTATTCTTGAAAATATCTTATCGGCATCTTGTTGCGAGAGTTTCTGTTTAGATACAAGTTTGTCTAGACTCCATCTAATTTTTTCCATCGCCTTGTCCAAAAATTGTTTTTCTATGTCCCTGAGGATGACATTATACCCAAACATGGCAGAAACTTGTGCTATCCCATGGCCCATTATGCCAGAACCCAACACTGTGATGTTTTTTATATCCAACGAGGGGTGGATTACTATAATCCCTTTTTAAATTATGAGCATGAGTAAAACAAGGATTTGTGTGCAGGTATCTTCTTAAAACCCAAAAACGATGATTAGCTAGATTTTGGACGTAGAAAAATTTACAGATGATATCTATGCTATAGCACAAAGACTATCAGAAGGGAAGGCTGATGAAGCCAAATCAAAGATAAACTATGTGCGTGAAAGGCTAATAGAATTATACACTCAGAACCTGGTGAAAATAAACCACTCTGTACTTGAGATAATCTGTGCCTCAAATCTAATCTCACAAGGCTATTCCGTAGATGTGGAAAAGCCTCTTTCTGATAATCTTGTATGTGATGTCTTTGCAACAAAAGGCGATGGCACATTTATTATGGAAATAGAGACTGGCTTTACTCCTCCAGATCATGCATTGGATACTATAGATTACTATGTAGCAAGAATTGCAAGCAAGATTGCTAGATACAGCAAATACTGCTCCAAGTTTGCACTTGCGACTCCAGTAGTAGGTATACTCCCAATACCAAAATTATTTCTAAAACCACCAGGTGAAAGGTCTGAAAAGGAGATCAAAAAAATAAAAATCCTCTGTGATAGGTTTTACAAGAGTCCGCCAATAGATTCAGATGATATACTAAACGCTAGACTACATTCTATTTATTTAATTAACATAGACAAAGGATTTGCCAAACAACTTGATCCATGCAGTTATCTTGAGCTTACTGAAAACCTACAAGAAAAAAGTGAATTAGATTTGTAATTACTCTACGTCATCTATGGTGCCGCCTTGACCATATATGGCAGGCATTGTAAATGTGCTTGTTATATGAGGAACACTTCGCACCTTTCCTATAGCTGAGTCAACTTTTAACGCATTATCAGCAGAAATTTTGACGAATACGTCGTACCTTCCCATTACGCCATTTACTTCAACTACTTCAGGCAAAACTTTGATTTTAGCTATGACTTCTTTTTCGTGACCTGGGATACATGTTGCTAAAATATATGCTATCATGGTGTATGATAGAAAAATGTACTAATAAAAAGACTTTCTCAGTTTGATTCTTGTCAGGGCAACAACTGACATGCTAATTATTAAAATCATAGCAGCTATGGCGCCAAATTCTGGAATCACTGAAGTACCGGTTATTTTCATGACTCTTGCATAAGGAGGGATGAGACAATTAAGTATTCTAGCAGTGTTAGTTTCCGTTTCAGAGCAATTAAGAACTACCCCGTCAATCTCAACAATGAGAGATTGACCAGGAGCATCAATAGCTTCTTTTGGAATCTCAAACTCCTGCATTATGGGACTATCTGACACACTTACTATATTGAGTGGTATAGTGATGGATTTTTCTTGTGTCGAAACCTGAGCATCTTTGTATTTTATTAGACCTATCTCCTCGCCCCTGACTTTGATTTGAGTTGTTCCAATAGAAATGGTCTGTATCAGTCCAACATTTACTATAAACTGCAGCTTAGCATACTGACTTCCATGTTTTATTTCAACAGTGTATATGCCAGGCTTGGAAGCATCATTGATCACAAGTTCATGAATGAAAACATTACCTAACAAATCAACTTGTCCTACATTGTAAACATTTTGAATGGGATTTCGAATAAGAATTGTTACTGGGGTTCCCTCAACTATTTTTTCTACTGTGCCATTTATAATGACTTTTTCACCACTTTTGTATGTTAATTTGTTAGTGGTTGCAGTTATTCCATTTGATGTTGTTTGAGCACTTACACTAATAGGAATATACGCAATTAGAATAAGCAAGACTGATGCCATTAGTACTTTAGACCCTCTTAGGAACATAATTTTGTTGAAATTATAGTATATTTAAAAATTGTATATTTATTATCTTGATAAAACAACTGATTGGTATGGATGAAAATCAAAAGCTAGAGGAGCTTGTAAAGAGAACAATCGATGGTGCAATACAGTCAATACCAGCTCACTTTTATGAAATCAAAAGCAGTAATGATATTCTAAAAGTTAGCGACCAAAAGGAGTTTGTTTATGGCCTTGTGGTTGGTATGGGTCTAGGCATGGCTACCGCTGCTGTTACAACACTCAAGCAGGAAATGCCCACCACAGAGGATCTTATGAGAATAAAGAATATGGTCTACAAGATGATACCGCAAATTAGAGGACAAATTTTCAAATAAACTAAAAGTATACGTCAAGCCCTGTCTTTGTAACTCGAGACTGTTGTTTTTCTAAGACCTTTGACATCTTTTCCCCCATATTCTTTGCTGCGCTTACCTTCCGTCTTCCAATCCAGTAATAGGTTTCATCAGTAGTATCTTTTGCAATCAAGACTACCAGCTTACCGTACTCTTTTCTGCCAGTGCGGCCTCTTCGTTGTATGTATCTTATTGAGCTAGGAACATTATCAAAAAAGACAACAAGGTTGACCTCAGAAATATCTAATCCTTCTTCACCAACACGTGTAGCTATTAGAACTTTGTATTCTCCATCTCGAAATTTCTGCACAGCTTCCATCTGCTTTTTTTGTTTGAGTCCTGTTTTGCCTGCTTTACCAATTAAAAATCCTGCCGCAATTCCCATTTCAACTAGCTTTTGATGTATTACCTCCACGGAGTCTCTATAACTTGTAAAAACAAGTACCTTTCCTGTAACTGATTCTAAAATTTCTTTTAGCTTTGTAATTTTAGAATGTTCTATGCCATTTGCTTGAGCAGTCTTTGCAAGCCTAATAGCTTTTGCAAAATTCAGATCATTTTCAAAAAGGTCTTTTATTCCAATTCCTTTCTTTTTTTGTGTCCGCTCACAGAATCTTAAAAACGATGTAATCCCATGTGACTCTAAAACATTTAGTGCATGAATTATTCTTATTGCTGTAAAAAGTGGTTTGGCCGCTTTCTTATTTTGCCTTATGACAAAGTCTCGTACCCTTAGAAGTTGTGAGAGTGACTTGTTATCTGATAGATTAAGACCTGCCCTTCGGAGATCCTGGTATCTTGACTCTAGTGCTACCCTTATGCAGGCTTGAATCTCCTTCATCTCAGCAGGAAGTTCAACTGTAACCCACTGTGTGTCTGTTTGCTGCACATATGGTTTTACGTCAGAACTATCTTCAGTTCTTTGAGCTATGCTGGTAATTTTTAACGTTTGAAGTATTTCTATCGCCTTTTCTTTTTCACTTGGAAGCGTAGCAGTCATTCCAACTATTCGGGCATTTGTGGTTTTTATACGAGCTGCAATTTCTGAATAGGAATAGCCTCCTATAGTTCTGTGCGCTTCATCAAAAACTACCAAGTTAAACTGTTCAGGATTAATAAGCTGTCTGTCAAGATCATTTTTTGTAATCTCTGGAGTCGCACATATCACACTATTTGACCACATTTTCTTTCTACGCGTAATAGGATCTTCTCCCGTAATCAATGCGATATCATCTATCAGAAGATTATTTTTTAAAAACAAGTAATGCTGATGTGCAAGAACCCTTGTTGGTGCAAGAAACAAAATCCCGCCGGTTCTTTTTGATAAAAATTCTGCAATAACTTGTAATGCAATTGCTGTTTTACCTAGACCTGTAGGAAGAACGATCAAACAGTTTTCTTTTATTGCTTGGCTTGCCAAATTTGACTGGTATTCTCTGTACTCTATGGCATCTTTTTTGATCAATCTGTGTTCTACATACTGAGAAACCAAGCAACATCATCTTCTTTTGGACAAGTAAAAAGTTTCTTTCAAATCTTATATTACGGCAACCATCATTGCTTGTATGGAAGGATCGTTTGAACGTCCGACTTGGGACGAATACTTTATGCTACAGGCAGAGCTAGCCAAGCTTCGATCAAACTGTATCACAAGACAGGTGGGTGCCGTAATTGTGCGTGAACATAGGCAAATCGCAACAGGCTATAACGGAACTCCGCCTGGAGTAAAAAATTGCTTTGAAGGAGGATGTAAGAGATGTCTTCTTAGAGCAGAAGGAAAGCTAGCCTCAGGAGAAGGTCTTGACAGGTGCATTTGTAATCACGCTGAAGCCAACGCCATTATGCACTGTGCCATTTTGGGTGTGGGTTCTGGCACCAAAGACACTACCCTTTATACAACATTTGTAACGTGCTTGGAGTGTAGTAAAATGGCTATAACAATAGGCATAAAGCGTATAGTCTGCCTTGCCTCGTATCCAGAAACTGATTATGCTCTTCTAAAAGAGGCAGGACTTGAGGTTGTTATTATGGACAAGAAAAAAATTGAATATTGGATAAAGGTCTTACTTCAGGATCCAAAAGTAAATCTGATTCCAACAAAGTAAGGAGTATACATGCAACAAAACGTCTTGGGTGCGGTAGATGAAGTAACAACAACCATGCCGCCCGCATTGCTTGTTTCGGCAACATATGATAGTCAAAAAAAATCTGCAGTTCTCAAGTTCTATGAGCCCAAGTCACAAAAAATTTTGTTATGGACTGATAATACGGGCCACAAACCATATTGCTATTCAAAGCTAGACCCAGAAGACCTCAAGTTTTTATCAGACAGAAAAGATGTGCTAAGACTTGAGAAAACAGAAAAACGAGATCTGATAAAGGATAGAACTATTAACGTAACAAAAATAGTAGTTGCAGATCCACTTGCAATTGGTGGAACACAGACAGACAAGAGCATACGAAACATAATTGAAACGTGGGAGTCTGACATCAAATATTATGAGAACTATCTCTATGATAGTTCCCTTATTGTCGGAAGATACTATCAGATAACAAACGGCAAGCTTGAACCATTTGGCTACGAAATTCCAGACGAAGTACAACTGGCACTAAAAGGCTTGTTGTGGGACAAAGTCACAAGCACAGGCATAATTGACTCAAAAGAATTTCAAAACCATATTTCGGATTGGGCTAATTTACTAAACCAACCAATTCCAAAAATTAAAAGAATTAGCTTCGACATAGAAGTAGAATCTGAGCCGGGTAGAATACCTGACGCAAAGGTGGCAGATAAAAGAATTACTGCAATTGGATTTGCTGGAAGTGATGGTCTCAAAGAGGTTTTTGTACTAAAGAAAAAAGATAAACAACTAGGCACAAAAGAGGCTGCTGCAGATGTTAAAATTGTCTTTTACGAAGAAGACAAAGAAAAAGACATGATAAAAGATGCATTCAAGATTCTGACTGATTACCCATTTGTGATTACCTTTAACGGAGACGAGTTTGATATGCCATATATTTACAATAGAGCTGAAAGGTTGGGAATAGAATCAAAAGACATTCCATTGATCATGATGCGAGATTCAGCAACGCTAAAGCATGGTGTACACATTGATTTGTACAGGACGTTTTCAAATCGTTCTTTTCAAATATACGCATTTAGTCACAAATACAGAGACTTTTCTCTAAATAGCATAACTGAAGGGTTACTGGGTGAATCAAAACTTGATTATGGTGGAGAGCTTGATGACCTGTCACTGCATGAGCTTGCAAGCTATTGCTATAATGATGCAAGACTTACACATATGCTGACTAGCTTCAACAATGATCTGTTGATGGATCTATTTGTTGTCATTACAAGAATTGCAAGAATGCCAATTGATGATATATCGAGATTTGGGGTATCACAGTGGATAAGAAGCCTATTTTATTTCGAACATCGAAAACATAACTTTTTGATACCTCGTAGAGATGAGCTTGATCTAAAATCTACTGCCGTATCAACTGAGGCTATAATAAAAGACAAAAAGTATCGTGGTGGCTTGGTAGTTGAACCACAAGCGGGAATTCACTTTACCGTATCTGTAATGGATTTTGCAAGTCTATACCCAAGTATCATAAAGGTACGTAATCTCTCATACGAGACAGTAAGATGCCCACATGAAGAGTGCAGGAAAAATACCATTCCTGAGACAAACCATTGGGTTTGTACGCGTAAAAATGGCCTTACTGCCCTTCTGATTGGTTCACTAAGAGACTTGCGTGTTAATTATTACAAGAGCCTTGCAAGGAATACTGCACTAGCTGAAGATCAAAGACAGCTTTACACGGTAGTAAGTCAAGCACTCAAAGTCATACTTAATGCAAGTTACGGGGTTATGGGTGCTGAAATCTTTCCTCTATATTGTTTGCCTGTGGCGGAAGCTACTACCGCAGTAGGTAGATACACTATTTTACAAACAATAGAAAAATGCAAGTCAGTCGGAATTGAAGTTTTGTATGGAGATACTGACTCTTTATTTTTAAAAGGTCCTACTAAAGAACAAGTTCAAACTGTAATTGACTGGGCAAAAAAAGAATTCGGTGTAGATTTAGATCTTGATAAAGAATATCGTTATGTGGTGTTAAGTACAAGAAAGAAAAATTATCTTGGCGTTCTAAAGGATGGCAAAGTTGATGTTAAAGGATTGACAGGGAAAAAATCTCATACTCCTCCTTTTATCAAAAATCTATTTTACGAAATACTTGAAATCTTATCTAAGGTACAGACTGCTGAAGAATTTGCGCAGTCAAAAGAAAAAATTAGTGGCATGATTTCTCAATACGCAAAAAAACTAAAGGCAAAAGAGATTCCACTTTCTGAGCTGACCTTTAATGTTATGATAAGTAAGGCACCATCAGAATATGTAAAAACTGTGCCACAACACATACGTGCAGCCAAACTTTTAGAACAGATCAGAGAAATAAAAAAAGGCGACATTATATCATATGTCAAAATAATAAACAAGCCTGGTGTAAAACCAGTTGAGATGGCACGGCCAGACGAGATTGATTCTGCAAAGTACATGGAATTTATGGAAAGTACTTTTGATCAAATTCTTTCTTCAATGGACCTTGACTTTAATACATTAATTGGAGCGCCAAAGCAGACTGGATTGGATCAGTTCTTTTGGAACTAGGTTAAAGATTCTGGACTTTTAAGTGTAATTAGGTGGGGCTAATATTAATATAATTTATAAGAGGATCTTGTAATTTTTACAAATATGCGAATTGATCTATGTAGGACATGTGGGTGTGAAATGAAAGAATTTCAAACATGTCCAGTATGTCGAAAGACATCACGATTCATTTGCCCCTGTTGCGGGAAGACTAGCGAAGAGCAGGTTCATCAGCAATGCAGTATGTACAACAAGCCGGCAATTGCCAACTAAATCTTTTGATTAAACTTTAGCTAAATATCTATATGAGGGCAACAGACTTTAAACAAAAATGAGTTTTCTTGATCTTTACCTAAATAGAAATCCATTCATTACTAGCCCAAACGAAGCAGGCGAAGTTTCTGCAATTGTATATGGCATTCCTTTTGACTCAACTCATTCTTTTAGACCAGGTACCAGATTTGGTCCAGATGCAATACGACTTGCGTTTAATAACATTGAAATATTTTCAACTAAGTTCAACGTAGATTTGGAAGCAGTAAACATAGAAGATCTTGGAAATACAAGACATACAGTCGTAGCCTCGGAGATGATAGACATGGTAGGCAAGATAACAGGAGAACTCGCTAAAAGAGAAAAACAGATAATCATCCTTGGAGGCGAACACTCTCTAACTTATGGAACGTACATGAGCTTTCCAAAAGATATTGGCTACATTGTTTTTGACGCACATTATGATTTACGTGATGAATATGCTGACATTAAGCTAAGCCACGCTGCATATCTTCGTAGAATCATTGAAAAACGTGGAGCAGAAAACATAATCCATGTTGGTGCTAGATCTTTTGTCAAAGATGAGCTTGCATTCAAAGAAGAACACAAAGTTAGAACCATTACCGATAAAGACATACGAGATGGTAAAGGTGCAACATTAGTAAAAGATGCCGTTTCAACCTTTGATAAAATTTATCTCAGCATAGATCTGGATGTTTTAGATCCAGGATTTGCACCGGGTGTTGGTAATCCAGAAGCATTAGGAATCACGTCTAGGGAGCTATTTGACATGGTATATGCATTACAGGAAAAAAGGATCAGGTGTATAGATATAGTAGAGCTGTGCCCACCATACGATAATGGTGCAACTGCAGCTGTTGCTGCAAAATTGATGTCAGAAGTTATTGCGATGAATATTGCACGTTAGAAAATCACTTTAGGCAGAATATCAAATAACACACGTGAGTGCTGAAATACCTATTCTTATTGAAAAAGGAACGCGTCTTTTGGAAGATGCCAAATATGACGAGGCACTGGAATGTTTTGACAATGTAATATCACTGGATCCAAAAAATACTCACGCATGGAATCAAAAGGGTGTTGCACTTCGAAGTCTTGGAAGATATGACGAGGCAATAGAATGTTTTAACAAAGCACTTGAAATTGTACCAAAAGACTTGGACGCATCCTAGTCTGAATTTTTTACACCATTATCTGTGGTCTTTTTGAAAGATGCCTATTCATGTTTAATTTCATAAATGGCTTGTCATGGGTTTGTTCTTTTATCTCTTTGATCAATTCCTCAACTGAAAGCTCCCTTACATTGCCTGCTTTCCTGTCTCTAATACTCATCTTTGTAGCATTCACTTCCTTTTCTCCTACTACTATGACATAGCTTATCCAATCAGTTTCTGCATCTCTAATGCTTTTGCTCACACTTTCATTTCTGTCATCGACATCTACTCTAATATCAGAACTGGAGATTTTGTCTGCAAGCTTTTCACAATAGTCAAGAAATTCTGGTTTTACAGGAATTGTTCTAACCTGTGTAGGTGCAAGCCATAAAGGAAACTGCGGTTTTCTGCCTTCTTTTGTGTCTTTAGCGGCCTTTTCAAGCAAAGCGTAGATTACTCTTTCCACCGCACCACTAGGAGAGTTGTGTAGTATAATGGGATTTTGTGGCTTGTTGTTTTCGTCAATGTATTCTATGTTGTATCGTTTGCCGTTTTCTATATCAATTTGATCTGTAGATAACGCAGACGCCTTTCCAAGGTTGTCTACAAAATTAAATTCCCATTTTAGTACAAAGTAAAAGAATCGTTCCTTCCACATCTCGACAAGTACTGGCCTTCCATTTTTTCTGACAAGCTCTTCAATTAAGGACCTGTTTTCATTGTAAAAGTCCTCTGTAAATCTGATAGCCATTTCATAGTCAGACTCTTCTATTCCAAGTTCTTTAATGACTTTTCTTGAAAGATCAAATCTTTTACGAAGTTCTTCTTTGGCTTGCTCCATGTCTTTGCACATGGCATGACAGTCGGGCATGGTAAATGCGCGTAATCTTCTTAGGCCTACAAGCTCTCCTGACTGTTCTTTTCTAAAGCTGTATCTTGTTAGCTCATACAGTTTTAGTGGTAAATTTTTGTATGATAACTGAAAGTCCTTTGCCATCAGGAACTGCCCAAAACACGCCGCAAATCTCAAAAAAAGCTGCTTTCCTTCAGAATTGATGTTGTATTGCCTTGCTGGAAATTTGTGAAAGTAACTTTCCATGCTTGGGTGATGAGAGTCATACATTATGGGAGTCTCCACCTCGAGTCCGCCGTATTCCATTATTTGATCTGAAACATATCGTTCAATCAAAGATTTGATTAATCTGCCATTAGGATAAAATCTCATATTTCCTGAATCAGATGCAGGTTCGTAATCTGCAATTGCCATCTTTTTCATTAATTTTACATGTGGTGGTGGCTCGTCAACAGATCTTTTTTTTGCAGCTTCGTATTTTGCTAGTACTTCTAGATTGGGATATTTTGCAAAATTAAAATCTCCAATTTTTTGCATCTTTCCATCAGGCGACATGATGTACCAAAACGATTCTATCTTTGACTCTGCTTTGACTGCATCTGATATTGTTTCTGTCTTATCACCAGCTGTTATGGTTTTTGAATTCTCAGCTAATGGGTGACCCTTGACCTGAAGCTTGTAGGCTTTTGTCCAGCCAAATGGTGCCCTTGATACCTCAAGTCCCTTTGCAAGAGATTCCATTTCTTTTAAAATATTAAGGGCTACACTTGGCGATGCAAGCTTTGAGCTAAGATGTGCATAAGGATACAAAAGCAGTCTGTTACAACCTATCTTTTTCATGGATTCTGTTATTTCTGATATGGCTTTTTTTGCTACGTTTGAATCATCTCCTTCTTCTATCGCGATAAAAGCTACCACGACTTCTTCTAGCTTTTTTGTTAAAGGTTCTATTTCTTCGGCAGATTTTATCTCCTTTTTTGTGGGAGTAAACTCTATGTTGTCACAATGGAGCTGAAGGATGCGCATATTTTGTCTCTGTTGTAGCAATCGAATTAAATGTTATGGATAGTTTTTTCGATCATTTGTTTTTGTTGAAATTTTATTGGATAATTAGCAAGTATTATTTAGCCCATGATAAGATTACCCGTTCGTGGATCATCATCATTTTCGCGGTAAAGACGTACCACACTTTAAGATAAAACCGAACATGGGAGTCGATGATCTTGTGGAGATTTACGCAAGCTCAGGATATAATGCAAGACAGCTTGGTGAGGCTGCTAAACTCTACTGTAAAATGATTGAAGACGATGCTACAATCTGTCTTACCATTGCTGGGGCAATGACACCAGTGGGGTTTGGTGGTTTGTTTAAATCTCTTATAGAAAAGGGATTTGTTGACTGGATAATATCTACAGGTTCAAACCTATATCATGAGGACCACTTTGCATGGAATTTGCCAGTAAAGCAAGGCCATTTTGAAGTTGATGATATGATACTTTACAAAAAAGACATTGTACGAATTAGAGACATTTACATCAAAGGAAAAGAAACTTTGATGGCAGAAGACAAGATTATCCAGCACATGTTTAAGGATACGCTAACTAAAAAACCGTTTACAACTGCAGAATTTTCTTATGCCATGGGGAAATATTCCAAGCAAAAATCAAAACGCCCAGAGAGAAGTTTTGTTGTTGCTGCTTACGATTATGACGTTCCTATCTATATCTCAACACTAAAGGATTCATCACTTGCACTAGATTTAGCTCCACTTAGACTTGCAAACAAGGTGTACAATGTGGACATTGTGCGAGAAATAATAGAACAGGCAGCTATTGTTTACAATTCAAAAAAGTCTGGAATAGTTGAGATAGGTGGTGGAGTTCCAAAAAACACTGCACAGCAGACCGGCCCGCTTTTAGATCAAATCCTTGGACTTGGGCACGGTGGTCAAGATTATATCATACAAATCACCGATGCAAGACCCGACACTGGTGGATTGTCTGGAGCCACGTTACAAGAAGGAAAAAGCTGGGGCAAGATAAAAGATTCACATGAGGATGTCATAATGGTGTATGCTGACGCAACAATTGCATTTCCTGTTTTGTGTCTTTATGTACTAAGTCAGGAAAAGCCTCGAAAACCAAAACGATTGTACAAAAAATTAAACCAGTACTACAAGAATCTAGCAAAAACCTATTTTAGCAAAAAGCACTAGAACCTGTCAAATCTGGCTCTTTCAACTTCTCTGTCTTGTTTTGTTGCTTTTTTCCATTCTTTATAGTGTTCTTTACACAAAACAGTTTTTTTTGAGCCGCTAGAAATGCTAAGACCTGTTCCTTCAACTTTTGATGTAGTCAGGGAACGAACTCCATCTTTGTCGCATCCAGTAACACTACACTTGGCACCTTTTGCTATAATGCCCATGCAGGAAATTAAACTCAATATTATATATACTTGCAAAAAATTTGGCTACAATTATGAGCAATCACTAAATTTCAGAACTGATCACGCCAATCTCTAGCTGTTATGCACCAAGTGATACTCTTCCCATATTGTTATAAGTGATAGACGCTACTAAAAACGATGTTAGAAGTTACTAAAAAAATAAAAACGGCAATAAGAAATTTTGTGAATTATAACAAAGAATCATCTGCACAGAAGTGACCAAGTTTGAACATATATGATATGAAATCGATCCACTGCTGCAAGTGTGACAAGTTCATAGGAGAAGTTGATTATGACGCAGTAGTTACACTTCCAAAATGTGGACATTGTGCCAACCCCATACCAGAAGGCGATGATAAAGTACTATACATAGTAAGCAAATACAACAAAAACCCACAAAGTTTAGTGTCGTCATTGAATGGAACCATTGCTTAATTTTGGGACACATTATGCAATCATCCATATTGCGGTAATTTGGATAGAAAAGGTATGAAAGAAAAACTAGATCCGATTAGAATTCTTGATGGCATAATAACCGACTTGAAAAATAGATCTCAAAACCAAGATGAAATAGGCGACTCAATAGCACTAACCAAACTTGCAGACAAGATAACACAGGTCAAAAAACAATATCTATTTGAAATAGCAGATCATGAATACACGAATACTATTTCAAAATAGTAAAAAAGAAGCGATTACATTCAAAATCTAGCCGATTTCTTATTATTGATGGTATAAATTATTGACAAAGTGGTTGTTATCAGATGCTAAACAATTTCCGCGATAGTCTAAAACCAGCACTGCAAAAAATTGGTATAGTATTCGCAGCTACAGGTTTACCGGCAAATTTCTGGACCATAGTTGGTCTTGCATTCGCCTTTGCATCTGCCATAGTGTATGCTTGGCATTTTGAATTTGCGTTTGTAGTGGGCGGAATACTGCTTTTGATTTCAGGCTTTTTTGATATAGTTGATGGTCAAGTAGCCAGAATCACAAAAACGGCTTCAAAAAATGGTGCTTTTTTAGATTCTGTATTTGATAAAATTGCCGAAGTTGCCATATTTCTTGGCATACTGATTGGCGGATACGCAGAAGGATATGTTGTACTTTTAGCAATTACGTTATCGCTTCTTGTCAGCTATGCAAGGGCTAGGGCAGAATCTGTTGGAATCCAGCTGCAAGGAATTGGCATAGGTGAAAGGGCAGAAAGA
>JBBDNF010000045.1:0-14580 GCA_040877685.1 Nitrosopumilaceae archaeon
CCGATTTGACTAAGATAGGTCTTGAGATTCACTGTCAGCTTACAAAACTTGAGAGTAAACTGTTTTGTTCTTGCAAGGCAGAGTATCGTAGTTTTGAACCAAATATCAATATCTGCCCTGTATGTATTGGACTTCCAGGCTCGCTTCCAATTCTAAATCAAAAGGCTGTTGAAAAGGCCGCAATGATATCAATGGCACTTGGTTGCAAGGTTCCACAAAAAATTGGATTTTTTAGGAAAAATTATTTTTATCCAGATCTTCCAAAAAGTTTCCAGATAACACAGTATAACGCATATGGCCAAACAAGCATAGGGTCTGATGGCAAAGTTCTGATTGAAGACAAGGAAATAAGAATAAGAAGAATTCAGCTAGAAGAAGATCCTGGCAGACTAGTCTATGAAGGAAGCTCAGAAAAAACACAAGTTACTTTAGTTGATTACAATAGGGCAGGTACGCCATTAGTAGAGATAGTAACGGAACCTGACTTTGAAACACCAAAACAAGTTAGGCTATTTCTAAACCTTCTTGCAGATCTTGTTGAAAACTTGGGAGTATCAGACCCTTCACTTGAAGGCGCATTAAGAGTTGATGGAAACGTTTCCATCGATAGAGGCAACAGAGTAGAAATTAAAAACGTTGGCTCATTTAGGGATATAGAGAAAGCACTGCACTTTGAGATAACAAGGCAGCAAAGCTTAGCTGAAAGAAACATCCCAATTCCTTCAGAGACAAGACATTGGGACGAGGCACGTAAAATAACAGTCTCTGCTAGATCAAAAGAAGAAGAACAAGACTATAGATATTTCCCAGAGGCAGACATCCCAACAATTCTGATTGATAAAACAGTTCTTGAACGACTAAGTAAGAATATGCCTGAAAGTATCATTTCAAAAAAAGAGAGATACACCAAAAAATATGGGATTCCGTTGCAAGTTGCTGAAGTACTCTCTTCTGACAAGTTTTATTCAGATTTGTTTGAGCAAGCTCATAACGAAAAAAACGCCAAAGAGATTGCTAATCTAATAACAACTGATCTAAAGGGATTTGCAGATACAAAAGAACAGCGCGAGCAGCTAAAACTCACACCAAAACATCTTTCTGATTTGGCTGACGCCATAATGAACAATAAAATTACAAGAAATTCCGGTAAGATTGCCCTACAAGAAATTGTAAAGACTGGAAAACCATTATCAGAAATCATTTTAGGTCTTGACTTGGGCCACGTTGATGATGAATCTTCACTTTCAAAAGTAATTGATGATGTCTTTGTTGAAGAACAAAATGCAGTAGATGAGGCAAAAAATAATCCTGATACAATAAACTACCTTGTAGGCAAAGTCATGAAAAAGACAAAAGGAAAGGCAAATCCCTCTCTTACATTAGATCTGATCAAGAAAAAACTAGATGCCCAATAAAGTAACTGCTTCGCTATCAGACGTATCTACGACTAGTGCTCTGCCAGACTCTTCTTGTGGAGATAGTGAATAAATTGCCTTAGGTACAAACATGATCACATCTGGAGTTTTTTGGCTCATTTGCTCAAAAATCTTTGTTGATGTCTTGCCTGTTGCTGAACGGCTTACTATATCTGTGATTCTCATTTTTTCTTTTTGCTCTGTCACAAAACTAACTTTACCTTTTAATTGAAAGCCATTCAATTTTTTCTTATCAATAACAGCTACACTTACCCATGGCAATGACTTGAAGTTACCCTGTGATTTATGCTTGAAAAAATCAAGCCAGTATATTGCATCATTAGAAAAATAAAATGCGGTTCTTGGGGAGACGTTGGCCACACCATTTAGGTCAACTGAGCCTACTACGATTACCTTTTGCTTACGCATCATTTCTTGAACCTCTAATGGAATGGCAACCATGAATAAACCACGCTTATCCTTTAATTAAAGTACAAGCATAATTATCTTGCGTGAGAATTACATACAAGTAAATGAGACGTATTTTTCAAAATAAAGTGATTTTACAGCAACATTATCACATTTGAAAATCAACATGGAGTTTTAAATGCAAAGACGAGAACAACTTCTTGACGAGAGCAATTCATAACCATCCACATATAGGCATGCTATTTCCTCATGCGTTCTCGTCAATATGTTAATTGCTATTAATTTTGTCTTTTTTTAATATGCGTTATTTTCGCGTTAGTAAATAGACATGACCGTATTCGTTTATTGTAGACTGACTATTGATCATTTCAAAGTTATATGCATCTGCAGATTTTACCATTTGGTAAAGAGCATCGCCTATTACTACTCCATTTGGCGGAGCAAGACGATTTATTTTGGCACATTTGTTGACAGTGGAACCAAAAATATCTTCTATTGATGAAGTGGCAATTTTAGCCACTCTCACAGAACCATACGTGGCACTGATCTTGTAAGAAAGTGAAGGCAATCTCTCTTCTCCCATCTTTTTGTTAACTTCCTTATGAAATTCACTAATCGCTAGGCAACACTCTAGTGCATTTTTTAATTCTCTCTCATCCTGTGAATTTGTTTTTGGGAAATAAAATAACAATGCGTCTCCAATGTTTTTCACCACTATTCCATCAAAAGATTCTATTTTGTTTGCCATGGAATTTAGGAAAATACTGTAAAATTTACTTGATTCCAAATCTGACAGTTTTGCAGTGATTTTAGTAGATTCTATAACATCAAGGAAACAGACAAAATAATTTTGGCTATGATCAGAAAATTGTAGAAGTACATTTTGTTGCTGTTTTATTACGTCTTCTCGTTGTTTGATAGCTATTAATGATTCCTGAATCTTTTTTGCCATTGAATCAAAGGCATGTGAAAGTTCTCCTATCTCATCCCCAGTTTTTATGTTGGTTCTGATATCAAAATTACCTTGTGCGATTTCATTTGCTGCATTTTTTAGTTTGATTATGGGCTTTGAAACGCGTTTTGACAAGAAAAAAGTGGCTATTCCCATACTTATCGTAATGAATATTCCTGTCAAAAAGATCTTCTCCTGAAGAATCATTATAGGCTGAAACAGTTCAGATTCATCTATTTCTGCCAAAAGCACAAATCCTAAATCCTTTGCACAATATGAAAAACCATAAATCGAATTTCCTCTATAATCCTGATACGGACCGCCTACACCATCATTATGTTCAAAACACATTCTTACAGGTAGAGTATCAACTCTCTGATTAAATGCGGCATTTTTGACAAATCTTGATTCAGAAATCATCAGATGATCAGGGTTTACAAGATAGACTTCGCCGGTTTCTCCTAGACCACTTCTTATTAACAAAATTTTGTCTAGTTCAAGAGTACTTGTTTCGGCAACTATCACCCCAATTGGTTCTGAGCTGATATTTGCATCTCTAGCAAAAATTGGCGTGATTACAACCATTTTTCTCTCACCAGTGACAGTTGGCTCTAGTTCAACAAAAGATTCAGTTAAACCATGGATGAATCTAAGATTTTGAGAAAAGTCACTTTCATCAACCTTTCCAAGCGAAAAAAAGACTTTGCCTTGTTTGCCAATGACTTTTACATCGACAAAACCTATTGAATAGCCAACTAGCTCTCGGAACGCTTTAACTTCAGTAGCAAAATGTCGTCTATTTTCTTTTATTTTTGATTCTAAATCAGGACCAAACTGAAGATGATTTAATTCATCAACTAAGATTTGTATAGTAGGATCAGTAGCTAAGATCTGTGTCTCTTTTATTCTTGTATCAAAAAGGGTTCTGATTGCATTTCCTCTTATGCTGGATTCGCTAATTAATTGATCACCTGCTCTCTTTTTTAGAATTTCTTCAGAAAAATTAAAACTCAAAAAAGCACTAGTAGCAAGAGAAATTGCTGAAACTACCATCACTAAAAAAATTAGTTTTTTGTCTAAACTGATTGAAAATATATTAGGCATAATTAACTATAATCCATCAGAATTTATAATGAATTTGCTTAATCTCATAAGTGATAAGCTAAATAAATGAAATTCAAAGTATTTCTACTGTAATTAGTACCTAACTAAATTCTCTGATCCAAGAACCGTTACAATATCCCAGGGGCTTATGACCTGATCTTTAGTCATTAAATATGGATGTAACATATCAGACATAATTTTACATGCTTCTGGAATTCCCATATCTTCTGAAATTATTTTTGGGCTCTCTAGTTTGAAGATGTCTGCGCTCATATCCAAAAAGTTATTGACATTACGTAGATAGTTTAAATCCCTAGCTATTTTTTCAGTTATAATTCTGTCACTGATAAATAACGATACATTTTCAAGAATTAATTTGCGAGTTTTATTTTCAAACATTGATACCATGATCTCTTTAACTGTGTAATCTTTAGTAAAAGTAACAATCCTCTTCTTGGGCATATCAGAAACTCTCATGTCGGTTTTGGATAAGGCACCAACTTCAAGTAATTTTCGTGCTGAAACTACAGAATAACCATGGTATTGGTTTGGTATGATTGCAAAAGCTCTTCTAGTTTGTTGCCATTGTTTCAGTAAGTCAGATAATTTAGTTTGTTTTGTAATGGTAACAAGTTTATCATTCATAATTTCTCCCACTAAAGTATTATCAAAAAAATCTGAGGTAGGGTTTTTCAAGACGCCGTCAAGAAGCTCTATTCCGCCTACTAGACCCAGAGGATATGCATCCTTTGTTACAACCAAGGAATCAGTAAAAGACTCTAAATGATGAGCTAACAAACTAGCTGCATCACCTACAGTATCAGTTGTTCTGATGCTTACTGATGGTGAAGACAATAATGAATTTGGTAAAAGCTCATCTAGCGAATAACTTGATAATGGCATATTCTTTTCATGTTCAGGAATCATATACAACTCCACTTTAGTTAGGCTTCATTCGCAAAAGAATCTGGTCACAGATCTTTCGCATTTCAGATTCAGAACCAATGCTACATATTCTTGTCAAATCAGTAGAAGTCGCCATGCCTACCAATCGACCTTCTTCATTAACCACAGGTACTTTGTGAATCCGTCTTTGCTTCATTAGCTCTGCTAGTTCCCAAACTGTCTCATCCTGATTGATGACAATTAAAGGAGAAGACATTATTTCTTTTACAGGCGTAGATAATGACTTTTCATGAGCAGCAATTCTTCTGACAAAATCTCTTTCTGTTAGTATTCCAGCTGCTACTCCATTTTCCATCACAACAACACATCCAACCCCTACGTCTTCCATCATTTTGGCCGCATCCTTGGCTGTCAACGAAGAATCGATTGAAATAACTGCACTTTTCATTATGTCTTTTACGAAAGTATTACTCATTGAAACTAATGATGATTTTATACTTAAAAACTAGAGATTCGATTATCAGGTCTGATAATTCGCATTTAAGTACATTTTAAAATTAATTATTTGAAACTAATAGTTATGCTCGCTAAACTCAGATCCAAGTGCTATACTTGTTATTACGGTATTTGGGGTTGTACGAGATTTCATTGTCAGATTAGGCAAGAACTGATGAAAAATTTGTTTTAATAACAATTCTGTAAAAAGCGACCACCGTACTCCAAGATTATGCTGAATAACAAAATGGTGAGTTTCTCCTTCTATTCTGTGATCCGAAGTCATTCCTGACGCCTTCATATAATCTTCTAATGCTTCAATTGCTCGTTTTAGATCATAATTCCCTTTCATGAACATGACCCAATCTTTTATCAAAGGAAGCATGACATCTATTATCTTGTTTATCTCATCACCCCTCATCTCTTCTCCAAGTGTTTTTAGGATATCTTTAGGCACAGGGATTATTCCTATTTTATCTGCAAATCTGTCCCATTTAGCATATTTTTCTAGAATTTGCTTTACGAGTACATTTTGTGAGACTTCTTTTTGCATTGCTTCTGTTTCTAACTCATTAACGATCCATTCTGGCAATCTATACGTGATACTTCTGGTTTTTTCTTGTTTAGGTGGGTGTTGCTTTCTTCTAATTCCATCCATTGGCTAATGTTACTTTGAATTACACATTATAATACTGTTGGCTATAATTCCGACCCGATTTTTTAAACTGCTTCAAACAAACCACGATCAATATGTATGTCATCTAATTCTCACCGCTGAGATTTTCAGAAGGCTTATTATTTAATAAGAACGCGATATAAAAAATGCAGCTAAAAAATACAAACCTTAATCAGATCATTAAAAAAACCATCGTTATTTCCCCAGAAGAGCCCCTTCTTGAGGCCAGAGCAATATTACTACGGCACAGGATTAGTAGATTGATAGTATCAAGAAATGACAAACCAGTTGGCATAATAACAGAAAAGGACGTTGTAAGAGCAATTTACTATTTAGCTGGTAAGCCACTTGAAGCAATACGCGTTAACGATTTCATGTCAAGAGAACTCATTACCATCACAGAAAAAGACTCAATATATGATTGTGCGAAATTAATGATATCTCATAAAATAAGCTCTGTAATTGTATTAAAAAAAGATGGTACGTTGGCTGGAATTATTACTAAAACAGATTTGACATCAGTATTTCTGACACAAGCATCTGCGTCTATAGCAGTGTCAAAAATCATGACAAAAAAAGTCATTACTGTAAAACCTGCTGATTCACTTCTTTATGTGGAAAGCGTACTTCTTAATAATAAAATCTCCAGAGTGGTAGTGGAAAGGAAACGAATGCCTGTTGGGATAATCACACATCGTGATTTTATACCTGCAAAGATGCCTCTCTGGATCAAGCAATATGCCGATCCTAAAGAAGTGGAAGAATTTACTCTGGGCACACACTCACATGAATACAAATCAAACCAGCTAAGTTACCTCCTTACGTTCATAGCTGCAGACATTATGACTTCAAATCCTGTAGTCATAGACGCAAAAGAAGACGTATCAACTGCGGCACTGTTAATGATACGACATGGAATAAGTGGCTTGCCTGTTGTGAGAAACTCGTTACTTGTTGGAATAATCGCGAAGACTGACATAGTTAAGGCAATAGCCGCACAATAACTAGCACATTGTCGGATAGAAATAATTCACATCAATAATTCCAAAGCTCGTATTCTTCAAATAGATTATCATAGAGATCTTTTTTGTAGCTCACAGAATCTCCAAGAATCGAGTTTAGATGTTTTACAAAATCAGTAACCGTTATAATTCCAATTGGTTGTTCACCATCGCTAACGACTACCCGTCTAATCTTATTTGCAATCATTTTTTGTGCCACCTCATCTACAGGAGTATAAGAAGAAACCAACGTAATAGGGGACGACATTATGTCTTTTGCGGTAAGATCAGAGGATTTTTTGTCTTGTGCAGTGATTTTTGATAAAAAATCTCTTTCTGTTATTATGCCATAAGGTTTTTCATCTTTAGTTAAAACTACACAACTTACGTTGTTTCTATCCATCAGCTTTGCAACTTCGGTTGCCGAAACTGTTGGTTCTATAGAAACAACCTTCTTACTCATTATGTCACGTGCTATTGCCATAAAGAAAAATTATTGAATTTGGTATAAAATTACCAAGTAAAATTATCAAACTTGATAATAAGATAAAATCAAACATGATAATGAGCGTCTAATCTTTAATATTAAAAAACTGCACTTAAAACTAGTGTAAAAACTTGAAAAACGAATTTCTTTTCCAAGATTTGTATCTGAGAAGCAAAAAGAACATTATAAAATCAGTCGTTATTCCACTTTCATGTCATGTTTGCAAAAAAGAACTAAATGGAATTTCAATTACAGCAAAAGTGATAAACGGTCGCTCAGTCTTTCTTTGTTCACATCACTATCAAGCCAAGCCTTATCAAATCTCACTTGCAAGGTAATTCTCAATGACAATAGACCCGGAGATAAAAACAGTTATAGAAAATCAGATTGAATTAATGATAAAGCAAACAAAGGCATATCTGCCGTTTATCAGGTTGGCTTTTCCAGGTATCAAGGACTTGTCTGATGCAGCTTTTAGCTTATTAGTCGCAAATGTACTCCCAATATTTTTAACCCAGTACGCCATGAGGTTGAAATCGCCTACAGAACAAGATTTTGCTGAGTTTGGTACAATTACAACCAAATATAAAGAAAAAATAAAAAAGATGTTCTAAATGATAATTCGTAATATACTGGTCCCATATGATGGATCACCGTTATCAAAAAAAGCACTAGAATTAGGAAAAGAAATTGGTCGTAATTTTAATGCAAATGTTGATCTTCTCACGGTTATACCATTGTTTTATCCAATGAGTGAACCATCAATATACACTGGTGCCACCATGGCTGATTATCACAAAGTCATAAGCGTATTAAAAACAAAAGGAGAAAAAGAAATTAGAAAAGTAACCGAAAAATGCAGGGAACAGGGAGTAAAAGCATTCTATAAGGTAATTCATGGTGATGTATCTTACACTATTTTAAAACAAGCCAAGAAAAACAAGACTGATCTTATCATTATGGGCAGTAGACGGATGCGCGGTCTAGCGGCAATCAAAAGGCTTGGCAGCACCGCCAGATTTATCTCAGAACATGCAACCTGTCCAGTAACCATAGTTCACTAGCAGAAGAACTCATTCTATCTGTATTTTTTTTCCAGTTATTATTTTAGGCATATATATTCTAAGAATGCCCTCCTTAAATTTGGCAGAAATTTTTCTGGTATCAACATTGAGAGGTAGTGGAATCATCTTTTTGAAATAATTAAACTCTCTAACACAATTTAGTTTTGAGACACAGTAAGTCTTCTCCAATTTGGCTTTGATAACTATATGACGTGAGCTAAGGGTGACGCCGATATCTTTCTTATTTACCAGTGGCAGGTCTATCTCTAAACGCCATTCAGTTTCTTTTTCTGTAAGATGTGACAGTGGTATAAGCTCTTTATTGACATAATCATCGAATATCTCTTCTTCAACTATGGAATAGAGGTTCTTTTCAAACATTGAAAGGAAGTCACTTGTCATTTCTTTTCAACTATTTGTAAATTGGCGGTACTATAACTGGGGCTTGAGTTTTTTCTGGTCGTAAGATGGTTAGGGTTTTTTCCATAAGTTGCCTGCCCTGAAGTCGTAAAAAGTCAATTTGTTTTTTGAACTCAGTAATGTCTATTTCTGTTTTTAATATGCGCGACACTGTCTTTATGGTATTAATAGCAGCTTCCGGATCTGGAAAGAAAAAGTTGCATTCGGTATAAAGTGTCATCGTCGGGATGGGTGAATTTTTTAGTCTTGTTAGTATAGTTGCATCAGGACCAGTTATCATGCCAGAAAGAAACTTGGGTATTTCATTTTCATATAATATTTTCTCCAGCCTTTCGTTAGTTACAAGACCATAAGTCTTTAGGCTGGCTAAATCTCTCCCCATAGCCTGTAAACCACTTAAAATTATGATCATGCCAATCTTATTTTTTCTACAAAAATCAATTATTGATTCTGCAAAACCATCTGCTAATGTGTAATCAATTGGCACATCTGAAATTACCGCAAAAAGTGAACCCTTTTTGTATATTCTGGCTGGTCCTAAAAGTTCACCGTTATCAATAAAAATAATATTGGATAAATCAGGATGTTCCACTTCTCCTATGATTTCCATTTTTAGTGTGTGTATTATGTAAGTGAGCGAAAGAATGCCAATTAGGCCAGGGCCTGGAATTCCAACAAATAATGTGGAAGATGGGGTTGGTAGTTTTTCTAGTTTCTTCGGTCTATTTTTGCTCACAGTAAATCAATAAAATTCTATACTATCTTCTAGAAAAAACAATGCGATATTTTCATTATTGATAATCATGTCTGGAATTCATACCATGAATTATAGTGTGCAATTTTACAAATTAAGAGAAAATGGCATCAGTTCAGACTACCTCGGAAGGGATTCCTGTAATAGTACTAAGGGAGGGTTCTAAACAATCTAGGGGCCGTGATGCACAACGTAACAACATAGCTGCTGCCAAGCTAATAGCGGAGATAATTAGTACAAGCCTTGGGCCAAGAGGCATGGATAAGATGCTTGTTGATTCAATGGGAGATATAACAATAACAAATGACGGTGCTACAATTCTAAAGGAGATTGACGTTCAACATCCTGCGGCCAAAATGATGGTCGAGGTGGCAAAAGCTACCGACAGTGAGGTCGGAGACGGCACTACGTCAGCTGTGGTTATGGCCGGTGCGCTTTTAGAAAAAGCCGAATCTCTCATAGATAATGAGATTCATCCAGTAATAGTGGCAAATGGCTACCAAAAAGCATCCGTAAAGGCCATATCGTTTTTGACAGAAATTGCACAAAAGGTTGAACCAAAAGATAGGAAAATACTTGAAAAAATAGCTACAACAGCAATGCAAACAAAACTTGTTTCAATAGAAGCTTCGGATCTTGCAAAGATCGCTGTTGATGCTGCACTTTCGGTGATGACTCAAAAAGGCGATGGTTATGTAGTTGATATAAATAATATAAAAGTTGAAAAAAAAGCTGGCGGTTCAACACTAGATAGCACATTGATAAATGGTATTATTTTGGATAAGGAAATTGTTCATAGTGGAATGCCAAAAAAAATCGAAAACGCGAAAATAGCTTTGATTAGTGCACCACTAGAAATAGAAAAAACTGAATTTGAAGCAAAAATTAACATCACAAATCCTAATCAAATAAAATCTTTCATGGAAGAAGAAGACAGTATTATAAAAGGAATGGTTGAAAAAATAAAATCCACAAATGCAAACGTGGTTCTCTGCCAGAAGGGCATTGATGACATTGCTCAACACTACCTTGCAAAAATTGGAATAATTGCAGTAAGAAGAATCAAAGAAAGTGATATGTCAAAACTTGCCAAAGCGACAGGAGGACGTATCGTAGGCAGCATAACTGATCTAACAGAAAAAGATTTGGGTGAAGCACAAAATGTCGAAGAAAGAACCGTGGAAAACGATAACTGGGTTTTTATCGAAGGATGTAAAAATCCAAAGGCAGTAAGTTTACTTCTTCGAGGGGGGTCTCAGAGAGTTATAGATGAAGCGGAGAGATCAATTCATGATGCTTTGATGGTCGTAAAAGATGTGATTGAAAAACCAATGATAGTGTATGGTGGCGGTGCGCCAGAGGCGTACGTTGCGACGAAATTACGCGTCTGGGCACAATCGTTATCCGGAAGAGAACAACTTGCTGTAGAGAAGTTTGCTGAAGCCATAGAGTCTATTCCAATAGCGCTTGCTAGAAATGCAGGCATGAATCCAATAGATGCAATAACTCAACTTCATTCAAAACAAAGTGCAGGAGAAAAATGGACAGGCATTGATGTAGTAAATGGAGTCGTAGGAGACATGCAAAAATCTGATGTTGTAGAACCAGTCAAAGTCAAAGAACAAGTAATCAAGTCAGCAACTGAAACTGCCAACATGCTACTTAGAATCGATAATGTCGTGGCTTCTTCTAAACAAGCTGCTCCATCTGGAGGACAACCACACATGCCAGAAATGGGAATGTAATTAAAAAATATCTTTTTTGTCTATTTTTCGTATTGAAGTTTTCCAGCGTTTCTTACTTCGTTTGGAAAGATTTCTTACTACTCGTCTTCCCAGCGCATCAAAGACTTGGGAGAGATCCCATCCTAATTCAGTGTAATTGTGAGTCTTGTACGGAGTAAATATTTTAACTGAAACCTCAAAGTGCTTTCTTTGGCTTATTGGGCTGTGTATTGTCTTTATCGACGTCCTAGCTTCTTCAACTTCAGGATAGACTTTAATCAAATTACTAATTATTTTCTGAAATTTCGTTTTAACAATCTCTGCGTTTTCCATATCTTCAGGCATTCCAACAATATAAAGTGGAACCTCACTTGGAATCTTTGTCAAAAGTAAACCGAGTATATCTTTGTATGTGATTATCCCGTGAAGATTATCCCATAAAGTAAGTAAGCAACAAGTAGTGTCTGTTTTCAACATTGTGTCTATTACTGTACTTATGGAATCGTTTGTGTTACATTGAGGAACCCGTGTACTTCCAATGTTACCTATGTCCGATTCCAACCTTCTTAATGTGTCAATGCCTTTTTGATCACTGCCTATTCTTTGTGGAGGAGTAAGTGCTTGTAACAGATGCATCGATGTTAAGACCCGTTCTACTTTGCCTTTGTGAAGTATTGGAATGTGATCTATCCTGTTTGTCATCATGACTTTTCTTGCCTTGGCTAGTGATTCTCTATTGCTTAATACGATTGGATTAGGTGTCAAAACAGAATTCGCTCTAACCCATTTCAAATTCTGTTGAGCTAATAGGTTGACTATGTTTTTTGCTGTAACAACGCCTATTATCTGATTACTGACCACTGGAAAAGAACGCATTCGATAATGCGACATTGCCGTAGCTGCTTTTTCTATGGTGTCATTTTTTGACAACGATCTGATTCTATGTAACAAAGAAGAAGCTTTCGTTGTTGATATGTCTCTTACATCCAACATCTCACGTGCATTGGTTGTCAATACTTCACCATCTTTCATACAATAGACATCATAAGAGTCGGTCTCAGACATCATTCCAATTACTTTGGAAATTGAAAATGATGGCTCTATTATTGTGGGTGGATGGAGCGCTTTCTCCACGCTAACCTTTTGAATTTCCTTTAAATATTCATATGTTGATTGCCCAGAACTCATCGTATGTACTCCTTTGAAATTATTCTTGTGATGTAATTCATTTCGTTATATGAACATACGTTTTGTTAATTATAAAAAAAGATGACTGATTATTGAGGATGATAATCGTATCTGATAATGACTAACATTCTAGGATGAATTAAATGTCTAGGTAAACCCAGACCTAATTATCAGCAATGATATTTTGGCAACATTATTAAATTGACAGTTAATCAATACATTTTATGACAAGATTGCCTACAATAAAGAAAATCCTTGTGCCCCTAGATGGTTCACAAAATTCATTTCGAGGACTGGATTATGCAATTTACCTTGCTAGACAATGCGGCGCTACAATAACCGGCATAAGCGTAATACCCTTTTATCCTAAGGCGTTGCTTTTAACACCCATTCTTTATGAAAGGGAACTTACTAGGACAGCTAAGGAATTTATGGCAAAAGCCAAAAAACGTTCAGCTCAAAACGGAGTTGTTTTCAATGAAAAAATAACTGATGGACATGTAGTAGATGAGATACTTGATTTTGCTAGGGACAAGAAATTTGATCTTATTGTCATCGGCGCACGTGGATTGGGTTCAGTAAAAGAGATCTTTTTAGGAAGTACATCAAACGGTGTAGCTCATAAATCAAAGATACCAGTACTGCTCGTCAAGTAGGTGAATCTATGTGATATCAATAATAGGAGCCGGAAGAGTTGGTTCTGCTTTAGGATTTCTCATAGCTGCCACATCGCTTGATGATCTTGTCTTGGTAAATCGAAGTAAGAATAAAGCTGTTGGCGAAGCTCTTGATATAACAAACACCATACCTCAAGGTTCATCAATATCAGTAATTGGAACAGATGATTTTGAGTCAATAAAAGGATCTAAAGTCATAGCAATTACGGCAAGCAGAGGTGAAATCAAAGCAGATAGAACCGATTTGTTGATACACAACATTCCATTGATAAAAGAAATTTCAGCAAGTCTAAAAAAATATGCTGATGATTCCAAAATCGTCATAGTTACAAATCCTATTGATGTAGTTACATATTACGCCCTGAAAGAAACTGGTTTTAGACGTGAAAATATTATTGGTATGGGATCAAGTCTTGATTCTGCTAGATTCCGATATCTCTTGGCCAAGATGCTTGGAGAAAATCAATCCTTGGTGGAAGGAATAGTCTTAGGAGAACATGGTGTCTCAATGGTACCAATATTTTCAACTGCTAAATTTGATGGCAAAGAAATTAGATTAGATAACAGACAGATTGCAGAAATCACAACTGAAGTAAGAAATTACTGGAAATATCTTAGAGAATTTAAGGAAGCTTCTGTCTTTGGTGCGGCAAAAAACACATTTGACATAATGAAAGCAATCATTGATAATGAAAAACTGCATGTTCCAGCTTCCGTACTGTTAAATGGTGAATATGGTTTGAAGGATGTTTGTTTAGGTGTCCCTCTGACAATTGGTAAGGGCGGTGTTGATAAAATAGAAGAGATTAAACTTGAAAAATCAGAGTTGGAATCTCTTAACAAGTCTGCTAAGACAATAACAAGTAATATCATAAATATTTAAAAATTAAACAACTCTTGTCTTGGGAATAACTAGAGTTAGTGTACTGATTATCAATTATGACATTCACAAGTTAATTTAAGTATGTTTTACTAATACTTCGAGCATGGTAAACAAAGACATTTTCAAAAGTATCTTGGTTCCTTTTGATGGTTCCAGATACTCTAGAAATGCTCTCTTGCAGGCAATTGAAATATCTAAAAACTTTGGCTCAAAGATATTCATAGTTACTGCTGTTGACGTCTCAGATTTTCCACCGGGCATGTTACTTGCTCTATTAAAAAAAGATAAAAGGTTAGAACAATCTGTGAGTGAATTTGTGACCGCAGCAAAATCCCAAATCAGAAGACAGTTACTTGCGGAGGTAGCAGTTTGTAAAGCAAAAGGTGCAGATGCATACTATGACAT